>JANNBN010000125.1:0-72180 GCA_031385545.1 Acidimicrobiia bacterium | reverse complement strand
GCGGACGGCGTCCAGCTCGATCTCCGGGTATCGCGTCTCCATATGTGCACAGACATTGTCGATGCCGCACGCGTTCAGCAGCGTCGATGCGTAGGTGTCGCCGTTGATGGTCATCCAAGGCCGACGCCAGATGGGGACCCATGCCGTGACGCGGGTGGAATCGAGGTCTGGCGGTGCAACGGTTTGCGGTTCTGGAGGGAGCCCCAGCACGACGCGTAGGCGAATGAGTTCGGGCGCAACATGAGCGAGTGCCGTGATGGAGAACACGAACACGCTGACACGAGCGGCCACCAACGCGTCGTGGTCCTCGACCCGGTTCTCCTGGTCGCAGAGAACCACCAAGTCGGGCCGCAATGCGGCGATGGCCTCGACGTCCGGGTTCTTCGTTCCACCCACTTGAGGCAGTTCGGGCCGTTCGCAGAACCGGCTGACAGCGATCGGGGTGACTCCCCACGCGATAAGCGTCTCGGTGGCCGAGGGAACCAGGCTCACGACGCGTCGGACTGCGTGGGTGTGACCGCCTACATCTGCGCTGCTCACATCTGGTCGAGGAGTTGCTGCTTCTTGGCGTCGAACTCGGCCTGGCTGACCACGCCGCGCTGGCGAAGGTCATCCAGCTTCTCAAGTTGCTCGGGCACGCTGAGTGGACGCGTGCCAGCCATGCGGTCCATATCGCGAGCCTGGTTGCGTTCGATCTGGCGGTAGACCTCGCGCTGGATCTCGGCCGGGCGGCTCATGTCGGAGAACACGGCACGACCGTCTTCGCCGCCGGACTCGACGACCAGGTCTCCGCTGCCGGTCATGCGTTCGCCCATGCTTTGCGAGCACGAAATGTTGTTGATGCGGTCGAGCGGGATCTCCATCGAGTTCTTCGCGATGAAACCCTTTCGGCTGATGAGCCGCTGCGAGGTGAGAACAAGCGAGTCGGAGCGCCACACCAACCACTTGCGGAGCGCATTGAAAGCCGCCAGCAGCGCCACGACGACAACGGCCCAGGTGATCCACCCGTTCTGGTTGCCGGCCCCCGGGTTCAGCAGTTGCGCGGCGGCACCACCGGCAGCGACGCAAACAACCACCAGCGCAGCAACTCCGAACAGTGCCTTGATATGCGGGCGCCGGACGAGCACCAGTTCTTCGCCGTCGTGGAGGAACCGAGGTTTTGCAGCCATGCGTGCGAGCCTAACGGGCCTCATGCAGCCGCGGCCGATCTTCTGGGCGGCCTCCTACCAAAAACCCAGCGAAGAGTTGTCGCGGATGAGTTGGTCCTTGGAGATGAGCTTCGTTTTGGCAGCGTGTGCGTCACCCACGATGATTCGATCAAAGGGATCGCGCGTCCACGACAGAGCACCGGCCTCCTGGATGACTGCGGCCAGCGGCACCTCCGACTGAGTCAGCCCGATTCGATCGCGAAGATCAGCAGTGATTGCTGGGCCGGAAACAGTCAGGCGCCCGATCTCATAGAGATAGGTGAGCTCAAGTTCCACCATCGGGGAGATGACGATGTCGTTGTTGTTGATGGCGTCCGTCGCCAGTTTGCTGAGCCGATCCGCCATTCCTGCGTATAGCCACACCACCAGATGTGTATCGAGACGGACTACGGCTTCCATTCATCAGACCAGTCAACGTGGACGAAATCCTCGGAATCTCCGATCACTGTCTCGGGCCGATGGACCAGACGATCGAGACGGGTTCGCAACCCGTCGGGAACTATCCGCAGTTTTCGGCCGTTGCGTTCGATTTCGATGACCTCCCCCGTTTCCAGTGCGTGGTCAAGCACCCGATAGATATTCTCCCGAAGCTTCGAAGCAGTGAGCACCATCGCGACAGTTTAACACGTACGAGTTTATATATATCGTACGTACGTGCCCTTCCGTGCCGCTCATCGCACGAAGACCGCATGAGCTCCGTTTTGGAACCCCTGACGAGGGGAAAGCGAATCACACGCGTGTCGTTCTGTCACACCCCCTCCCGTAGGGTGTGTGCATGGCAACGGACACCAGGTCCCTCCTCGAGGGGCTCAACCAGGCGCAGGAACGTGCAGTGGTCGCCACGCACGCGCCCCTGTGCATCCTGGCTGGCGCCGGTTCGGGCAAGACCCGGGTGCTCACCCGGCGCATTGCCTACCGCATCGCACAGGGTTCGGCCGAGCCGCAGCACACGCTTGCCATCACCTTCACCCGCAAGGCTGCGGGCGAGCTCACCAAGCGGCTGGCGGCGCTCGGCGTCCGAGACCGGGTTGCTACGGGCACATTCCACTCGGTGGCTTTTAACCAACTCCGCCAGTACTGGACCGAGCACGGCACTTCGGCACCCTCCCTCACCCAGTCCAAGCTGCGCATCCTCATGCCGCTCGTCTCGCAGAAGTTGCTCGCCGGTCCTGGAGCTTCGGCACAGCCTGGGGACCTGGCCTCCGAGATCGAGTGGGCCAAGGCCCGGCTCATCACCCCTCAGACCTACGTCGAAGCGGTCAACAGGCTGGGCCGCAAACCACCACTAGGTGCTGTTGCCATGGCAGACCTGTTTGCCCGGTACGAGGCTGACAAGCGCCGCCGGGGCCTGGTCGACTTCGACGATCTCCTCGTGCTCACCGTGCAGGCGATGGAGGCCGACCGGGAGTTCGCAGCCCGCCAGCGCTGGCGGTTCCGCCATCTGTTCGTCGACGAGTTCCAAGACGTCAACCCGGCCCAAGCTCGTTTGCTCGACGGCTGGCTCGGCCTGCTCGACCACCCGGTTGATCTCGATGATCTCGACCAGGGTCACGCCGGCCGCCCTGGTGCTTCCGGGTCAACAACGGATCCGGGTTTCGTCGACCGGTCGGGCGACTACGGAGACGATGCCGACTGCGACGACTACGCCGAGGGGTTCTTCGACGGCGAAGCACCCAACTCCGGTGCTGGCGGATTCGGCCCCGAACCGGGTGCGCCCACTCAACCAATGGCTCGCTGGGCCGTGCCCGACACGGTCGATCTCTGTGTGGTCGGCGACCCCAACCAGGCCATCTACGGATGGAACGGAGCCGACCCACGTTTCTTGGGTGCATTCCGGCGACGGTTCCCCAACGGCGGGTTCGTCCGCCTGGAAGACAACTACCGGTCGTCGCCACAGGTGCTCACCGTCGCCGATGCCGTGCTTGGCCTTGGCGCCCGGCAGAGCCGAGCGCTACGACCGAACAAGTCCGACGGTCCACTTCCCTCGGTCACGGCCTACCCATCCGACATCGAAGAGGCCCGCAGCATCGCTCGCCTCGCCCGTGAACACCACAACGCACGTGTGCCGTGGAAGCACATGGCCGTGCTGACTCGCACCAACGCACAGCTGCTGCTGTTCGAAGAGGCGTTCCGCGCCGTCGGAATCCCCCACCGTGTGCGTGGTGGCCAGGCTTTCCTGCAGCAGGCCGAGGTCCTCCGCACGCTGTCGATGCTGAACGACGGGCCGCCCCGAATCCCGCTGGCCTCCCGCCTGAACGATCTCGAAGAGCTCGTCGCTGAACTTCGCGACGATGCGCTCTCGCCTGACGCCCCCTCCCCCGACGGCACGAAAGGGACCGACGACCGCATTGCCCAGATCGAAGGCGTCATTCGCATGGCGCACGAATACCTCGGCATCGAGGCCCATGGCTCTGTCGCCGGGTTTCTCACGTGGCTCCATGGGGCCATCACATCTTCCAACGACGAGCCGCAGCGGCAGGCTGACGTGGTCGAGCTGTCAACGTTCCATAGGGCCAAAGGATTGGAATGGCCGGTTGTGTTCGTAGCCGGGCTCGAGCGGGGATACGTTCCCATGGGCAGCGCCGACACCGGCGAAGCCAGGGCCGAGGAACAGCGCTTGTTATATGTCGCAGTCACCCGGGCCGAGTCAGTGCTTGCCTGTTCGTGGGCCAGGTCCCGCACGTTCGGTTCCCGCACCACCGGCCGGTCGCCGTCGTACTGGTTGGAAAACGTCGAGGCAGCTATCCGCTCGATGGAGCCTGGCAACACCGCGGACTGGCAGAGCATCCTGCGCGACATGAAAGAGCGGGTGGCAGCTGCCCGTGCGGCTGGTCTCCCAGGCGTCGCAGGGACCAAGAAGGCCGCCATCGACCTCGGCGCAAAGGCAGACCCTGTGCTGTACCAACGTCTCAAAGCGTGGCGTACGGCCGAGTCGCGGGTGTCCGGAATCGCCGCGTTCGCAATCCTTCACGACACGTCGCTGGCCGCCATCGCGGAAGCGCGCCCAACCATCGAAGCCGAGCTGCTGGCCGTTCCCGGGGTGGGGCCTGTGAAGGTCGGTCGGTACGGCCCAGCATTACTCGGCTTGGTGCGCGAAGCTACGGCGTTACCAGTCGGCTCCGCCGCTTCACGGCGCCCGGCCTAGTCCGCCCGCGTCGCCTCTTCCGGCCGGTCGGGGCAATTTCGGGGCCAATTCGGAGGCAGCGTTTCCGTGAAGTTCACCATCCAACAGGTGTTCGAAGGGCCAGCGGCCGAACTCTGCAACGCGCTGACCGATGCCGATTACCTGCGCCGCATGGGCAGACTGGCAGACCTTGGCGCGCCCGAGTTGGTCAGCCAGAAACGGGTGAAGGGCACCGTCAGCCAACAGGTCAGAACCACCTTCACCGGAAAACTGCCGTCCATCGCACTGAAGGTCATCGACCCGGCCAAGCTCAGCTGGGACGAGTTCACCGAGATCGATACCAAAGCCCACACGGCCACGTTCAAAATGCTCCCTGTTCACTACCAGTCCTACTTCCGGTGTTCGGGGGCCTGGAAACTCTTGGAACAGGCCGACGGCGCATCCACCACCAGGCTCATCGGCGGAGAACTCAAGGTCTCGTCCCCCATCCCGTTCGTCAACGGCCAGGTGGAGCGCGCCATCATCAGCGGCTTACGACAACGACTGGCACAAGAACCCGCCATCTACGGCAGCTATCGGCGGTAACACCCCACAACTCCGGCTGCACATACGCGCAACTCGTGCTGCAGATACGCGCAACTCGCACAAAACGGGCAACTTGTCTGCCCGCTTTCCGCGAGTTGTGTCAAAAAGGGTCGCAAGTTGTGTGGCTACGGTTGAGTCATGACCTCACCGACGGCTGGTGCCGATCGCACCCCCCACACTGTCGAAATTGTCGACGTTGGCCCGCGCGATGGCCTGCAGAACGACCCGGTGATCCTTCCCACCGCAACCAAAGTCGAGCTGGTCGAGCGCCTGATAGCGAGCGGGATGCGCCGCATCGAGGTCACCTCGTTCGTCAACCCGGCTCGGGTGCCAGCCATGGCCGACGCAGCGGAACTCATGGCAGCCCTCCCCCGCCCAGCCGGAGTCACCTACGTCGGGTTGGTGCTGAATGCAAAAGGCCTCGACCGGGCCGTGGCTGCAGGCGTACACGAAGCCAATTGTGTGGCCGTCACGTCCGACGCCTTCTCGCTGCGTAACCAGGGCGTCGACGCCTTGGGTTCCGTAGCGGTGTGGCGGCGAATCGCTGCGGCCGCCGCTGCCAACGCGATGCCAGCATCGGTCATCATCAGTGCGGCATTCGGGTGTCCGTTCGATGGTGACGTGCCCCTTGCCCGTCTTGTCGAGATCGTAGACCGGTCGCTGCAGGCGGCAGCCGATGCCGGATGCAAGCCAGTTCGCCTGGTTTTGGCAGACACAATCGGAGCCGCCGCCCCCGGCATGGTCACCGAACGAATCAACGCCGTACGCGCACTTACCGACGCGGCAGATGTGCCACTCGGCTGTCATTTCCACGACACCCGCAACACCGGCGTGGCCAACGCATGGGCTGCGGTCACCGCCGGAGTTCGCATGCTCGAAGCGTCGATCGGCGGCATCGGTGGGTGCCCGTTTGCGCCAAACGCAACGGGAAACGTCGCTACCGAGGACATCGTGTTCGCCCTCGAACGGTCTGGCATCAGCACCGGCCTTGACCTCAACGGGCTCCGAACCACCACGCTTTGGCTGGGCGAACAATTGGGGCGCCAGCTCCCGTCCGGGTATTCGGCCGCCGGGCCAGTTCCGCAACGGTCAACTACGTGACCGCCACGCATGCGCCGCTCACCGGCCCGCTGGCTGGCGTGACGCTTATCGAAATGGGTCAGCTGATTGCCGGGCCATTCTGTGGGCAGCTGATGGCTGACTACGGGGCCGACGTGATCAAGGTCGAAGACCCCGCCCGGGGGGACCCGATCCGAGAATGGGGCTTGGACAAATTCGCGCCCGGCGACCCGAATGCGCAACCGCTCTGGTGGCCCATCCTCGCCCGCAACAAACGATGCATCACCGCCAACCTGCGCGACCCCCGAGGCCAGCAGCTCATCCGGGACCTGGTCGCAGGTGCCGACGCGTTGCTCGAGAACTTTCGCCCCGGCACACTCGAGCGCTGGGGTATGTCGCCCGAGGAACTGTGGCAGATCAACCCTCGGTTGGTCATCATCCGGGTGTCGGGATACGGCCAGGACGGCCCCTATTCCGAGCGACCCGGGTACGCCAGCGTCGGCGAAGCCATGGGCGGCATCCGGTACCTGATGGGTGATCCCGGATCGCCTCCGTCGCGCGCTGGCATCTCGCTGGGTGACTCGCTGGCCGCGATGTTTGCATGTCTGGGTGGGTTGGCAGGAATCATCAGCGCACGTACGACCGGCCGAGGTCAGGTGGTCGACGCATCCATCTACGAGTCCGTACTGGCAATCATGGAGTCCCTCATCCCCGATTACGTCGTTGCTGGCCACACCAGGGAACGCAGCGGGGCCAAGCTCACCGGCATCGCCCCGTCAAATGTGTACCCAACAGCCGATGGACGCATGGTGATCGTTGCCGCCAACCAAGACACGCTGTTCGCGCGCCTCTGTACCGCAATGGGCACACCCGAGCTGGCCACCGACCCACGGTACGCAACCCATGCATCACGCGGAGTCAACCAGGACCAGCTTGACCACCTGATCGCGCGCTGGTCCGTCACCGTACCGGCAGATGAACTTCTTGATCTTCTCCGTTCTCACGATGTGGTGTGCGGGGACATCTTCCGGGCGGTCGACATGTTGGGTGATCGCCATTTCGCGGCACGCGAATCCATCGTGTCTGTGCCCACAGATCGCGGTGACTTCCCGATGCACAATGTGTTTCCACGTTTCTCAGGAACACCCACTGCCGTCCGCTGGGTGGGCCCATCACATGGCCAGCACACAAACGATGTACTGGAACAGCGCCTCGGCCTGACGGCTGACGCCATCGCTGCGTTGCGCGCCGACGGCGTGATCTAGTCAACGACGGTCCGACGAAGAAACATGGCTGCGCACACGTATTCGGCGGACGTCGTCATCGTGGGCTCTGGCATGGGCGGCTCGACAACGGCCCTCGCATTGGCCCGCCGCGGCATCGACGTGCTCGTCATCGAACGCGGTCATCGTCTGCCTCGTGAACCGGAGAATTGGTCGCCGCGCGCCGTATTCATCGAGCGGAGATACAAGCCGGCGGACACGTGGTTCGATCACCGTGGCCGCCCATTTCACCCTGGCGTGCACTATGTGGTTGGCGGTAACACCAAGGTTTACGGCGCAAGCCTGCCGCGGTTCCGAGAACGGGACTTTGAGGCGACTGAGCACGCCGAAGGGTTGTCCCCCGCATGGCCCTTCACCTACGCCGACCTCGAGTCGTATTACGCCGAAGCCGAGCGCATCTACCGGGTGCACGGTGCCACCGGCGACGACCCAACAGAACCGTGGCGCAGCGCTCCATACACTTACCCTGCTCTCGAGCATGAGCCGTACATTGCCGCCATGGCCACCCGATTGCGGGCGGCCGGCCTGCACCCGGCCGCCAATGCAATGGGGGTCGATTTCGGCACTCCCCCGCACGTTGGTGCCTGCGTGCGCTGTGCGACTTGCGACGGATTCCCGTGCCGGTTGGGCGCCAAGAGCGATGCCGAGACCTGCGCGCTCGACCCTGCAATGGCCACGGGCAACGTCCGGTTGCTCGAAGGTGCACTGGTCCAGGCAATCATTGTGACCCACGGACGGGCGGATTATCTGGTGGTGGAATCCGATCAGGGACAGGTCACGATCGGTGCAAACCGTTTCGTACTGAGCGGCGGATCTGCGAACTCGGCAGCGGTGCTGCTGCGCTCGGGAATTTCCAACTCTTCGGGCCTTGTCGGGCGCAACTTCATGATGCACAACAACGCACACATCGCAGCGGTCGATTTCTCCCTCCCGAACGATGCGACGTTCCAGAAGACATTGTCGGTGAACGACTGGTATCACGACACCGGCAGCGGGCAGCCCTTCGGAGTGTTGCAGCTCATCGGAAAGGTGCAGGGCATCATGATGAAGAGTTGGGCGACAAGGGTGCCTCTACGCTTCCTTGATGCAATTGCCCACCGCAGTGTGGAGTGGCTGGTGATGGCCGAGGACTTTGCGCACCCAGACAACCGAGTGACGGTTGATGCGTCGGGCCGCATCACCACCACACGCACTGCGCTCGGCACGGCTAACCACGCATGCCTGCTTGCCAAGGCCAAGGGGCTGCTCCGCTCTGTGGGATACGACCATATGTTCACACAGCAATTCGACATCTCGATGAACAGCCACATGTGCGGAACGACGGTGGCCGGCGAAAGCGGAGCGACCAGCGTGGTTGACCCATGGTGTCGTTCACACGATGTGCCCAACCTGTGGGTGATCGATGGTGGGTTTTTCCCGTCCTCTGCCGCGATGAACCCCGCTCTGACAATCGCCGCCCAGGCACTGCGGTGCGTCGCCGAAAGCGACCTTGGCCGGTGAGAACCTCAGACCTGGCGATGCTCAGCGACCCCACGGATTGCCCTCTAGTCCAGCAGCATGGGAACCTCGGTGAATCGCCTGCCCAGATTGGTGGCGCGGGTGACCGAGGACTTGCCGAAGCGTTGATGAATGGCATCGAGCGTTGTGTCGAACGCAAGGGACTGGCCCGCGTTGAACGGGAGCGCCAGCTGCACGGTACCGTCCGAGCTCAGCCCGGTGACCGACAACCCAATTCGGGTCAACCCACGCCTCAGCGCTTCGGGCCAGACGGCGGTGAACAGATCTTGCACCGTGGTGAGGATGGTGGAAGTGGTGTTGGTGGCCTCGACCATGGTGTGAGACCGGGTTGCGTTGGTGAAGTCGCCGTAGCGAAGCCGCAGCACAACAGTGCGGGCGACTCGATCGGCTCGCCGCAGGCGGGAGCACACCCGGTCGACGACGCTGAGCAGCAGCGCATCGCAGTCGTCGCGATTGAGCCCGCCGTGGGGAAACGAACTCTGTGAACCAATTGACCGGCGCCGGCGACCGGTATCGACCCGGCGCGGATCTTGATTGTGGGCAAGTGCAAAGAGGTGCCGTCCCGCAGCCTTGCCAACAGAGTCGATCAGGTTGTCTTCATCCAAAGCAGCGATGTCTGCCACCAATCGCAGCCCACGTGCGTGCAATCTGGCTGCCGTCACCGGCCCAACACCCCACAGCACTTCGACGGGGAGCGGGTGGAGGAACTCGGCCTCTTTGCCGGGCTCCACAACAACAAGGCCATCGGGTTTCGCTGCAGCACTGGCAACTTTGGCCAGGTGCTTGGTGGTTGCCACACCGACGCTGACCGGCAGGCCCACTTCGGCAGCAACCCGTGCTCGTAAAGTGCGGGCGATGCTTGGGCCGTCTCCAACCAACCGTCGGAGCCCGGTGACGTCTATGAAGGCCTCGTCGATGGACAACCCCTCCACCTCGGGCGACGTCTCGCGAAATATCCGAAACACGGCTTCGCTTGCCTCACTGTACGCGCGCATACGAGCTTGGACCACGATCGCGTCGGGGCACAGGCGCAATGCTTCCCGCACGCTTGTCGGGCATCGCACGCCGGCACGTTTGGCTTCGTAACTTGCGGCAGTGACAACGCCCATACCGACCAGCACCGGCTTGCCTCGAAGGGCCGGGTTGTCCCTTTGCTCCACCGACGCGTAGAACGCGTCGAGGTCTGCATGCAGGATTGTGCGCACCGCTGAGCCAGTCGTGTTCATCGGCTGTCATCGTAACGAACACGTGTTCGTTCGTCCAGGGAATTCGTGCAGGACACGGGGTTGGCCCGGACGGCCACCTCGGCGTCCGACTAGAAACAACCCATGCGAGTTTCCTGTGCCTTCCCTCCTGTTCCCGATACTCCGGCACACATTGAGTTGGCAGAACAGCTTGGCTACCACACGGCCTGGGTGTACGACACTCCGGCGCTCCAACTTGATGTTTGGATGACACTCGCCCTGGCTGCGACGCGAACCCATCGCATCACTCTTGGCCCCGGTGTCCTCATCCCGTCGCTGCGCCATCCAATGGTGACCGCTTCTGCCATTGCACACCTGGTGAACCTTGTCGGCGCCGATCGGGTGGTCGTCGGTGTCGGCACCGGCTTCACCGGCCGCCGAGCAATGGGCCAAAAGCCGCTGCGCTGGGCCGACATGCCATCGAACATCGAAACCATTCAGGCGTTGCTTCGCGGCGAAACTGTCCAAGTGGATGGACAAATGGTGCAAATGCTGCACGGCATCGGACAGGCTCCACATCGGCCCATCCACATTCGGTGGGTGCTGGGTGTGAACGGCCCAAGAGGGATAGGCACCGCAGGCGACATGGGACTGGGCATCTTTACCAGCCGGCCACGAGTGGACGCTTCCTATGCGAACATACCAACTGCAACTCTGCTCGGATTCGGAACGGTGATCAGACCCGGAGAAACCATCGAGTCGCCACGGGCCTTCGAAGCCGCCGGAGCTCCAGCCGCCGTTGCGTACCACGCCTTCTTGGAACAGCACGACGACCGTCTTGAGTCCTTACCGAACGCCGACCGATTCATTGCACTGGCCGAAGCAATTCCCCAGTCGATCCGCCACCTCGAGCTGCACCGAGGTCACCTCACGGTCATGAACGACATCGATCGCCAGGTGCTGACTCCCGCAGCAGTTGCCGCACTGTCGCCGCTCACGGGCACCTCCGATCAACTGCGAACAAAGGTGAGTGAGTTGTCGGCAGCGGGCATCACCGAGATTGCATTTCAGCCAGTCGGCAACGTGGCTGACGAGTTGGAAGCAATGGCCGAAGCCCTTGCGGAATGGATGCAGTAGTTCTCGATTCAACCTTGCCGGGTGACTATCGCCGCAACGTCTGGTACTGAATTTTGAGTGCTTCGCAAGCGTTCCGGATTCCAGGGCCATCGTCACGCGACGAGACAAGAACACGGGCTCTCAGTCGCTCGGCAGCTGCGACAGCCTCGGACCCGAGAGTGGAGAGTCCACCATGATCATGAACCAACTGGCCCATTCGCCACGCAAGATGGGTCATCTCAACAACGGTCAAGGTCTCGGGAAGTGCGAAGAGTCCTGCAATCACGAGTTCGCGTTCCTTGCCGGACCACGAGCCGATCAACGCTCCGCCACCGTGGCCTGCCGCACTCTTACATAAGCGCGCATACCAAAGGTTGGTTGTCCCAACGTCTGATCGAGCGACCGCTCGTCGTAAAGCAGTATCCGGGCCAGCAAGCCAATCGCGGAGCAAATGATCGTCAAGCAGGACTACCGCCATGATCAGGTGGTGCGAAGGTGTTCGTCGGCCTCACTCGCAACGTTCGCATAGTGGACATCGGCCGGAAGGACCTGATCGAGCAGACGGCCTGCCGTGCCAGCGGGAACTGTCAACACACCAAAGCCCAGATCGATAACGTCGACGTGTCCACCTCCACCCAGATGCCAACGACGACGAACTGCAGCCGGGAGCGACAGTTGACCAGAAGTCGACACTTTGAAACGTTCAACCCGGGCCATCGCAAAATCATACTTGGTAAACCACGACGCTTACCAAACGATCTACTGGCGTTAGTCGTCGGATGCGAGTTCCAACCACTGCTCTTCGGCAGCGGCGATTGCCGCGGTGACTACGCCAAGGTCTGCGCCGATGGTGGCGAGCTTCACGTGATCGCTGCCAGCAGCAACAAGATTGGCTTCCAGCGAAGCCCGACGGCGGTCGAGCTTGGTCATTTCCTTTTCCAGCTCGCGCAGTTTGAACCCAGAGGTTGACCTCGACTTGCGTTTGGGTGCTTCGACCTCGGCACCATCTTCTGCCCATGACGTTTCAGCTTCTGGCGCCGCAGACGGCTTGGATGCGACGGCCTTGGCAACCCGATTGACGCCGGTACCCTTGCTTCGGTTTGCTCGCCAGCCGCCGTAGCCTCCAGGGACCAAGGCGGCCTTTTCGTCTTCGACGAGCAGCACTTCTTCCACCACCCGGTCGAGGAACGCGCGGTCGTGGCTGATGACCACCACGGTGCCCGGCCAGTCTTCAAGAAAGTCTTCGATAGCGCGAAGCGTGTCGAGGTCGAGGTCGTTGGTGGGTTCGTCGAGCAAGAGCACGTTGGGCCGTTCCGCGAGCACCAGCAGCAACTGAAGCCGACGACGCTCACCACCGGACAGCAGCCCAATCGGGGCAAACTGCGCATCGCTGGCGAACCAGAACTGCTCCATCAGCTTCTTGTCCTCGGGCGAACCGACAGGCCGAGCCTTTCCGGCCACCGCTTCGCGAACCCGCTGCTTGGGATCTAGTTCCTGGCCCAACTGGCTGTAGTAGCCAATACGAACCGTTGGGCCCACTTCGACGGTGCCTTCAGCAGGTTGCAACCGACCGGCGATGACGTCCAGAAGTGTGGTCTTCCCAGAACCGTTGGCGCCAGCGATGCCATAGCGACCGCCGGGATCAAGGATCAGGCTGGATTTGCGGAACAACCACGGGTCATCGGCGGAATAGCGGTGGCCAACGTTATGGAGTTCGACAACCTTGTTCCCAAGCCGAGGCGCAAGCGTGGCGTCGTAGGCGTTGCGATAGCTACCCTGCACTGAACCGGCAGATGGCCCTTGGCCTTCGCCAGAACGACCGGTTGCAGCGCCGAACCCGATAGTGGCAGACCGCGCTGCGTCTTGTGGCCGCGTTTCGATGAGTGTCGTCGCAGACGCTATGCGCGCTTTAGACTTGCTGGTACGGGCGGGGGCACCGCGCCGGAGCCATTCCAACTCTCGACGGGCCAAGTTACGGCGGGTGGACTCCTCGGCAGCGTTTCGTTCCTCACGCACCGCCCGACCATCGAGGAATGCCTGATACCCGCCCGTGTGGACAAAGCCCGTACCGCGGTCCAGTTCCAGCATGCGCCCGCACACACGGTCCAGCAGGTGGCGGTCGTGGCTGACCAGAACCACCGCTCCCTTCTGCATCGACAGGCGCTGTTCAAGCCATTCGATGCCGTCGAGGTCAAGGTGGTTGGTGGGTTCATCGAGGATGAGCAGGTCGTCGTCGTGATCGCCCGGCACCTGAACCAGGCTACGGGCGAGAGCCGCACGCTTGGCCTGGCCGCCGGACAGCTTGCTGACGAGCGCATCGCCCAACGATCCAATGCCGAGCCGCTCGAGCACCGAAGCCGCCTCCCACGAGTCGCCGAGTGCATCGAGCACGGTTCCCTTGCCGAGGTCGGGGTTCTGGTCCAGCACGCCGACGCGGATGCCACGGGCCCGGCGCACCACACCGGAGTCCGGTTCCTGGGTGCCTGCCAGGACGCGCAGCAGCGTGGTTTTGCCGGTGCCGTTGATACCGACCACGCCCCAGCGCTCGCCGCCCGAGATGGTGACCGATAGGTTGTCGAACAGCGCACGGTCCGGTCGTTTGACGGTGACGCTCGCGGCATCGATAAGTACACCCATGATTAGAACACCTCGTCGCCGGCGAGCGTTTTGAACCCGTTGGGCATGGAGATGAACAGCCCATCGGACTCGGCCGTGACAACCCACTCGCCCTGGAACAGCACAAGACTCTCGCCGGTCGCCAGAACCTTTCGTCCGCTGATCGATTGGATACGGCCGGTGAAGCGCACTTCGACACCGATCGGCGTTGGGCGACGGTAGTGCACCGTGAGGCGCCCAGTCATGCCCGTCAACCCGCACGCAGTCTGGGCGAGTCCGAGGACTTCGTCGAACGCGGCGGACAGCACCCCACCGTGGACGTGGGCCGGAGGCCCCTCGAAGGCTGCTGAGAAGACCGCCATGCCGGACACGGTGCCGTCAGGTTCACGCCGCAGGCTGAGAGGAGGACTGACCGGGTTCGCGAGGCCGCCGACCGGCGAGAAATCTACGAACCCGGTGGAGTCGTAGCGATCTGTTGCGAAATCGCGCGTCGGAGCCGCAGCCACCCTGTCAGTAAGTGTACGTAGCATCATTGCGGCGTGGTCGGCCACCTCGACCGGCATGTCGCGGTCGACCATTGCCGCAGCCAGCCTGCGTACTTCATCGGCCAACGCATGCATAGCGGTGCGTTCGGGGCTGTCGGCGGGAACCCGGCCGGTGGCGTGACCGTTGCGGAGGTGGTCGTTCATGCCGTCCACGAACTGCTGTCGAGTTGCACCATGACGGGGGCGTGGTCCGACGGTAGTTTGCCCTTGCGAGCGTTGCGGTCGACGATGGCCCACTCCAGCGACTGACGCACGGAAGCACTGCCGAGTACGAGGTCGATGCGCATGCCCCGGTGCATATGGAAGTCGCCTGCCCGGTAGTCCCAGTATGTGTACAGACGATCCTGCGGGTAGATGGCGCGAAACAGATCGGTGAGGCCCCAGCCCTCGACGTGCGTCAACCGATCGCGTTCCTGCGGAGTGACGTGCGTGGAGTTGGTGAACTTCTTCGGGTCCCACACGTCGCGATCGTCTGGGGCAATGTTGAAGTCACCAAGCACCATCACACGGTCTGCGGGTGTGGTCAGCGCGTCGAGATGGCGGCGAAGGTGGGTGAGCCACACCAACTTGGCGTGCCAGTGCGGGTCGTCGCGATTGCGGCCGTTGGGCACGTACACGCTGGACACCAATACACCACCGCAGCGGGCTGTCAGCAGGCGTGCCTCGTTGAGCACCCCTGCGCGGTAGTCGTCGATCTCGTCGGCCGGTTGGGCAAGGTCCGGCACGAACCCATGGGTGACGTCGGTGAGGCCAACCTTGGACAAAATGGCCACGCCGTTCCACTGGCCCTGGCCGTGGTGGGCCGTCTCGTACCCCAGCGCTTGGAAACTCAGGCCCGGGAAAGCCGCATCGGAAAGCTTCGTTTCCTGCAGGCACAGCACGTCGGGCTGGATCTCGGCGAGCCATTCCTCGACGCGCGGCATGCGGGCCTTCAGCGAGTTGACGTTCCAGGTGGCAATACGCACCCGTCTACCTTACGGGGCCTGAGTACACCCGCTGGAAGCCCGGGACCGACCGACGTCGACCGACGCCGACCGACGCCGACCGACGCAACGCGCCGACCGGGTTGTTCGGGAACGTTCGCGGTTGTTCTGTGCGAAACCGCTACTTGGCTGCCTTCTTGGCAACAGCCTTGGCGACCTTCTTCGCCACAACCTTCTTGGCTACTGCTTTCGTTGCAGGAGCTGCCTTTTTCGCAGGAGCAGTGGCCTTGACCACAGCCTTCTTGGCGGGAGCAACTGCCTTGACGGCGGCCTTCTTCGCCGGGCTGGCGGCCTTCTTCGGTGCGACCGTTTTTGCCGGAGCAGCCTTCGCCGGAGCAGCCTTCGCGGAAACGCGCTTCGCTGGAACCGCCTTCTTGGCCGGAGTCGAAGCTTTCGCCGGAGCGGCCTTGGCAGGAGCAGCGGTCTTGGCCGAAGCCTTTTTGACCGGAGCCTTGTTGACCGGAGCCGCGCCCTTGGTCGGGGCCTTGGCGGCAGCTGCAGCCTTGGCTGTCGCAGAAGCAGCCTTCTTCGCTGGAGCCTTTGCAGCCACTGCCTTCGCAGGTGCCTTTGGAGCTGGGGCCGCTTTCTTCGCAGCGGAAGCCTTTACGGCCGATACCTTCGCGACGGCAGCTTGCTCGGCAGCCGTTGCTTTCCGTGCGCCGTTGCGACGAGGCACTGACGACTTGGTCGACGATGCAGCTGCATCGTCGGACGATTGCGCATCTGCCCGCAATGACTGGCCAGCTTGATCTTCACCTTGACCACGTCCGCGGCGACGACGTCCACGACGAGACCCACCATCGCGACCACTATCGCGGCCACTATCGCGGCCCCGATCCCGGCCACCATCTCGATCGCGACTAGCCGAACGGCCATCGCGTTCGCTGGAGGAAACGTCTGCGGGAGAATCGGAACCAATTGTCTGGGCGGCCGGCGAGCCAGGCATAGCCAGCTCGATACCACGACGTTCGGCGTCGAATGCTCGGACGATGAACGTGTACTCCTCGCCCTTGCGGGCGACATCCCGAGCCGAGCGGGGCATGGGGTCAGCAGCGCCGCGCAACGGCACATAACCGCGGGCATCGCCGATGCTGACGTAGAAGCCGTGGCTGGCGTAGGAATCGACAACGCCGTCGACCTCGGTACCGGGCAGATGCTCGGATACGAAGCTGACGAAGGGCAGGCTCTCGTTCACGAACGAAGAGTCGGCAACAGGGGCCGTACGGGTCTGCCGCTCGGATGGTTGCGCTGACTGCGGGGCAGACTGTTGTGCGCTTTTGCGGGAGGATTTGGCGGGCCGCGCTTCGACAGGAGCGGCAACGGCCACAACGGCACTGGCTTGTTCGCCGCCACGCTTCTTGCCTCGGTCGCGGTCACGCTCGCGGCCTCGACCGCGTCCACGTGATGCCTTGGCCTCGACCTCGGCTTCTTCTTCCTTGGCGGTCAAGAACGCTGGGGGGGCCTTCGGCACCGGCATTGGTCGCATTGCTTCTTTGGACCCGAGACGGACCTGGGAACGCTTGGCGTCGCGGACAGCCTCGCGGCTACGGGGGCCACGGACCGGGGTGCGGTCCGTAAAGACCCAGCCGAGGCCGGGGATTGGCTTGCCGCCGATGAGGCGGCCGCGGTCGAACAGCCAGTCGTAGGTGCCGTGGAACTCTTGGAACGAGTCGTTGGAGAACACGGTGGCGCCGAGCTTGTCGGCCACCTTGAGGATGAAGCTGTCGCCACGGCCGATCGTTCCGGCTGGCGGGGTGATGATCTCGCCGGCGTCGTACGCCGATTCGAAGATCTCGGATTCGGTTGGATCGATCCGGTGTGCGAATGACGTGTCGACAATGACCAGAACATCTGCGCCAGGGTGCTCCTCGATGAAGCACTGAACCGCTTCGTCGAGCTGGTTCAGGCTTGGGAGGGAGCGACCCTCGGTGGCGATGTTCGATCCGTCGACGACGACCTTATAGGTGGTCATGTGATCTGGACCTGCTTGTGTGGGTTGAATTGGGAAGTATGAAATGTTGAATTGGAACGTGCTGAATTGGAACGTGTGAAACGTCGCCTGGGCGTCTGAGGAGGCCCGGCCGAACTGGCCTGGACTGATCCCGAGGCCGACGTGTTGTACCAATCGGCACATCGACGCCGCACCTTGAACGACACCTCCAGTCAAGCAGGGGTTTGGAGGGTTAACGAGCATTCTGCGATTCTGAGGGGGTGAAACAGCGTTTTCGGGCCGTATTGTGGGACTTTGGCGGGGTCATCCTCACCAGCCCGTTCGAGGCATTTGCCAGCTACGAGGCAGCCAACGGGCTGCCGACGGACCTGATTCGGTCCATCAACGCTACGAATCCCGACACCAACGCGTGGGCGAAGTTCGAGCGCTCCGAGGTTGATCTCGACGGTTTTTGCATCCTGTTCGAGGCCGAGGCGGCTGCGTTGGGGCACTCGGTCGACGGGCGGGCGATCATGGGTTTGCTGCACGGCGACCTGCGCCCGCAGATGGTGGCGGCGCTGCATCGGCTGAAGGGCGAAGGGTATCTGCTGGCGTTACTCACCAACAACGTGGTCGTCGGCAACCAGCGGGTGGGCACCGTGCCAGGCCACGCCGACGGACGGGCCGAGGTCATTGCGATCTTCCATCATGTGATCGAATCCAGCGTCGTCGGTTGTCGCAAGCCCGAGCCGCAGTTCTACACGGCGGCGTGCCAGGCCTTGGATGTGCAGCCGCACGAGTGCGTTTTCCTGGACGACCTCGGCATCAACCTGAAGCCAGCCGCGGCCATGGGTATGCATACGATCAAGGTCACCGACCCGGATGTCGCACTCGCGGCTCTCTGGTCAGCACTCGGAGCAACGGACTCATAATGCCTCGGTTGCGGGTTCGATACCCGCCTGCCCCACTGGACAACGATTCGGTCGAGTGCGGAGATTGCAGTTCTCCGACTCCCGGCTCACCGATCCGCCCGTACGGCCATCCAATGCATGAGCGCAGGGTCGGTTCGATCTCCCAGCGTCCTGCTGCGATCAGCTCCCGTCGGAGCGTTCGGGTCCACGGACGGCCTGAGTCGCTGACCACGACGAGGTGCACGACGTTCGCGTGAGCAGGCGGGCGCGGAACTCCGCCATCGTCCCCATCGGAAGGACGCGCTCACGGGCCGGGCGCGCTACCGGAGCCGCTCGCTGCGGGGGACGACTTCGATCTCGAAGATCGAGCACGCTGAGGATCTGCGGATCTCAACGCTGCGCAAATACATCGAGGCCCTCGGCGCCGAGCTGAAGCTCGACGCAGAGTTCCAGGACGGCCGCCGAATCCCACTGGTATTGGGTACGTCGGAAGCTGGTTCGCCGGCGCTGGCTGTAGCGAGACATCGCCGACACGTAGGCTTTACATGTCCGGCATCGCTACACAAACCGGCACGCTCCCACCGACCGTTGGAACTCACCCACCCCGTCGACGGTTAGCTCACTCCAAGAACGCAGGAGGCCGGCCATTGCTCCGACGAAGGAGCCGCAGCGGTTTCCGCCAAGTTAAATACCGTATTGAAGGAAAAGCGCATCTCGTCCGCAGACAGGGTCTCAGATCCAGCCATTAAGGTTGCCGACAGTTTCGAGCCGTTCAAGGTGTGGGAGCGCGACGGCATATCGACGCGGGTCGAGATCGTTGATCCAGGACTCAACCTCCGGCTCCAACTCGATTGACCACATGACATCAAACATGATGTCATGTGAGCGTGCCGGTGTCGATCAGGCCTCTCCCCGTAGGACCAGACGCTCGGTCGGTGTCAATGAGTCCGATCCCTCTAGGCCGAGCCGCCGCTGATCTCGATGTTGACGCCCGTGAGATACGACGCTGCGTCGGACAGCAGGAACGCCACGACCGACGCAACCTCACCCGTTGTTCCGTAACGCCGAAGCGGCACCATGCCGATCATCTGCTTCGCGACTTCCGCTGGATCCGACGAGTAGTACTGGCTGCCGGTTGCCGCCTGCATCTCGACCTGACGCTCCCACATCGCGCCTGGGCCGATGAACGCCGGCGACACCGCATTCACCCGAATGCCGAACGGGGCGAGGTCCTTGGAGGTGCTCTTGGTGAGGCCGATCACAGCCGCTTTCGACGCCGAGTAACCGGCCATATTGGGTGCACCGCCGACGCCTGCCATTGATGCTGTGTTGACGATCGAACCGGCAAGGCCCGCGCTGATCAACGCCGCCGACGTCTCGGCAATCACATTGAAGACGCCAAGCACGTTGACCGCAAGCACCTTGGCAACCTCATCGGACTCCATCAGGTCAACGCGGGTAAAGGCGCCCTGGTACCCGGCATTGTTGAACACCAAGTTGGGAACGTGGCCCTGCGCGCGGCACGCCGACAGAGCGCTCGCGACATCGGCTCGGTCACTGACATCGAACGTCGACTCCACGACGGCCGCACAACGGCCTCGCAACGATTCCGCGACGCCGGCGAGTTTCTGCTGCGAACTGGGATGATCAGCAAGTATCAGCGTCCGGGTCATTGACGCGAGAGTCTCAGCAACGGCGCTCCCGATGTCTCCTGCTGCTCCCGTGATCAGAACTGTTTCGTTCATGGGTTGGATCCTCCGGGCACCGAGTCACTCTCGATCGCCGACATTCCAACACATCCCACGATCTCTCGGAGGCGCGGGCGCTCCCAATCCGCTCACGCCCCGCGTCGCTATGCGGTGTGCACCGTGCACGAACGGGCAAGTGGCTGGGCGCTAAGGCGCTCCGGATCGATCGCCATGCCACAGTGGGCGCACCGTCCGTAGGTGCCAAGCTCCATTCGTTCCCTCGCCGCGCCCACCTCGGCGAGTCGTGACTCGACAGATTCGAGTAACCCCAGCTGCAGCGTCCGCTCGGCCAACTCGGTGCCCCCGTCGTTGGTCCGGTCTTCCATGGGCACCAGGTGCTCGTCGGTTCCCGTGTGTTCAATCACACCGCCGGTCTCCATGGTGCCGATGAACGCACGCAGTCGTCTCTCCTCGGCGTCGAGTACAGACCGAATGGAATCCGTCCCGTTCGTTGGTCCACCGGGGTCGACAGAACGCGATGACGAGGCCATGAGTTCAGACTCCTCCTCCGACGGAGCAGATGCAAGCGCCAAAGGCCCTACTCGGCAAGTATTGCCCGCGCCCGGAACGCAACCGGGTAATCGACGAACGTGCCGTCGGGCAGGCTGATGGATGACACCCCACGAGCCTCAGCTTCGGCGAAAGCTGCGTCGACCGTACGTGCCCATAGCAGTTGCGCCTCGGTCGGGGCGTAGGTCCGGGAGACAACGTCGATCTGCGCTGGATGTATCACCTGTTTCCCCCCGAACCCCAAAACCTTCCCGGCCTCTGCCGAACGCCGCAATCCGTCGGCGTCAGCCACGTTCAACCATGGGCCGTCGAGGGGCCGGGCAAGCCCCGCTGCAGCAGCAGCGAGAACAAGCTGCGACCGCACATGCAACAGCTCGACGCCATCGGGGCTGGGCGAAATGCCCAACTCGTTCGACAGGTCGGCAGGGCCGAGCGCCAGCGTATGTACGCGAGCGTGTGCTGCCGCGATTGCTGGAGAATGCAACACGCCTCGCGCCGATTCGATGAGCGGCACCAGCCGCGGACCGACGGCATCGGACGCAGCGTGCGGATCGACCGACTCCAGAATGGCTGCGACCTCCCGTACAGCCTCTGCATTCGGCACCATCGGTAGAACGATGAAGCCGATCTGCGACCACACCTCCGCGAGAGCAGCGATGTCGTCGTTCAGCAGCCCCGTGCTCAACGCATTCACCCGCACCGCAACCGTCGGGCAGGACGAGCGCTTCCCGTCGAGTGCAGCCAAGGACTCGACCGCCACCTCTCGAGCACGCCGTTTCTGTGTGGCAGCAACCGCGTCCTCCAGATCCACGATCACACAATCCGCTGCGCTGGCGAGGGCCTTACCGATTCGATCCGCTCGGTCGCCGGGGACGTACAGAGCCGTACGAAGCGTCAGCATGCGGCCGAACCGTGCAAACCGGACGAGCCGTACGAACCGTACGAACCGTAAGAACGAGCCGGCGGTGGTTGTTGCGTACGGTTCGGCCGCATCGTCCCTCTTGGTGCTCGGGCCACGACGAAGGGTCTGCGATCGGTCCGTTTCATCCTCCTGCCATCCTCGCAGCCTGTACGCGTTCGGCCCAATAGGGTGCACACATGAGTCGCATCGCCCCGGACAATGAAACCCAGCGCCAGTACTGGAACGAGCCAGGAGGGTCGGCCTGGACCGACTGGCAGGAACGCATGGACGTGCAGCTTGCGCCGATGGGCGATGCGGCCATCGAGGCCCTCCGAGTGCAACCGGGCGAGCGGGTCGTCGACATCGGGTGCGGCTGCGGACACACCACCCTTCAGGTCGCGGAATTGGTCGGGCGGACCGGCGCGGTCGTCGGGTTGGACATCAGCGCGCCGATGCTGGCTCGCTGCGTGCAGCGTGCTGCTACGTCCAGCGTGGCAAACGCTTCCTTCGTGCTCGCCGACGCACAGGTCGCATCGGTGGACGACATCGGTGGCTCGGCAGACGCACTCGTCAGCCGATTCGGCGTGATGTTCTTCGCAGACCCGGTCGCAGCGTTCAGCAACATGCTGACGTTCGTGAAGCCTGGCGGCCGCCTGTCCTTCGTGTGCTGGCAGACCCCCAGCGCCAACGGGTGGATGTCGGCGCTGGGGCGAGAGCTCGTGGGTCTGTTCCCTGACCGGCCGCCGTTGGACCCCATCGCCCCCGGTCCGTTTGCGTTCGCCGACCCGGACAGAATCCGCGCCATCCTGACGGCCAGCGGGTGGGAAGGGGTCAGGGTGACCAATTGCATCCGGACGATGCACCTGTTCGGTACCTCCGACTTCGACACGGCAGTCGAGGGGTCACTTCAGATCGGCGTCGCCGCCCGGCTCTTGGTCGGGGCAACCGACGAGCAGAAGGCTGGTGCGCGCAGCAAGGCCGAAGAGGTGATGCGCACCATGTGGGCCGAGGGTGGCGCCATGGTCGACGGTGCGTGCTGGCTTGTGACCGCTACGCGCTAAGCAACTTGTGGACTGAGGTGGCCTGAGACCACCTGAGTCCACACTTTGCCGGGGGCCTCGCTGACGGCCGTGCGCACGGTACGTCACTGCGGTGCACAACCGAACGGAGGTGCACCTGAACCGGTGCTCACAACCGGCTGTCGGCTCACGACACTGAGTACCGCACCAGTCGCCATATCCCGCACGCGTACGGTGCCCTCCAAGTGATAAGTCCCTATATTTTTACTGAAGAGACCAACGCTCGAGCGTCGCAAGGCGAGCGGGAATCGGCGAGACGTTCGAAACGACCTCAGGCGAGCGTTGGGCAGGCGGAAGTCTGTCGCTACTTCCCGGTCGAGCGGAGACCGGGAAGGGCGACCTCTCCTCCGATGTCACGTCACGATCGCCTCGACAGCGCGCCGACCCTTCGCAGAGGGTACCCTCACCACCACACCGACGGATCGAGTGAGCACATGTTCGACAACCTCTGGGCCGGTTGGCTCCGCTTCCAACTTCGGGCCATCGTCGTGGTGATGACTGTTGGCATCACCATCAGTGCCTTTTTCCAACGCAAACGCATGTCACACGAGAACGGTGCTCTGACACGCGGAACGTTTCGGATCGTTGACAACCCGACGTTCCCGGAGCACGAGTTCTTCACCCCCGGCCGAGAATTCCCATGCCGGGTTCGTCACGGCTCCGTCCTGTTTCGCGACGACGCAAAGATGTGCGTGCGGTCAGCAGCACTCAAACTGTCCGACGAGCGCTTCGCCTCGCCCTTCGACGTGCTGATGAACACGGGACGCGTCGGGCTGTTCTGGAGCGCACGGACCACGTGGCAGTTCCGCAAGACCAACGAGCGCGGAAAGATGTTCGTCCACTACCTGCGCACCAACCCGCAGGCGCTGTTCGGCGGTGGCGAGAGCAGCCGCCGCAACCCCGAGTCGTTCTCCAAGCTCAGCTACCACAGCCAAACCTGCTTCGGCTTCGTCGACCTTATGGGCACGTATTACTACTGCCGATACCGCCTCATTCCGGCGGCAGCGGACTGGGATGGAGTCGATTCGGGTGCGCTGCCACAGTGGTGGAAGGACCACAACTGGTTTCAGAACCCGTTCCCGGACGAGCAGCGGACACGCAACTACCTGAAAGATGAACTCCGTGCCCGGCTGGAGGGCGACGGCACGATCGAGTACCGCTTCCAGATCCAGACACGCCGCAAGCCCCCCGGACCGGACCCCACGTGGGTGACCGCGCAATACGATTGGGACGACAGCGTGACCCCGTTCCACGACGTGGCCACCGTGACGCTCACCGAGGCGCTCGACTACACCGAGTCGATGTTGACCTGGTACGACATCGGCAATCACCCGCCATCGCTTCCTGTCCCAACGGGCGTGTCCATCGACGACCCGCATTCGGTCAACAATCTCCGGCTCGCAACCAGGCGCGCGGCACAGGCCCGCCTGTTGTCCTACCGGCTACGTGGCATGCCCGCAAAGTTTCCCGATTCCCGATACGCGCCCGACTGGGACCCTATTCCTCCGATGCCGATTCCGCCTGGCCCGGACATGCACCCGTTGCCGTCTAACTCGTGATCAGACGCTGATGGAGTTCGCGATCCTGGAGGGCTGCAGGTAGGTATACGGAACCGCAACCCGGCGGTTGCGATCCTCGATGCTGATTGCGATCGTGTCAAGAGCCACCAGGAACCGGTCGATGGCGACCCGCACTTCGCAATGTTCGCGGAGGAACCCGGAAGGGTACTCGCCGAGACGTGACATCGGCGGGGCCGAAAGCAGGTGCACCAGCTTCAGCTGTATCGCGGCGGCTCTGAGCGGCGGCAGTCCATATGTGAACAGACCTTCTGAGCTGATGTCGAAAGTCGTCGGCGGTGGCATGAACATCGAACCAGGCGAATTCGGGATGAACCCGAAGATGTCGTACTGGCCGTTGTTGACAGCGGAATGCTGAACCGTTGCGGTGAACATGGTGGTTGCGATCATGCGGTGCAAGTCCGCGAACGTTCGGAACCGACCGTCGGACCCCGGGATGCCGGCGATCCCACCACCGTCGACCGATGTCAGCTCGATCCACCAATGAGCGAGCTGTTCGTCTGCGACGACAGTGTCATCGTCGGGGTAGAAGTGGTGCAGGACCTCTTCGGTGTACGCGTCGATCGCGTTCCACAGCAATTGCGCGTCGTCGCGGTAGAAATAGCCGGGTAGCCCAGCTGGGTCTGCCACATCACGTGCCGCCAGGTCTTCGCCAAGGTGCAGGTCGGCGAAGGAAAACGTGCGCCATGTTTCCCCGATGAGCCAATAGGCACCGTCGGTGCCGACCGCGATCGACCTGTCGATAGGACCACCTGGCGCAATCATCGTCTCGCGGGCGCCACGGTTGATGAACAGCGTTCCTGCGAAATGCGGCGCAAGGAATTGATGGACCGGATGCTGTGACGGAAGGGTGCGGCACATCGAGACGAAGACCGTCTCCATCACCAAGTGTGTCTTGGCGAGATGCTCGACGATCTCGTGCAACGCAGCATCTGCGGCCTGCACATGTGTCCGCGCCGTCAGCCACAGCCACGGGTCGTCGGTCGGGGTGAACACCACCTTGGCGGTTGCGATGGACTGCGCGAGCTGGATCGCGAGGGGCATCAACGTCCGTTGCCCGTTCACCCAGAACAGCGCCAACGGAGCAGACAGGAATCGCCCGAACGCGACTGGGCATCCGTCCAACGCAGCCCAATCGCAGAGGAACAGGCGACCCTCGGCCAACAGACTTCGCAGGGTGACCCCAGCAGGCAGCGCGCCGCGAACGCGTTCCTCGGTGACCGCAAAGTTCTCCGGGATGTCCGTGATGCGCTTGATCATCAACGGGTTGACGCCGTTCAGGCGTTGCCGGGCAAACTCGGCATCGGTCTTCCAACGCGTCGCCACCTCGGGTAATGCCCTCCACGCATAGAAGTGCGAGTAATGCTGAAGACGGTTGGCCTTCGAACCCTTGTCCCGAGCCCACCCGAAGCCGCTGATCGCACCGTTGACGATGCTCATCGAATAGTCGTAACCCAGCCGACCCTTCTCCTGCAGTTCGGCCACTTCAGGGTTGCGTTTCGCAAACGGAGGCATGCCGGGAAGGTGTTGCCACTCGTATCTGTCGCGGTTGACGGCCAACGCGAGGTCGTTGGCGAAACGCTCCGGTGTCGCCAGCAGTTGACGTGCCTGTCGCTCACGGAGGTCGATGACCGATTCGAGGGTCGTGTCCATGGCCAACGGTACGCTCGAACGGCCGATCGCACAAGCGACGGGCGAAGTCCACGCTGTACCCTTCCGTCCGTGGGCTCCATCGAACCGAGCGAGCAATCCGAAGCGCGCACTCTGTTGTTCACCGACATCGTCGGATCCACTGCTCTTTGGGAGAACGATGGGGCCGGGATGTCAGCCAGTCTCAGGGTCCACGATGACGTCATGCGTTCGTGTATCGAAGCGGAAAGCGGTGTCGTCTTCGGCAATCCAGGCGATGCCTTCTGCGCGGTGTTCACATCCGATGAGCGTGCGCTTTCGGCTGCCCGCTCCATCCAGGCGGCGCTGACGTATTCGGACTGGGAGGGTGGGCCACTCATCAGCGTCCGCATCGGATTGCATCGTGGTGCGGTCGAGCAGCGAGGCGACAACCTTTTCGGTCCTCATGTCAACCTCTGTGCTCGTGTGTGCGACGCCGGACACGGTGGGCAGATTCTGTTCAGCGAGAGCGTGAGCACTCCGGCCTCCGACGTGGTGTCGTGCGGTATGCACCGCCTCAAGGGAGTGACGTCAGCCGTCAAGCTCTTCCAGTACGGGCCTGGCCGGTTTCCCCCGCTCCGGACGCTGGAAAGCGCAACGGGCAATGTTCCGGTTCAGGTGAACGATCTCATCGGGCGTCGCGCTGAGCTGGACGAAATCGCTGCGTTGATGACGAAGTCCCGCTTGGTCACCATGGTCGGGATGGGAGGGGTCGGCAAGACCCGCCTCGCAATCGCAGTCGCAGAAGAGCAAGGGACGAACTTTCCCGACGGCGTGTGGTTCGTGGAATTGGCCCCAACTCGCGACATGACCACAATTCTGTCTGCTGTTGCCGACGCGTTACGGCTCCCGACCGCTGCATCGCCGGCGGCGCTGGCCGAGCAAATCCGAGGCCACCACCTCCTGCTGATTCTGGACAACTGCGAGCACGTCGTGGAACTAGCCGCGGAGCTCACCGAAGCGATGCTGTCGAGAACCCGTCACCTCCGCATTCTCGCAACCAGCCGCGAAGCATTGGGAGTAACCGGCGAATTTCGAACAGGCATCGGGCCGCTTGAAGCAGCCGTGGACGCTCCCGCTCTGTTCGAACAGCGGGCACTTCAGGTCGGGGTCGTCATCAGCGCTGACCGGTCGAACCTCGTGTACGACATCTGCGCACAGCTCGACGGGATTCCACTGGCGATCGAGCTGGCTGCGGCGGCCACCCGCACGATGGGCCTGGCAGAACTGCTCGCACACCTCGACCATCGCCTCGATGTCTTGCGTGCCCCCAGCCGATCCCGCAAACCCGAGCGTCATCACAGCCTGCGTGCTGCGATCGATTGGTCCTACGAATCGCTCACCGAAATTCAGCAAAGGTTCTTTCGTCGCATCAGCGTGTTTCAGGACGGCTTCCCGCTCGCTGGTGCAATCGCGATGGCGCACGACCTTGGCGAGCGGCCTCACCAACTGGTGGAAGATCTCGTTGATCGATCGCTGCTCTCGGTTCAATTCAAGGCTGGGCAGAGTCGCTTCGTTCTGCTGGAATCAATCCGCCAGTATGCATATGAACTTCTGGTGTTGCATGGTGAGCTGCGGTCTACTCAGGACGCTCATACCGCCTGGTGTTTCGCCATCGCCGAAGACTTGTCCAGACGGGCGTTCGGCCCTGCCGAAGCCAGCTGTCTCTCGCAGCTGATCGAAGAGAGCGGCAATTTTCGACAGGCGATTGTCGGTTTGCTCAACGACGGCGAACTCCAGCGTGCAGGCGACCTGGTGCTGAACTTCGAAGACTTCAGCTATGCGGCCAGCATCCTCGCCGAGCTGGTCCTTCCGTTGATGGAAGCAGATGCGCTGGAAAACCACCCGCACCGCAGGCGGCTCCTCGCCATCGAACTCGTCCGCCGTTCCACCTCGGATGGAACAGAAGGCCGGGCAGAGTTGGCAGCCGAGCTGGCGACGGCTCTGCAGCTCGATGACCCGGGCTCGATGCAGATCGTGGTGCTGTTGATCGCCAACGCGCTCGCCCGCGGCAGGTTCGCCGAGTACATGGGCGCGCTTGCAGATCGTGCCGACACGGTGGAAGACCTTGGCGAGCGGGCGCGCCTCAAGACCGCCGCCTTGCTGGGGTACTCCTACATCGGCGGCCATTCCGAAGTGGACCGATTGGTCGACACCGTGCTGCTGGCGGTGAAGCAGGCTGGCCTGAGCCGTCTGCTGATCCCAGCAGGTTCGATGATCTGCCTCGGTTCACTCGGGCGTGACGCGACAGAACGGGCCGTGCGCACCACCAAACCGCTTCTGAGTCACCTGGGCGTGCTGCCGTCGTTGTCGATCATGTCGAGCGGGCTGATCAGCATGTACTCCGAAGCGGCGGTGCAGGCGGGATTGCCGACCGCCGACAGGCTCGCAGCGATCCGATTCCTCGACCCGGTGCTGCAGGGTGACTTCAACCGCATCGGTTTGGTGCTCGCCCGGCTGGTGCAGTGCGAGGGCGAGGACACGCTCGCCGTTCGCGCGGTCGGGGCCTGTGTTGCCGCGTCGCGGTCCGAGTTCTCCCGCAATCAGCGTTCCGTGATCTTGGACCAGGCATCACTGCGCCTCAGCGCACAGACCGTTGAACGCCTCCTGGCCGACGGAGCAGTCAGCGAACGAAGCGCTCTCTATCGGGAGATGTGGGCCGTGCTCAGCGCGCTCCTGCCGCAATAGCGGTGCGCACCCACCGATGCGCCAGCCGGTGTTCGAACGATCAGGAGTATCCGTTGGGGTTCGTGCGCTGCCAGTTCCACGCGTCTGCACACATTGAGTCAACGGTGTATTCCGCGGACCACCCCAGCTCTTCTCGAGCCTTTGTCGGATCACCGTAGGACACCGCAGAATCACCGGGTCGCCGAGGGACCACGTCGTAGGGGATGTCAACGCCCGAAGCCCGTTCGAACGATCGGATGATCTGCAGAACGCTCGAACCCCTACCCGTGCCGAGATTCCAGACCCTGCAGCCGGCCTCGTCGCCAAGCGCCTCGAGTTTCTCAAGGCACCGCAGATGACCTCGCGCCAGATCGACGACGTGGATGTAGTCACGCACCCCGGTGCCGTCCACCGTGTCGTAGTCATCGCCGAAGACCTGCAGCCGATCGCGTCGCCCAACGGCAACCTGGGCGATGAACGGCAGCAAGTTGTTGGGGACACCGTTTGGGTCTTCACCGATGGTGCCGCTTGGATGTGCGCCCGCCGGGTTGAAGTAGCGGAGCAGCCCGAAGCGCCACTTGGTGTTCGATGCGGCAACGTCGTGCAGGATCTCCTCGAGGAACCATTTGGTGCGCCCATACGGGTTGGACGCGCCGAGCGCTGCGCTCTCGACGAACGGCACCGGGTTGTCGGCGCGGTACACCGTGGCGCTGGAGGAGAACACCAGCGTGTGGCACCCGTGGGCCTCCATCACCTCGAGCAGCACCAACGTTCCTGTGATGTTGTTCGAGTAGTACCGCAGCGGGATGTCTGCGCTCTCCCCAACGGCTTTCAGGCCTGCGAAATGGATGACAGCGTCGGGCCGCAACGACGCGAAGACATCGGACAAGGCGTTGCGATCGGCGATGTCGACCACGTGCAACGTAGCCTCGCGGCCTGCGATGGCGTTGACCCTTCGAACCGCTTCAGCCTTCGAGTTGTCCAGGTTGTCGACGATCGCAACCTCATGACCCCTGCCGAGCAACTCGACCACGGTATGGCTTCCGATGTAACCGGCTCCACCGGTGACGAGGACTCGCATGATCTCAGTTCGACGATCGGGCGCGTCAGAGACCGTTGACGACCGCTGCCTGCAGCGATTCGAGTTCGAGGTCGTGCTCGTGATGCGAACCGGTTGCCGGCGATCCGGACTTCGGGCGGGCGATGAGCCCCAGGCGGCGCCCTTGCCGGCCGCAGATCGCCTGGACTCGGCCTTCGACGAAGTTCCACGCGCCGAAGTTGGCCGGCTCCTCCTGCATCCAGTACACGTCGGCGTTGGGATACCGGGCGACGATCGCTTCGATCTGCGCTTCGGGCCACGGATAGATCTGTTCAACCTTCACCAACGCAATCTCCCCCGCAACTCCGGCCTTCTGGCGAGCCTTGTCGGCATCCCAGGTGACCTTGCCCGTGGACAGCACGATCTTGCGAACGGCTGCGGTGTCGGTGATGGTGGCGTCGTCGAGAACCTCGGCGAAGGAACCCGTGACGAACTCGGCAACCTTGCTACGCGACTCTTTCGAGCGGAGGCCGCTCTTCGGTGCCATGACAACGAGCGGCTTGCGGTTGGGCGAGTGCATCTGGCGGCGCAGCAGGTGGAACAGCTGAGCAGACGAGGTGACGTTGACGACCCGAATGTTCTCGTGCGCGCACAACTGTAAGAAGCGTTCGAGCCGAGCCGACGAGTGCTCGGGGCCTTGCCCCTCGTACCCGTGCGGCAGCAGCATCGTGAGTGAAGAGGTCTGTTCCCACTTGGTTTCGCCGGACGCGATGAACTGATCGATGATGATCTGCGCACCGTTGACGAAGTCACCGAACTGCGCTTCCCACACCACGAACGCGTCGGGATTTTGGATTGTGTAGCCGTAGTCGAAACCGAGCACCGCATATTCCGACAGCGACGAATCGAAGACGTTGAACCGGCCTTGGCCGGGGTCAAGGTTGGCCAGCGGATACCACTCGGCGCCGGTTTGGGTGTCGATGAACACTGCCTGGCGATGGCTGAATGTGCCTCGGCGAGAGTCTTCGCCGCTGACTCGGACCGGCACACCTTCGAGGGCCAGCGAACCGAACGCCATCGCCTCGGCAAGCGCCCAATCGATCTCGCCCGTCGAATCGTAAGTGGCTTTACGGCTTTCGAGCTGCCGAGCCAACTTCGGGTGAATATTGAAATCCTCTGGCCATGAATGAACAGCACCCGAGATGAGGTCCAGCATGGAACGGTCGACGCCCGTATGTATAGGGTCGAAGGGCGAGCCGATGTCGTCGAGGTTGGGCGGCAGCATGCTTCCGGTCGACGTGAGGGTGCGGGTCTGGTCGAGGGCAGTCTGCATCAGCGACTGATACGACGAGAATGCTGCGTCAGCCTCTTCCTGGGTGATGTCCTTGCGGCCGACGAGCGACGCCGCGTAGATCTCTCGCGTGGAGGGATGGTTGTCGATGCGCTCGTACATGAGGGGCTGGGTGTACCTGGGTTCGTCGCCCTCGTTGTGTCCCATGCGCCGGTAGCAGACGAGGTCGATCACCACGTCTTTCTTGAATTGGTGCCGGAAGTCCGCAGCCAACCGCCCGACCCGGTAACACGCCTCGGGGTCGTCGCCGTTGACATGGAAGATGGGCGCCTGGACCATCTTGGCGATATCGGTGCAATAGACCGATGAACGGGCTGCATCAGGGTTGGTGGTGAAACCGACCTGGTTGTTGACGATGAGGTGGATGGTGCCACCGGTCTTGTAGCCGGCGAGCTGGCTGAGATTGAGCGTCTCCTGCACGACACCCTGGCCGATGAACGCAGCGTCGCCGTGCATGATGACCGGCAGCACCGAGCTGCCACCCAGCTCGCCAATCTCGTCGAGTTGCGCGCGGACCATCCCTTCGACGACGGGGTACACCGCTTCGAGATGCGATGGGTTGGGAGCAAGGTTGATGCCCATCGATGCGCCACTGAGCCCGGTATAGGTACCTTGGGCGCCCAGGTGGTACTTGACGTCACCGGAACCGTAGACGGTTCCCTCGATGAGGTCTTCGAACTCCTTGAACACTTGTGCAACAGGCTTGCCGACCACATTGACCAACGTGTTGAGACGTCCCCGGTGAGGCATGCCGATGACCGCACCTTTGACGCCGACACCGGCCGCTGCATCGAGCACTGCGTCGATGACGACCATCGCGGACTCGCCGCCCTCGAGGCCGAACCGCTTGGTACCCGGATAGCGCTTGGCGAGGAATTTCTCAAACGCTTCGGCCATATTGAGCCGTTCGAGGATTCGGTGCTGTTCTGCCGGCTTCAGCTTGGTGTCGACGCCCTCCGTGCGCGCCTGCAGCCACGCTTTCTCGGTCGGGTTCATGATGTGCATGTACTCGATGCCGACGGTGCGGCAATAGGCGTCGCGCAGGATGCCCAACAGCTCGCCGACGGTGTGGTGATCCGCACCGGCGATGTCGCCCGTGTACACGTCTCGATCGAGGTCCCAGATGGACAGTTCGTATGTGATGGGGTCGAGCTCGTCGGACATCGCCCGATGCATGATGCCGAGCGGTTCAAGGTCCGAGATGAGATGGCCGCGCGACCGGTACGCGTTGATCAGCTCCTGTGCGGCTGCTGCCTTGGCAACGGCCGAACGGACGGCGTCGGACGGGTTGGTATCGCGATGCCAGCGCGCCGGTTCGTACGGGATGTCCATCGAATCGAAGACGGTTTCCCAGAACGCCTCATCGTCGGTGAGGAGGTGCTGGATCTTGTCCAGGAACATGCCCGACTCGGCGCCCTGGATGATGCGATGGTCGTACGTCGAGGTGAGCGTGATGGTCTTGGAGATACCGATCTCGGCGAGCTTCGCCGGGTCGGCCGCCATGAACGCAGCCGGGTAGTCGATCGTGCCAAGGCCGATGATCGCAGCCTGGCCCGGCATCAGCCGAGGGACCGAGTGCCGAGTGCCGATTCCGCCAGGGTTGGTGATGGACACGGTGACGCCTGCGAAGTCGTCGACGGTCAGCTTGTTGGTGCGGGCCTTTCCGATGAGCGTTTCGTACGCGTCGTAGAACTGCCGGAAGGTGAGATGGTTGGCGTTCTTGATGCATGGCACCACGAGCGCCCGGGATCCATCGGCCTTGGCGAGATCGACAGCGATTCCCAGACCCACCGTTGCGTTACGGACCAGCAGCGGGTTGCCTTCAGCGTCTCGGGTGAACGTGTTGCGCATCGACGGAACAGCGTCGAGACCGCGCACGATGGCGAACGCGATGAGGTGGGTGAAGCTGACCTTGCCACCCCGCGTGCGCTTCAGATGATTATTGATGATGCTGCGCTGGACCTCGAGCAGCTTGGCCGGCACGTCGCGAACGCTCGTTGCCGTGGGAACGTCGAGGGAAGCCTCCATGTTCTGGACAATCTTCGATGCAACGCCGCGCAACGGGCTGGTCTCGCCGCCCGCAGCGATAACGGGTGCGGCGGTCGGCTTTTGGGCGACAACTGCGGGAGCCGGAGCAGTGACGGCAGGAGCCGACGCTGTTCCGTCCGTGGCAGTCGCTGGCGCGCTGCGTGTGGTTGGTACTGCATGTACTGCGCCGTTCGCAGCAGCACGTGAAACCGACGGTCCTGCGTACCCGTTGAAGTATGCACGCCAACTTTCGGAGACCGACGCAGGGTTGTCGGTGTACTGCTCGCGCATCTCGTCGACGAGCCACGAATTGGGCCCGAGCGTCGGGTCGTCGGGAAGGATCGAGGTCACGGGATTCAGCCTACTCCTGAGCAGTTTTGGGGCAGCGCCGAGCAGCCCATTTGATTCGCGTTGCGACAGGCGAAAACGAACCAGCGAGCCCTGGGGCGGTATTCCTTCATCGTCACCTCTGGTGTACCGCTTAAACCAGTCCGCCGATAAGGTCGCCCCATGATTCGGCGCCGAACGCTGCCCCTCACCGCCCTCCTGGCCGCCGTACTGGTCACCGCTCTGATCAGCACAGTCGCCCAACCTGCTTCGGCGGCGACCACGAAAAGGAAGGTCCGCTCCAAGGTCGTGGCCCAGGACGTGAACGGCGTCTACCAGTTCCCAAAGCACGCCACGCGGTGGAAAGAACCAGCGCCCGTCTTGTTTCGCGGCTGCTTCGAGGTACTTGAGTGCGCCATCGTCGAAGCGCCGATGAACTACGCGGACCCCTTCTCCCCTGCGCTGGAACTCTCCGTCGTCAGGCACCGGGCAACCGACCCCGCCCGTCGGATCGGTGCACTGTTCGTCAACCCAGGCGGCCCCGGAGCAAGTGCCAACGGGCTCATCCGTGGTGCCGAACGGATCTTTCCCGCCGAGGTGGTCGCCCGTTTCGACATCATCGGCCTCGATCCCCGAGGCACCACGAACTCAGCTCCGGTGAGCTGCGGCATCGACCCACTGGACTTGGACACCATTCGCACCGACAACCAGTACTTGAAGGCTATCGCCGCGGCGTGTGGCAAGCGGTCAGGGCAGTTGCTCAAGTACATCGACAGCGAAAGCTCTGTCCGCGACCACGACTGGGTTCGGAGGGCATTGGGTGAGTCGCAGATCAATTTCCTCGGTTTCTCCTACGGCGGCTATCTGGGCGCGCTGTACGCAACGCTGTTCCCCACCACGCTGCGGGCGGTTGTGCTTGATTCGGGCCTCGATCACACGCAATTCGGAACGGGCCTGCTCGAAGCCGGGTACGCAGCCAACGAACGATCACTCATCGCGTTTCTTCGCCAGTGCCAGGACGGGACATACACACCCTGCTCGTTCAACAACGGCACAGACCTCGTTTCGCGATACGACCAGGTCCTCTCCTACTACGGAGGTTCCCGCAGCCGCGAGACCCGTCGCAGCCGGTTCGAGGGCACGGTCGAACGCCTGCTGGAATCCCAGTCCATCGGGGGATGGAAGATCCTCGCCGACGGTCTGGCTGCGGCAGCCAATTCCACCGACGACCCGTACAACGCGTTCGATCTGCGCAGCTTTGCCCCACGGGCTGACTACGAGGTGCTCGAATCGATCTTCGCGTACCAGTGCCACGATGGGCTTGTCACCCAGAACCAGGCCGAATTGGCCACGTTGACGACCCGGCTCCCCGCAGCCGCACCGCACTTCCAGGTCAACGCAAAGGGCAGTGCCGAGTTGTACAAGATCTGCGGTTACTGGCCGGCGAAGACCCGCCCGCAACCGGTGATCAGGCCAAATGGCGTCGCACCGGTCCTCCTGGTTGGCGCCACCCTCGATCTCATCACCCCGATCGAGTGGCAGCAGTCGATGGTCGCCACCACCGGCGGAACCTTGCTCACCCGCGTCGGCGCCGATCACGGCCAGGTCGGCCGGGGAACCTGTGTCGATCCGTACGCAGTGGACTTCCTGGTGAACCTGGTTCTCCCGGCCCCGGGTATCGTCTGCACCGGCTGACCCGACCCACCAGCTCACCCGTCTGCACGGCTTGCGGCTTACGGCTTGCGGCTCACGGCTTGCGGCTTGCGGCTCACGGCTCACGGCTCACGGCTCACGGCTCACGGCTCACGAACCAACGTGGCTTCGCTAGCAACCAACGTTCCCGAAATCCGCCGAATCTGACCTGAAATTCACAACGTTGGACGCCAATGCCACCCACGTCGGAACCGATGTCCGGGCGTCAGGAGTCGGCTCCAAAGACGCCTTCGACGCACTCGTATGTGCACTGACCATCTCGAAAATGCATCGACCCGAGGACCCGATGACAGTTCCTGAGTTGCCACGTGACTCCCCTGGAACGGACCCAGCCTTAAAGGGTTGGATCCCTCGGCCGTCCCTACCGACGGCCGGTTAAACGACGGATCTGGACCATGTGAAGGCTGCTGCCAGCAGAACCCGGCTTCGCGTCCCCCACGAGTGTTCGCGTCCCGTTAGTGACGACACCCAGGGGACGCGAGGGATCACCGGGGACGCGAACGTGTGCACTCGACCAACGGAGTACGAGCCGAACGCCGCCCGGCTGGCCGGTAGCCTCAGAGCCATGGCAGCACACGAAGGCATGGACAAGAGTCGTTACATCTACACAATGCGCGATCTGCGGCGGTTCTACCCACCAGACCGCGAGGTCCTCAAGGGCATCAACATCTCCATGTGGCCGGGCGCAAAGATCGGCGTGCTCGGCTCCAACGGCTCGGGCAAATCGTCCCTGCTGAAGATCATGGCGGGCGTGGACGACGGGTTCGCCGGCGAAGCCCGCCTCACCCCCGGTTTCACGGTCGGCTACCTGTCGCAAGAACCGACGCTCGATGAAACGAAGGACGTGCTCGGCAACGTGCGAGACGGCGTGGCCGCAATTGCGGGGCTCGTCGACCGGTACAACGCCGTGTGCGAGGCAATGGGCGACCCCGATGCGGATTTCGACAAGCTGCTTGCCGAGCAGGCCGACCTGCAGGACAAGATCGACGCCACCAACGCATGGGACCTGGACCGCCAGCTCGACATCGCGATGGATGCGCTCCGGTGCCCACCAGGCGATGCCGACGTGTCGAAGCTGTCAGGCGGCGAGAAACGGCGGGTTGCGTTGTGCAAGCTGCTGCTGTCGAAGCCCGACCTGCTGCTGCTCGACGAACCCACCAACCATCTCGACGCGGAGTCGGTCGGCTGGCTGGAGCGGTTCCTGCAGGACTACCCGGGCACCGTGGTCGCAGTCACCCATGATCGCTACTTCCTCGACAACGTGGCCGGCTGGATCCTGGAACTCGACCGCGGCGCAGGCATCCCGTACGAAGGCAACTACTCCGGCTGGCTCGAACAGAAACGCAGCCGGCTTGCTGCGGAAGAGAAGACCGAGTCCGCTCGGCAACGTGCACTTGCCGAAGAGCTGGACTGGGTTCGCCAGTCGCCTCGTGCCCGGCAGGCAAAGTCCAAAGCTCGTCTGTCCGCATACGAAGAGCTGCTCAGCGAGTCGCAGGACTCCGAGGGCCGACAGGCCAAACTCGAAATCGTCATCCCGTCACCACCACGCCTCGGCGATGTGGTTATCGAGGCCGATGGCGTCAACAAGGGCTTCGGTGACCGGCTTCTCATCGAGGATCTGTCGTTCAAGCTTCCGCCGGCAGGAATCGTCGGCATCATCGGCGCCAACGGTGCCGGTAAGACAACGTTGTTCCGGATGATGATGGGCCTCGAACCAGCAGACTCGGGCTCGCTCACCGTCGGCAGCACCGTGAAGCCAGCATACGTCGACCAGAGCAGAGACGACCTTGCCCCGGACAAGACCGTCTTCGAAGAGATCACCGATGGCCTCGACGAGTTCAAGTTCAACGGCCGACCCATCCACGGACGTGCGTATTGCGCCTCCTTCAACTTCAAAGGCTCCGACCAGCAGAAGAAGGTCGGCGAACTGTCCGGCGGTGAACGCAATCGGGTCCATCTGGCCAAGTTGCTGAAGTCCGGCGGCAACGTGCTGCTGCTCGACGAACCAACCAACGACCTCGACGTCGACACACTCCGCGCGCTGGAAGAAGCGTTGATCGCTTTTCCCGGCTGCGCCGTGGTCATCAGCCACGATCGCTGGTTTCTTGACCGTATCTGTACACACGTTCTCGCCTTCGAGGGCAACAGCCAGGTGCGCTGGTTCGAAGGGAACTTCGCCGACTACGAGGCGTTCCGCAAGAAGGAACTGGGCTCCGAGGCCGACCAGCCGCACCGGCTGAAGTACAAGCCCCTCGTCCGATGAGCAACCGATGAGCATCAACCTGCTGCGCCGGATCGTCGCCGTGTGCTGCGTCGCCAGCATCGCAGGCATGATCGTCACCAATATCAACGGGGCAATCGGCGGAGCAATGGCCTTCGGCATGTTCGGTGCCACTGCCATGCTCATGCTGATCGTCGCCAACACGCTGGTCCGCGCGTCCAACCAGGGCGGCGCGCAGTCCGCATTGGCAGCCGAACTTGAAGCACGGGTGCAGGAGCTCATCGCGGCAGGAACGCCCGAGCAACCGCTGCGAGACGTGGTGAGGAAAGCGGTGAGGTTAGGTTCCGGAGAGAGGTTGCCCCCAACGGCGGGGGCAGAACACCTCCGATAGTTTGTCCGGAGGTGTTCTGCCGCATGGTGAGCGACTAACACTGGGGAATGACTGCTCCGACGCCTCTCCGCACCCGGGTCTCCGAATTGCTGGGAGTGGATTACCCCATCATCCAGGCCCCGATGGGATGGATCGCCCGGTCCCAACTGGCATCGGCTGTTTCCAACGCCGGCGGGATGGGGATCATCGAAACGTCTTCGGGCGAACTCGACAACGTGAAGCGCGAGATCGAGAAGATGCGCGACCTGACCAACAAACCGTTCGGCGTCAATATCGCCCAGGCGTTCGTCCGCGACCCAGGCATTGCCCAGTTCGTGATCGATCAGGGCGTTCGGTTCGTCACCACCTCGGCAGGCGACCCAACGAAGTACACGGGTCAATTGAAGGCGGCCGGGCTCACGGTATTCCACGTTGTGCCAACACTCGCAGGAGCGCTGAAAGCGATCGCAGCCGGCGTGGACGGCCTCGTCGTCGAGGGTGGAGAAGGCGGCGGTTTCAAGAACCCACGTGACGTGGCCCTGATGGTGCTCCTCCCGTTGATCGCGTCGCAGGTTTCCGTGCCGATCGTTGCGGCAGGGGGAATCACCGACGGGAGATCAATGGCTGCCGCGTTCGCGCTCGGAGCAGAGGCCGTACAGATGGGTACGCGCATGGTGAGCGCGGCCGAATCGCCCGTGCATCAGAATTGGAAAGACGCCATCGTGGCCGCGGCCGAGACGGACACGGTGTTCCTCAACCGGTTCTCAAAACCGGGACTCCGGGCCCTGCGGACCGAGCGAACGACGCAACTGGAACACGAAGACCACGTTGGCATGGATCAATTCGGCCGCTCGATGGACCTCTACTTCGGGGGTGACATGGAGTCCGCTATCGCTCTCTGCGGCCAGGTGGCCGGCCGTATCACCACAGTTGCACCGGTCGCCGAAATCCTGCATTCGACGATCCGGGAGTTTCGCGAAACGGCCATGTCGCTTGCTTCGCGAGTGTCGTGTGACCCGGAGGCCTGACTGCGCAGTCGCTCTTCTTACAGCGCATTGACGCCCTCGGTGGAGCGTTTGTCGCGGTGATCATCGCCACACCTTTTTGGGCCTGAACCATCACAACCGTGGGCCACAATGCAGCCCTTATGGAATTGCCATCCCTCACCACCCTCAAGACAATCTTCGATCGACTCAAGGCCAACGACATCGCTTGGTTCAAGGAACAATGGACTTCCGGCGGCTTCGGCTGGCTGAAGGACCGCTTGCCTGCGGGCGAATACGACCAGATCGGCTCACGTGTGGACGCTGGCGATCTCAACCCGCTGAAGGGTGCACTCGGCAAGCTCGACCTGCCAGGCGTTGACCTCTTCAAGGGCCTCGCAGGAACCGCTGGCAACCTGACCGGCAACGTCGCTGGAGCCGCAGGGGCGGCAACCGGTGCCGCTGCGGCCACGGTCGGAGCCTCTGCTGCCAAGCTCGGTGGCACTGCCGCTGCAGGCGTTGCAGGCGCCAAGGCCGTCGTCGACGGCGGCAATAAGAAGAAGGGTGGCCTCATGTGGATCATCCCCGCGCTGATCGCTGCTGCTCTCCTTGCCTTCGGCCTTAGCCGTTGCGGCGGTTCGTCGTCAACTACCACCGACACCACCGTCGTGGCGGTTGAAGACACTGTTGCTGTTGAAGACACTGTTGCTGCCACTGAAGAGACCGTGGCCGCAGAGACCACCGTTGCTGCGGTCGAGACCACCGTCGCTGCCGTCACCGAAACCAGTGCTGCCGAAGCAGCCGCTGCTACCGGCGACATCCTCGCCACCGCCGATGGCGCAGGGTCGTTCAAGACTCTCGGCGCTGCGATCAACGCCGCCGGCCTCGCCGACACGCTGAAGGGCGGCGGTCCTTTCACGGTATTCGCGCCGACCGACGATGCGTTTGCCAAGCTGCCAACCGGCGTAGTCGATGCACTGCTGAAGCCGGAGAACAAGGACGCCCTCACCAAGGTGCTGACCTACCACGTCGTCCCGGGCATGGTCATGGCCGCTGACGTGAAGGCCGGCAAGGTCACCAGCGTCGAAGGCTCGCCGCTCACCATCACCACCGATGGCGGCGTCAAGGTCAATGGCGTCAACGTCACCAGCACCGACGTGGCTGCAACCAACGGCGTGATCCACGTCCTTGACGGCGTGCTGGTTCCACCAAGCGTGGACATCGCAGCGCTCCTGGGTGGGTCGGCTCCGACGACCGCTGCTGCCGCCGCAACAGCCGCTGCGCCCGAGTCGCTCACCGTCTACTTCGCCAACGCATCGGCAGCACTCAACGCCGAAGCTCGGGCAAAGATCGACGGCGCGGTCGCGACGCTCAAGAAGCTTCCAGCTGGTTCGAAGGTCGGCATCGTCGGCCACGCGTCGAAGACCGGCGATTCGGCACGCAACGAGGCACTGTCCATCGCTCGCGCCAACAACGTGAAGGCAGCACTCGAGAAGGGCCTCGGCGACACAGCGAGCGGCATCACCTTCACCGTCGAGGCACGTGGAGACACGCAGCCAGACGAAGACGAGACCAAGAGCCGCAAGGTCACCATCGAGATTCAGCCGTAACTTTCGCGGCGACTTGTCGCCGCGAAAGGAACTCACAGCCCTCGGGTGATCCCGGGGGCTGTTTCGCGTCGTGCCTCAGTGACCGTCGATTGCGGCGGAGTAGAGCTCGCCGCTCGGAAGCAGGACTGGCGGCTTGTCGCTCCACGGAAAGTCGATCCAGCGGTCCGTGCGCTTCCAGACGTATTCGCACTTCACGATGGAATGCGGCTTTTCGTAGATGACCGCAACCCGGGTCTCGGCAACATTGCCGACCACGAAGTCATGCACTGCCTTGAGGGTGTGGCCCGTATCTGCGACGTCGTCGACGACCAGAACCTTCTTGTCCTGTAGGTCGACCAGGTTGAGCTGCGGCGGCAGCATCACCGGGAAGTCGAGCGTTTCGCCGATACCCGTGTAGTACTCGACCGAGATCACGAACACGTTCTTGACACTCAGCGCGTAGCCCATGGCCCCGGCCGGCAACAGCCCGCCACGGGCGATGGCCAGGATGATGTCTGGCCGATAGCCACTTGCTGCGACCTGCTGGCTGAGTGCGACACCCGCCTCACCGAAAGCATCCCAGGTCAGGATTTCGCGTTCACCGGGCGGAGGTACTGGCATGGACAAACAGTAATCGACGGCTCCGCCGGCCCATGAACCCCGACCGACCCCGAGTCCGCCCCCCGGGCCCCGTGCCTCTCTCGCGATCAGGACGCAGTTGGCGGGGGTGGTAGATCGGCACGCAACACGTCGACACCGTTTGGATCAGTGGCCCCGATCGCCTTGAGTTCGACCCGCTCGACCGACGTACCGCCGGGGCACACGACCCAGTCGCTTTGTCCGGCGGGGAACACGAACGAGCCGAGGCCGACCCGCGTGCCGTCGACCTTTTCGAACCACCACCGATAGGTCACGTTGGGTTTGAGACCCTTCGTATACAGGGCGGCGTAGGTACCGGCCGGGCCGCTACTGACCGCAGCCCATGCCTTCGGACCGACAACGCCGGCAGCGCCGGCGGCCGACACGAACTTCACCTTCTGCGGTGCGGCCTCGGTTCCGGTGCCCCAGTACACATGTTTGGTGGTGGGTGGCACCGAGGGTGACGCAGCAAGGTTGGCCGACCAGCCTGAGCCGGCACCGACCGCGAACGCTGCTGCAGACGCGGCCGCTACCCTCCACTTGTGGACGCTGCCCCGGGGTGCGTTACCGAAGCGGTCGGATTCGGTAGCAGCACGGTGCAGGATGCGGTCGCGCAGATCATCGGACGGTGTCTCGACGGTCATTCCCGCGAATGAACGCAGGTCCGTGGTGCTGAGTTGGTCCGTCAGTGGCTGCAACTCTCGCATCGCGTCGGCGCACTCGGCGCACCCGTCGATGTGGTGGCGCAACGCAACGGCCTCGTCCTGAGGCAGCCCGCCGAGAAGATAGGCGCCGATATCAGTTGTTCGGGTGCAGCGGATGTCAGACATTCCAACCCATTTCTTCGAGCGCAAGCCGGAGTGCTTTGAGTCCGTAGAAGACCCGGGTTCGGATTGTCCCGTCCGGGACTCCGAGTTCTTTCGCTACCTCTCCGTATGGTCGTCCCTTCACGTAAGTCTCCACAATGGCGTGACGCTGCTCGTCTCGTAAACGACGCAGTCCTTCTTCAAGCATCCAACCGTCCAAGAGATCATCGTAGGCATCCCTGGCACCGGCCGGCCCGGTCACATCGAGCGTGTGCTCGGCACGACCATTGTGACCGCCTGCCCCGAAGCGGTTGAGCTGCGGGCGAACGGACCGGGCCCGCAACAGATCGATCGACACGTTCCGGGCAATCGAATACAGCCACGTCCGTACCGACCCGAGGTTTTCCTCCCATCGGTCACGCGCCCGCCAGGCGCGCAAGAACGTCTCCTGCACAGCTTCTTCTGCCAGCCCGCGGTCACCGACGAGACGCGAACAGAACCGGAAGATCTCGGCTCCGTGCAGGTCGTACAGCACACGGAGGTCGTCGATGCCCGCTGCAGTCACAGCAGGCATCGTACGATCCTGACGGTTGCGGGGCATCGTTCGGCTTACGTTTCCGGGCGAGTCGGGAGGCTTCGGGTCAGGTGGCTTGAGGTCGATTCAGCTGACGCGCTTGGTGTTGGGCGTCCCTTCGTCGCTCATGACCCACCAGATTCCGTTGACCCACTGTCCGTTGACATCGCCGGCCTTGCCATCACGGAACCAGTAATAGAGCGCCCATCCGTTGTACGTGAGTTGACGAGAGCCGTCCTCTCGCATCGCCACGCCAAGCTTGGACTTGCGCAGGCCGCCGCTCAACTCGACGTCGGATGTCGTGGAACCAGATGGCAGCATCACTGGCGGCCACGCAGTGAGGCACTGACCCTCGCACGTCGCCACGTTGTAGCGATCGGGCGCAAACATGTACAACGACATTCCGCTGCCGTCAACGATCACATCACCGAGCTTGGTGCTGCCGACGCCCAATTTGATGACTTTCTTCGCTGCAGTGGTAGGAGTGCTGCTCTGCGCGCCAGCGGGGCCGACGCCCACCGCGAGACCACCAACGGTCGCTGCGAGAATCGCAGCCCCGACGGCCAACTGGCGGATGGCGAGTGAACGAATCATGGCTTTTCTCCTCGTAGTGCTCCGGTCTTTCTGACGGAGACGACTAGTGGTACGCACGGACATGCCCGAACGTTCACACAACCTCATTCGCGCCTTCTCGCCAGATTTACCTAACATCGGTCCATGACCACGCCCTTCCGCTGCGACCTCAACTTCTTCGGTACCGTGCCCATGCCTGATGCAGGCAATGCAGGGCCGTTGCCCACCGAGCGGCGTTACTTCCAGCAGGACTCGATCCAGTGTTACGAGAACCTCACCGCATGGGCCAAGGCGGCAGACACGGCCGGCTTCAACTGCATGTGGTTCACCGAGCACCACTTCCAGTACGAGGGGTACGAGGTCACACCAAACCTCGTGCTGTTCGGAATGGCTATGGCGCAGCACACGCAGCGCATCCGCATGGGCCAGATGTTCAACGTGGTGCCCCAGTGGCATCCGCTGCGGCTGGCCGAAGACTTCGCAATGGCCGATATCCTCACCGGCGGGCGAATGGAGTTCGGTGTGGGCCGCGGCACTGTGCCGCGTGAAGCAATGACCCTCGGTTCCCGGGTTGCCAGCGGCGATAACGACATGAGTGCGAAAGACGACGCCTTCAACCGCGAGCAGTTCGAGGAAGCAATGGAGGTCATCAAGGCTGCCTGGTACAACGAGCGTTTCTCGTTCACAGGCAAGCACTACCAGTTCCCACCGGCCGGCATCCCCGACCGTGGGGAAACCGTCACGGACCTCACCCTCGTTCCGAAGGTCACGCGACAGGTTCCGATCTATCAACCCGTCACCAGCGGCGAGACCATGGAATACGTTCCCCGTGCTGGGCACCGTGGCGTCTACTGGCTGATGCACCCAGACCTCATGGCACCGCGCTGGCAGCACTACACCGACACGTACAACGCAGCCCACGGCACATCGCTACGCGCTGGCGAGAACAAGGTGCTGGTCCTCAACGCGCATGCCGGCAAGACCCGTGAAGCGGCGTGGTCAACCGCGCGCAACGGCCACGACGAGTTCACCCGGTTCCTCGCCCCATACGGACGGTTCACCAACTACAAGGGGGCCGACGGCAACAAGCTTGCGTTCGGTGTGCAACCGTCGCTTGAGGATTCGTTCAATCAGCAGGTCGCAGCCATTGGCTCGGTGCAGGACTGCATCGACACCGTGTCGATGTACCGCGAACGGTTCGGGGTCGAGCACCTGTGCCTCTTCCTCGACCTGCCGGGGCTCACCCGGGAACAGATGACTGAGCAGATTCATATGTGGGCTGAGGAAGTTCTGCCCGGCGCGGGACTGTCCCTCAGCACGCTCGAGCGGCCGGCCCAATCGCCCTCGTTCACCGTGCCGCAGTAAGTCGTGTCGACGTTCTGGATCACCGACGCGCGCAGCATCGACGGCACGGCAATCGACGTCCAGGTCGACTCGGTCAGCGGGCTGATCACCTCCGTCGTCGCGCATACCGCTGAAGTCGCCCCACCGAACTCAGTCAACCTTGACGGTGATCTCCTCCTCGCAGCTCCGGCAGAGCCGCACGCGCACCTCGACAAGGTGCTCACCGCACAGCTGGTGGCCAACCCAAAGGGCGATCTGATGGGCGCTGTCCAGGGGTGGACGAACTTCTTCCCATCGCTGACAGTCGCCGATATGGTCCGTCGAGGTACGCAAGCGGTTCAGGAGCTCGTGGCTTCTGGCATCACCGCCGTCCGAACACACGTCAATGTGCACGAGGGCATCGACCTTGCGGCGATGGAGGCCCTCCTGCAAGTGCGCGCCGACGTTGCAGCGATCTGCGATGTTCAGGTCGTATCCCTCACCGGCTGGGTGACTGGTGGCAACGAGGCAAACCGACGTCTGCTGCGCTCCAGTGTGATGATGGATCCGTCAGTCGTGGTTGGCGGATGCCCCCATCTCGACGTGGTCGGCACCGAGGCGACCGACATCGCACTCGACATCGCCGGGACCGAAGGCCGGGCGATCGATCTGCACACAGACGAAAACCTCGACGCCCGCAGTGAAGATCTTCGCTATCTCGCCGAACGCATCATCGCCACCGGATACACCGGCGGGACAGTAGCCAGTCATTGCTGCAGTCTTGGTGTGCAGGACGTCGGCAGACAGGCCGACACCGCTGCGCTCGTCGCAGCAGCTGGCATCTCGGTTATCGCACTGCCGCAGACGAACCTATTCCTCCAGTCGCGCGATCACCCGGTCGCCCCGCCTCGGGGTCTCACCGCGGTTCATGCACTGCGCCGTGCCGGCGTCAACGTCGCAGCGGGTGCCGACAACGTCCGTGACCCGTTCAACTCGATGGGCCGCCACGACCCGTGCGAGACGGCTGCGCTGATGGTGATGGCTGGCCACCTGCTCCCGCACGAGGCATGGGACTCAGTGGCCGGCGCTGCGCATCGAGCAATGGGTCGCCCGGTCCCGCTTCTCGCCGTAGGCCACGTGGCCGATCTCGTGTCGCTGCGTGCCCCAGACCTGGCCGATGCGATCGCTCGGGCAGACCAGCACCGTCGGGTCTGGAAACGAGGCCGCCTCGTTGCCGAGACCACCGTCAGTCGTTCCGTGGGCTGATGATCGCACCGTGAGGTTGGCTTGAGAATCGCTTCACACGGACCAGCTCGACGTGGACGCGAACCTGGACGAATCGGTCCATCGCGTTTATGACCGGAAGGTGAACACACCTGCCTCCAGAGCGAATGGGGTTCACGATTGCGTAAGGTGTCACGGATGTCTGTACCGCAGATCAGCTTCAACGACGTCTCCCGCGTCTTTCCTGACGGCACGCATGCGGTGGACAACGTCTCGTTTTCGGTCGCGGCCGAGGAATTCGTCTCCATCATCGGCCCATCGGGGTGCGGCAAGTCGACGCTGCTCAAGATGGCGTCGGGCCTCATGGACATCACCGGCGGGTCCATCGACGTGGACCGCAGCTCAATCGGCTATGTGTTCCAAGATGCCACGCTGTTGCCGTTCCGCACCGTGCAGCGCAACGTCGAACTGTTCGCCGAGCTGCACAAGATGCCACGCGCCGAGGCGACGCGTCTTGCGGCCGAGGCCATCGAACTGGTTGGCCTCAGGGGGTTCGAGAAGAAATTCCCAAAGTCGCTGTCCGGCGGCATGAAGATGCGGGCATCGCTGGCCCGCTCCCTCACGCTCAACCCCAAGGTCTTCCTGTTCGATGAGCCCTTCGGCGCGATCGACGAGATCACCCGAGATCGCCTCAACACCGAGCTGATGCAGCTGTTCGTGCGCAACCAGTTCGCCGGGTTGTTCATCACGCACTCCATCTCAGAAGCGGTCTACCTGTCGACGCGTGTGCTGGTGATGTCAGCTCGACCCGGTCGGCTGATCGCCGAGTTCGCCGTGCCGTTCGAATATCCACGTACGGAGTCGATCCGGTACACGCCGGAGTTCGCCCGGCTCACCGGGGCGGTCAACGACGCGCTCCACTCGGCGTACGTCACCACGGCGTCCGCTTCGCCGCAGGCCCGGGTCGCGGTGGGCGGTGCACGGTGACGATCCAGGACCGTGGGGATATCGTCGCCGGCTCGCTCCCTCCTGATGCGGCACATGACACCGATAAGGCACTTGTCCTCGCTCCGATCGAGCGCGACGCACCGAAAGCGGTCAAAGAACCGTTCAGACCGATCAAGGTCATTGGGCCTATCGCCGTCTTCGGCCTGATGATGGGTACTTGGTACGGAGCCCGGTTGCTCCTTGCTCCGTACAAGCGGTTCGTCCTGCCGCCGCCGCACCGAATCATCACGAAGGCGTTCCTCTTCGAGACCAAGGACGGCGTTCCAGTCATCCGCAATGCAGTGTTCAAGGCCACGTGGCTCGACATCAAGGTTGCGGTGGTCGGCCTCTCCATCGCCATCGTGCTGGGCGTGCTCACGGCCGTGGTCATGAGCATGGCCAAGTGGCTGGAGTTCTCCCTGTGGCCATACCTCGTTGCGCTGCAGGCGATTCCAATTCTCACCGTCTCGCCGCTCATCGGCGCAGTGATGGGCTACAGCCAGGCCCCGCGCATTCTGGTCACCGTCATCATCACCATCTTCCCGATCCTGTCCAACACCCTGTTCGGCATCACCGGAGTCGACCCAGGTTTCCACGACCTGTTCACGCTGCACGGCTCCAGCCGGTGGACCCGGTTGACCAAGCTGCAACTGCCAGCAGCGTCTCCAGCGGTTTTCGCCGGCTTCCGCATCTCGGCCGGGCTTGCGGTCATCGGTGCCATCGTCGGTGACGTGTTCTTCCGGGCTGGTGAAGCCGGCCTCGGACAGCAGGTCGACGTGTACAACTCGCGTCTCAACGGGCCGGCAACGTGGGCCTGCATCGTGATGGCTGCAGTGCTTGGCCTTGCCTTCTTCGCATTCTTCGCCGTCCTCGAAAGCGTCGTCGTCGGACGCTGGAACACAACCAAGCGTTAACTGCGCACCGTTCTCATTCACCCACCACCCACCACCCACCACTCCTAAGGAGACCATCTATGAAGAAGTCAGCGCTGCTGGCTCTGCCACTGGCCGGGGCATTGTTCCTCGCAGCCTGTGGCAGTGATGCCGCCGAAACCGTCGACACCACCGTTGCCGCCGAAGAAGCACCTGCCACCGAGGCAGTCGTCGAGACCACCCCCGCCGAAACCGTCGCCGCTGAAACAACGGTCGCAGTTGCCGCCGAGACCACGGTCGCCGCAGCCGCAGCCGGTGCATCGCTGGCTGGCGTGTGCCCAGCCACGATCGCCATCCAGACCGACTGGAACCCTGAGGCCGAGCACGGTGCGCTGTACCAGATGGTGGGTGCCAGCCCAACCATCGACACCGACACCAAGCGCGTCACCGGCCCGCTCATGGACGGCACCACCGACACGGGCATCAAGATCGAGATCCGCGTCGGCGGCCCTGCCATCGGTTTCGAGTCGCCCATCGCCACGATGTACAAGGACCAGTCGATTCTGCTGGCCTACGTCGCGAACGACGACGCAGTCGCCAGCTACACCAAATTCCCGACCAAGTCCATAGTCGCCCCGCTCAACAAGAACCCGCAGATCATCATGTGGGACCCAGAGAAGTACCCCGACGCCAAGGCGATCGCAGACCTGCCGAAGGACACCAAGATCCGCGTGTTCGGCCCAGCTGCGTACCTCAGCTACCTCGTTGGCGCAGGCATCATCAACCAGGACCAGATCGACGGCTCCTACAAGGGTGAGCCGTCAGCATGGGTTGCCGACAACGGGAAGTCAGCCCAGCAGGGCTTCGCTTCGGCCGAGCCGTACTTCTACGAGAAGGAGCTGAAGGAATGGGCCAAGCCCGTTGCCTACCAGCTACTTCACGACGCAGGCTGGGACGCCTACGCGGCCGCACTCGGAGTCCGCTCAGCTGACTTCGATGCGAACAAGGCATGCTTCAAGGCACTCGTCCCAGTTGTCCAGCGCGCCGCTCGTGACTACGTGTCAAACCCCGCCGCTGCCAACACGCTGATCCTCGACCTCGTCACGAAGTACAACACCGGCTGGGTCTACACCGCCAGCCAGGCGGCTGCTTCAGTTGAATACCAGCTGAAGGACGCCCTCGTCGCCAACAGTCCCGACGGCACACTCGGTTCGTTCGACACCGCCCGTGTCGATGCGTTCATCAAGAAGGCCCTCCCGATCTACGAGAAGGAAGGCACCGAGGTCAATGCGGCACTCACCGCTGCTGACATCGTCACCAACGAGTTCATCGACCCGAGCATCAAGCTTCCTTGATCTGACTCGCCGGGGGATTCCCCGACGACGGTTTCAGATGACAGACAAACGTCCCGGGCTTGCACCCGGGACGTTTCGCGTCACCTCACTGTCCAGACCCACACATCGCGGCCCAAAATCCCACACAACTCGGCACTTTCGCTGTCGCCACAGGCGCATTTTGGGCAAGTTGCGCGTCTGGCTCGGCCGAGTTGCGCGTCTGTGGGCGAGCAGGCCCCAGACAGAGGTCAGGAACGGGCGGCAGCGCGGGCGCGGGCGCTGCGCCCGTCTGACCGGAGAATGGCTGCAGCGGCGTTGCGGCCCGACGCGCCCCAGATGCCAGCCCCCGGGAACGTGGCTGCACCTGTGAGGAACAGCCCCCGGACCGGCGTTTCGTAACGGGTGAGCTCGGGGTCCTTGCCGAGCATGGTGGTGAGCGGCGTCCCTGCAAACGAAGGCGCATAGCCGCGCACCATCGAGAACTGCGCCTCGTATTCGCGTGGCCCCATCAACCGCCACCGGTCGACAGCATCGCTGAACGACCCGAACCCGTTGACATCGACAAGGTCACCGAATCGCTGCATCCACCGTTGCGGCTCGGTGCTGCCGTCCCACCCACCGTGCAGCGCGTACGGGGTCCACAAGATCTCCATGCTGAAGATGTCCTGCGTAGCGGCCAGACCGGCGGCCATCGACCGGTCCTTCACCGAAGGGGTGTTGGCAAAGAACATCGGTCGCTGCGCGATTCGGCCTTGCTGTTTCAACTCGTACGCCGCAGCCATATCGGCCAGGCTGACCGACACAATGGTGGTTGCGTGCGCTGCATCATCTGCGGTGAGTCCGGCCGCAGCAAGCCCTTCGTCCTCGACCGAGCGAAACCGGTAGCGCCCGTTGATCACTGCGTCGATCTTTGACTCGTACCCGTCGAGCGTCGGTTGAGTTCGGTAGCGCTCGATCAACGCCGAAGCCTGCGGTGGGGCATCGGTGAGCCACTCGACGAGTGCCGCACGCGGATCCGCCGCGCACACCACAATTGCAGCTCGGATTTCGTCACCGTTCTGCACGCGAACCCCGATGACCCGGTCACCTTCGCACAGGATCTGTGAGACGCGGGTGTTGCACATCACCCGGCCTCCCTCTTCGATCAAGGCGGCCCGCAGCGCCTCCGGAAGCGCACCACTGCCACCGACCGGGCGCCCGGAGAGCACCTCGTGGCGCAGTGCGTACGTCATCGCGCCGAGGCCGGTCCCCGAGAACTCGGGCGATAGACCCCAGACAGCAGGACCGGTTGTGACCGCGGGGCCGCGCATCGGCTCGGCGGTGAAGAACGAGCGCATCACATCGCCGACACTGCGGCGCGACCAAGACATGATCGAACTGGCACCGCGAGGCCGCCGGAGAACTTTCGCTGCGATTGCACCCGGGGTGGGGGTTGCGTTGGCAACATCGATAATCGTACGTACGATCGGCCCGGCTGCAGCGACGTAGCGCCTGTAATTGTCAGCTTCCGACGGATAGCTGTGGCGGATGGAGTCCATGGTGCGTTCGAGGTCGTGGAACAGGTACCACGCTGGGCCACCGTCCCAGTGGACGTTGACCTGTGACAGGTGCGAATCCACGTAGCGCAGACCGTGCGCAGTCAACCCGAGTTCGTCGATGATCGGCGTGGCCCTGATCATCGAGTGGTCGCAGTTGCAGATGTTGAACCGAGCCCCGTCCAGCGCTGACTCCGTTGCTGCGTTGCCGCCTACTGCCGAACGGGCTTCGATGACGGTGACATCGAGACCGGCCTTGGCGAGAAAGGCAGCACAGATCAACCCGTTGTGGCCACCTCCGATGATGATTACGCCGGTTGACTGCATAGGCCCATTGTGCACCAGTACCCTTCGTGCAATGGCTGAATCACGGTTCCTTCCCGACCACGCGGCTCACACGCTCCACGATCGGTTGACGCCCGACAGTGTTGTCGTGCTGGGCCTTGGGGCCATCGAGGCGCATGGTCCGCACCTCCCCGTGTCGACGGACTTCGTGCTCGCCGAAGCCACGACAACGGCGGCGGTCAACGCGTTCGGCGACCAGCTCGACCTGTGGCAGCTGCCAACGCTGCCGTTCACCAAGTCCAACGAGCATGCCTGGGCTCCTGGCACGTTCTGGCTCTCGGCGACCACCATGCTGTCGATCCTCGATGATCTGGCTCGATCGCTGACGTTGACCCCTGCGCGCACCCTGGTTTTTGTCAACGCGCATGGAGGGAACTCCGCATTGCTGCAAGTAGCGCTTCGCGATATCCGGCTTCGCCACGGCCTTCGTACGTTCCTCATGCATCCGTGGATGAACACAGAGGAAGGCAACGAACTTGGCATGAGTATTCATGCCGGCCACGACGAGACATCGCTGATGATGCACGTGCGTCCGGACCTGGTCGATCTTTCCACCGCTGTGCGCCGGGTTCCCGAGCACCTCGCAGAAAACCGCCATGTCCGCTTCGGTGGAAGCGTCGCGTTCGGCTGGTTGTCGAACGACTTCGACCACCCCGACGATCTGGCCCCTGGTGCCATGCCCATCGGTGTGATCGGCGATCCAACAGGGTCAAACGCGGCGCACGGCAAGGTCTGCTTCGAAGCGATCGTGAAAACGATGGGCGAACAGTTCGACGAGATCACCCGGTTCGACCCACGGATCAAACCGGGCAACAAGTCGAATCTCTGAGCTGGCGGGCCGGTTCCGTATCGGCTCGGACCTGCTGCGACGGACACACACCATATGTGACCGTCGTTCACCAATCCCCGCGATTTGCTCATCTGCCTTCAGGCGGTAACGACGACGCCACTACCATGGCAACGATCCTGAACGTGTGCCCCGACGGCCACACACCACTGCCGACAAGCGACCCAGTAGCCAACTCATGACTTCCCCCCGTGATCCTCGCAGTGGCGTACCGCGGGCAGCGCTCTGGGCTTTGGCTGGCCTGTCGGTACTCGTCGTTGTGGTGCTGATGGCGCTGATCGATGCCCGCCGTACGCGCAATCACGTGCAGCGCAACGTCGTCGTTGCCGGAGAAAACATCGGGCGGATGAGCGCCGACTCCCTCGATTCGTTCCTCGACCAATTGGAGGGCCGCTACCGCACGATGAGCGTGGCAATCGTCCCGCCGCAAGGTGCGTTCAACGTGACCGGCTCTGAGCTTGGCGTCAGTGTGCAACGTGACAGGCTTCGCCGCGAATTGCTACGGATCGGACGCTCCGACAGTGCGGGCGACCGCGTCCGCTCGTACTTCGGGGCCTTCTTCGGCACTGACACGATCGAAGTTCCGGTTTCCGTCGATGCAACTGTCGTCGCGCAGACAATCAGCGACAACGACACCGAGTCGGCAGAGCAGCCGGTCGACCCCACGCTTGCGGTCCAGGGTGACAAGTTCGTCATCAAACCGGGCAAGCCTGGAATGGGAATCTCACCAGGTGTCATTGTGTCGACGCTCGAACAATTGCTGCCGGGCGGCCCCAATCCGCTGGAGATTCCGGTTGAGCGCGTGGTGCTTCCGTCGCGATACACGGATGCCGAACTGTCTGCGCTGCTCGACCGCGCCGTGCAACTCGCTTCGAAGCCGCTCGCAGTCAGGATCGACGGAAAGGAAATTACCGTGCAGCCTAAGCAGCTACGCCGGCTCGTCACGCCGACCCTCGAGAACGAACAGGTCTCGTTGAAGCTCGACGGCGACAAGGCATTGGCTCTGGTACTCAACGGCATCGGGTCAGTGGGTCGGCCTGCGATAGACGCTCGTCTCCAGGTCAACGATGACGGCACGGTCACGCATGTTGCATCCGAGACCGGGCTTCGCTGCTGCACCGATGACGCTGCCGACCAGCTCAACGCAGCCGTTGCCGGTGGGTCGGGTGAAATTGTGGAACTGCGGCTTGAAGAGGTGCAGCCAAAGGTCACCACCGAGCAGATTCAGTCACTCGGCGTGTCGCAGCTCGTGTCCACCTTCACCACCAAGCACGCGCCGGGCGAAGTGCGGGTGAAGAACATCCATCACATCGCCGATCTCATCCGAGGCATCGTGATCAAACCCGGCGACACGTTCTCGGTCAACGAAACCATCGGTCCGCGTACGGCGGCAAACGGGTTCTTCAAAGCTCACGTTATCGAGGACGGGGTGTACGCAGAGAACTTCGGCGGAGGCATCAGCCAGTTCGCCACCACGATGTTTAACGCAGCATTCTTCGCAGGGCTCGACCTGGTGGAGTACCAGTCGCATTCGCTGTACATCTCTCGGTACCCGTTCGGCCGCGAAGCCACGCTGTCATTTCCCGATCCTGATCTGAAGATTCGCAACAACACGCCCTACGGCATTTTGATCTGGCCCACGTACTCCGCGCGGTCCATCACCGTCAACCTGTACTCCACGCCGTTCGTGAAGGGTGAGGTGGTCGACCAAGTTGTGGAGCCGAAAGATCAGTGCAAGATCGTTTACACGTATCGTCTGCGTACCTACGTTGACGGCACCACGAAAAAAGACCGTACGCGCGCTTTCTACCGGCCGGCTGAAGGCAAGGATTGCCAAGGCAATCCCACCGCCGGTGCGACCACCACCACGCTGAAGCCCAAAGTCACCAAGCCGGAGTCGGACACGACCCGTCCATCAGGAAGCGACGGTCTACCCGACAGCCAGCCGGTGCAGGCAGGGGCAGACTCAGACTCCACCAAGGCCGGCACCTCGAAGCCTGAAAGCACCAAGGTCGAAGGGACAACCGCCAAGCCAAAGGTGACAAAGCCGCCTGAAACCAAGGCGGAACCAAAGCCGACATCGCCGCCCGGCGATGGCAACGTCGGCGTCGGCGGCCCACCGGTCACCGGCCTCGGCTAACGGTTCTGGGCACTCGTTGGCCGAACCTGCCAGCGTGAGGTCAGCGAGGGGCTGGTGACAGAGTCTGTTGCACCGTGATCGGTGCAGGCAACTGGGTCTCGCCCATCAGGAACTGGTCGCACGCCGCAGCGGCGCTGCGGCCTTCGGCAATGGCCCACACGATGAGGCTCTGGCCGCGGCCCATGTCTCCGGCCACGAACACGCCGTCGACGCTGGTTGCGTAGTCCGACGTGCGGGCAACGTTTCCACGGCCGTCGATCGTGACGCCGAGCTGTTCAAGCAGACCGCCGCGTTCCGGGCCGGTGAAACCCATCGCCAGGAACACCAGGTCAACCGGATACTCGAACTCGGAGCCTTCGACCTTCTCGAACGACATACGCCCGTCGGTGAACTTCTGCTCCACCTCGTGGCCGCGTAGGCCGGTGAGCTTGCCATCGGCACCCACGAATTCGGTGGTAGTCACGGAATAGACGCGATCGCCACCCTCCTCGTGAGCAGAGGTGACTTTGTATGTAAACGGATAAAGCGGCCACGGGTTGTCCGTTGCTCGCTCGTCAGGGGGTCGCGGCATGATCTCGAACTGGTGGACGCTTGCGGCGCCCTGCCGATGCGCGGTGCCCAAGCAGTCTGCGCCGGTGTCGCCACCGCCGATGATGATGACCCGCTTGCCTTCGGCATCGATGACAGCTTCGGCAAAGTCGCCAGCCTGCACCTTGTTGGCCAGCGGCAGGTACTCCATGGCCAGGTGGACGCCCTGGAACTCTCGCCCAGGAATGGGGAGGTCTCGGCCTGCGGTCGACCCGCCGGCAAGAACGATGGCGTCGAACTCGTCGTGTAGCTCCTGCACAGACGGCCCACCGGGCTGACCCACGTTGGCGTTGGTGACGAACCGGGTACCTTCGGCCTGCATCTGCCCCAAGCGACGATCGAGCAGGCGCTTCTCCATCTTGAACTCTGGAATGCCATAACGGAGCAGTCCACCGATACGGTCGGCGCGCTCGTACACGGTGACCGCGTGACCGGCACGCGTCAGCTGCTGTGCAGCAGCCAGCCCTGCTGGACCGGACCCGATGACAGCGACCTTCTTGCCCGTCTTCACCGCCGCCAGCACGGGGGTGACCCAACCTTCGTCCCACGCCCGGTCGATGATGGTGTTCTCGACATTCTTGATGGTGACCGGCAGGTCGTTGATGCCAAGCACGCAGGCCCCCTCGCACGGTGCCGGGCACAACCGACCGGTGAACTCAGGAAAGTTGTTCGTGGCATGCAGCCGCTCGATGGCGCTCTGCCATTCGTTGCGGTACACGAGGTCGTTCCACTCCGGGATGAGGTTGCCGAGCGGGCAGCCGTTGTGACAGAACGGGATGCCGCAATCCATGCAACGCCCGGCCTGGGTCTTCAGCTTTGCTTCGGCGAACGGTTCGTAGACCTCTTTCCAGTCCCGCAACCGGATTGGCACCGGCCGTCGTTCTGGCGTGTCACGCGTGTGCTTGAGGAATCCACCGATCTCACCCATGGTCGTCTCCTGTGCTCTTCTCTCGTGTCTCTGAAACTCGTGTGCGATTGCTGGCTGGTCGGCTGGCTGGAATGATGCTCGGTTATGCGCGGGCAGCGGCCATGATGGCGTCGTTGACGTTGCGTCCTTCGGCCTCGGCGGCAGCGCTTGCCCGCAGGACACGCTTGAAGTCCTGTGGCATGACCTTCACAAAGTCCTTCTGGGTTTCGGCCCAGTCGGCCAAGATGGCTGCTGCCACGGGTGAACCCGTCTCGTGCTGGTGCCGGGAAATGGTGCTGTGCAGGGACGCAACATCGTCGGCCGAAAGTGGGTCGATGTCGACCATCTCGCGATTGACCGAAGCGGGGAACCTTCCAGCTGGGTCATAGACGAATGCCATGCCGCCGGACATGCCGGCGCCGAAGTTGCGGCCGGTGCGGCCGAGCACCACGACGCAGCCGCCGGTCATGTACTCACACGCGTGGTCGCCCACACCTTCGACAACGGCGGTGGCACCGGAGTTGCGGACACCGAAACGCTCGCCGACCAGCCCGCGGATGAACACGTTGCCGCCGGTAGCGCCGTACATGATGACGTTGCCTGCGATGACGTTGTCTTCGGCGACGAACGCCGACGGGGCGTCGCGGTCGGGGAACACGATGACCGTTCCACCGGAAAGACCCTTGGCCACGTAGTCGTTGCAGTCACCCTCGACCCGCAGCGTGATTCCTGACGGCACGAACGCTCCGAAGCTGTTGCCAGCAGAGCCACGGAAGTGGATCTGGATGGTGTTCTCTGGAAGCCCGCCACCGCCATGACGACGGGTCACTTCTGCTCCGAGCATGGTGCCGACGGTGCGGTTGATGTTGCGGATAGGCAGTTCCAGGTTGACCGGCCGCCCGTCGGCAAGCGCCGCTTCACACAGCTCGATCAGCGTGTTGTCGAGTGCCTTGGCCAGGCCGTGGTCCTGCGTGGTCACGCAGCGGCGCGGGGTGCCTTCGGGCAGCGACGGCACGTAGAAGATGGGCGACAGGTCGAGGCCGCTGGTCTTCCAGTGTTCGATGGCGCGGGAGGTGTCGAGCAGCTCAGCCTGACCGATCATCTCTTCCATCGTGCGGAAGCCCAGATGAGCCATCAGCTCGCGTACTTCTTCGGCGATGTACTCGAAGAAGTTCACGACGAACTCGGGCTTGCCGCTGAACTTCTTGCGCAGTTCCGGATTCTGCGTCGCCACACCGACAGGACACGTATCGAGGTGGCAGACGCGCATCATGATGCAGCCGCTGACAACGAGCGGAGCCGTGGCGAAGCCGTATTCCTCTGCGCCCAGGAGTGCAGCCACGATGACATCGCGGCCGGTCTTCAACTGGCCGTCGGTCTGCACCACGATGCGGTCACGCAACCCGTTGAGCAACAGCGTCTGCTGCGTCTCGGCCAGCCCCAGCTCCCATGGCCCGCCAGCATGCTTCAGCGAGGTGAGCGGAGATGCTCCGGTGCCACCGTCGTGGCCCGAGATCAGCACCACGTCGGCATGCGCCTTCGAGACGCCGGCCGCGACGGTGCCGACACCAACCTCTGCGACCAGTTTCACGTGCACACGCGCCCGGTTGTTGGCATTCTTCAGGTCGTGGATGAGCTGCGCCAGATCCTCGATGGAATAGATGTCGTGGTGCGGCGGCGGCGAAATGAGGCCCACACCTGGTGTGGAGTGCCGGGTCTTGGCGATCCACGGGTACACCTTGTGACCAGGCAGCTGCCCGCCTTCGCCCGGCTTGGCACCCTGCGCCATCTTGATCTGGATGTCGTCGGCGTTGACCAGGTATTCGCTGGTAACCCCGAACCGGCCGGAGGCGACCTGTTTGATGGCCGAGCGCTTGGAATCGCCGTTCGCCATCGGCACGAACCGCTCGGCGTCCTCGCCGCCTTCACCGGTGTTGGACTTTGCGCCCAACCGGTTCATGGCGATGGCGAGGTTCTCGTGTGCCTCGGCAGAGATGGAGCCGTAGCTCATTGCACCGGTGGAGAACCGCTTGACGATGGAACCGATCGACTCGACCTCGTCGATCGGGACCGACGCACGAAGACCGGCCCGGAACTCGAACAACCCGCGCAGCGTGGCGAGGTTGCGAGCCTGATCGTTGACCGCCGCGGTGTACTCCTTGAAGATGTCGTAGCGCTTCGCGCGGGTTGCATGCTGCAGCTTGAACACCGTGTCGGGGTTGAAAAGGTGGTACTCGCCGTCGCGGCGCCACTGGTACTCGCCGCCCCAGTCCAGGGCACGGTGTGCCCGCGACGAGGTGCGGGTTGGGTAGGCCTTGGAATGGCGTGCGATTGCCTCTTGGGAGATGACGTCGATGCCAACCCCGCCGAGGCGAGACACAACACCGGTGAAGTACTCATCGACAATGCCCTGCGAAAGCCCGATCGTTTCGAACACCTGGGCACCCATGTAAGACGACACCGTGGAGATACCCATCTTGGACATCACCTTCAAGATGCCCTTCGACATTGCCTTGATGTACGCCTTGACTGCCTTGCGCGGATCGGCGACCAGTTCGTGCTGGCGGATCATGTCCTCGATGGATTCCATGGCCAGGTACGGGTTAATGGCCGATGCTCCGAAACCAACAAGTAAGCATGCATGGTGAACTTCGCGGCAATCGCCGGACTCGACAATGATCGAAACCTTGTTGCGGGACTTCTCGCGGATCAAGTGGTGGTGCACCGCTGCGACGAGCAGCAGCGACGGGATGGGTGCCAGCTCAGCGCTGGAATCGCGGTCGCTGAGGACGATGATCTTGGCGCCGTTCTCGATTGCCACCGAGACGCCGGCGCGAATCTCGTCGAGCGTCCTGCGCAGCCCTTCACCATTCTCCGCAACTGGGAAGAGGCCGTGGACCACGAACGGTGTGAAACCGGGCATGTCGCCGTCGTCGTTGACGTGAACCAGCTTGGCCAGTTCGTCGTTGTCGATGATCGGTGAGGACAGGGTGATGTGCCGACAGCTGGCTGGGCCGGGGCTGAGCAGGTTGCCCTCTGGGCCGATGGAGTTGCCGAGGCTGGTGACCAGCTCCTCGCGGATGGCGTCGAGCGGCGGGTTGGTCACCTGTGCGAACAGCTGCTGGAAGTAATCGAACAAGAGCCGAGGGCGTTTGGACAACACGGCGATGGGCGTGTCGGTGCCCATGGAGCCGAGCGCCTCTTGGCCGGTCTTCGCCATCGGCGCAATGAGGATGGTGAGCTCTTCCTGGGTGTACCCGAACATCTGCTGGCGGCGCAGCACGCTCTCGTGGCTGTACACCTGGTGTTCGCGGTCCGGCAGTTCGTCGATGTGCAGCAGCCCCGCGTGCAACCAGTCCGCGTACGGATGGTCAGTCGCAAGCGCGTCCTTGATCTCGGTGTCGTCGACGATGCGACCCTGAGCCGTGTCGACAAGGAACATCCGGCCCGGCTGCAAGCGGCCTTTGCGCACCACGTTGGCAGGGTCGATATCGAGCACACCGACTTCCGACGCCATGATCACCATGTCGTCGGAGGTGACCCAGAACCGGCTGGGGCGGAGCCCGTTGCGGTCAAGCACCGCGCCGATCATCGAGCCGTCTGTGAACGCGATTGATGCGGGGCCGTCCCACGGTTCCATCAGCGACGAATGGAATTGATAAAAGGCCCTCAGCTCGGTGCTCATGCCGGCATGGTTCTCCCACGCCTCGGGGATCATCATCAGCACCGCATGGTGCAGCGGACGCCCGCCGAGGTGGAGCAGTTCCAACACGTTGTCGAAGCTGGCCGAGTCCGACCCGCCGGGCTGGATGACGGGGAACAATCGCTTCAGGTCACCGGGAATGAGATCGCTGGCAAGCAGCGACTCACGTGCACGCATCCAGTTGCGGTTGCCCTGAACGGTGTTGATCTCGCCGTTGTGCGCCACGTACCGATACGGGTGGCTGAGCGGCCAGCTGGGGAACGTATTGGTGGAGAACCGTGAGTGCACCAGCGCGATTGCACTGGTGAACCGGGGGTCTTGCAGGTCGCCGAAGAACTGCCGCAGCTGCTCGGTGGTGAGCATGCCCTTGTAGACGATTGTGCGGTGGCTGAGGCTTGGGAAGTAAACCCCGGCGACCTCGTTCTCGATGCGCTTGCGAACCACGTAGGCACGGCGTTCCAGTGCCATGTCCTTGAGATACGGGTCGATGCCGCGCAGGAACAGCTGGCGGAACTGCGGCATGGCAGCCCGGGCGGTCGGCCCAATCATGGAGTCATCCGGGGTGATGAACCGCCAGCCGAGCGTGCGCAGTCCCTCGGCGTCGATGATCTTGGTGATCTGCGCGACGGCCCGGTCAGCCTGTTCCTGGTTGCGGGGCAGAAACACCATGCCGGCCACGTACTCGCCCCGTGCCGGCAGCTCGAAGGGCAGCACGGCGGTGAAGAAGTCGTGCGGGATCTGCACCAGGATGCCGGCTCCGTCGCCGGTGTTGATCTCTGAGCCGCTGGCGCCGCGGTGCTCCATGTTTTCCAGCGCGGTGAGCCCTTTGGACACCACGTCGTGGGACGCAACGCCCCTGATGTTGCAGACGAAGCTGACACCACAGGCGTCGTGCTCGTTGGCGGGGTCGTACAGGCCCTGGGCTGCGGGGAGCCCTGGAGTTGCGGTACCGAGTTGCTCGAAAACGTTCATCAGACGTGTCCTTTGCGGGAGATCGACCAGCGGGACGGGGAGGGCCCGACCACGGAGAGGGATGTCCCGAGACGACGTTGGCTCGGAGCACACGCAGCGTAGCAAGAGGTGGGCCAGGGGTCGCACGGATTTCGCAGGCCACCTCACCGGCCCGACTCACCAGCCCGAACCAGCCCGACTCACCAGCCCGACGTCGCGTCCCCCACGGTCTTGTGCGTCCCGTCACGGTCGACACTCAGAGGACACAAAGGCTCCACCAGGACGCGCCCCCCAGAATCGGTCCCCACAACGGGGTTCACGGCTCAAGGGGGTCCGGGCGAAGGCCGATGTTGGGTGCATGACCGAAGTTGCGCTGTCCCGAGTTCGGTCGGCGCGCCGCTCGATGGATGCAAGCGCCTGGGCACTCGTTGGGATTCTCGGCACGCTGTTCGCCCTAGCTCTGCAGCCGGCCGTGGACCCTGATCTTGGGTGGCACCTGGGCACAGGCCGTTGGATCGTCGAGAACCGCCGGATCCCGTTCACCGATCCGTTCTCGTGGAGCGTTCCAGGACGCAAGTGGATAGCGCACGAGTGGATGACCGAAGTGTTGATGCACGCGATCCGCAGCCTCGGCGGCGACACGCTGCTTATCGTCGTGTGGGCCGCGATCATCACGACAGCGTGGGGTCTGTTGCACCGAACCGCCAGGCTGCTGGGCGCATCGCGCGGTTGGGCGGCGTCACTGGCAGCAATCGGCGCCATCTCAACCGTCCACACGTGGGGTGTGAGACCGCAGATGCTCACACTTGCTCTCACTGCTTTTGTCGGGATGCGGATGCAGTGCTGGACTCGCACAACCGATCGAAAAGGCCGCGTCCCGTGGGATCTGATTCCGCTGACTGCGCTGTGGGTCAACCTGCACGGCGGGTACATCTTCGGGATCGTGATGGTGCTCGTTTTTGCGTGTGGTGCCACCGGCGAACGCCTTGTCGCGCGGCTTCGTCCGATGGGTTCCGTTGCCCCGACGAACCGCGCACTCTGCTCGGTATGGGCGCTCGTCATCGGTTGCGTACTCGCCTCGCTCTGCAGCCCGAACACCCTGGACGGTCTCGTCTACCCCTTCACGTACCTCGGTGACAATGCGTCGACCCGCTATGTGGGCGAGTGGTTCCGACCGGACTTCACGGACCCTCAATTCTGGCCGTTCGCAGCGCTCCTGCTCGCATCGCTCCCGGTGGTTCTGATCGGACTGCGGCGACGTACTATCGGCCTCACCGAGATCGGTCTTGTGGTGCCATTCGCGTTCCTCGGCGCACAGTCGATGCGCAACATCAGCCAGTTCGTTGTCTGCACTGTTCCAGTGTTTGCAGCCGTCGGCTCGTCGCTCACCGCCGACCGTCGAAGCCGACGGAACGCCCGTTCCGCCACCAGGCGCCAGCGTCAATCGTTTGATCCGCAGCTCCGCTCCGTGTTGGTCGCTGCGATCGCAAGCATCACGGTTGTGTCCTCGGTCGCGATCACACGCAACACGGTGAATGCGCGGGGCAACACCGAAGCCCGTGCCGCGGAGTTCCCTGTCCCCGCCGCCCTATGGTTGGTGGACAACCCCGGCGGCACCGTGTTCAACCACTACAACTACGGCGGCTGGTTGGTGCTGCAACGGATCCCCGTGTTCGTCGACGGACGCCCCGACATGTACGGCGACGCGTTCATGGACGAATACGTCCGCATCACGGGAGCGAAGGCCGCGAAGGATTGGCAGCGCTCGCTGAAGACCGTCGGCGCCGACCGGGTGTTGCTGCCGAAGGGCTCTCCGATGGCCAAACAAATCGCCGCGGACATATCGGCTGGCCGGGCGCCCGGTTGGACCGAACCGGCCACCGACCCGGTCGCCCGCCTCTTCGTCAAATCGCCGTCCAGCGGCTGACGGTACGGGTGCGGCACCGCTAGCGTCGACACGTGCATCCGGATGTTGTGATTGTCGGCGCAGGCCCCGCAGGAGTTGCAGCAGCCATCACCCTGGCCCGCCACGATCGGTCGGTCACCGTCATCGACAAGGCCGTGTTCCCACGGGACAAGTGCTGCGGCGACGGGCTCACCACCGGCTGTCTTCGTCGCCTGCAGACGCTGGGCCTCGACCCACGACTGGTGCCGAGTTGGCAAGACGTGTCCGATGTCCGCGTCGGCGCCCCCTCCGGCAAGGTTGCGCACTTCCCGCTTCCCCGCAATCAGGGTCGCTTCGCCGCTGTTGCCCGCCGGGGCGACCTCGACTTCGCGCTTGTGCAACTGGCGCGTCGCAACGGGGTCACCGTGCTGGAACGTCATACCCTCACCAATGCCACGCAGGATCACGATGGCGTCACACTCACGGTCGACGCGACCCACGGCGATTCCGTACGCGCGCTTGAGATCCGAGCCCCGTACGCGATCGGCGCAGACGGCATGTGGTCTGCGCTGCGCAAACTCATCAGCGGCCCGGTGACCGGCGGGCCGACCAGCCCGTACCTCGGCGAGTGGCACGCCTACCGTCAGTACTTCGGCGGGGTCACCACACCGCAGTCCAAAGACCTCTGGGTGTGGTTCGAGAAAGACCTGCTTCCCGGCTACGCCTGGTGCTTCCCGCTGGCCGATGGTTCGGTCAACTTCGGCTTCGGCATCGAACGCACGCCAGACGTTGCCACCAAGAAAATGAAGGCAACGTGGGCGTCGTTGATCGAACGGCCACACATCCGCGCCGTGCTCGGGTCCGGTGTTCCCGAGGGCAGCCCCAAGGCATGGCCCATCCCGTGCGGAGTGGATCACGCAACGCTTGCAGCTGGTCGAGTGCTGTACGTGGGCGACGCGGCTTTGGCCGGCGACGTGCTGACCGGCGAAGGCATCGGGCAGGCTCTGCAGACCGGCATGGCTGCCGGGCGCGCCGTGCTCGTCGGCGGCTCAGACCAAGAGAAGACTTCGACCGAATACACCACCGACGTGCTGCGCCAGCTGCGCCCCGACCACCGCATGTCAGCGCTGCTCACCACGCTGCTGCACCAACAATGGGTGGCAAACGCCGCGCTGGGCATCTCGGGTTCGACCACATGGACCAGTACCAACTTCGCTCGCTGGCTGTTCGAGGACTACCCACGCGGCATTGCCTTGACCCCACGTCGGTGGCGCCGAGGAACGCTCAGCGGTCCTGGCGCCTGGCACGAACCTCAGCGCAACGGGCGATAGTCCCCCACTCGGCCTGCGAAGGTCCACCACCCGCCCCGTAGGCGACGAACAGCGGCAGGTCGGTGTGGTCGCGCATGGCTTCGGCGACCATGGCGAGGGCTGCCTGGTTGTCGACCGCCGGGCTGGGGAGGTGATGCGCGAGCTGGACCAAACCGTCTGGGTCGCCGCTGAAGTCGTTGTCGACGATGACCCGAGCCCGTGGCGCAAATAGCTGACTCCGGCCAACCGGAACTGCTCACGCGTCAGTCCGGCCGACTTGACCCGCGGCGATGTTGAACGGGCGGGTGACGCCAACCCCTGCCAGCGCGGTATGTGCTGGAACGAACCCGCCTCAGAGAACCCCAGGATGCCGACCAGTGCCGGGTCGACGCCCCATTCCGAAGCGCGCATACGACCAACCTTCACTGCTCGAAACCCATCAGCAATAGGGGCCAATCCGTGGGGAGCCCTCAGGTCAAGCAGATCGTCGCCTTCCGTGAACAACTGCAGCATGAGCGACTCGAACTCGTCGGGGTCGTCTGCGGTCGCTGCCAGGCAACACACGCCTGCGACCCTACCGGTGAACGAGCATGTCGTCTCAGCCGTTGCGCGCCTCCACCCGCTCGAACCGATCACGAGGCCTGCAATGGCTTGAACCGTCTGCGAACAGCGGCAGATCGACCTGCGCACCACAACCAACCTTGGACTTTTCCGCAACCAACGTTCGCTCCATAGCAACCAACGTTGCGTTGGGAGCGCTTGCAGGTGCGAGTTTTCGCCGGGTTGGTTGCTGGAAGGGCAACGTTGGAGAAGGTCGATCCCGGCGCGGAAGGTTGGCTCACCACGCTGCGCGGGTTTGGGCGCCTCCGATGCTGTCTGTACGGTGCAGGGATGGACTTCGACCTCCCATCCGAGAACGACCCGCGCCGCCTCGCCGTTCGGGAGTGGCTGGCGGCCAACCCGAACCCTGCGGGCCGTCAGTTGGCGGAGGCTGGTTACGTCGCTCCGCACTGGCCGCAGCCGTGGGGGCTTGCGGCTGATCCCATCCATCAGCTGATCATCGACGACGAACTGCATCGTGCGCAGGTGCGTCGGCCGTCGAACGCGATCGGAATCGGGTGGGCCGGCCCCACAATCCTGTTGGCCGGAACGCAGGAACAGAAGGACCGGTTCCTGATGCGCATCCTGTCGGGAGAAGACTTCTGGTGTCAGCTGTTCTCCGAGCCCGATTCGGGTTCCGATCTTGCAAGCCTGTCCACCCGAGCGGTGCGAGATGGCGACAACTACATCGTCAACGGGTCCAAGATCTGGACCTCTGGCGGGCACCACTCGAAATACGGAATACTCATCGCGCGTACCAATACCGACGCGTCGAAGCATCGGGGCATCAGCTATTTCATCTGCCCGATGGATCTACCAGGCATCACCATGCAGCCGGTCATCGACATGACCAAGGCGCACAGCTTCAACCAGGTGTTTTTCGACGACGTGCACCTTCCGGCGGAGTACCTCGTGGGTCAGGAGAACGACGGGTGGCGGCTGGCCAAGGTCACGCTCGGCAACGAGCGCGTCAGCCTGTCGGGTTCCGGTTCGCTGTGGGGAACGGGCCCATCGGCGCACGACCTCATCGACCTCGTCAGGGCGAACGGGGGCACGGCGGATCCTCATCTGCGCGATCGCCTGGCGAAGCTCTACATCGAGGCTGAGACGCTGCGACTGATGCGGTTGCGAACGCTCACCTCGCGCCTCGCAGGACGAGAGCCAGGGGCGGAAGCGAGCGTGCAGAAGCTGTACGCGGACGAGCACGGCCAGCACGTGATGGAAACCGCGCAGGCCCTGGCCGGCACCCACACCATGCTCGAAGGCGCAGGACCCCCGGGCAAACTGCCGTGGACGGGCGCACCGACCGAGGTGAAGAACGGCGGCATGCCCGACGTCGACCCCATCTGGTATTACGGGTTCCTCTTCTCGCCCGCCCTCACCATCGGCGGTGGCACCTGGGCCGTGCAGCGCAACATCGTTGCCGAACGAGCGCTGGGCCTGCCCCACGACATCGACGTGGAGAAGGGCAAGACCTGGGCCGAAGCCCGCACCGGCCGTTGAAGAACCGAATCAGGCTCCAGCGGGAATTGCGGGGAACGCCTCGGCTCCTGCCGCGTCGAGACCCGAGACAACCGCACCGGTCGTCCCTGGCGGAAGGACGATCACGAAGAGTCGCAGGACCGGTTGGTTGGCAACCGGCCCGACGGCAGCTCGTATGATCTCCACGCCAGCAGCGGACTTCGCCACGACCGTTGCGACGTTGGCGGCTGTGACCCCGACTGCGAACGTCTTGGCGCCGATATTGAGCGTGTTCCAGCCGAATGAATTCGGCGCTTTGACGCACGCCTGGGCCGGCTGTCCCGAGATGGTGAACACCAGGCAGCTTGCATTCGCACCGATCTTGGCGGTCCATGGGACACCGTCGGCCATACCGGCCCCGACGATGGTGTCCGAGGGTGCACCGATACCGCTACCACCGCCGGAGGACCCGCCCGAGGCCGTTGGGGTTTTCACGAACGTCTGCCAGGTTGCTTCGTCGGCCGCAGCCAGGCTGTCCGCAATTTCCACCAACGCGGCAGCGGTGAGGTCGTCTGCGGAGACTTCGACCAACAGCCCGGGTTGCTCCTCCCACCAGACCTCGGTGAAGTCGTCATCTTCAATGACGTAAGCGGGCTTACCTTTTACCGTTGTGGTGCCGTAGGTGACGAACGGCGACAGCAGATAGATCTCGAACGCCCGCCGGTCGACCGAAGACACATCGAGCGTGAGTTCATTGTCCTGCTGATCGGACCAGTAGATCCGCGAGTAGCTGCCGATCAGTACTGCAGCCGAGCCGGCGTATACCGTTCCCATGCCAGCAGGCTCGCGCTTCAGTCCGAACGAGGCGTCCGGCAGCTTGGAGACCACCACGTTTGCGTTCATGGCGACGTGCACCTTTGCGGGCACGTTGACGCTGCGAGACGTGACAAGGCGGTTCTTCTCGAACCAGTAGTACGAGCGAACTCCGTCGATCGTTGTGGTGTAGGCCACGAACGTCTTGACCTTGGTTGCCTTGTACCCAGCCGACTTCAAGACCCGGGCGAACGAATCCCAGTCGGCCTTTTGCGACGGTTCAGCGAAGATGATCGCCGCTGCCGTGTTGGCGCCATTGCGCAAATACCGCATGTAGCGGATGGAGGACGATGGCGAGGTGCGGTCGATGAAATCCGAATACGAATACCCAGCTGGAACCTTGGCCGGGAGGAAGCGCGGCACGGCGGGTGCTGCATTTGCGGCAGGGACGAGAGCGCCGAAACAGGCGAGTGTTGCGGCGGCAACTGCCGCAACTCGCCACGAAGGTCGACTGGCACCGCGATGCCTCCGATCGCCCTTGAGATCCGCAAAATAATTCATCAGACACCCTACCGTTAGCCTTTTCTCTAGCGCTCCACACCCACATATGAAATGTGTTCACTGTGCGTCTTCGGGGTCAACGTCGGGGTGAGTCGCGGTCGACGTCGCGGTGAGTCAGACGTGGCTGCTCAGGTTGCCGGTTCCCTGAAATTGATCGGGAGCAGCTGCGGGCGGCGGCCGGCGCTCACATCTTCGACCCATCCGACCGCAAGGACAGCCGCTCCGAGCGCCATGAGCGACACCACGACGTAGGCCGGCACTGCAACCCATCGGTTCGGGAGGAGATGCTTCGCAACCGCGACACCGATGGAGTCTGCGGGAAGGCCCCACAGGTACAGCGTGAACGTGCGTCGGGTGCATGCATGCAGCAACCTGCTCGGGTGACGCAGCGTCCAGTTGCCAAGCGGCTCGTGGAAAGCAAGTGCAACCGCCAGCCAGGCAAGGCCGACGAAGAGATAGGCCGTCCTGCTGCTGTACAACTCGGGAGGGTGTTTGCGACTGATCGGCTCGATCAGTGTTGCGACTGCGATGCCAACCACGAAGCAGCTCGCGGCGACTAGCAACCAGCGCACCGAGACCCGGCTGCAGAATCGAGCATCGCTTTCCGGAGCAGACCCCGGCTTGCGAGGACGGCCCGCCGAACGCCGGTTGAGAAGTCCCCTCGTCGACAGCAGTCCGAGTACGAAGTAGGTGCCGAACTGGCCGATCAGGCCGACTTCAGAAGGCACGTTCCAATGCAGCTTCTGACGGCCGAACACTGCGACGGCCACAGTCAGCAAAGGAAGCGCAGCAACAGCCAGGCCGAACCGGGCGGCGAGCTGGATGAGCACCGGGGTGAGCAGCACCAACCACAGAAAGACGGTCACGAACCAGAGATGGCTCCAAAGGATCGCTCTGGTCGGCGAGCCGGTGGGCTGGGCCAGCGGGACGACGAACGACAGCACGTTGCGAGCTGACAACGTTGCACCGGCCGCCGATGACCGTCGGTCGGTGACCGCCATCGCGACCAGCGCCACAACGGCGTACACCGAGTACGGCAGCAGGACTCGGCGGGTCCGACGGATCATCACCGCCATCGGCCCTCTGCGGCTGGTCGATACTGCCGCGAGCGCGCCTGACACGAAGAAGATCTCGGGCATGCCGGGGTACACCCACTGGATCCACGGGAGATATAGCAAGGGCGGACGAAGCACAAGATGCAGCAGAACCACCCGCAGCACCGATACGTTGCGCAACAGTTCGAGGAACGGATCGTGCTGCACCGGACCACCGCCGGGCTCTTCGACGACCATGCGTCAACTCTGCCATGGATGGGGTCCGCAGCCAGATGCGCTCCGAGCCGACGCCGGTTGCGGTCAACGTCGGAACTGTCGGAAGCGGACCCGAGTCAAAGCAGGCGGCGGATCCGGAGCACATCGCGGGTCATCCGGTACGCCTCCGTAACCGGGTTGACCCGCGAACCATCGGTGTGACGCCATTGCACATCCATCTCGACGACCCGCAGACCTTCACGACGGGCGCGCAACAAGATTTCGACGTCGAACGCGAAGCCGTCCGTCTGGAGGGGTTCGAAGAGTTGCTCGGCTGCTTCGCAGGTGAACACTTTGCAGGCGCACTGCGTGTCAGCCACCCCGGTCGGTGCGATCCAGCCCGCAAGCTGTTTGAAGGCCAAACTCACGGCACGGCGGAGCCGAGGCTGGTGCGACCGATCAACGATCCGGTTACCGACCACGACCGATGCCTGGTCGGCAACCAAGCGCTTGACAGCACAATCAAGCACAGCCGGATCGAGTGAAAGGTCGGCGTCGATGAAAGCCACGTATCGCGGATGCTGTTCGACCGCCTGCAGCACACCGCGCCGCACGGCAGCACCTTTCCCGCGGTTCTGTCGGTCCACCACAACTTCGATCGGCCGGACGAACGCAAGCCCGTTGGCGACCATAAGCGCTGTCTCGGCCGACCCGTCGGACGACCCGTCGTCGACGAACATCAGCTGAACGTCAGCCCTGTTCAGGACAGACCCTGCGAGCACCTGCAAAGCCGTGGCCAGGCGGCCGGACTCGTTGTACATGGGTATGACCACCGTCAACGCAACCGTGGTCAGCCGCCGCTCGTCGAACAACGCGCCGGAGAAATCTTCGGCTCGCGCTGGGGCGCGATGCGAGACGAGAGGGTTCAGCGTGGCCATCTGAGGTGAACATCGGAGGAATTGTGAAACCCCTTGAGGGGGCCAGCAAATAGTGAACCGAGCGTCAGTTCCGGCCGGGACTTTTCGTGATGTGTCCGGTCGCCACGTAGTGTTTCGTGTTCCCCTCACCGAGATCACTCTTCAGGAGCCCGCTGTGTCCCAGCTGTCGTTCGAAAACCGCGTTGCAGTCATCACCGGAGCAGGCGGTGGCCTCGGTCGCGAGCATGCGTTGCTCCTGGCCTCGCGTGGGGCCCAGATCGTGGTTAACGACCTGGGTGGATCGGTCGACGGAAGCGGAGCATCCGACGGGCCGGCAGCGAAGGTGGTGAAAGAGATCACCGACCTGGGTGGTGTCGCGGTTGCCGATCCTCACTCGGTGTCAACTCCCGAGGGGGGCCAGGGCATTGTCCAAACAGCTCTCGACGCCTTCGGCCGGGTCGACATCGTCATCAATAACGCCGGCATCCTCCGCGACAAGACGTTCCACAACATGACCCCCGACATGGTCGATGCCGTTCTCGACGTCCATCTCAAAGGTGCATTCAACGTCACCCGTGCGGCATGGCCGACCATGCGCGAGCAGGGCTATGGCCGGGTCATCAACACCTCGTCCAACTCCGGCATCCTTGGCAATTTCGGCCAGGCCAATTACGGCGCAGCCAAAATGGGCCTCGTCGGTTTCAGCCGTGTCCTTGCCGCTGAGGGAGCGAAATACAACATCAAGGTCAACGCGCTTGCCCCAATCGCACGCACACGTATGACCGAAGACCTCCTCGGGGCCGCGGCAGAGAAGTTGGACCCCAAGTTCGTGTCGCCCGTGGTTGCCTGGCTGGCTCACGAGGACTGTCCGGTCAGCGGCGAGGTCTACTCCGCCGCCGGTGGTCGGGTCGCACGGTTCTTCATCGGCATGACCGAGGGGTACTTCAACCCCGAGCTCTCCCTCGAACACGTCCGAGACCACTTCGAGCAGATCCGCGACACTGAGGGCTACACCATCCCTCGCGGCCCAGGCGATGAACTCAGCGCGCTGATGAAGGCATTTGGGGCCTAACCTCCCCGACAACCCCGACAACCCCGAACTCACCGCCAACCGATTCGCCAACACCCAGACGTCAGGCGCTCATGGACGTCCCCACACCGTCACACCGACAGATCCAGGCGCTCGCCGTCACGGTCATTGCCGCAGCCATCGGCCGATGGGTCTCGACCGGTCGCCTCTTCCGCCGCGGCGGACCGGGTGCCGTCGGTGCACTCCCCAACACCCACCGTGCAACGCGCACCGCCGAACTGGTTCGCTTCGGCGCTGAGACCGGGGCCGGTTACGCCGTTCACCAGGTACGACGGGCTGTGGCATCCGACGAAAAAAAGGTACAGCTCGACAAGGCCTACGAGCTGAAGTCGGCTGAGCAGGTTACCGAGGCACTCGGCAACATGAAGGGTGTCCTCATGAAGCTTGGGCAGATGGCAAGCTTCGTCAACGACGGGTTCCCCGAGCACATGCGCGCTCAGTTGGCCACGCTGCAGAGCGACGCTCCACCGATGAGCGCGGAGCTGGCAGCGGGTGTCATCGAGGCTGAACTCGGTGCGCACCCAAGTGCGGTGTTCGCATCGTGGAACCCGGTTCCGCTCGCATCGGCCTCGATCGGCCAGGTACACGCAGCAACGCTGCGTGATGGCCGTCGGGTTGCTGTGAAGGTGCAGTACCCCGGTGTGGAAAAGGCAATTTCTGCGGACCTGTCCAACACCGCACTGCTCACCCAGATGCTGGGTCTCGTGTTCAAAGGACTAGAGATCGGTCCGTTCGTCACCGAGCTCAAGGCCCGCGTGTCCGAGGAGTTGGACTACGAACTTGAGGCAACCCGCCAACGTCGGTTCCACGCCCTCTACGACGGCCATCCCACCATTGTCGTGCCGGCCGTGGTCGATGAGTATTCGACTGCACGCGTGCTGACGACCGAGCTGAGTACCGGTGTCCGGTTCGACCAGACCGTGTCATGGACGCAGGAACAACGCAATCTCGCCGCCGAGACGATCTATCGGTTCGTTTTCCGCAGCTTCAACCGCCATCATCTGTTCAACGGCGACCCGCACCCGGGCAACTACCTGTTCGAGCTTGGCGGCCCGCTCGGCATTCGCGTGGTCTTCCTCGACTTCGGGTTGGTCAAGGAGTTCACCGACGCCGAGATGGATACGTTCTGGACCATGATCCGCTATCAGGTCACCGAACCGAATCCGGTGGCGTACCGGGCAGCGGTGGAACAGGCCGGGTTGCTTGTTCCCGGTGCCCCGTTCACCACCGAAGAGCTGATGGACTATTTCGGCTACTTCTACCACCCGGTGATGGAACACAAGCCGTTCACCTACACCACCGAATACGCACGGGAAGCGCTGAAGCGCACGTTCGACCCCAACGGCGAACACACCGAAAAGATGAAGTGGTTCAACCTGCCACCGGCGTTTGTGGTGCTGAACCGCATTCAATGGGGGTTGAACGCCGTGCTCGCCGGGCTCGAAGGCACCGCCAACTGGCGTGCCATCTCCGATGAACTGTGGCCGTGGACCGATGCGGCGCCTTCCAGTGCACTGGGTGCAATGGAACACCAATGGCTGGCGGGGCGTTCAGGTGTCGGTTCTTGACCCCATCACGTTGACGAACGTGTTGGGTTCTGCGGTTTCCAGCTGCTCGTAGGTGCAGCTTTGCGGTGTGCGATCGGGGCGCCATCTTCCGAAGGTGGCAGCGTGTCGGATGCGGTCACCCTGTAAGTGTGCATACTTCACTTCACAAACGAGTTCCGCCCGCAGCGGCACGAACGACAGATCTTTGCCGACCGACCACCGGCTGCCGCCAGTCGTCAGGCGCTGGCCCGCTGCGGCCGCCGACTGCTCAGCGAGAATCCACTCGCCCCATGGATGCTGCACGAGGTCGTCGGCGTCGGCGACGTAGGGCTGCAGTTCGCTGACCAATTCGTGGCGCCGCTGATCAGTGAAGCTGGCCGTGACGCCGACATGATTCAGATGGCCGGACGCGTCGTAGATGCCGAGCAACAGCGAGCCCACGAGCCGTTTGTCGTCGGTGGAGTTCTTGTGCCAACGGAACCCTGCAACCACACAGTCGGCCGTGCGCTGGTGTTTCACCTTCACCATCAGGCGCTTGTCCGGCGTGTATGGCAGTTCGGCACGCTTCGCGATGAGCCCGTCGCAGCCGGCCCCTTCGAACTCGTCGAACCATCTCGCAGCAACAGCCGGGTCGGTTGTTGCCGGTGTCACGAACACGGATGGGTGCTGGCCGGCCAGCAACGAGGCGAGCCGCTCACGGCGCTCGGCGAACGGGACCGACAACAAGTTGTCGTCGCCGACCGCAAGTACATCGAACAGGACAATGCTGGCCGGTGTCTTCTCGGCGAGCATCTTGACGCGCGAATCGGCGGGGTGGATGCGTTGCTGCAAACCGTCAAAATCCAGCACACCGTCAGGGCCGACGATGACAATCTCGGTGTCGACGACACAGCGTTGTGGAAGCACCTCAAGCAATGCCCGGGCGACCTCAGGGAAGTAGCGGGTGAGCGGCTTGTCGTTGCGGCTGCCCAGCATGATCTCGTCTCCGCTGCGGAACACGACCGAACGGAACCCGTCCCACTTCGGTTCGTAGATCCAGCCCGGGCCGGTTGGCAACTCCTGCTGCTTCGCGAGCATCGGCAGCAGGGGCGGGCGAACCGGCAGGTTTTCGAAGGCGGGGGTACTTGCCATCAGTCAACCGTAGGCGCGCCAAGCAGGGCCTGCATGGTGGCGGCGTTTCGTACCGCGTAGTCCTGCCAGCAGTTGTTGAACAGCACGTGCACTTCGTCGGTGTTGCTTGCGAGCGTTCGTACGCGCGCAGACCACTCGTGCAATTCGGCATCGCTGTAGTTGTAACGAAAACGCTCGGCCGCGGTGATACCACGCTTGGTCCAGTTCTCCGTGTTGTGGCCGTGGAAGCGAATGATCGCAAGCGGGCTGGTGGCGGCAACGATGGGTGGGACGGACGACTCGAAACCCAGCGGTTCGTCGACGCAGACGAACGGTAGGCCCCGATCTTCAAGGAACTCAAGCGTTGGCTCACGCTCTTCGCCTTCAAGCCATCGGCGGTTACGGAACTCGATGAAACAGGGGTAGGGGTGGAGTTGTTCCACGGCTTCACAGAT
>JANNBN010000050.1:0-29395 GCA_031385545.1 Acidimicrobiia bacterium | reverse complement strand
TTTCAATTATATCGTTTTCATCTCGTATCGGGGTCGCCGAAGAGCAGCTCATGGATGGTGTGCGTGCCATGCGTGAGGAAGTGTTCCTGAAGGAACCGAAGCCCATCTGGAGCTACCTCCTGCACGACAACATCGCTGGGTTCCACCGGATCGCTGCGTTGCGTCCGGTCGCGATCGTCAGCAACAACGATGGAACTGCCGCCCAGCAGATGGAGGACTTTGGCATCTGCCAAGTGGGCGTTGGGCAGCTCCCATCTGCTGCAGCAATCGTCGATTCCACGGTGATCGGCATCTCGAAGCCGGACCCGCGGATCTTCGCACCAGCCTTAGCCGCACTCGGCACGGATCCGGCGCGCACGCTGTACGTCGGCGACACCGTCCATGCCGACGTGAGAGGTTCGCGTGCAGCCGGAATGCCCGTGTGTCATCTGGATCCTTACGACTTGCACAACGATTACGACCATTGGCGCCTGCCCGGTTTGCAGGCACTTGCCGACCACCTGTCCGGAGTCGAAGTTACCAGCGCCGCTGGATCGTGAGTCGGGGGCCGTAGCGAGGTGGCTGCAGCCCCGACATATGGATGATCCGCACCATGCGCGCACGATACGGGCGATATGGCTGCAGCAACTCGACCATTCGCTCGTCGGTTCCCCGTGGTTCTCCGGCAAGCGCCCACGACACGTGGTTCTTCACGTGATAGTCGCCAACGCTGACCGCGTCGACGTCGCCGAGTGCGATGACTCCCACCTCGTTGATGGTCCACTCGCCGACACCCGGAATGGCTTGGAGCCGACGGTACGCTTCGGCCAGCGACACGGCTGCACCCTCCTCGAGCCGATGTGCGTAGCTGGCTGCTCGCCTGATGGTGTCGGCGCGTTTGCGTTCCACGTTGGCTGACATGAACACATGATGTGGCGTGTCAGCGACGACGGACGGATCAGGGATGAGTGTGAGCTTGGGGCCGGGAGCGTCGGGTGCCGGTTCTCCTAGCGCACGGGCAAGCATCCGATACGAACTTGCGGCTTCTTTCCCGGTGACCTTCTGTTCGAGGATCACCCGGAACAGCGTTTCCCAGACCGCCATGGTGCACGGCGTGCGAACACCGGGGTTCAACCGCCAGGTTCGGTGGAGCACCTCATGGCGCGCCGGGTCGATGCAGAAGGCGTCGTCGTCGTCGCCGCCGCCGACCAACACCGGAGCGCGTTCGACAGCCCACGTCGCACCAGGACCCCAGGCCCTGACGGTGATCTGTTGTCCTTGTTGGCAGAGGTGCTCGACACAGGCACCATCAGGGGTGCGGGTCGCCCGCCACACACCTTCGTATGCAGACGTACCGATCCGCGTGGTGAGGTCATGGCGTCCACGTGCCAGTGGGCCGAGCGTCTTGCGTACGTCGGTGACGTGGGTCGGTACGAAGGTGCGCTCAGCATCGCCCGAGGCCGGGACGCGAGCAGTTGCTCGTGTGACCGGTGTGGCGGTCATCGGTAGAGAAGCGGCGTGCCGTAGATGTGCCCGACCTCGTTGAGGGAGACCACGCTGCGCTCGCCGCTTGAGGCTGCCCGGAAACGGTTGATGCTGCTGTAGGTGGTGTTGGTGAAGCCGAACGGACGGCCGGACCCGACGACTGCGTCGGCATACGTATTGATCACGCCACCGTGGCATACGACAGCCACTTTCTGACCCGCGTGCCGGGCGATGATCTCTTCCATGGCGTCGACAACACCGCGTTGGAACTCGTGGATGTCGACGTCGAGTTCCATCTCCCCGCGCATGAGGCGCCGGTAAGCCTCGGGGTCCGACGTCTTCAGCTGTTCCATCGGGATGTAGCTGGGGGAGTGGCGGTCCCACTCGGCAACCCTGGGCTCGGTGATGATCTCGAGGCCTTTGGATGCAGCGAGTGGGATGGCTGTCTGGTGCGCGCGACGCATCGGCGAGGCATACACCGCGTGGATGTGCTCGCCGGCCAAATAGTCCGCAAGCCGGCCGGCTTGTTCGTATCCCTCTGCGGAAAGGTCCGGGTCGGCAGCTTGGCCATCGTCGCGCTCGACGCGAATGGGCAAACCATGACGGATGACGAGAATTTCCATGCAGGATCGAAGCTAGCGGAGCGGCTGGACGCTTCGGCAGTCGAAGAGGCGAGCGAGCAGGGGTCAACGCGTTTCGGCCGAGCCGCCCTCCTCCAACGTTGCCCGGCTCGCAACCAACGTTGCACAATCCGGCCCGTGTGGGCACCGCAAATCCAACGTTGGTTGCCTACACTCGAACGTTGGTTGCAGTCAGCGCAACGTTGGAGCAGGGATGCCGCGGTGGACCCGGGGACGCTCGGCGACGGTCGGACGTTCAGCGCTCGCGGGCAGCCTCAAAGCGGAGCTGCCAATGTTGCCCAACGCGCGCAACACGCAAACGCCCCTCCGCAACACGCAAACAACCTTCCGCAGCACGCAACGGGGGTTTTTGGTCGCATTGAACCTGCCACCCGAAATCAGTTGTTGCGTGTTGCGTCCACAGCGGCCAGCGCTTCGCTCCACGAACAACCGTCCAACAAACGCCGGCGATAGCCCATGACGGTCTTGACCGATGAGACGCCCAACGCAGCAACCAGCCGGTCGCCTCGGCGGTAGAGCACCACGAACTTCCCATCGGTCGACCCGCTGACGACTGCAACTTCATCGAACCCGTGCGCCCTACCGAGGAACTGGATCTTGTTACCGTACTGATCGCTCCAGAAGTACGGGACGGGTGCGAACGGCTCCGCGCTGCTGCTGGTCGCCAGCAGAGTGGCGGCGTGTTCGGCGGACTCGACCGCGTTCGTCCAGTGCTCCACCCGCACAGGCCCTTCGTACTCGTAACGAGGGTTGACCCACCGGGCGATGTCGCCGATTGCGACGATACGAGGGTCGGGTGATCCGTCGACGATGACTCGTAACGAGCTGTCACACAGCACACCATCTGACGTGTCCATACGACTTTGATCGAGCCACCCCGTGTTGGGTTGTACGCCGACTCCCACGACGCATGCGTCGAACGGTAAAGCCTCGCCGTCGGCCAGGTGGACATGAGTGGCCGTGAGGTGTGACACCGAACATGCGACGCGGAGGGTGACCCCGTTGCGCTGGTGGAATGCCGCGACCGCTGTGCCCATCTCGTCGCCGAGCTGCCGCGACAGCGGAATCGGCACGGCTTCGAGGACCGTGACATCGGCACCTGCGCTCTTCGCCGTGGAAGCCACTTCGGCCCCGATGAAGCCGGCCCCGATGATGACGACTTTGGCATCGGAAACCAGCTTCGGACGGAGCGCATCGGCATCGCCGAGATTGCGGATCGTATGCACACCTGGAAGATCCGCCGTGCCGGGGAGCACTCGCGGCGAGGTCCCCGAGGCAATCACCAGCGCGTCGAAGCTGACTGAATCTCCGGTGCTCAACGAGACCTGTCGGTTGTCCAGGTCCAGCCCCGAAGCCGCTGTTCCAAGCACCATCCGGACGTTCAGGGACTGCAAAAGCGGATCGGTTGGCCGCAGTGCCAGCTGTTCAGCCGTCCGTTTCCCTTCGAGGTAGCCCTTGGACAACGGCGGCCGGTCGTACGGCACCACGTTCTCGGCGCCCACGATGGTGAGCTCACCAGCGAAACCCTTGGCTCGGAGTGCCTCGGCCGTGCGGACGCCAGCCAGAGATGCTCCGACGATCAGGACGTGCTGAGGCGTCATTCGGTACGCATCCGCGTGAGGGTCATGAGACCGTGATCAAGAAACGGTGATTGCCTGCGTGGGGCAGAGCCTGGCCGCTTCCATCACAGCCGCTCTCCGCGATTCGTCGGGCTCTTCGACGAGGATGTAGAGGTACCCGTCGTCGCGGACTTCGAAGATGTCAGGAGCTGCGGCCATGCATAACGCGTTGCTCTGGCAGCTGTCGAAGTTGACGGAGATCTTCATGGGTCGGTTGTACCACGTCGGTAGGGCGATCTGCTGATCCACGCCGGTCACCGTGCTACACACGAGAGGTGTCGGAATCACCACCCACCCCGCTGTTCCTGAGCTTCAGGTACCCGGGTGCCAAGCTGTACTTCACGGGGCTGACCGTGTCCATGTTGGGGTCGTGGATGCAATCGATCGCGCTGTCCTGGCTGATCGTGCGCAACTTGCACGGGGGCGGGCGAGAACTCAGCCTGCAGCAGATCGCCCAGTTTCTCCCTGTTGCCTTGCTGAGCGCGTGGGCCGGATCGATCGCCGACCGTATCGACAAGCGCCGGCTGATGGTAGTCACCCAGGTTGCGCTGGGTGTCACGGCCCTCACACTGGCTGCGTTGGACTTCACCGGGCGCGCCACCCTGAACGCGGTCCTCGCCATCACCGTTGTGACGGGTTTCGCCAGCGCGTTCGATACGCCTGCCAGGCGATCACTGATCGGCGACCTGGTGCCGCACGAGGCACTACCGAACGCGATGGCGCTGAACACGGGTGTGATCACCAGCAGCCGCGTCGCTGGGGTTGCAATCGGTGGGTTCGTGGTGAAGTACGCAGGTACCGAGTGGTGCTTCCTGTTCAACGGCCTGTCGTATCTGGCCATGATCGGTGCACTGTTCGGCCTTGTTGAACGAGCGCACCGAACGCCCCCAGCCAGTTCCGGCGATGGGGTATGGGGAGCAATGGCGCACGTGTGGCACACTCGCACGCTGCGGGTTGCAATGCTCGTCACAGCTGTCATTGCAACGTTCACATTCAACTTCAACGTCACCATCACGCTGATGGTTGAGCGAGTATTCGGCCGGGACTCCGACTCGTTCGGCTTGGTGATGATGTTCGTCAGCGTCGGGAGTTTCTCCGCGGCGATGTTGTCCGCCAAACGCAGACGGCCGACGCTCGGTGTCTTACTCACCGGAGGCCTGGTGATGGGCGTGAGCAATGTTGCATTGGCCCGGTCATCGAGCCTGTGGTGGTTCGTGCTCGGCTCCGTCCCGATGGGATTCGGCGGCGGGTTGCTGATGTCGCAGCTCAGCGGTTTGCTGACCTCGTTGTCACCGCCGACCATGCGCGGCCGGGTGCTGGCGCTGCAGACCGTTGTGTTCCTCGGCAGCACTCCGTTCGGCAGCCCGGTGGTCGGGTGGATCGCGGATCGGTACGGGCCACGCGATGCAGTTGCGTTCGGCGGCTGGGCCGCCGTTGTCGCGGTGGCGGTCGGCGTGGGGCTGGTGGGCATGACGCCCGAGATCAGATTCCCTTGGCTGCGACGTCTGCGAGCTTGATCATCTCTACCGGGCCAGCGAGCAGCCCGGCGAGAGAGGGAAACACGGTTTTCCCGACGTCGGAGGCAGAGTGTGCCTTCAGCGCCTCTTTGTCCGTAAAGCGCTCGTAGAACCACAGCACGTTTGCGTCGTCCAAGGCCGTGTGCAGCGCGTACACCAACGTGCCCGGCTCCAGATGGGCATGGTCCACCAGCTTGGTGAGCGCAGCGACGAGGTCATCTCGCTTGCCTTCCTGCGCGGTCAGTTTGGTCATCATCACAATGGGCATCACGCCGTTATAGGTGATGCTTCTGCAGCGAACCGAATCAATCGAACCGGAGCTTGTTTCGCAGCGACCGCTTCAGTTCGGCGAACTCGGGGTTGCGAGCGACGTAACCCAGGTGGTCCCACAGTTCCCCGGCGGCCTCGCCCTTCGGTGCTGACGACAGGACGGGCCCGAACAGGGAATTCCCGTCCGGCGGGGCATAGGTGATGATCGGCGTGCCGACATCTTTCCCTGCACGAGACAGCGCCAGCGCGCTGGAGGCCCGAATCTGCGCATCCCAATCGGTGTTGTCCGCGTGTTTCGCCAGAACAGGATCGGTGCCCGCAAGCTGGAGAGCTGATTCGATTGCAGAGGTTTCATCAAGGGACGGTCCTGCCTGCTGGACGTGGATGACCGTGCCGAATGCGGTGTACACGGCATGGACTGCACCCGGTCCAGCCGCATCACGAACGGCTGCAGCAACCCGCAGTAGTCGGAGCCCGCGGCCGTGGCTGACGCCGGCCCGTGCGGCGTAGTCAGGGGCGAGCGTCCGGCCCTCGTTGATCACCTTCAATGAAATGAAGTTCCAATGGACGTTGATGGGTCTGACGGCGCACGCCTCGGTCAGCCACCGCGACGTGATCCACGCCCACGGACAGACGGGGTCGAAGAAGAACTCGGCTTCATAGCTTGAATCTGCTGCGTGGGCCAGGGCTTGCGCCTGGTCAGAGAGCGAATCGGAATCGGCGGGGGACATCAGTCCAGACTGCCAGATCGGCGGCAAAATGAAATCGCGCCGCCGGCACCGGCCCGCCGGTCCGAACGAGTGTGCCCCTCGTGCCAGGATCGAAGCCATGAGCGAACGCCCGGTCACATTCAGTTCCGGTCTCCCGGAGACCCGCCTGGACCCTGAGGCGCCAGAGGTGTTAAGTGCCCTCGCAGCAGCCATGTCCATCCCAGAAACCGGGGCACGGCGCGATGCGGTTTCTGCCGTGGTCGGACGCCACCCGACCTTTCTCGACGGCTGGGCACGGCTCAGCGAACTGGGCCGTGACCCTGTCGAACGTTATGCAGCTGCGCGGGTCGGGTACCACCGCGGCCTTGACCGGTTGCGGGGGAGTGGGTGGCGAGGGAGCGGCTACGTGAGATGGCAGCACGAACCCAATCGGGGGTTCCTCCGTGCCCTGGACCAATTACGCGCATCGGCCGGCGAAATCGGTGAAACGGCTGAAGAGGAGCGCTGCGCGTTGTTCCTGTTGCAGCTGGACCCGAATTGGCCTCGCGTCGCGCCCGAGGCGCATCAGTGACACCTCCGATGACACCTCCGATGACACCGACGGCACCAGCCATGCCCTCGACGACGCACGGGTTACTCGACGGGCAGCTCGATACCGGCTTCCTGCACGACCTCGCTGATCTCGCCGATTCAATCTCGTTGCCGCATTTCGCAGCACAGGATTTCGTCGTCGAGACCAAGGCGGACAGTACCGAGGTCACCGTTGCTGACCGGTCGACCGAACTTGCGCTCACGAACGCGATCCTCGAGCGTTTTCCTGATCATCAAGTGCTCGGCGAGGAGTTCGGGGTGAAGGGTTCGGCCGAATCCGGATGGCGCTGGATCATCGACCCAATCGACGGAACATCGAACTTCACACGCGGTGTGCCGGTCTGGGCAACCCTGATCGCTGCTGAGTTCAACGGCATCCTGCAGGCTTCGATGGTCTCGTGTCCGGCCATGGCCAGACGCTGGTGGGCCACTGTCGGCAACGGCGCGTGCACCGGCTCGCTGCAGGACAGCCGCCCCTTGCACGTCAGCAAGGTCGCCCGATTCGAGAACGTGTTCATCAGCTTCTCCGACGGTCATTGGACCGATGTCGCAATGCGCACCCGGCTGCAGACCATCGTCGACGCATGCGGCCGCCAACGGTGCTTCGGTGACTTCTGGCAGCACATGCTCGTGGCCGAAGGAGCACTCGACATCGCAATCGAACCGATCGTCAGCCTGTGGGACCTTGCTGCGGTGCAACTCATCGTTGAGCAGTCCGGCGGGCGATTCACCGATCTGTCTGGGGATGAACGAGCCGACGGGGGAAGTGCGCTGTCGACGAACGGAACCTTGCACGACTCGGTGCTAGCGGCACTTCGCACCTGACAGGTCTGCAATGACTGCGTTGAGGCTGGTCACCAGCAACCTGTTGAACGGTCGCTCCATCACCGACGGCACCGTGAACATCGAACGCATGGTGGCCTCGGTGGCTGCCCTGCGCCCGACAGTTCTTGCGATGCAGGAGGTAGACCGTTTCCAGAGCCGAAGCGGGTGCGTCGACCACACAGCCGAAATCGCAGCAGCGATACCCAATGCCCAGTGGAGGTTTGTGCCAGCCATTGTCGGCGAACCCGGTGTCAACTGGCGGCCGGCGACCCCGGATGACCCGGCCAGCGGACACGACCTTGCGGAGGTGGACCCCTCCTGCAGCGCGTTCGGAACGGCGCTTGTCACCACTTTGCCCGTCCTCAGATGGCAGGTCTTGCGCTTGCCTCCATTTCCCCGCCGGGCGCCGGTGTTCATTCCAGGTGGGGGACTGCTGATGATCGACGACGAGCCCAGGGTGTGCCTTGCGGCTGTTGTCGAATACGGAGGACGACCGATGACCGTTGCGGCGGCGCACACATCGTTCGTGCCCGGTTGGAACGTTCGCCACTTGCGTCGAATCGGGCACGCGTTGCGGGGACTGCCCGCGCCGAGGTTCCTGTTGGGTGATCTCAACCTCCCGTCACAGTTCCCGTCGCGCATTCTGCGCTGGCCACAACTTGCGACAGGTCTCCCGACGTTCCCGGCCCCGTCACCGGTGATGCAGCTCGACCACGTGCTGCTTGACGACCCAGGTGCTCGATTCGGCGGGGTAAGTGGGCCGAGTGGAGCATGGCGAGCACAGGCCCACCTGCTGGACTTCAGCGACCATCGCGCCCTATCGGTCGAATACGTTGCGCAACATCAGCCAGCACCCTGACTGCATTCCACGCGGCGGGCCTTGCTTCGGCCTATGCTCCGTTTCGTCGCTTTATGCGCACCGTGAGAGTCCTGCCAGCAGCCAGTTGGTCGGCGCCGAAGGAGCAACCGCCCCGGAATCTCTCAGGCAACGGGAACGGTGCGAGGAGACAACACTGGAGAGTGGAGGTACCGCGCGTCAGTGCGGGGCTTCCCACCGAAGGGGTCAGCACGCTGTCATGCTGGAATCTCTCAGGTCCCCGGACAGTGGGGGTGCTCATCCGATCTGTTGCCTTCGGAGGCCCCAATGTCTGCCTTGATTACACCCGTCCCACCGGCGAACGATGCATCGTTCGCCGACCGACACATCGGCCCCCGCTCCGATGCACAGGCAAAGATGCTCGCGGCGATCGGGTTCGCAGATGTCGAAGCGTTGCTCGACGCGGCCATTCCGCAGTCCATCCGGTTGCCTGTGCCGCTATCGCTTCCTGCTGCGCTGGGTGAAATCGAAGCCCTGAGCGTCCTTGCCGATCTCGCTGCACGCAACCTGGTCATGGTCAGCATGATCGGCCAGGGCTACAGCGGTACACACACGCCGCAGGTGATCAGGCGCAATGTGCTGGAAAGCCCTGCGTGGTACACCGCATACACGCCGTACCAGCCAGAGATCAGCCAGGGTCGCCTGGAGGTTCTGCTGCGCTTTCAGACCATGGTGTGCGAGCTCACCGAGATGGACATCTGTGGTGCGTCACTCCTGGACGACGCCACCGCCGCCGCTGAGGCAATGACCCTCGCACGGCGCGTGTCCAGATCGAAGTCGCCACGGTTCGTGCTCGACGCCGGTTTGCACCCGCAGGTCATCGAAGTGGTGATGACCCGTGCCGAACCGCTGGGCATTGAGATCGAGGTGGTCGATCCTGACACGTGGTCAGGCCGCGACTGTTTCGGTGTGCTGCTTGCGCATGTCGCAACTACTGGCGGTGTCTCCCAGCACGAACAGGCTGTCAGCGCAGCGAAGCAAGCTGGTGCGTTCGTGTGCGTGCATACGGATCTGCTGGCGTGCATGATGCTGGCTGGGCCTGGGTCATGGGGTGCCGACGCGGTCGTCGGTTCCGCGCAGCGATTCGGCGTGCCCATGTTTGCCGGTGGACCCCATGCCGGTTTCCTGGCGGTACTCGACGCCCACAAACGATCGCTGCCCGGCCGGCTGGTCGGCGTGTCGGTCGACTCGGGCGGTCGCCTTGCGTACCGCTTGGCATTGCAGACGCGAGAGCAGCACATCCGCCGCGAGAAAGCAACCAGCAACATTTGCACAGCACAGGTTCTCCTCGCAGTCACGAGCGCGCTGTACGCCTGTTGGCACGGACAAACCGGTCTTCGAGCCATCGCGCAGCGGGCACACCGTCATGCGTCGCAACTTGCGGTTGGGCTGCGCGGCTCCGGCATCGTGCTAGAGCACGTCACGTGGTTCGACACCGTCACGGCTGTGCTTCCGGACCCCGCATCGGCCGAGGTGGTTATGAGCCGCGCGCTGCACGCAGGCATCAACCTCCGTCGCGTCGACGAGATGAGGGTCAGTGTGGCTTGTGATGAGACCACCTCCGGGGCAGACGTCGCCTCGGTGCTCAGCGCGTTCGGAGTCCAGCGCTCGGCCGAAGCCGGAGACACAGACGTGGTTGCCGACGACGGGCTCCCGGAGCCGTTACGACGCACGGGCGACGCCTTGCGCCACGAGGTGTTCCATCGAGACATGTCCGAGACCGACATGCTTCGCGAACTGCGCCGACTTTCCGACCGTGACCTGGCACTCGACCGCACCATGATTCCGCTCGGCAGCTGCACGATGAAGCTGAACGCCACAACGGAGATGGTTCCCGTGACGTGGCCCGCGTTCGCAGACGTTCATCCGTTCGCTCCGCTCGACCAATTGGCCGGCACGGTGGAGCTGATCCGCCAACTGGAAGCTATGCTGGTGGAGATCACCGGCTATGACCATGTGTCGGTCCAGCCGAACGCAGGGTCACAGGGCGAGCTTGCAGGATTGCTTGCTATTCGCGCTTATCACCGTTCACGGGGTGATCATCAGCGCAACATCTGCCTCATCCCGACGTCTGCCCACGGCACCAACGCCGCTTCCGCAGTCATGGCTGGAATGGTCGTGGTCGCTGTGCGGTGCGACGATCGGGGCAACGTTGATTTCACCGATCTGCAGGGCAAGATCGACGAGCACTCCGACGACCTTGCCGCTCTGATGATCACCTACCCTTCGACGCACGGGGTGTTCGAGGATCACGTCGTCGAGGTGTGTGCTCGCGTACATGGCGCCGGTGGACAGGTGTACCTCGACGGAGCAAACTTCAACGCGCTGGTCGGTGTGGCCAAGCCGGGTAAGTTCGGTGCAGATGTCAGTCATCTGAACCTGCACAAGACCTTCTGCATCCCGCACGGAGGTGGTGGTCCCGGCGTCGGTCCCGTGTGCGTCAAGCAACACCTCGCGCCCTTCCTGCCGGCCCACCGCGCGAGGCCCGAGCTGCGGGCGGATCGGCCGAACCCGGGGGGCGAGGCAACGCTGGTGGGCGTCGGAGCCGTGTCGGCTGCTCCATGGGGATCGGCTGGAATCCTGTGCATCCCGTGGGCATATATCGCAATGATGGGCGCGGTTGGGTTACGCAACGCAACGGCCACGGCCATCTTGAACGCCAATTACGTTGCCGAGCGACTTCGCCCGCTGTACCCGGTCCTCTACAGTGGCCACGGCGGGCTGGTCGCACACGAATGCATCCTCGACATCAGGCCGATAACGGCTGCAACCGGCATCACCGTCGACGACATCGCGAAGCGTCTCATCGACCACGGGTTTCACGCACCGACGATGAGTTTCCCGGTCGCAGGCACGCTGATGGTGGAGCCGACGGAAAGCGAATCTGTTGCCGAACTGGATCGATTCTGCGACGCGATGATTGCTATTCGACACGAGATCGATCGCGTGGCAGCGGGGGAGTGGCCTGCGGAGGACAATCCGTTGGTGAACGCGCCACACACCGCTGACGACGTGCTTGCCAACGAGTGGACCCACCCGTATTCCCGTGCCGAGGCAGCAAGTCCCGGTGGTGGTTCCTTGGCTGACAAGTACTGGCCGCCGGTCTCGCGCATCGATGGTGCCTACGGCGACCGCAACGTGTTCTGTTCCTGCCCGCCGCTGGACGTGGAGCGATGAGCGCCGAGCCCGAGGCCCTGATGCGAACCCCGCTGCACGAATGGCATATCCGACACGGTGCGCGCATGGGTGAGTTCGCCGGATACGACATGCCGATCCGCTACGGCGAGGGAACGCTGGCTGAACACGCCCACACTCGCCTGCACGCCGGGCTGTTCGATGTCGGCCATATGGGCGTTGCTGAGTTGCACAGTGACGCCGACAGCTTTCACGACGTTGCGCAAGCGATCGAGCGATTCGTGCCGTGCGACGTAGACCTGCTGAAACCTGGCCGGCAGCGCTACACGCAGATGCTGAATCGATCGGGCGGCATCATCGACGACCTCATGATCTCCCGTTCTCGCGAACAACCAGACATGCTCACGGTCGTTTCCAATGCAGGTCGTAAGACGCTGGTGTTTGCGCACCTGGTGCGGTACTTACCCAGCGGCGTGTCGTTGCGTACCAAACCCGAACTGTGTCTGCTGGCGTTGCAAGGCCCCGATTCCGAAACGGTGCTGGCGCGGATCGCCGATGATCCGGGAGCGTTGTCCGAGATGGCATTTATGGACGTCGGCTCCGCTGTATTGGCCGGCTGCCGCGTTGCAATTTCGCGCAGCGGGTACACGGGCGAAGATGGTTTCGAGATCGCCGTTCACGCCGAGGATGAAGTCACCCTGGCCGACGCCCTGATTGCGTTCGACGAAGTGAAACCGGCCGGGCTGGGGGCACGAGACACGCTCCGCCTCGAGGCCGGGTTGTGCTTGTACGGCGCTGACATCGACGAGACGACCTCGCCCGTCGAGGCCGGCCTCGCATGGTCCATCCAGAAGCGGCGCAGGTCAGAACTTGGGTTCCCCGGCGATCAGCGTATTGCTGTTGAGCTGGAGTCGGGCCCTGCTCGCCGTCTCGTTGGTCTAGTGCCGCACGGCAAGGCACCCGTGCGTGATCACGCCTTGGTGTTCAGCGACCTGCAGTCGACGGAGGCCGTTGGAGTGGTGACATCGGGCGGGTTCAGCCCAACGCTCGGCCGTCCGATCGCGGTCGGTTACGTGCCAGCGGACCTCGCGCTCACCGGTACCACGATGTTTGCCGAAGTGCGAGGCGTTCGGCTTCCCGTCGATGTCGCCCCCATCCCGTTTCTTCCACACAATTACCGCCGATGACAACAGTTTCTGAGGAGTCACCATGAAGCGCTACACCACCGACCACGAATGGATCGAGCTCGACGGCGACATCGCCACTGTCGGGATCACGACATTCGCTCAGGACCAATTGGGCGACATCGTCTATGTCGAACTACCCGAGATCGGAAGGACTGTCGAACAGGCCGAGTCGGTCGCAACCGTTGAAAGCACGAAAAGCGTGTCCGACATCTACTCACCTGTGGCCGGCGAGGTTGCAGAAATCAATTCGCTGCCGACCGACGACCCGGCCAAGTTGAACGCGGACCCCGAGGTCACCGCGTGGCTGTTCAGGCTGCGTGGCGTGACGGCGACAGATCTCGACGGGTTGATGACTGCGACTGAGTATGAGGAGTTCTGCGCGGGCTGATCAGGGGCCTTCCGGCCTGGTCGCAACGCGTGGTAGAACGGCGAAGAAGCCTTCACCTATGCCAGACGACCGAAAGCGACCACTCCTCCCAGACCCACCCCCGTTCAGCGTCGCAATGCTGGCCGGAGGCTCAAGTACTCGTATGGGTGCTGACAAGGCGTTGCTCGACGTCGACCTTGATGGTGATCCGATGGGGGCTCGGGTCCTCATCGCCGCAATCCTCGCCGGAGCAAGCGACGCATTTGTCGTCGGCGGAAATGCCGAAGCCCTGCGCTCGCAAGGCTGGCGTTACGTCGCGGACAACTGGCCCGGAGACGGACCACTTGGTGGCTTGGTCACAGCGCTGGAACGGTCGCAGCACGAGATCGTTGTGGTGCTGGGGTGCGATCATCCAGATGTCGACCCGGCCGAGCTGCAGTCGATGGTTCGTACCCTGGATGCCGACCCTGCTGCCACGGCGGTGATCCCGGTGCTTGAGGGTTACCCGTACGTGACGCACAGCGTGTGGCGGGCGAGCGCCGCGAGCGTGCTCCGCCCGGCGTTCGAAGCTGGTGAACGTGCCCCCTCTGCTGTCCTGCGACGAGTCCGATGGATACCTGTGGCCGTTGCCAACCGTCAGTCAATTGCAGACCTCGACACCGTGTTGCAGGTTCAGGAACGGCGACAGGCCGCCAAACGCTGAGGGTCCGGCCGCTGCGGCTATGGTACGGGCGCCATGAATCAGATGCCACCCCAGGCCGACATCGACGCGCTGGTGGTTGCTCTCGAAGCCGGGGCACGACTGATCGATGTCCGTGAACCCGACGAGTATGCAGAATTTCGGGTGGCCCAAGCCCGGCTCATCCCGCTGATGACGGTGCCAGACGAAGTCGGCACCATCGCCGATTTCGCGGGTGCCGAGCCGCTCTACGTGATCTGCGCTGCTGGCGGTCGTTCTAATCGTGCTGCGGCCTTTCTCCGAGATCACGGGATCGACGCCATCAACGTCATCGGCGGATCGAACGAGTGGCTGCAGCGTGGCCTGCCCGTTGCGGCTGGGAATCCGGACGTTTCATGAACGAGACCCGTAGCCGACGCCGACCTTCCAACGCCGTCGATGCGGCCGATCCGGCATTCGAATGGATCGCAGACCCTGATGCATTGGAAGAGTTCGTCGACTTCGTGCTGCGCCACGATGCCTACGCGATCGATACCGAATTCATTCGCGAGCGTTCGTACTATCCGAACCTGGCATTGGTTCAACTGTGTGTCGGCGGACGTACGGCGCTGATCGACCCCTTCGCAGTGCCGATCAAGGGTCTGGTCCGTCTGTTCACCTCCGAGAGCGTGGCAGTGTTCCACGCTGCGGACCAGGACCTTGAGGTGCTTGAACTTGCCTGCGGCGCGATTCCCGCCACCATGTTCGACACGCAGCTTGCCGCAGGATTCCTCGGCTTCTCGACGCCGTCGTTGGTCAGCCTGGTCGAACAGGTACTCGGCGTGCGCTTGTCGAAGGGTGACCGGCTCACGGACTGGACGGTGCGTCCCCTCACAGCTGCGCAGTGCGCGTATGCAGCCTCGGATGTGACGCACTTGCTGGAACTCCGCAACCTTCTGGTGGCAGAACTCGGTCAGGTCGGGCGTACCGAATGGGTTGAGGCAGAGACCGAATTGCTTCGTCTGCGGCCACGCGGTCAACAGGATCCGAACCGAGCCTGGTGGCGTTTGAAGGACGGACGCGTCCTGCGAGGAAACGATCGATTGATCGCGCAGGAACTCTGCGCGTGGCGCGAACGGCGAGCGCAAGCCGAAGACCGTCCTGTGCGGTTTGTCATGGCTGATCTCGCAGTCGTGGCCATCTCGCAGGCCAAGCCAAGCAATTCCGCCGCTCTGGCGGGAGTCCGCGGCGTTGACGGCCGTGCAGCCAAGGCTTCCGTTGCCGGCGAGATCCTGGCTGTCGTCGAACGGGCGAAGGGAATGGACGCGTCAGAACTGCTCGTTCCGGAGACCGAAGACTTTGACCGTCGTCTGCGTCCGGCGCTCACCTTGGTTTCGGCGTGGATCGGGCAGTTGGCACAGGACGCCCGCATCGACCAGTCCATTCTCGCCACGCGCAGCGATCTGGTGCAGTTCCTCCGCCGTGACGAGGGTTCTCGGCTCGGCCAAGGGTGGCGAGCGTCGTTGTTGGGCGAGAACATCGGTCGCCTGGTCAGCGGGGGAGCGGCCCTTGCATTCGAGCCCTCTGGCACCTTGGTTCTCGAACACCGATCCGATCGCCCGATCGAGATTGTTGTCAGCACGCCACAGGCGTCTTGGACCCAACCTGCCGCAGACGGCGTCGACGCTGTGCCCGCCTGACCCATGTAAAAAATGTCGGATGTGTGTTCGTGCGCGCGCACTCCGTGTGTCTAGATTCGTCCCAACTCAACAATCATCACCAAGAGTGATGAATATCCGACGGAGGACAGATGAAACGAACCAGATGGGTAGCGGTGGTTTCGGTCATGGCGACCGTTGCCGCAGGCATCGCAGTAGGCCCGAACCGGGCAGGGGCGGCTGAGCTCGACCCCGATGAAGCCGCAGCGCAGGCAGTATCCCCCGCACAGGGCGGCAATGGGAACGCTCAGGGTGAGAACGACAACCCCGACGGCCCGCTCTCCGCCCGACAGCGAACCCTGAAAGCCAAAGCGCTGAAGAGCGCGTTGAAGGGCAAGAGCCAGGCGCAGGGCAAGGTGGTCCAGGTCGCCAAGGGCCAGTACGTCGAGCTGGCCCGCGAGGCTACCGACAAGGTCTTCGTGATCATCACCGATTTTGGCAACACGTCGCATGCGGCGTACCCAGGCGGACTCCCCGGGCCTGCGGCCAACACCATTCCCCAGCCCGATCGCACGGTTGACAACACCACGCTGTGGAAGCCGGATTACAACAGGGCCCACTACGAGGACATGTACTTCAATCGTATGGCCGCGTACTATCAGTCGCAGTCCTCCGGGCGGTACTCGGTTCAGGGCGAAGTGACAGAATGGGTTCGCGTTCCGTTCAACGAAGCGCGTTACGGGCGCGATTTCTGCGGCGGCATCGTGTGCAGCAACACGTGGTTCCTTATCCGGGACGCAATGGCGTTCTGGACCAAGGATCAGCTCGCCCAGGGCAGAACAATGGCGCAGATCAACGCGTACCTGTCGACGTTCGACCTGTGGGATCGGTACGACGCCGATGCCGACGGCAACTTCGACGAGGCTGACGGGTACATCGATCACTTCCAGATCGTGCACGGCGGCCAGGACCAGGCTGCAGGCGACCCGATATACGGAACAGACGCAATCTGGAGCCACCGCTGGTATGCCCAGATCAACCCGTTCGGCAGTACCGGCCCTGTGGTCAACGGCCAACTTGTTCCCTTCGGTGGCGTCAACATCGGCCAGGGCGGAACGTCGAGCGGTCTGGCGATCCCCAACAACCGAACCGCCGTGTGGGTCGGTGACTACACCATCCAACCGGAGAACGGTGGCCTGGGTGTGTTTGTGCACGAGTACGGCCATGACCTCGGTCTTCCCGACCTTTACGACACCTCCGGTAACACTGGTGGCGCCGAGAACTCAACCGGTTTCTGGACACTCATGTCATCGGGCGCCAACATCGGCAACGGTGGCCCGAACGGGATCGGCGATCATCCGACCGATCTTGGTGCCTGGGAGAAGCTGCAACTCGGCTGGCTCGGCTGTGGGTCATGCGCCGGAGGGCGGTTCTACGAACTTGCCGAGGCCGGAAAGCGCTCCGAACACAAACTTGGGCCGAACAACCAAGCGACCAAGCAAGCACAAGCGTTGGTCGTGGTCCTGCCTGACAAGCAGGTGCAGGCCAACATTGGTGCCCCCTACGACGGGAGCGAGTTCTGGTACTCCGGCGCTGCCGACAACTTGAACGTGCGGCTGCAATCCACCGTCACCCTGCCGGCTGCTGCGCAGTTCTCGGCGAAGGTTCGTTACGACGCTGAGGTCGATTACGACTTCGGCTATCTGTCCGTATCGACCAACAACGGGGCAACATGGACCAACGTCCACACCAACCTGTCCGTCGCTGCCAACAATGAAGGTATCGACGGATCCAGCAACGGTAACTGGGTCGACCTCACGGCAAATCTCGGTGCCTACGCGGGGCAAACCCTCTTACTGGCTTTCCGGTACGTCACCGACGGGGCAGTGGTCGAAGCGGGCTTCAGCCTCGACAACCTGGCCATCAACGTTGCTCCCCTTGCGGGGCTCACCGCCGTTCCTGCCACCGGGGGCTTCCGTCTCTCGACCGGCGTCGAAACCACCTTCTTCATGAACGCCTACATCGGCGAATACCGGAACTACCGCGGTTACGACACATCGCTCGCAACCGCATACAACTTCGGGTTCCTCAACGCTCGGCCTGATTGGGTCGAGTTCTTCCGTTACCAAGACGGCCTGCTGTTGACGTACTGGGATACCAGCCAGAACGACAACGGTGTCGGCAACCATCCCGGACACGGCCAGGTGCTTCCCATCGATGCGCACCCTGCACCGATGACGTGGTCAAATGGGGCAGCTGTCAGACCTCGTATCCAGACGTACGATTCCACCTTCGGGCTGGACCCGACCGATGCGATCACCCTGAACCGCAACAGTGTGGCCACCACATGGGCGTCGCAGCCCGCGGTCGCGGTGTTCGATGACACGCAGTCATGGTGGAGCGCATCGAACCTCAACGGTTGGGTCGGTGTCGACGTCCCCAAGACAGGGACGAAGATCCGAGTCAAGTCGACCAGTGCTCAGGGCGCGTTCATGCAGGTGCAGGTCAACTGACACCACTCTGATGCCGGACTGGGCCGCTGCCGATGCGTATCGGCCCAGTCCGATCAAATTTTTCTGCAAACTGTCCACGCAACCCGCAACTACCGTGGGCCGCGTGGACAGTTCCGCGTCTGGACCCCAATCGCTTGCGCTTGAGGCGCTCGACCATGTTGTTGCGCTGCTTGACCGCGGGCTGGCCGACCCGTATCGGATTGCTGCCTTCACCAAAGCCCGCAAGACGGTTGCTGACCTGTCTGATGCCGAGGTGCTGTCTCGAGCCGAGGCTGACACGCTGCACCTGCTCCCGGCGATCGGGGCCAAGACCGCCGGGGTAATTCGTTCCGCCGTGCTCGGTCTGCCTGACCCGTATGTCGACGCGCTCGAAGAGGAGACAGCGGTCGGCCTGACCGATGGCGGTGCAGCGCTCCGGAGGAGCCTGAAGGGTGACCTGCATACCCACACCGACTGGTCAGATGGCGGCGCATCCATCGAGTCGATGGCACGCGCTGCGGCCAGGCTGGGTCACGAGTACCTGGCGGTGACCGATCACAGCGGCCGATTGACCGTGGCCAGAGGACTTGATCAGTCCCGGCTCCGCAGTCAACTCGACATGATCGCGATCCTGCGCGACCGGATCAGCGAACGCCACGGCATACAAGTGCTGACGGGGGTTGAGGTCGACATCAACGAGGACGGATCGTTGGACGCAGATCACGAAAGCCTTGCTGAACTCGACATCGTCGTTGCGAGCGTCCACTCACGGCTTGCGATGCCCGAACCCGAGATGACGCAGCGTCTGCTGGCCGCAGTTGCCCATCCTCACGTCAATGTGCTCGGTCACTGCACCGGTCGCAAAGTCGTCGGCCGTAGCCGTAACGGGTCGACGGCTGACTGGGATCTGGTCTTCAGAGCCTGTGCCCGCTTCGGCACGGCGGTGGAAATCAACTGCCGCCCTGAGCGATTGGACCCGCCTCGCGCTCTGCTGCGCCGGGCATTGGAGCTGGGTTGTCATTTCGCGATCGATTCCGACGCGCACGCGCCAGGCCAGTTGGAATGGCAACCGTTCGGCTGTGACCGAGCTGCCGAGACAGGAATCCCACCGGAACGAATCATCAACACCCGATCATGGCAAGGACTGAGACGCTGGACTAAAACAGGGGAGTAAGGCGGCAAGAACCGTCGCCTTGTAGGCTCCTGCCCCTCAGTATCGGTGCGCTGACAGCACGCGGTGTTCGCGCATCCACCGGTTCAATTCTGTCGCTGCGAGTGGCCGTGACCAGTAGTACCCCTGGCCGATGTCACATCCCAAGGTCACCAGTTCTTCGCACACGACTTCGTCTTCGACGCCCTCGGCAACGATCGTCATCTCCAGAGCGTGAGCAAGTTCGATGGTGGACCGGACGATGATCCAGCTGGTCTGATCGCGCAGCATGCCCATCGCGAATGTCTTGTCGAGCTTCAGCTCGTCGATCGGGAACTCACGCAGGTAAGCCAGTGACGAGTAACCGGTGCCGTAGTCGTCCAGGGCAACACGTACGCCGAGGCCGTGGAGCTGGTTCAAGATCCGCCGCGCTCCGGCCGGGTCCGAAACCAGGGACGCCTCGGTGATCTCGATCTGCAGCAGGTGGGCCGGCAGAACGTGGCGCTCAAGCACATCGGAAATGCGGTCAACGATGGCGTCGGAGCGCAGGTCTGACCCATAGAGGTTCACGGCGATCGGCAGTTCGATTCCGTCGGCTTTCCATTCCGACGCCTGAGCTAGCGCCCGTTCCAGGACCGTGGCTGTCAGCAACGCCGACTGTCCGGTGTCTTCGGCGATATGCACGAATTCGTCCGGTGGGATCACGCCACGGGTTGGGTGGTACCAGCGGACCAACGCTTCGACGCCGACGATGGTGCCGGAGCGCAGATCCATCTTCGGTTGGAAGTAAGTCTGGATCTCTTGGCCTTGGCGGAGCGCGGTTCGTAGGTCTGAAGCGATGGCAAGCCGGTGATTGTTGACGTTCTCCAGACCGGGCCGGTAGACGCTGACGCCATAGCGATTGCGCTTCGCTTCGTACATCGCTACGTCTGCCAATCGCAAGAGCCCGTCAGCACTGACTGTGTGAGTGGGGGACACTGCGACGCCGAGCGAGACGTCGATGAAGATGTCTGTCTGGCCGAGGACGAACGGCTTCTGCATCGCCCGCCTGATGGATTCAGCCACGTCACCGGCAGCACCGATCATCGCATCGGCGGTTGTGTGCATGGTGAGATCCATGACAACCGCAAATTCGTCGCCTCCGAGACGGCAGGCGACATGCTGACCGGACAGAACCCCTTCCAGGCGGGGGCGCATCTGCTTCAGCAGTTCGTCCCCCATTTCATGGCCGAGGGAGTCGTTGACTTCTTTGAACCGATCGAGGTCCATGACCAACAGTGCTGTGGGCAGAGCGACGCCGTTGCCGACCCGTTTGCTCAGCGTCTCGATGAGCATTCGGCGGTTGCCCAGCCCTGTCAGGTCGTCGGTACGGGCTTGGTTGAGCGTTGCACTGAGCGTCTCGCCGGTGCGGATCTGAATCGCAGCGACCGCCATGGTCAGGAGGACTCCGGTACAAGCAAGCAGGATTTCGAATCCTGGAGCCGACCGGCCGGTCGCCACTGCGAACGCGGACAACGACAGCCACACCGCAAGCGAAATAGCCATGGTGCCGGCCAGAACGAACCGGGGTCTCCATCTTCGGCGGCGGTGCACGGGCCTATCTTCGGTCGATGAAGGCCGACTCTTGAGCGCCGATTGTTTCGACGTGCGCGAAGGTTGCGTCCACTCATCGCTCCCATGCCGAAAAGTGATGATTTAGCCCCACGCAGCTCAGTCGACCTGTCGTCGATGCCGATCAGTCGAACGTGCGGACTCCAACAACTCGGCGAATAGCAGCGGCAATCGGTGCAGCATCGATCACGGTCGGCCTGCTGCTGTTCAGCATCCCGGCCGAAGCAGGAGTTGGCAACCGGGTATCCATCTGTCATCGAACCCATTCCCAGACGAACCCCTACCGACGCATCACTGTTGCAAAGCAGTCCGGCCACAGCGGCCACTCGGGTGGCGTGTGGTTCCTGGGAGCCTTGGCGTGGGGTGACATCATCCCGTCAGGGTTTCAGCCGATGAACAGCCTGAACTACTCGGGTGCCGGACTGACGATCTATCAAGGTACGACGTCGTGCCGTCAGCGCACCGCAGTTGAATTCATCACCTTCGAAATTGCCGCCGGCCAGTCGATGGCCACGGTGTTGGCGGATCTTGACGATCAGGGCGCGACCGAAGATGCAGCCACCCTGGCAGCGCTCGGCGGATCGTTCTCGACCACGCTCGCCAACAAGACGTTGGCTGAGGTGCAGAGCGCGCTTGCGGTCGCGACTCCAGTCGTGGTGACGGGAATTGTTTCCGCGATTTCAAACATCTCTGCGTCGATCGCCGGAACTTCGAATCCTGCGGCTGCGACGAACACCCTCGCGAACTTCTTCGAGTACGGGACTGATCCGCTGCTGACCGGCGCCACCCGCGTCGCTGCTGCTCCGACTTCGACGACGGGATCGACGACGACCGCGATTTCTCAGTCACTGACCGGTCTCACTCCCTCGACGACCTACTACTACAGAGCCGTTGGTGTGTTCACGGACTCAGGCTCTGGTGCGACAGCGGATTACCCCGGCTCGATTCTGTCGTTCGTCACGCTCGCGGCGGCCACGACGAGTACGACCAGTACTTCCACGACCACGAGCAGCACGACAAGCACGAGTACGACGAGCACCACGACGACGATGGCCGAGCCGACTTCGACCACGGTGGCTGATCCCACAACGACGTCAACGACCGACGTGACGACAACAACCGAGCCGACGACGACAACCACGACAACGGTGGAGCCGACGACTTCGAGTTCGACCGTGGCCGAGCCGACGACTTCGACAACCGTTCCTGAACCCACAACGACCAGTTCGACAACGACCAGTTCGACAACGACCAGTTCGACAACGGTGCCGTCCACGTCCACGACTCAGCCCACGACACTTCCTGCCGCTCCGTCAACCGTCGCCGAGCCGTCGACGTCGTCGAGCACCACCGCTGTTCCGACGACCGCTGTTCCGACGACCGTTGCGCCGAGCAGCGTTGCGCCGATCAGCTCGGGCCCCACGACCGAGCCGACCCCGCAGCCAACGGTGGCCCCAACCTCGGTGTCACCGCTACCACCGTACGCGTTCGGACCTGAACAAGCCGACGCTGTCCGTCAACCTGAGGCGAGCGAACCAGCTCCTGATGGTGCAACAGTGTCAACGCAACCTTCGAGTGGTTCGGTCACGGTTCCTTCGACCGGTCAAGCCGGATCGCCTACCAGCAACGCTCCTGGCGATAAGCCGGTTGGCAAACCTGGGGCTGGGTCAGGGGTTCCGACATCATCCACCGGTGGCGCGAACGGAAACTCTGACGCCGGGACTGTGCTGACACTCGTCAACGGAGCAGCACCCCTTCCGCTAGCAGCGGGGGAGCCTGTGCGTCTGTCGGGACTGGTTCCGGGTGCCTCTGTGTCCGTCATCGACGTGCACGGCAGCACCGTTCTCGCCGCTGTCGCCGACGCAAATGGGGCGGTCGTACTCCCAGTGCTCCCGGTCGGTGAATACACACTCCGCACGCTCGGGATCGACAACGAGCCCGTCTCCATGACGCTCCAGGTATTGGGTCGTTACCTTCTGGCCAACGAACTCGCCCTCACCGGTGGCGGGACGACAGCGGCGTCCTACGGGCTCATCCTGGTTCTCCTCGGAGCCGGGCTCTGCATGGCGGCAGCGTTCATGCGCCGCCGTTGCGAGTCGCTCTGAGGGGGAGAGAGGGAACAACGCCCAGTTCGGCGTCTGGCCTCGCGTGGCCATCAGGTTGACATAACTAGCATTATCGGCGATGTGTCCTCCTCCAACTCGGACCATCCGTGCAACCAACGTTGTGTTTTGCCCACGGCGAATTGAGCTTCCGGACAACGTTGGTTGCTGAGAGCCGAACGTTGGGCGCTGGCAGCCCCACCTCCCGCAGAACCACCTGCGGAACCTGTCGTCTCGGACGCGGCAGGGCACCGTGTTCTCCAACGTCATCGCTCCAGCAACCAACGTCGGAATATTCGGGTCTGAGTCGGGCCGTCGAGGCAACGTTGGTTGCCGGATACTCGACGTTGGTTGCTGACGGCCCAACGTTGGTTGCTGACGGCCCAACGTTGGTTGCGAGGACCGCCGGACCGAAACTCTCACCGGAGCTGTTTCAAACGCCCATTTCGTCACTGTGACGAAATGATTGGGTTGAACAGGCCCCCGTGGTTCTCAGATCGGCGAGCCGGTCCCTGGAAGTGCGCCAAGACCCGCAAGGAGATCCAACCTTTCGTCGGCCGTGAGCGGGGTCCATGGAGCTGCTGCGAGTTCGTTGGTGCGCGCTTCGATTGCGTCGCGTTCAGCTGAGGGCGGCATCTGCTTCATCTCCAACGCGCCGTGGCCCTGCTCGGCCCACGCAAGCGCGTGGGCATCGGACCGGTGCATGCGCAGGACGACGGCCGCGTCCCAGATACGAGTTGCGTGGCTGGGCTCTGCGGGCAGCCAGGCACGACCGGTGAGCCGTGACAATGCGGACATCTGGTCCGCCACGGCGGCTGCGCGCGCTTTCAGGATCACTGCAGACAGACCGGGCAGCGATGCGTGCTTCGGTCGCCAGAGCGAATCCAGTGCCTCGGCTTGGATCACAACCAACTGTCGTGCCACCTCGGCACCCGCCGGAGTCGCTTCGAATGAACCGTCCGTGTGCATACTGATTGCTCCCCGGTCGGCGAGACCCACCAGGAACGCGTCGCTTGAGCCGAAATGCTGATAGCGCATCAGCTCGTTGAACTCGTGTTGCGATATCGGACCACCAAGCAGCATTCCAGCAAACAGGCTCAGTGCCGCTGGCGAGAATCGGTTGTCGCCTCGGAGGGCAGATACCCGCTCCCTGTCGACCGCCGGGTGTACCGAGATGGCTGTGCGGTCGATCACCGGGGCGACAAGTGCGGAAAAGGCGGCGGCATCGTTCAGTCGTGACATCAAACCGTCCTAGCAGCTCAGGAGTATGGAACCTCGTTTGTTCCATCCGCAGCGTGAACCAAGGTTCTGTTCCTGACGCCGCATTCACGTCTAGGCCACCTGACCCGATGCTGCCCGGAACGATGTGCGCGCTCAGGCTGAATCGATGCCAGCCCGGAAGCAGTCAGGGAAGCACGCGCCTCGGCTGCGGCGGCGCCACCCGGCACGTCGCACCCGTCTTGCGGTTGGGTCGGCGTCGTTCGCGTCAACGATCGGCATGTCGGTTGCGATGGCGATGGCCAGCCCTCCGGCAACGAGTGCAGAGCCTCCAGCCGCGACACCTGATCAACTAGCCCTCGTCAGCGGTGCCGACAAAACCGTCTCCTCTGCACCGGTGGCGCCGAACCAGCCGGTACCGCTTGTGATACCGGCCCGGTCGGCTGAGACGTTCGACCCACAGAGCGCAGAAGCTGCCCCTGGCCCGGAGGCACCGACCAGAGGAGACGTTTCGTTCGACAATCTCGCCGTCGTGGACTTCGCCGATCCGGTCGAGGAAGCGTCGTCAACGGAAACCGGGCGTCGCATCGAGTCAACTGCTCCCCCGTCGACTGTCAGCGTCCCCTCGCCGGCGGCCCCGCTCGTCACCTTGGCCCGGCCAACCACAACGGCAGCACAACGGCCCACATCGGGTTCGCCGCTGACCCCCGCTTCCTCGACCAAGCCGAAACCGACGATCGCGCCGACTGCGGTCCCCGTGATCGGTGCGCAGAAGACCGTCCGGAGCAGCCAAGCAATCAGCACTCCCCCGTCGTCATCCAGAACACCCTCGTCGAACAGACTCTCCTCGACGCAGTCGTCAACCCCCTCGACCAGCGACGCCGAGTCCGCCGGAACGGTCGCCCCGACGACGTCTGCGTCGGCGAGTGCAACCGTTCCGGCGAGTCCCGTGACGCTCCTTCCAGCTTCCAACACCGTTGCCACGCCTGCAACGATTCCACCCGTCACTCCCCTGCCGACGATCACCGTTGCTACGACCGTTGCTACGACCGTTGCTACGACGCTTGCGCCCACGACCGCAGCCCCGACAACGCCAGCCCCGACAACGTCGGCTCCAACCGTGCTGCCCACACCTGCACCAACCTCGGCCGCCCCTGCCCCGGTCACGACGGTGGCAACAACTGTGCCGGTGGTGACCGCCCCACCGACCACGCGGGCGGGAGGGAGCTGATGACGCCGCCGGAATGTGCGAACGTCACGGCGTTCCGTGCAATGGGGAGCGACTGTGAAATCGCAGTTACCGACGCACACGGAACCCGTTCGATCAACGAGCTGCTGGCCATCGGCGCAGCGCTGATCCACTCACTCGAACGGTACTGGAGCCGGTTTCTTTCCGAGAGCGATGTCACCCGGGTCAATCGAAACGCCGGTCGGTGGGTCTCTGTGAGTCAATGGACGCGCAATGCAATGATCGTCGCGTCGACCGGCCGCGATCTCACGCAAGGTCGGTACAACCCGTTGGTCGGGCATCATCTCGTGATGCTCGGCTATGACCGCCCGTTCGCCACACTGTCCAACCCACACGAGCGATTGGCCGATGCGGTCGCGGAAGCCCGGGGCGATGTGACAGGAGACATCGACATCGACGAGCGAACCAGCCGAGTTCGCATTCCCATCGGAACTCAACTGGATCTCGGCGGAATTGGCAAGGGCTATGCCGGGGACGTGGTCACTGATGCGCTGCTTTCGCTCGGAGCGACTGGCGTGATGGCCAACCTCGGTGGCGATGTTCGTGTCGCTGGTGCGTGCTCGGACCATGCTGACCACTGGTCGATTCAGGTCGGTTCACGGGACGAAGTGATTTTGCTCGATGACGGTGCCGTTGCCTTCACGACGACGGACAAGCGGAGATGGCAGCACAAGGGCATGACGGTTCACCACCTCGTCGATCCGGCGACCGGCTCCAGCCTGACGGACGACGTGCCGATGGTGTGCGTGGTGTCCTCAGAGGGTTGGTGGTCCGAAGTGCTCACGAAATCCGTCGCCGTCCACCTCGCCCGTCAACGCGACGCCCGTTTCGTCGGTGCGAACCTGAATTCAGTGGTGCCGAGTGGAGCGTACGCAACCGTCGAGTTCGGCGGCATGTCCGTCGCAACTGATGACTGGAACTCCGTGAGCGCCCGCTATGAACCAACGGGTCGATGACCGCTATCGACATCACCCGTGGCATCTCGATCGTCGGCGCGATCGCGCCGGAGAAGATGACGTGGTACCTGTCTCGCTCGTCCGGAATGGTCGCGTGGCTGTTGGTGACCGCGTCGGTCGTATGGGGACTTGCTTTGTCGACCCGGCTCCTCAACCAGGTGGCATCACCCGCGTGGATGCTTGATCTGCATCGATTCCTGGGAGGTACCGCAGTCACGCTCGTTGCTGTTCACCTGAGTGCGCTCATTGCTGACAACTATGCGCACTTCGGATGGCGACAGATTCTGATCCCGTTCACCAAAGCCGACCGCGCTGAGCGCATCACGACCGCCGTTGCGTGGGGTGTGATGGCCATGTATCTGCTGGTGGCCGTTGAGGCGACGTCGCTGCTGCGACGGCGACTGCCGAAGCGGGTCTGGCGACGCGTGCACTACCTCAGTTTTCCGCTGTACGTGCTGTGTACCCTGCACGGGTTTCAGGCCGGCACCGACCGAAACGTCAAGGTGTTCGGTGCCGCAACCGTGGTGTGTGTAACGGCGACCGCCATGCTTACGATCGCTCGGCTCGTTACCGTGCGAACGGCCACCGGACGAAGAACCGCTTGATCCGGTCCCAGAGTGCCGCGATTCCGTTCGGGAAATAGCGCAACGACAGCACGATGAGAAGGCCGTAGATCAAGCGCACGAAGTTCGGTAGTTCGATCTGCATGCGGTCGATGAAACCCCGGACCCCGGTGGTGGTGACGCTCTCGTTGCTCGATGTGCTCACGAAGAACAACACATTGCGGACGCCTGGCAACGTGAAGATCCACTTGAACCGGTCCGTCAGGCGGTCAAGGCCGATGATGGCAACCGCACCGAGGATGGAGCCGAGAATGGTGCCGCTTCCGCCGACCACCATCATCGCCACGTACTGGATGGAGAGCTTCAGGTCGAAGAACTCCGGCGTGACGGACTGGATCTGAGACCCGTACAACGCGCCCGACACACCGGCCATCGCACCGCACAACGCAAACGCCTTGATTTTCGTCGCCGCGATGTCGACACCGATCGCCTCGGCTGACAGGTCACGGTCTCGGACCGCCATCATCGCCCGCCCGGAACGGGTGCGGACCACGTTGTAGGCCACGATCGCTGCCAGCACGACGAACGCCCACACGAGCCAGAAGAACGCCTGGTCGCGGCTGTAGGTGAAACCGAAGATGTCTGCCTCGGTCGTCTCGGGAACGGTGAAGATGATGCTCTTTCCGGGCCAGATGGTGAGCGTGGGCTGTGGCAGGTTGCTGCGTCCTGGAGTTCCGCCGGTGATGTCTGCCCACGCGTTGAAGATGTGCTCGGCGAAGACGAGCATGCCGACCGTGATCACAGCGAGGTAGTCGCCTCTCAGCCGAAGGGCGAACGGACCGACCGCTGCAGCGATGACCGCGCCAACCAGGCCCGCTGCGGCGAGCCACACGAGGAACGGAAGATGCTTCCCGCCGACCGTGACGTTTTCCCCGAAGTAGCCAGCTGCGTACGCACCGGCGCCGATGAAGGTTGCGTGACCGAGCGATACCTGGCCTGCGTAGCCCGTCAGGAGATTGAGTGCCAACGTTCCAATCGCAAAGATGCCGGCGAAGTTGAGCAGCGACATCGAGAGGTTGGTCAGCGGCATCCCAGGAATCATCTGGGCCGGCAGGTGCACGCCGCGGTATCCGATCCACGAAAACCCGATCGGGGCACTGATGTAGATCAGGGCGCCGACTGCCAGCCCCAGCTTCTTCCAGTTCGACGCAAAGGTCCTGAGGTCGGCCGCGTACGACGTGGCCAACCGGTGGTGCGTGTCATGACGAGCCCAGACGAACAACGCGGCGCCAGACAGCGCGAGCAACGTCAAGGTGATGATTGCACCGCTCATGTCAGACCCGCCTGACCTCTCTGGTGCCAAAGACACCGTACGGTCGGACCACGAGGATCGCCACCATGATCAGATACGGGAAAACCAGGTGGAAGTTGGGGCCCAGCCCCGCCTTGTAGTGAAAATCGCCGATGTCGAGGTTGATGACCTTGCCGAGCCACGAACTGATGTTGGGTTGATACCCGAACATGAGCTGTTGAGCAAGGCCGATGACCAGGCCTCCGACGACTGCACCTTTGGTGGAGTCGAGTCCGCCGAGGATCGCTGCGGGAACCGCGGTCAACGCAATCTGCAACAACGTCGGAGCGACGTTGCGCCCGTTACCCGACGACAGGAACACGCCGGCCACGGTTGCGATAGCCGCCGAGATCGCCCACGACAGTCCGAAGACCAGGCGTGGGTTGATGCCTTGCGCAATTGCTGCTTCGGGATCGAACGCTGTTGCTCGCATTGCCGTACCAAGCCTGCTGCGATTGAAGAACAGCAGCAGGCCGGCCGTGATCGCAATGGTGACCGCAAGGGTGACGGCGTCGACGTAGGTGATGGTGACGCCGCCCACCTTCCAGAAGTTGATGCCCATTGGATCATTCAACGGAAGCGGATCGGTACCCCAGATCGCCAGCACGAGTTGCTCGACCGCGTAGCTCAGGCCGAGTGTGGCCATGATCACCGTGAACGTCGGGCGGTTCCGCAGCGGACGGAGCACAGCAGCCTCGACGCCGAACCCGGCGAACGCCATCGCCACGGTGGAGATGATGATTGCCACCCAGTAGTTGATGCCCCACGTGCGCGCAACGTTGAACGTGAGGAACGCACCGAAGAGCATGAAGGCTCCCTGAGCGAAGTTCAGGACCTTCGTTCCTCGGAAGATGATCACAAAGCCGAGCGCAACGAGCGAGTAGATCGCTCCTTGAGCGAGGCCCTGCACGAGGTATTGCAGAAAGTTGGTCATCGGTGCGTCACTTGGTCTGTCGGTCGGTGGGGCCGGTGTGGTCGGTGGGGCCGGAGAAGGCGTTCGGGCGTCGCTGCTCGATGATCGGGGCCAGGTGCAGCGCCCCGAGGAAGTGCCGTGTCTCCTCGTTCAGATCGGGACTTGTGAGGAGGGAGTGGGCTGAGCCAAGACCATATGCGCGCCTCACAAATGGTCTGACGCCATAGCCGCCCACCACAAGAACAATCCCGACGACCGAGGCAAGGAGCGC
>JANNBN010000018.1:0-98379 GCA_031385545.1 Acidimicrobiia bacterium | reverse complement strand
TCAAGTCACCGGTCGAAGGGGTGCTGCTGCCCCTCCGCAACCAGATCCGTTCACTCACCGGCCTTGGTCCAAGCAAGCAGACGTCCAGCCCGTGGATCCAGACCTATTGGCGCACCGACGCCTCGGTGGCTCCCACCACGGTGAAGAAGTAGCGCCACACCCGGTTTCAAGCGGGTTGGCACGTCGGGCATTCGTATGCCCACCGGCCGGCCATGTCCCACCGGCGGATGGGCGTGGCACAGCGCATGCAGTGCGCTTTCTTGTACACGTAGACGCCTTCTTTGCTTCGGATCCGGTTCCGTGGTTTGGCAAGCACCCTCAGCTCGTCGTCTGCCACCGTGATGATCCGCCGGTCTGCCACGCCTTTGTTCAACATCACCACCAGCGTTGCCCAGACCGCGTCGAACTCCTGACGGGAAACCTCGTTCGCTGGGCGGTCCGGTGAAATGCCGTGCACGAACAATGCCTCTGCCCGGTATACGTTGCCGACGCCTGCCATCACTTTCTGATCCAGCAGCGCTGCCCCGATGGGGATTCGGCGCTTGCGAAGCCGGTCGAACGCGATGGACGGGTCCGCGTCGATGCGCAACGGATCGGGGCCGAGTCGGTCTCTGATCACCTGCTCTTCGTCGGGGGTGATGATCCGGCAGTCCGTCGGGCCGATCAGGTCGACGGTCCACCGAGGCGTCTCCATCCGCCACCGGACGGTGTCGCGCGGAATCGGTGCCGGCGAAGCGTGGCGGGTGAACTTGCCGAACAGCCCGAGATGCACGTGCACGGTGGTTGCACGAGCCGGCGACGCTGACCCGTACCGATAGAAGAGATGCTTGCCGTACGGGTCAACCCGCTTCAACACGGTGCCGTTCAGCAAGGCCGCTGCTTCGGTCAGCCTGCCTTGCGGCGAGCTGACCTGAAGTGCTTTGCCCACGAGGTCCCGGTTGTGGTCAAGCGCAAGGCGATGGATGGTGTGACCTTCAGGCACCCAGCAAACCTAGAGGCCGGGCGGCGTTACAAGTAGGCGTCAACCCGTCACGAACCTGTTTTCTTCGGCACTCTTGTGACGGTCGGGTTGTCGAATTGTCCGAGTACCACCACCTGATCCGCTGCGTCGAGCAGTCGATCGTCGTGGGTCGACATGACCACGGTGCGACCGTCATCAGCGATGGAGCGCAGCAACGACCGGACCTCGTCGACCGAGCCGCCATCGAGGTGTGCTGTCGGCTCGTCGGCGACCACCAGCGCCGGATCGTTCGCGAGCGCACGGGCAACTGCGACGCGCTGCTGCTGGCCACCGGAGAGTTGAGCTGGTCGACGATGGGCGAGGTCGGCAAGCCCAAGTCGAGCCAGCAGCGCCGAGGAACGAGCAAGGGAATCACGTCGCGAGGTGCCGACCAGGCCCATCGGCACCATCACGTTCTCCTGCGCCGAGAGGCTGGGGATCAAGTTGTAGGCCTGATGAACCACGCCAACACTGCGCCGCCGATACGCATCGAGCGCCGCTCCCTGCAGCGCTGCGACGTCGGTGCCACCGAGCCAGATCTGGCCAGTGGTCGGGCGGAGGGTCGCTGCGACGCACGACAGGATCGATGTCTTGCCTGTTCCTGACCGTCCGACGAGGGCGGTGATCCTTCCGCTCGGCGCGTAGAGCGACAAGTCAGTCACCGGGGTGACCGGGCTGCGATCGGTCGCGAGGTAGCTGATGCTCACGCCGACGAGGTGCAGATCGCGGCTGGCGTTGCCGGTACCGCCGAACAGATCGAGCGGCGCGGTTGCTGGCAGCGACGGCCCGGCGAAGGATTCGGGAAGTGTTGCGGCGTGAGGTGAAGTGCGTGTCATGTGGATTCAGGCTCCGAAGGCGAGGGCGGGTTCGATGGAGAAGATGCGACGAGCGGCACCGATGCTTGCGATGCCGGCGACGATGACGGCAAGCAGGGGAAGCGTTGCGAATGCAATGCCCGGTATTTCCGCGGAGAGCGGGAAAAGGGGAGCGATGAGGATCGCGAGGCCGATGGCGATCACCGAGGCAAGCAGCGCAAGCAGCGCAGATTGGAGCGCCAACCCGACACCGAGCGACTTCGACGTTGCTCCCATGCCTTTCAGTACGGCCAGGTCCCGTGTGCGTTCCAGCACACCCAGATACATCACCGAGCCGACGATGAGCGCGGCCACCAGCCACAGCAACGAGCGCACCATTGCGATGGTTTTCTGCGCGTTGACCACCGGTCGCAGCCCGTCGATCTGGGCCTCACCGTTCGTCAGGACCTTGGTTCCCCTCGGTGGCGTCACGGTACGGTCGATCACGACTGCGCTGGCGAGCGGCTGGCCGTTGAAGGTGAGCGTCCGTGCGTCTTCCAGGGTGACGTAGACGTTCGGCACGCCAGCCAGCAGGCGTGCGCCCGTGACTGTTCCAACCACGCTCATCAGCAACGAGCCGACCCGGATGCGGTCACCGACCGCCGCCCCAAGGGTGACGTCCACGATCACTTGCCCACTGGAGCGAAGCGGCGACCCGGCCACCTCTTTCGGTGCCCCAAGTCCTTGTGGCACAACGCCGACGAGGTTCACATGGAGATGGTCACCCAGAGGCGTACCACGGTCCGTTCGCACGCTTTGGCGGGCAAACACGATCGGTGCTGCGTGGTCGGTGCCCACTTCGCGCTGGATCGAAGACACCGTTTCATTGCTGAGCGGACTCGGCTGCAGGAACGGCCCCGTGCCGTTCTGGTCGATGACCCATCCGCTGCCGTGAGCAATTGCAACGGTTCGGGCCGACTCGTTGTCGAAACCGGCCGACAAACCCGACATGACGAGCGCGAGGGCGAGAACAAGCGCCGCCCCGACGACGGTGATGGCGATGCGACGCGAACGCCATTGGAGGTCACGAAGTGCGATGGTGAGCATGCCTGCCATCGTGTGCTTTGGCCCGCGTCATCGCATCCGTAAGGTCACTGATTGCCCGGAATCGTAAGCGTAGTTACGGTACTCGGCCTTCCTGGGGTCCGGTCGCAGCGATCCCCCTGTAGGGTGCGACCATGGCAAACAAAGACAAATCATCGACGAACAACAAAAAGGTCGGTAAGACAGCCAAGGAGAAGAAGGTTGCGAAGCAGGCAAAGCAGTCTGCTCAGACCGAAACCCGCAAGTCGTGGGAGAAGTAACCCCGCTCTCGGTTGCTCGACCCAGGCTGCACCATCCAGCGTGAGGCTTTGCCGATCGTCGTGACCGCCAGGTCGCCGGCGCTGTTCGGAGCGCGGAGCACCATCTTGTCGAACGTGAGAGTCGATGTCTTGGGGACTTCGGAGATGATGCGCCTTTGCCGGGTCGGTGATCTGTCCGTACGGAGATGAATCGATCGAACCGACGTCCTCGGACCCGTCGAGACCTGTGCAAGGCGGTTCAGCTTGAGTGGGCGTGCTGAGCAGGTGTGGGTGTCTCCAGCATGGCTGCTGGAGACACCCGAAGCTGCTGGAGACACCCACTCGTTGGTCATGGCTGAGTGAGGAACTCGCTGAGCTCCCTGTGGCCGTTGCGAGCTGCGGAGTGAGATGTGCAGCGCAGTCTCGGAGTGGGGACCCACGAACGCTGCGTTGAGGTCTGCGCCGTGCTGGACGAGGAGCCAGGACTGTATCGAGCGGACCGCGATCCCGCTTCCTCTACACTGGGCGACTTCTACAAGGACCGTTAGCTCAGTTGGTAGAGCGCTTGCCTTACAAGCAAGATGTCGGAGGTTCGAGCCCCTCACGGTCCACGGCTGAAATTCCTGAAGAACTCCTCGGCGTAGCCAGCCCGCTACGGATACGGTGGGTCCCGTCCAGGAGGCGTCATCATGCGGGTCGAGCAGGTGCTGATACCACTCGTCAGGCAGGTGGCGAAACGGCAACGGCTGTCGAAGATCGTGTTCGGGCTGGCTCGCACCGAGAACCCGTTTGCGCCCGAGTTCTCTATCGATCCGTACCCGAGAACAGACAGGCTGTGGGTCAACGGGCCGGTGTTCTTCCACAAGGTTTTCGGCCAGTGGATGGTGCTTGGATACGAAGAGACCCAGGAGCTGCTCCGGTCCAGCGATACAGCTGTGAGCGACGTGGTCGACATGCTGTTGGTGGTGCGGCCGTATTCGGCGCTGTCGGACCTTGCGAAATCGAACTTCAGCAAATGGGTTCTGCTGACCGACCCTCCTGACCACACTCGCCTCCGCTCATTGGTCAGTCGTGCGTTCACGCCGAAGCAGATCGCCAGCTGGGAAACCCGCGTTCGCGCAGTTGCCGAAGAGCTGATCGACGCGATGAAGGCCAGCCACGAACCTGATGTCGTCGCCGGGTTCACGACACGCCTCCCGATCTACGTCATCGGCGACATCCTCGGCCTGCCGCGGGATCGTTGGGACTGGCTCAAAGAAGTGTCCGATGCGATAGCCAGCCTCATCGATCCGTTCCTCACCTTCGATCCGGACGTGCTGAGCGGGCACTTCGCGGACCTCGACCGCTACTTCAGATCTGTCGCCGCCGAACGCCGGGCCGAGCCGCGAGACGATCTCATTTCCGCTCTCGTCCAGGCCGAAGCAGGGGACGCGCTGACGGATGAAGAACTGGTTGCGATGATCCAGATCATCATGATCGCCGGGCACGAGACCACAACCGGAATGCTCGGCAACAGCATCGTCGCGCTTGCCGCTCACCCGCTGCAGCGCACGATGTTCCGGGCAACACCCGAACTGCGCGACAACGCCATCGAGGAACTCATTCGGTTCGACACGTCGGTCATCTCGGGAGTCCGCGTTGCGACGAAGGAAATGCATCTCGGCGGGAAGACGATTAAGCCTGGTGCCCGAGTCGCCATCCTGTGGGGCGCTGCCAATCGTGACCCGCGCCGTTGGCCCGACGCACACGAACTACATCTCGACCGCGAGAACCCGCGGCCGATCTCGTTCGGCCACGGAATCCATCACTGCCTCGGCGCAGCGCTGGCCCGATTGGAGATGCGCATCGGGCTGAGCGCGTTCGTTGCTGCGTTCGGCGACTACACGGTCGACCCGCAAACGATCGAGTGGAAACAGTCCGGCTCGTTGCGCGGGCCTGTGAAGTTGCCGGTTCGTCCCGAGGTCCTCTGCCCTACGACTTAAGTCCGTAACGCTGCGCCATCGCACGGACAGCAGCCGCCTGCGACGGGGAGAACGCCGGGTTCCGCATTGCTGCGGTCAGCTCACGGGCGGCGCGCTTGCGGTCTCCCTGTGCATCGAAGATCACGGCCGCGTGCCAATGAATCGACGCTACCTGTGGGTTGGTCATCAACGCCGCTTCCGCATACGGGACCGCTTCGCCGGTCCGACCGGACTGGGCAAGTGCCCAGGCCATCGCATCGTTTGTGAAGATCGTCTGCCGGTCTGCGTACGCCTGAGCCGCCGCCTTCAGCGCATCCGGCGCAGACGATGGACCGCGGTCTGCGAGCAGCATCGCCAGATCAGCGTCAACAGTTGCGCCGTTCGATTTCAGCAACGCCATACTGGCGTCGACCAACTGGTCGGCGGCGCGCGCTCCGGCGGCATCGCCGGTTGCCCGAGCAATGTCTGCGCGCAGACCAAATGCCCCTGGAGCAGGTGTTTGTTCAACGAGATCGTCGAGCGTCGTGATAGCCGAGGCCCAGTCCAGACGCGCGGCTTGAACATGTGCCTTGCCGATTGCTGCAACAGGGGAAGCAGGGTTGAGCCGGAGCGCCTCGGTAAAGGAACGGTCAGCCGGATCGACGACTCCTCGTTCCAGTTGAATCTCTCCCAGGTAGGCAAGAGCAACGGCCCGGTCGATGGATTCCGCAGGGGCAGCGGAAATCGCAGCGCGCATTGCAGCCTCGGCCCCGAGAATGTCCCCGGTGAGCTGGCGGAAGTACGAGAGTCGCGACAACGAAGCGACACCTGGTCGAAAATCGACCAGCGTGGCGATGAGTTCGCTCGCTGACGTGTAGTCACCCGTCTCGATCATCGCATCTGTCAACGCAACCGTTGCGTCGAAGCTGGTCGGCTGAATGGCCAACGCTGCGTCGGCCTCGGTGCGCGCTCCGGTGAAATCATGCAGCGCGAGCATCAGGTTCGCTCGCAACACGTGCACTTCGACTGTCTTGCCGAGGATGGACTCGGTGCGGTCGAGGGCATTCGTAGTGAGCAAATAATACGACGGGTCCGCAGTTTCGAATGCCCGCCGCAGATAGGCGCCGGCCAATGACTGCCAGCTCTTCCCGTCCGTCGGGCTGGTCTTCACCGTTTGTTCGAGTTCCCCAATTCGGGAAACGGGATCAGAGGCGCTGACCTGTGACGGAGAGTCGATCGCTGACGCGTCCGCTTGCGTCGGTGTCGACGCTCCCACAACAGTGGAACGCTGCACCGGGCCGGACGTTCGGGACACGAGCGCAACGGTGGCCAACAACAGACCGATCAGGGTTGCAGCGCCTACAAGGCGTCGAGGCGTAACCAGACCAGTTTGGGCGGGGGTTTGTCCGACGGTCGTCATGTCATCGCTCGGCTTCGTGTGTGGTGAATAGATATGTGTGCGTACGGCCTGGGATCAGCCGAAATGCAACGGTGGGTCAGTGCACAGCGAGGGGAATTCTCTGTGCACTGACGATCACTCGGAGCTACGTGCTACTTCTCGTTCTTGTCATCAGCTGGGTCGGAACCCCGCTGCGGCTGGGTCGAGTAACCGTCGTTCGGCCAGCCGACGTATGGGAACTGGTTCATGAACTCCCGATCGTTGAAGTCCACGCCATCACCAAGGATGTTGTTGGGGAAGACCTTGAACTCCTTGGAGAAGTCCGTCGCGCCGGCCACCACCTGGAGGGCAGTGTCGACAACGTCGTCGGCCAGCATGCGGCCGTTCGGGAAACCGGACTTGGCGATTCCGGTGTTCAGTCGCAACTGCTCCGACGGTGTCACCTTCTTCGGCTGGTTGAGCCCGGCGATGCCGGTCAGGAAGATGGTCGCAAGGTCTTCACGGCCTCCCAGTCCCAAACCGGTGCTGACGCTGGTCGGCACCTTCACGCCCGGGTACAGAACCGGGATCAGTTTGCCCAGTTCGGGCTCCAGAACGCCCTTGGCGAACTGGAGGTCCTTGTCCGGCGAGGAACTGTTGAACAGATCCTTGGCGCCGATCGGAACAACCACTTCGTTGACCAGAGGCTGGCCCAGACGTGCGACCTGCTTCCAGGTATCGGCAGCACCGGACGCGCCAGGAACCCGACGTGACGTCGTCGCCCACACACCGACGACAGGGTCGCCGTTGGTGATGCGTGAAGACGGAACCTGCAACACGATGGAGTGAACGTTGAAGCCGGCCAGGTAATCGCGGCCCGCTGCTGTCTTCAGCGGGATGAGGTGGGCCTTGTTCAACGGGCGCAGTCCACCGAGGTCGAAGATCGCTCCGAGATCAGCGAAGAACGGATCGTCACGGGGACCGGCGAACACCTTGGCCGAATTGCTCAACAGCGGAGTCACCGCTGCGTCACCGAGGGCTCGGTAGTTGGGCATCGATCGCGGGCCGACGTTCGCCGGGGCAACCATCACGTTGGTTCCGATGGCAGTCGATGCGCCACCTTTCACTTCGGTGACCGTGTAGCTCTGGCGCACGTTGAGATCCGGGTCGCTCAGCGACGTCACCTGGTTGGTGTTGTAGAGGAACGTGTTCGGGTTGGAGTACGTCGTCTTGAAGCGGAACTGGTACTTGATGTCTGCAACGGCGTCACCGTTGTTGTCAATGTTGAACTCGTAGAGGACGTCGTCGCCGAACTTGTGGAAGTTGGGTCCGCCGGCAGGAAGTTCGAACGGGTTGACGTTCATGACCAGCGTGGTGCTGGACGCATTGTCCGGGCTCACGAACGCGTACAGGTCGGTCAGGTCGGCCACCGGGTCTTCGGTGATCGACGGTGCTTCGCGGTGGCTGGACGCATTCGCCGAAGGCGTGAACGCCAATGCGAGGGCGGCACTGACGCCGATTGCCGGTAAGGACCGGAGGAGCTTCTTGTTTCGGTGCACCATGAGGTGTCCTTTCAACTGGGTTTGGGGGCGGTGTCCGGACAAGCCGGACGTCTTGGGGCCGATGCAGCCGTGGGTACGGCCGAACCGGTCAAGAAGGGTGTCGTGAGGTGAACTCATGACGGAGCAGATGTCGGGAGGACCGAGGGCGGTGCAGCGAGGGAAGCGAGCGAAGGGCGAGCGATCGCAATGACGGTCCAGTGACCTGCGTCGGGCGCAACGACCACGTTCATGTCCACCGGTTCCTTGAGGCGTACGACGCGTGCCCACGTCATTGCTGAACTGCCGAACCCGTCGATCACCGGCTGCGGTTCATCGAGTGCATCGAGGTCACCGACGGCCTCGACAACTGGAGTGCCGGTGCTCTTGCACAGCCTGTCCGCCAGGCCGGTCACACCGATCAGACCGGCCGAATACTGCAGCGGCGACGCCGAGCAACGCTGTGCTGCGTCGGCCCACTCAAGCACGGCGGCGCTGACTTCGGAGTCAGACGTTGCCGAACGCTCCGGATGATGCGAGACCACGGTTCGGCGGCTCCAGCCGACGGTGAAAACACCGTTCTCGGTCGCGATGGGGAACACGACGGTGGCAGCGGGCGCGATCACCCCGTCGATGTCGCTGACGCGAGAAGTCTGCACGAACTCGGTCGTCACCGACCCGGGCGTTGATTCGCTGATGGTGAAGGCAGTCAATCCGAACGGAGCGGTCTCCGCTGCAAGTCGCTGTGGCGAACTGACGCGCGCTTGTTCGAGGGGACTGAGCTGGGCGAAGGCGTTGGCATAGTCGCGTGCGATCAGGGCGTCCAGGAATGTGGTCACCGCGCCCGACGCCGAAGTTGCGAGCTGTGCAGTTGCCGTTGCTGGGGCGTCGCCCGGTTTCGCGATCTGAATTGCTCCAGCCGGCTGCGGCGGCACGGACGGCACGGATGGAACAGTGAAATCCAACGCGGCGACCCGCTGACCAGCGGTCAGGGAACCCTGCGGAGGTGTCGTCGACGGCACGACCGAAGTGTTTGACGCGGACGGCGCTGCGGAACGAGTGCAACCGACGCCGACAGCAACTGTGACGGCGAGAACGACACTCAGCCTGGCCAGTCCATACTGCCGACCGGCAGGGTGAACGTCGTTGGTTGGCTTGTGCATGCCACTGGTTCGGTACCAAGCGCGTTGTGGATGTCGTCCGGCGTTCGCGAGGGCGCAATCCGTCGTCGAAATCTCGTGGATTGGACTGTTGCCGACCGAACTCGCAGGCGGAACCAGATCTACACTGCTCGGAACCGGACACGTTTCGGGGTTAGATCTCCGGGTGGCGCATGGACCGCACGCACGCAATTGAAGATGTACTGAAGGCGATTGACGCGTTCGACTTGGCGCTGAGAAGCCGTGATCGTGCGGCGGCCGAAGCGGCCTGGTTGCTCGACCGAGAGGATGTCTCGATTCTTGGGTCGGCCGCCGGAGAGGAGTTCATCGGCGCCGATGCGGTGCGGGCTTGCCTGAAGGCGCTCACATCTCGTTCCACCGCACACGGTTGGCGATGGGTCGATAGGCGGGTCTCCGTTGTCGGCGACGTGGCCTGGTTCATCGCCGATGCCCCGTGGCAGACGGTTCAGCCGGACGGTTCCATCAGCGAACGCCCGTACAGGGTGACCGGCGTGCTTGCGTTCCGCGACCAGTGTTGGCGCTGGTGCCAATACCACGGCTCCGAGCCGCTCGGGTCTGTTGGCTGACTTCGTTCGAACGCGCCGAACAGACCTGCTCGTCCTCCGGCCGCCGCCGCGACCGGATCGACCGTCTTCGCTACTTGGCGTTGATGTGACCGACGCCGGCGATAATTGCTGGCATTGCGGTGTCGAGGTCGAGCACGATCTTGGAGTCGAGTTCGAGGAACTCGCCAAGCGCCAGGGACTGCTCCAGCCCCAGAAGGGCGGCGGCATCGGCGTCTGTCACCTTGTCGATCGTGACGCCTCCGGAGCCATCTGCGTTGATGAACCAACAGACTCGTTCGGATCCGACACGCTCGCCAAGGTTTGCTTCGAGCTTCCCCCAAGTAGCCATCATGCGGTTCGTCTGCTCGACGGTCAGCGGGCGTGCGGTCCAAGTTGTGCGGATGTACATGGCGGTCTCCCTCAACATCGTCGCCGGGTGCGACGATCCACTGTCGGACATCGGTTGGACGTCCACCGTGATCGCCATCACACAGCAACCGAGAATCACCGTGCTCGAAGTGGGCTGCCGGGAACTGGGCGTTTCTCCGACGTTGCGTCGCCAGCAACCAACCCGCCCAAAAACGCGCTCGAAAAGCGCCGCCAGAACAACGTTGGTTGCTGCAGATCCAACGTTGGTTGCGCTGGCGCCTGGGCGGGGGGTCGGGGCTGGGAGGGTCGACGTTCTGACAGGATCGCGAATGATGGAACCGAACAGCGAACAACGTGACCGGCCGAATGCCGACGCCGGCATTGCCGAGACACCGGAGCCGCCGTACACGGCGGTGATCTTTACCAGTCGGCGCGCCCCGGGTGATGGTGCTGAATACGGCGAAATGGCTCTCGAGATGGATCGCCTCTCTCGCCTGCAGCCCGGGTACCTCGGTATCGAAGGAGCGAGGGGCGCCGATCGCCTGGGCATTACCGTGTCGTATTGGACTTCCGCCGACGCGGCGCGGGCGTGGAAACAGGTCACCGAACATCTCGGTGCCCAGAGGCTTGGCCGGGAGCGGTGGTACGCGGACTATCGCGTGCGTGTCGCAACGGTCGAGCGTGAATACGGACCCGCAAACGGCCCGCTGTCGGCGGGCTGACCGGTTCGTGCGTCAGGCAGGTCGGGCTGGGTCGGACATGTCGACACGTCTGACGCTCATGTCAGGACGTGGCCTTCATCGCCGAACGGATGGCGCCGAGTGCGATGTCGATCTCGTCCGCAGTGGTCACCAACGGGGGCATGAACCGGATGACGTTGGCGTACGTGCCGGCGTTCAGCAAGATCACCCGGCTTTCCTCGAGCGCGTGCCTGATGATGGCTGCGACCCGCGCAGGGTCGGTGAACTGTGCAGCGCTCATGAGACCGAGGCCGCGCACGTCGGTGATGCCACCATGGTCCTGCGCGATGGCGGTGAGACCCTCGCGTAGTTGCTCGCCGCGGGCGCAGACGTGGTCGAGGAAACCGGGCGCGGTGAGTATGTCGATGGTGGCCAGTGCTGCAGCGCAACCGATTGGGTTGCCACCGTAGGTACCACCGTGTGAGCCGGGGACCCACTTGGCCATGTGCGCCGCACTGGCGCCGAGCGCCGAGAACGGGAAGCCCGATGCGATGCCCTTGGCCATGCAGATGATGTCTGGCTGCACGCCGTAGTGGTCGACTGCGAACATCTTGCCGGTGCGGCCGAAGCCCGACTGCACCTCGTCGGCGATGAACATGATGCCGTGCTTGTTGCAGCGCTCGACGATGCCCTCGATGAAGCGCTGAGGTGCAGGGATGTAGCCGCCTTCGCCGAGCACCGGCTCCAGGATTACTGCCGCTGTTTCCTCGGGCGCGGTCTGTGACTTCAGCAGGTAGTCGAAACCCGTAAGTGCGCGATCGATCGCGGCGTCGTGTTGGTCTGCCGGCACGGCGGCGACCTCGGGGAACGGCGCCACGTAGACGCCGCCCGGCAGAGGTCCGTACTGGGCGCGGTATATGGCCTTCGAGGCGGTCATGGCCATCGCCATGTGTGTGCGTCCGTGGAACGAACCTGCGAACACGATGGTGTTGGGCTTTCCGGTGACGTGCTTGGACAGTTTCACCGAGGCCTCGGTGATTTCGGCCCCCGAGTTGGAATAGAAGAACTGCTCGATGGAGGCGGGCGTGATGGTGTCGAGCTTCTCTGCGAGTGGTTCCAACAGGTCGTGCGTATAGCAGTTCGTCTGCGCGTGTATGAAACGACCAGCCTGTTCGCGAATGGCTTCGACCACTTTCGGATGCGCGTGACCCGTTGAGACCACTGCGATGCCGGCCGAGTAGTCCAGGTATTCATCGCCTTCGGTGGTGAACACCCAGCTACCTTGCCCGTGGGTCACCTGCAGCGGGGTGAGTTTCGACCAAACCGGAGAGAGTTTCGAGCCCATCGGGCCATCGTACCCGTGGGAATTCTCTACGGGAAGGGTTGAGCGATATCCCTTTGTCCTTTCGGACGTTCTAACGATTGAATCCGTTTGACTACGTTGTGTCGGTGCAGTCCCAGACGTCGAATCCTGCTCCGCGTCCTGGGGTTCCGCTGCTGCTGCTGACGTCGCTGAAATTCCTTGCGAACCTGCTCCTTCGCTTGCCCTACCCGTTCATCGAGGACATCTCGAAAGGGCTGGGGACAAGCGAGAAGCGAGTCGGATCATTGCTCGGTGCAGGTGAGTTCGCTGGGCTCGGCGGTTCTCTCGTGGGCCGCGACCTCGACCGGGGGCGACACCGGCGCTGGTCGGTATGCGGTCTGCTTTCCTGCGCAGTCGGCGGCATCCTGATCGGGGTGCTCCGTAGCCAGGCCGGAGTGGTCATCGGCTTCTGCATGATTTCACTCGGCGTCAACCTGGTCACCACCACCATCCACACGTTCATCGGCGATCGCACCCCCTTCTCCGAACGGGGCCGTGCTATTGGTACATACGAATTGTCTTGGGCTTTGTCGTTGTTGATCGGCGGCTACGTCGCTGGTCGCCTTATCGAACGGTTCTCATGGAGTGCACCGTTCCTGGTGACCGGAATTGCTCTCGCAATGTCCACCCCATTGCTGTTGCGGGCGATGGATGCACGCACAGTCCGTGTGGTCGACGAACCCGAGTCCGGACTCGTGCCGACGCGATTCAACTGGTCCATCACAATCAGGGCGTTGAGCGTTTCGATCGCGATCACGCTTGGTCAGGTGCTGACGTTTGCCACCTTCGGTTCGTTCCTGAAAGACCACCACGGGTTCAGTATCGGTGCGCGGGGAGGCATAGTCGCCGGCATCGGTGCGATGGAACTGCTCGGCAGCGGGGGGACTGCCTTGTTCACCGACCGTATGGGCAAGGCGAACGCCGTCCTGCTCGGCGTTGCGGTCATGGCGTTGGGAAGCGTCGGTTTCATCACGGTTGGCCAAGGTTCGCGTGGTGCTGCGGTCGGCGCAGTCCTGTTGTTCTTCCTCGGTTTCGAGTTCGCCTACGTATCGTTGCTCGCAATCGTCAGCGAGATCGGCGGTGAACGGCGCGGGTTCGTCGTTGCGATCGACCACGCTGCCGTTACCGTTGCCCGTGCCGCCGGAGCTGCGCTTGGCCCGCTGCTGGTCGGCGCCAGTGCCCAACACTTCCGACCACTGCAATGGCTGGTACTGGGTCTCATCGGATCGACAGCGGTGCTGATCGCCCCGTTGCGGGCTCGCTGAGCAAGGCAACGTCGGAACTTTTGTTTCACCGTACTAACGGACTTAGAGGCGAATCCGCCTCCGTGTGCGCCTACTCCTGAGACAACGCGATGTACACGCCGTTGGTCCAGCCGAACCCTTCCTGCACTTCGTACTCGCCGCCCTCGGCACGCAGGCCCGGGTCGTCGACGTCGTACTTCTCCAGCAGGACACCGTCCTGTGCGAACCCGGTATCGCAGGTACGCAGCCATCGTGTGCGAACGGTCTCGGCCTCATCGGTGAAGCCATATGCGCGCAGACCGTCAATGGCCCACCACTGCAACGGTGCCCACCCGTTGCGACCGTCCCATTGCTGGGTGGTATCCCGCAACGTTGTACGCAGTCCGCCTGGTGCCAGGAACCGGTCAATCAGCGTGCGTCGGGTCCGTTCGGCGGTGCGACCATCGGCCACCCTTGCGGCGAGTGCCACCATGCCGGCCAGGGACAATTGAGGGCGGTGGGCAAGCGTCGAGGCTTCGAGGTCCGTGAACCAGCCAGCGTCCGGGTCGAAGAAGTGCGTCAGGATCGCCTCGGCCCTGCGCAGCGCTCGTTGGCGAAACTCCTGCAAATCGTTGCGTCCTGCCCGGTCGCCGAGCGCAGCGATGCTGTGTTCGAGGAGCGCCAGAAGGCAATTGAGGTCGATGGGCAGGACATCTTCCGTGCGGATCGTTGCCAGGTCATCGGGGTTGTCCAGCCACCGCGAAGAGAAGTCCCAGCCCGATTCAGCTCCTGCCCGCAGGTGTGCGAACAAGCTGCATGGCGTTGTGCTGCCACCGTTCGTGGCGACGTCCTCGGCGAAGGACTCGGGGCGCGGCGTGTTCTCGCCCCCGAGGTAGCGCGACATCGGCACCCCGCCAACGATGACGGTGCGCTCTGGCGAAGTCCAGAGTGCGTGCTCGGCCAGCAGCGCATCGACATACCGGGTTGGGTCAGCAAGGAGCCCGACCAAGAGCGACAACACTGGAGGTTGGCTTCGAGTGGCAAGGTATGTACGCGAACCATTTGGAATGAGGCCGACCGTCTGTTGCAAGTGAACCAGGTTGTCGACGATGCCCTGCACCAAATCGGTTCGACCTTGCTTCACGAGGCCGAGCGCAGTGAAGTACGAGTCCCAGTAGAAGCACTCGTCGAACCGCCCTCCGGGAACGAGGAACGGGTGGGGCAGCGCAAGCATGGTCGACCCGGCTGGCACCGACGTCGCCGTACGGGTGAGCCGCTCCCAGGTCCGTTCGATGTACGAAGTGGCCGAGTCGGCCCGAACCGGCACGCCGGGATTGCGAATCGGTAGTTCGAACCACAGTTCGAGTTGGGCGCGCAGATCAAACCTGGCACCCGAGGCAAGAAGCGCGTCGTACGCAGCCTGGATTTCCTCCGTTGGGAAGAGCGGCACCGCATCGACAAACGTCTTGGAGTCCGGGAACAGCCGTGCCAGTTGGACCGCCTCGAAAAGCGCGCCTTCAGTCTGGATATGTTGAACGGAGGAATCGGAGAGAACCCGAGGTGGAGCACCCCTTCGAAACTTGGGCGCGGCCTCTCTCCTAGGACAGTTCGTCACGGAGTTGGCGTTTCAGGAACTTGCCGGCTGCGTTGCGCGGCAAAGGTTCGGTGCGGATGAATACGTGGGCGGGGACCTTGAAGGATGCGATTCGTTCGGCCAGGTACGTGCGCAGCTCAGCGGGGTCGAGGGTGGCACCGTCACGCAGGACGAGCGCGCAGGCGACCTCTTCACCGAGCCGTTCGTGCGGGAGCCCGAACACAGCAGCTTCGTGGATGGCTGGATGGGTGTAGATCGCGCTCTCGACCTCGGCGCCATAGATGTTTTCACCGCCGCGCAGGATCATGTCTTTGGCGCGGTCTTCGATGTAGAGGAACCCGTCAGCATCGAAACGGCCGATGTCGCCAGTACGCAGCCAGCCATCGATGATGGTCTCGGCAGTGGCTTCGGCATTGCCCCAGTAGCCACGGATGAGCATCGGCCCACGGAACCAAATCTCTCCTCGCTCGCCGCTTGGCAGGTCGTTGAGGTCGTCGTCGCGGATGACGACGTCCATGATGGGCAGCGCTTTGCCCGTGCTGGTGGGGTGATTGAGGTAGTCCGGCCCGTTGTTGCCCGGGCCGTATGCGTTGGTTTCGGTCATGCCGTAACCCAACTGCGGACCGCCCTTCTTGATCTTCCGTGCGACCAGATCAACCTGAGCTGCCGGCGCTGGAGCCCCGCCGCCGCCGACAGCGCGCAACGACGATGTGTCGAAGTTGGCGAAGTCTGGATGATGGACGAGGTCCCAGGACTGGGTGGGCACGCCGACGAAGTTGGTGATTTTCTCTCGTTGGATGATCTCGAGGGCCGTGCCCGCATCCCACTTGTACATGATCACGAGCTTTGCCCCGCTGAGCAGACACCCGAGCATGACCGGCACAGACCCCGTGACGTGGAAGAGCGGCACGATGAGGATGAACGCCGGGGGCAGCACCTCGACGTCGGGAGACGGCGGACGGCGCACGAGATCGACAGCGCCCCTGCACGCGAAAGCCATCAGCGCGCTGATGACTGCGCGGTGCGTGGAGACGGCGCCCTTGGGTCGCCCCGTTGTGCCGGAGGTGTACAGGATGGTTGCATCGGCGTCGGGGTCGATCGCCCTATCGGGCAGCGGATTACCGACATGGACAACGGCGTCCCACGGTTCGGCCCCATCGGGAAGGGGTGTGTTTCCGGCTCGGGCGACAATTGCCTTGATGCCCTGCGTGTCCAGCGTGCCCTTGCACAGCGCCAGTCGCTCGCGGTCGCAGATCAGCACGGTAGTTCCTGAGTCCTTCAGTGCGAAGTCCAGCTCGTCGGCCGTCCACCAGGAGTTCAGGCTGACGTTGATTGCACCGATGCTGACCGCGCCGATGAACGAGATGATCCATTCCGGATAGTTGCGCATTCCAATGGCCACCCGGTCGCCCGGTTTGACCCCGTAGGTGTGGACCAGCGAGTGACCAAGCGCGTCGGCGCGTGCCATGACATCGATGAACGACAGCGTTTCGCCCTCGTACACGATGAACGGCTTGTCGCCGTGCATGCGGGCCGCGGCGAACACGGCTCGCATGTTGGGCGGCGAGTTCTTCCAGACCTTGGTGTCCAGTCCGAGAACGTCGGCGGTTGTGATCTCGAAGACCTGGCCCGCGGCGGTGACCGCAGCGGCGGCCTGTTCGAACGTCATGGCTGGCGTTGTGGCATTCACAGGGGACGACTGTAGCGGTGCGGTCCGTGTCCGATCTGAACAGTCCAGGTAGGTTGCTCAGATGCTCTTCTCCGTTTGGCCGAACTATGCCCACCCGTGGGAAGACCTTGCTGCGTTCTCAACTGCGGTGGACCAGGGGAACTGGCATTGCCTGTGGTACGCCGATCACTACATGGGCAACACGGATTCGTCTGACCGCAGCGACAGTCCGGCCCTGGAAGCCTGGGCGGTCATGGGTGCGCTTGCGGCTCATACCAAGCGGGTACGCATTGGTACCTTGGTTTCGCCGACCACCATCCACCACCCGGCAGTCATGGCCAACCGTGCCGCGACCGTCGACCGGATCTCGGGTGGACGCCTCACCCTGGGCCTCGGCGCCGGATGGCAGATCAACGAGCACGCCGCCTATGGCATCGAGCTGTTCGAGGCGAAGGACCGCGTCGACCGGTTCGAAGAAGCCATCCAGATCATCCGCCTGATGGGGTCTGAATCTCGCACCACCTTCCATGGCAGGTTCTTCACCGTCGACGATGCGCCGTGCGAGCCGAAACCGGTCCAATCCCCGCTGCCCATCACCGTCGGAACTTCGGGGCCGCGCATGTCGCGCATCGCGGCGAAATGGGCCACCGAGTGGAACGTGTGGGGCACGCCGGAGCAGGTCAGCGGCGCTGCCGTCGCGATGAACCGTGCGTGCGAACTGGAGGGCCGTGATCCGGCCAGGCAGCACCGCAGCACGCAGGCCTTGGTGTTCATGGTCGACGACCCCGCAACTGCCGACAAGATCCGTGCCAACGCGCCGGCTGACCGCGCGCTGATCGGGTCGACGTCTTACCTTGTCGAGTGTATGGGCGCCTACAAAGAAGCAGGCATCAACGAGTTCATCCTGCCGGACTTCACCCTTGGCAAGAGTTTGCAGCAACGCCTCGATGCCTATGCGAAGTTCGACGCCGAGGTAGCGGCGCAGTTGGCGTGAAAAGCCAGCAGGTCTTCGTCGCTGGGGCTACGGTCCGCCGGTCGGATAGGCCATCGGATAGGCCATCGGAACGGTGCCTTTCACGCTGGTCCTGAACATCTCGCGACGCACCCCCGAATAGTCGTTGAGCGCGTTGTGCATGGTGCAGCGGTTGTCCCAGATCGCCAGTGTGTGGCGCTCCCAATGCAGGCGACACGTGAAGTTCTCATTGACTGACAGCCTGAACAGGTGCTGCATCAACGCCGCTGACTCCGCATGGGTCCAGCCTTCGATGCTGTGGGCGTAGACAGGGTTGAGGAACAGCACGGGTCGGCCCGTATCCGGGTGCTCGGTGACGATTGGGTGGGTCTGCGTGCGGTGCGCTTCGGCGGAGGGTTCGATCGCCATCGACGTTTTCGATGCAACTTTTTCGAGATATCCGCCCGTGCCGTATGCGGGCCCTGCCGAATGCACTGCGTTCAGGCTGCGCAGCGTGACCTGCAGTCCCGGCGAGAGCTGCTCGTACGCGATGTACTGGTTGGACCACAGCGTGTCGCCACCTGCCACCGGCACATCCCACGCGTGCAGCAGCGTGAATGACGGAGGAGCTTGCAAGTACGTGAGGTCCGAGTGCCATGCGTTTGCGAAGTTCAATTCGTCGTGTGCCTCTTTGATGACCCGAATGACAAATGGCCGTTCGGCCAGCGGCTTGACGAACGGAGTGACGTCTCGGCCGCCCAGTTGGTCGGTGAGCCGTTCAAGATCGTCGAGCGTCATCGTCTGTTTGCGGAAGAACACCACAAGATGATCGGCAAGTGCCTGACGGACACCAGCAAGCTGGTCAATTTCGAGGGGTCGGGTGAGATCGACGCCGCTCACGAAAGCGCCGAGCGAACCAGCTGCCGGGGTGATGTCCATGTCTGTTGTTCTAACGCAGAACCATCGCTGAACCACAGGTTGAAGCACAGGTTGAATCACGGGTTGATTCGAGGGTCGAATCGCGGGTTGGTCCGGTGGTCGGTCCGCTGCGGAAGAGCGACGCCGGGTTCGTCACTTCTCCGGCAGCGTTGAGCGGGTCCTTGGCCAGCGCACGCAGCGACATGCCGAGGCCGTACGTGTGGATCGTTCGGCCCGGGGTGACGCGAAGGAGACAGATGTCCGGGCGCTCAAGTTCACCGTGGCTTGCGATTGCCTTCAACGCGCCGGCCCGACCCAGCTCGACCACATCTGGATGACCGACGGCGAGGATCTCGGCAGTGCCCCGGAACTGAATGCTGGACGGTGGGGCACCGACCGGAATCCGTCGCACAGCGATGCTGACGAACACGTCCGGGTTGGCCCTGATGTTGCGGGCCTTCCGGCTTGAACGGTCTGTGCTGATGTAAAGGACCCCGTCGACGTCGGCGTAGATGACCCCAACGGCGTGTGGTCGACCAGCCGATGAGCACGAGGCCACGGTGGCGAACGATCGCTTTGCGATGGCCCGACGCACATCCAGATAGTCGGGAGAAAAGAGAGTGGCCTGCCGGATGGGTTGTGTGAGGTGTTTCTTCATGCCCCTAGCAAATCGAATTGGATCGAGATGATCCATGGCCATTCGTACAAAGAACATACGTAATCGTCTACATTTTCCGGATGGACGAACTGACATCGGTCCTCGATGGTCCCCGGGCCCAGAACGCGTTCGTGGTCAAGGCGGTCATGGCACCTCCCTGGGGTCTGCGTATCCAGGACGAAGCGCCGGTGACGATCGTCGCGGTCCTGCACGGAGCATGCTGCGTTCGCTTCGATGACGGAGAATGCATGCAAGTCGAAGTTGGCGACGTGGGTATCATGCGCGGTCCCGACCCGTATGAAGTGGCCGACGATCGAGCCACACCTGCTGGGATCGTGATCCACCCCGGCCAGCGCTGCACCACGCTCGACGGGGTCGAACTGCACGACGTCATGATGCTCGGCGTGCGTACGTGGGGCAACGCAGATCACGAGCGCGCCGCGGTGATGCTCACCGGTTCGTACCAGATGAGCGGCGACCTGGACCGGCGCCTCCTCGCATCGCTGCCGCGGTACATCCACTTGGGTGCCGCCGAGGTGGCGACCCCGATCGTCGAGCTGCTGTCGCAGGAAATCGGAAAGAGCGTCCCGGGCCAGCAGGCGGTACTTGACCGGCTTCTGGACCTGCTCCTCATCAGCTCGTTACGGACGTGGTTCGACCGAAGGGGAGCCGATGCTCCAGCGTGGTACCGGGCTCACAGCGACCCTCTTGTGGGTCCAGCCCTGCGGTTGATGCAGCACGAGCCTGCTCGGCCATGGACCGTGGCCAGCCTTGCGGCCGCAGCTGGATGTTCCAGGGCAGCCTTCGCTCGGCGTTTCAACGAGTTGGTCGGCCAACCCCCCATGCAGTACCTCACCGATTGGCGACTATCGCTTGCGGCGGATCAACTGCGTGAACCAACACGTGGGCTGGCTGCCGTTGCGTCGAGTGTTGGGTACGCGACGCCGTACGCGTTGAGCGCAGCGTTCAAGCGAGTACGCGGCGTGAGCCCATCGGATCACCGCAAGCTCACTGCCTGACCCGACGAACGGAGCGGCGGGCGTCCACTCAACGTCGCCGGGACCGTCCGGTTCCCTTTGTGCGGGCTTCGGCTCGTTTTGCGTTTGCCTGTTGCTCTGTGTGCAGACGTTTCCACGCGACCACCCTCACCGGGTCGATCAGGCCAGTTCCGATAGCTGCGGCAATGGCACAGCCGGCGTCGCCTTCGTGCCCGCAATCGGAGAAGCGGCATTCCTCTGCCACCTCGTCGATCTCGGCGAATGTGGCGGCGACACCGTCTTCACCGCCAGACATCCACAGCCCCATTTCACGCATACCGGGTGTGTCGATCAAGAGGGCACCCGACGGAAGGGCGAGCAGCTCCCGGTGTGTCGTCGTGTGCCGGCCCTTGCCTGCAACGCCCATCGTCTGCGTGGCCATCACCTGTGACCCGACGAGTCGGTTCACGATCGACGACTTGCCTGCTCCGGAGGTGCCCAGCAGCACCAGCGATACGCCCGGCTGCGCCAGCGTCGCTACCGCGTCGAGGCCCTCGCCGGTGACCGCAGAGGTGATCAATGCCGGTACATCACCAGCAGCATCTTGCAGTGCGTCGATGACACCGGCCGCTGCGAGATCGCACTTCGTACCGACGAGCACGGGGCGGGCACCGCTGTCCCATACCGCCGTGAGCTGACGCTCGATGCGGCGCGGGTTGAGATCCGCGTCAAGCGGCACGACGATGAGCACGATGTCGACGTTCGCGGCAATGACCTGCCCGTCGCTGGTGCCGCCGACCGTCTTTCTGACCAGCGCGGACGAACGCGGGACAACGTCGTGGATGGTGCCGCTAAGCAGAGCCGTCTTCTCGCCGGTTGCTGCTGCCGACGCAAGTGCAGCATTGGCTTTGGTGTCTTCCTCTGCGCGCAGACGAATACGGACCCAGTCGCCAACGGCGGGAACATCGAGCGGATTGCCCAGCCGGTAGATGCCCAACAGATCTGCGCCGACGAGGCCATCCGGCCCGGCTACCGTCCAGCGACCGCGATGGACGGCGATGACGCGTCCGACGATGACTTGGCTGGACGTGGTGCGGTCCTCCGGGTCTGCATCGGCAAGTGGCTCGACCTCCGGCAGCTCGCCCATCGATGCGAACCGGGCTGCGACGGAGTCGTTCCAGCCCAGTGCCGCAAGCGATGGCCGCCCCAACAGGGAGTCAGTCCGGGCCGGATTGGTCACGAGACCGTGAACTCGGGTCAGCGGCTGGAGGCCGGACGGCCACCACCGGAGCGAGAGGCCGAACCGGATCGTTGGCCACCGCGGAACCCTGTTCCCTGGCGTGCGCCTACAGAGCCGCCGGGGCCGCCACTTCCGCCACCGCCGCCAGGACGTCCGCCGCCAGCCCGACCCGAGCCGGGACGCTGCGCCTGCGGTGCGGGTGCCAGCGCTTCTGGCGAGGGTTCCACGTGCACACGGTCACCGGGGACGAGATCCTGCAGCAGCGGGTCGCCCAGGCGGACCTTTGAGACCGTGGCCTGGATGCGCGCACGGGTGGTGAGGTCGCGGACATCGCGCATCTGATCGTCGGTGGCCAGCGTGATCACCAGACCGGAGTTGCCCGCACGGGCGGTGCGGCCGGATCGGTGGAGATACGCCTTGTGCTCGGTGGGGGGATCGGCGTGGATGACCACACTGACGTCGTCGACGTGGATGCCGCGTGCAGCGACGTCGGTAGCTACCAGCGTCTTGGCCTTGCCCGTGGAGAACATCTCGAGGTTGCGCTGGCGGGCGTTCTGGCCGAGGTTGCCGTGCATTTCGACGGCAGGCACTCCAGCAGCGATGAGCTGCTTCGTGAGCTTCTTGGCACCGTGTTTTGTGCGGGTGAAGACCATGGTCTTGCCGGGCGCAGCGGTGAGGTCGAACAGCACAGGCAGACGGTCAGCGGCGCTGACCTGCAGCACGTGGTGCTCCATCTCGACCACTGGCGATTCTGCGGGGTCCACGCTGTGCGTGAGTGCATCGTCGAGATAGCGGCGCACCAGCACATCGACACCCTGGTCGAGCGTTGCGGAGAACAGCAGCCGCTGGCCCTTGTTCGGGGTGCGGTCCAACAGACGCTTGACATCGGGGAGGAACCCCATGTCGGCCATGTGGTCAGCTTCGTCGAGCACGGTGATCTCGATCGCATCAAGGACTGCGCTGCCTGTTTGCACGTGATCGCACAGGCGACCTGGGCAGGCGACAAGAACGTCGAGGCCGTTCCTCAGCGCGCGTACTTGTGGCTCGTGGCCGACACCGCCGAAAACCGTTGCGGTCTTCAGACCCAGCGCAGCAGCAAAGGGTGCCATCGCCTCGTTGATCTGCGTCACGAGTTCACGTGTCGGGGCAAGGATGAGTGCGCGGGGGCGGTGCGGTGCACGGCGGGTCGGGCTTGCCGCAAGCCGTGAGACGAGCGGAAGCACGAAGGCGAGTGTCTTGCCCGAGCCGGTGCGGCCGCGGCCGAGGATGTCGCGACCGGTCAACGCGTCCGGAATGGTGACTCGTTGGATGGGGAATGGTGCCTCGAGGCCACGGTTCTGCAAGACCTTGCAGATTGCCGGTGACAGACCGAGATCGGCGAACGACGCATCGATCGGCAGCATGGGAAGGCCCGGCGAGCTGGGTGGCAGCGGGGTGCCCGATGATTGCTCAGCGCGCTGATGATGTTGCTGGCCAGTGTGTGACTGACCTGTCGGCCGACGCTCACCGGAGCGGCGGTTGGGGCGCGAAGACGCGCCGGAAGGGGAAGAAGGACGGCGGACCGTCATAGGGAAACTCCGAGCTGCAAAAACGGCGCCCGGTACCTCGTGCTCAGAATTCCAGTGGAATTCCCCAGCAGAACCGTCAGATTGACAGTGTGAGGTGAGACGCATGGCCCAAGTTGAGCCGCTCGGTCACCTTACGGCACAAACACGCGTGCGTTTGTCGATTGCGGCATGCGTTTGGTCACACATGGGTGAGCACCGCTAGCGAACCAACGAGTCGTCGGCGGATCTCGCCAGCCCGACAAGCTCGGACAAGGTCCTGCCGGGCGCGCCCAGCAGGACCCGATGCCCGTTGCACCGGAGCGCCTGGACCAGGCTCTGGATGTTCTGCTGATCATCGTGTCCGTCGGCGTCCTCAGTCCCTTGGTGCGAGGTGACCGAAACGACAACGAGGTCGGTGTTCACCGACGCTGCGAAATCGATCAGTTCAGAAGCCGGTAGGGCCGACCCGAGATGATGAACCCTCCATCGGTCGTCGCGCAGGACCAACGCCGCCATTGCGCCAGGAAGTGAGTGTTGATCGCCTGGAGCGGAGACGACCACCGCTGTGCCCCGCGGGCGGCCACGCGGGTTGGTGCTGACCCGTGCGAGGAGTCGTTCCGCAATGGCTGTTGCTCGGTGTTCCTGTGCGACAGACACCACACCCTCGTGCCACGCTTCCCCCACCATACGCATGGTGGGGGACAGGAGTTCCTCGCACAGTTCAAGCAACGGGACGCCCATATCGTGCAGGCGATCGGTAATGGCCCGTGCCTCAAGTTCCTCGCCCGTGACGAGCGCGTCGTAGAGCTGCTTCCGCTGGTTCTCCCAACTCCGGACGGCGACCCGCTCGGGTGGGGTGGTGGGAACTGCACGACGGGCAACGAATCGGTCGATTTCCTCTTCGGTCACTTCGTACGAAGTCTGGTTCTTGACTGCTGTGATCTGACCGGCGCGGACCCAGCGGTACAGGGTCTGGTAGTGCACGCCGAGACGGTCGGCGGCTTCCTGGAGGTTCACGTAGGCCTGACCTGTCGACGCGTGGTTCTCGGGTTGGGATGGCCACGCGACTTTAGCGGTGTTCAGCCTGATTTGGGCCGTCGCCTTGTTCGCTGCGAACGGCCCAGGAAACGGCCCCTGCATCGGAGTGCCATCCGAGCACCGCTCGGATGTAGGCCAAACTACGGCTGTGGCGATCTCAGACGAAGACATTGCCAAAGTCAGGCAGTCGACAGACTTTGTTGCGGTCGCGTCCGAGCACCTGCAACTGTCGCGGGTCGGCAACCGCTTCAAGGGACTGTGCCCGTTCCATTCCGAGAAGTCCCCGTCGTTCACGATCAACCCCGAGAAGGGTTTGTACTACTGCTTCGGGTGCCAGGCCAAGGGCGATGTCATCCGGTTCGTCATGGAACTGGAGCACCTCGATTTCGCAAGCGCGGTCGAGCGTCTGGCTTCCAAGGCCGGCATTGCGGTTCGCTATGACTCCGAACAGTCGGGGCGCGACCGTAAGCGTAAAGAACGTCTTCGCGAAACGATGGATCGCGCAGTCGAGTGGTATCACCAGCAGTTGCTCACGTCTCCAGGTGCAGGAGCGGCGCGTGGATACTTGAAATCACGCGGTTATGACGGTGATGCGGTCCGCGCGTTCAAACTGGGCTGGGCGCCTGATTCGTGGGATGCGCTCAACAAGGCACTCAGCATCCCCACCGACATTGCGAAGGACACGGGGCTCGGGCTCCTCAACAGCCAGGGGCGCATCAACGACTTCTTCCGGTCGCGCATCCTCTTTCCGATCTTCGACGTCAGCGGGCAGGCGATCGCGTTCGGCGGACGCAAATTGCCCGAAGCCGACGGGCCGAAGTACAAGAACTCGTCGGAGACCGTCCTCTATTCCAAGAGCCGCACGTTGTACGGGCTCAACTGGGCAAAAGGAGGCATCGTCAACGACAGCGAAGTGATCGTCTGCGAGGGCTACACGGATGTGATCGCGTTTCATCGTGCGGGGATGCCACGAGCCGTTGCCACGTGCGGAACAGCGTTGGCCGACGAGCACTTCAAGGTGCTGAAGAACTTCGCCCGGCGCATCGTGCTTGCCTACGACGCAGACTCTGCAGGACAGAACGCCGCGGCCAAGTTCTACGAGTGGGAGAAGCGGTTCGAGATCGACCTCGTTGTCGTGTCGCTGCCGAACGGTGCAGATCCCGCAGACCTCGCCCGCTCGGATCCCGACGCGCTGCGAGCAGCAGTTGCCAGCGCCCGCCCGTTCCTGGCGTTTCGAATCGAGCGCACGGTCGCCGCCGGGGACCTGAAGACTCCCGAGGGTCGCGGACGAGTCTTCGAGAACGCAGCTGCGATGATCTCCGAGCACCCCAGCCCCTACGTCCGCGAGCAGTACCTGCGTGAAGTTGCGGACCGGTGCCGAATCTCCGAGTCGATGATGTCCGATGTGCTCGCAGCATTGTCAGACCCGCGGCGTGCTGCTGCCCTGCGAGCTCAGGCGCATCTCACACCTGGCGGCGGTGAGCGGGACAAAGGCAAGGCGGACACGCGCCGGGGTACCCCGCGCGAGATCCCGAATGAAGACATTCCCGTCGACGATCCGTCGTTCGGGCGCGTGGCCCCGAAGCCGGTCCGCCGACCCGCGAGCGTCGGACGCGTCAGTTCACCCACCACCACTGCGACCGCAGCCACGAATCGAATCGGCAAAGCCGAAGAGCAATTGCTCACAGCACTGATCCACGATCCGGAATCGGTTATCCATTTCTGTGTCGAAGGAATCTTCTCGTTCGACCTCCACGCTCGAGCATGTGTCCTGCTGCTTGAGACGGGTGACATCGCGCCGGCCATCGATCGGTGCACAGAAGACCCGGACCTTGAGCATCTGCTGCAACGCCTCGCGGTCGAGCAGCCGGCGCCCGATGGCGTCGATCTGGTTGCTCTCGTGGTCCGTGCAGCCGTGGCGCGCGCAGTGAATGTGTTGCGCCGTTCACCCGATCATCCCCAATCTGGTGCCATTCCGTTCCTTCGCGAACACGAAATGCAACTGACCGAACCCACCACTCGCCTCGCTTCACTGGATCAGTTGGTACCCTGGTTCCTTACATGGGGGAAGCTGACTACGGAGAAGGCCTAGAAGGTCGAGAGCCGGGACGAGACCAGGGCCGCGATTACAGCCGCGCATCCGGCGCTTCATCGGGCTATTCGGCCGACCCCGTCCGCCAGTACCTGAAAGACATCGGCCGGTTCCCGTTGCTCAACGGTGAAGGCGAAGTGCGGCTTGCCTCGGCCATCGCCGCGGGCGTCATCGCAGAGAACCGTCTTGCCGAAGCGGCAGCGCAGGGCCTCACGCTCACGTTGGAGGACCGGCGAAAGGTCGAGCGTGCCAAGCACGCAGGCGACGACGCTAAGCGGGACCTCACCAACGCCAACTTGCGTCTGGTGGTCTCCATCGCCAAGCGGTATGCCAATCGCGGCATGACGCTGCTCGACCTCATCCAAGAAGGCAATCTTGGGCTCATGCGTGCGGTCGAGCGGTTCGACCACACCAAAGGTTTCAAGTTCTCGACGTACGCCACGTGGTGGATCCGTCAGGCCATCACGCGGTCCATCGCGGACCAGGCGCGCACCATTCGCATACCGGTGCACATGGTCGAGATCATCCAGAAGGTGTCGCGGGCGCAACGTGACCTGCTGCAAGAACTGGGCCGTGAACCGGCCGCGGAAGAAATTGGTCTGCGTCTCGACATGACCGCAGACCGGGTCCGTGAGATCCAGCGCATCTCCTATGACCCGCTGTCATTGGAGTCGCCGGTCGGCGAGGAAGACGGATCGGTTCTCGGCGACTTCATCCACGACGCCATGGCGGTGAAGCCAGAAGACGCTGCAACGCGTTCGATGCTCAACGAGGCTGTCGAGCTGGTTCTCGAAGGATTGTCGGACCGAGAGCGTGACGTGGTGCGTCGTCGCTTCGGTCTGGAGGATGGCCAGGCCCGCACGCTGGAACAGGTCGGCAAAGAGTTCGCAGTCACCCGTGAACGCATCCGTCAGATCGAAACCAAGACGCTGGCCAAACTGCGCCATCCGCAGCGCAGCCAGAAGCTCAAGGAATACCTCGAAGAGTAGGCTTCCCTCTGCTGCTTCTAGCGTTCGTCAGCCGGACGACCAAGCGCTAGACGACCGGCGTGGACCAGGGTCTCCTCTGGCGTGAACGGATGCAGCTTGATTCCCCGCACGTCCCGGTAGCAGCGAGAAATCGGCGACGACCGATAGAACGCCGAACCGCCGGCGAGATCCATCGCCATGTCGCACGCCTCAATGCTCGCCAACGCGATTTCGCGCTTTGCGGCCATGACCTGCGCAACGGTTGCCATGCACGGCTCCGGGTCCTCGCCGACCGCCTCGAGTGCACCGTCCAATGCCCAACCGGCAATCATCAGCCGGTTCTGCATCAGCCCGACCTGACGTTGCACGGCGGTGTCGTCGGCTCGACCGGAAGAGAGGACCGCCTGCAGTGCATGATCACGTGCCATTTCGGCGATCCCGAGGTACACCGCTGCAATCGGAGGCATTGCGATGCTGAGGATGACCTGGAGCGGACCGTCCACCTTGCCGTACGGGCGCCGTGCAAGCACCTGTGCATCGGAGACGAACACGTCTGTCAGCAGGACGTCGTGGCTTCCCGTGCCACGCATGCCCAGCGCATCCCAGTTGTGGTCGATGGCTACGCCCTCCGATGCCATCGGCACGGCCATGTTCAACACGATCCGCCCGTCGGTCGGGTCGTCGAAAGCAAACATCGTCGACAGCACGGTTCCGGCTGGAGCCTGGCTGGCGAAGATCTTGCGACCGTTGACCAGATATCCGCCGTCGACCCGTTTCGCGTCACCGCGAGGTCGCGTCTGATCGGCGCCGCCGGTCGAAACCAGGACGATGCCATCATTGGCGACCCGCTTCAGGGTTGCTTCTGCTCCCGGGAGCCCGCGCCGCATGCGCCAAGCCGTGAACAGCACCACGTGGTGATGCATGGTCGAGGCAAGCGCGGTTGACGCACATGAACGAGCCAACTCCCGTTGCGCCATTGCGACTTGACGGATGGTGGCGCCTCGGCCGCCCAACTCCTCCGGTACCGCAAGTGCTAAGTATCCAGAGCTTTTCAGCAATTCGTAGGCCTCTGTGACGAACGTGCCGTCGTCATCGTGTCGCGCCGAGTGAACACCGATCGCAGCGCCCAGCTCTGCTGCCCACGCAACCAGCTCTCGTTCCTTATCGGCTGTTGAATGTTCCGTCATCGTTGTCATGAGGTCATGGTGTGCCTCCCGAGCCTTCGGCTCTAGTGCTCAAGTTGTACTAATGCCATGATCAGGACATGGGACATGAGTATGGGCAGTACTGCCCGGTTTCGCTGGGGAGCGAGGTTCTCGCTGATCGATGGACGCCGTTGGTGATGCGCGAGTTGGTGCTCGGCAGCACACGTTTCAACGACATCGAGCGTGGCTTACCGGGAATTTCTCGCACCTTGCTGACCAAACGGCTTGATCATCTCGAACGGAAGGGGGTGGTGGAACGGCGCCCGGCGCGGGCCGGGCACGGCAGTGAGTACCACCTCACACCGGCCGGCCGCGGCCTCGAATCAGTCATCATGGCGTTGGGTGAGTGGGCCGTTCGGTGGATGTACGCGGAACCCCGCCCGGCCGACGTTGACCCCGTTACCCTCACATGGTGGATGCACCGGCGAGTCAATACGGACCGTCTACCCGACCGTCGCGTGGTAATCGAATTCGACTACCGGGGAACGAATGCCACCCACATCTGGCTGATTCTTGACCGGGGAGACCCGTCGGTCTGCGTGAAGCACCCTGGGTTCGATTCCGATCTGGTGGTCCTTACCGATGGGGTGGGGTTGATGCGAGTGTTTTCCGGGGCCGAGTCACTTGCCGATGCGCTGGGACGCGGAACAGTGACGATCCACGGACCCAAGGAACTGGTGCGATCATTCGGCACGTGGTTCTTGTGGAGCCCATTCGCGCCTGCAGTCCGCGAAGTCGTAGCCGTCGCGCGTGATCGGGACTGAACGGGCGACTACCCCGAAGAGTAGAAACTGGTTCAGACTGCTGCGTGCGCAGCGTCTGGATACTTGGTGATCAACTCAGCAACGAGAGCACGTTGCTGGATGACGCCGACCCGAACACCACCAGGGTCCTGTTCGTAGTGTCAACGTCGATGCTCGCATCGCGGCCCTGGCATCGTCAGCGGTTGCACCTGGTTCTGGCCGGTATGCGCCGGATGGCCGACAACCTTGAAGCCGACGGGTTTGCCGTGGACTTCAGAATCGCAACCGGGATGCGTGCCGGCGTGCGGCAGCATTGCCAGCAGTTCGGGGTCGAGCACGTGTCGGTCATGGAACCGGCAGACCTTCGACTGCGGCGTTCGCTGGCCGACTGGCCCGAGGTGGTCGTGTCGCCGAACGATCAGTTCCTCTGCAGCACAGCAGAGTTCGCCGAGTGGGCGGCGCCGCGTGGCGACAAGCTGCGCATGGAGGATTTCTATCGGTGGCAGCGTGTGCGGCTCGGCATACTCATGGAAGGCGACGAGCCGATCGGCGGCCGGTGGAACTACGACGAAGCCAATAGGGAGGCACCGCCGAAGGATGGCCGCACGTGGCCGCAACCGCACCCGGAAACAAGCGATGACACCGACGATTACGTCGGCTCGCTTATCGATCAGTTCGCACCGCTGGCAGTTGGGTCGCCCTGGTCCGGGCTCTGGCCCACCACACCCGCCCAGGCGCTTGCCAGGCTGCGCAACGTGATCGACAATGCCTTGCCCATCTTCGGTCCGCACGAAGATGCGATGCTTCGTTCGAATTGGCACCTGGCGCACACGGCACTGTCCAGCTCGATGAACCTCGGCCTGCTCTCTCCGGCACGGGTTGTCGAGGAAACAGAAGCCGCCTTCCATGCTGGGCTCATTCCTCTTGCAAGCGCAGAGGGCTTCATCCGGCAGATCATCGGCTGGCGTGAGTACGTCTACGGCCTGGCGCACCTCTGGGGACCCCAGTACGCCAGCAGCAACGAACTACAGGCGACGGCTTCATTACCTCTTGCGTTCTGGTCTTCGGGTGCGACGAACATGGCATGCCTGAGCGCGGTCCTCGACGGTGTTGATAAGCGTGCATACGCTCACCACATCCAGCGTCTCATGATTCTGGGCAACCTCGGATTGACGGGCGGGGTGCAACCGGGTTTACTGAACGACTGGATGCGCGAACGGTTCATCGACGCAGCGGATTGGGTGATGGCGCCGAACGTCATCGGCATGGCGTTGCACGCCGACGGTGGACGAATGGCCACGAAACCCTACGCGTCAGCAGGTGCCTACATCTCCCGCATGAGCGATTACTGCCAGGGATGCCGGTACGACCCGAAGCAGCGAGTTGGTCCGAAGGCGTGCCCGTACACATCGCTGTACTGGGACTTCATCGCCCGCCACGAAACTCGCTGGTCGCGAAATCATCGGATGAGCAAGCCCGTTGCCGGAATGCACAGGCTCGCTGATCTCAACGCCGTCCGCGAACGTGCAGTTGAAGTTCGTGCGAAATTGTCGACCGGCGAGATTTGAAGCCCTGACCTGCACCCGATGGGCTCAGCTGAGCGATTCGAGCATCGCAAGCGCAGCTTCAGATCGTTCGACCACACTGCGGTCGAAGATCGACAGGTCGAGGCCCTCAGCACCTTTGGCCCCGCCGCGGTAACGGGTGGCAACCCCCTGGATGATGCACGCGCCCTTCCAATGGTTGAACGCGGTGTACCAGGGCAGGTCAGACACGTCGAGCCCCGACGCTGCGGCGTAACGGGCAACCAGCGGTTCGACGTCCAGGAATCCTTCCGCCAGCGTCGGAGCCGCTGACTCGTTGCCGTTGCCGACCTGCCCGGCCGTGCGCACCCAGGTGGTGACCAGATAGCCGAGATCGGCCATGGGGTCACCCAGCGTGGAGATCTCCCAATCGAGCACGGCAACAATTGCCTCGCTCGTGTTGTCGGTGATGCAGTTCCCCAGACGAAAGTCGCCATGCACAATGGCCGCGCGTTGCTGGGTGGGAAGTGACGTGATGAGTTTCTCGAAGGCGATGTCGACGCTCGGAACTTCTGCCGTCTTCATCGCCGTGTATTGCTGGTACCACCGGCGGAGTTGACGCTCGACGTAACCGTCGCGCTTCCCATGACCCTGCAATCCAACCTCGTCGATGTCGACTGCGTGCAGTTCGCCGAGGACGTCGAAGATCGATTCGCTCGTCTTGGCCCGCAACGCAACGGGCAGCGCCGCAGCTGCCGAAACATCATGCAGCACGATTCCCTCGACGTGGCCCATGACGTAGAAGGGTGCACCGGTGACCGTGTCGTCGTCACAGAATCCGATGGCAGGTGGCACCGGCACCCGGGTGGGGCCGAGCGCATGGATGGCCCGGAACTCGCGGCCCATGTCGTGGGCGGTGGGCAGCACATGGCCGAGCGGGCCGCGGCGGATGACGCACGTGGCACCGTCGGCATCGGTCACCAGATAGGTGAGGTTGGAGTGACCTCCCGGCAGCGCCTGGAACGCGAATGGTGGGCGGAATTGCGACGCATGCTCGGAGAACCAGTGGGTAACGCGTTCGACCTCGATCCCGGGCGCGGCCGAACGGTGAACGGAGGGATCGGAGTTGAACCTGAGGTGGAGCAACCCATCGTTACCGGGCGGGTTGGTCGACGGAGGCGTTTCGGTACTCACAGGGTCAGATCATTGTGCCCGGAACTGTCCAGACTCCAACTCGGCAACGGCGCCCGTTCGGGTCAGGCGTTTCAGGTGCATCCGCGCAGAGACCTCTTCCACGTGATCGATCCAAATCACACCCGTTGTGCCGGGGCGGTAGATGATGCGGTGCGCAACGATCTCTTCGATGGTGCGAGGCTGGGCCAGGAATGCGATCAGTCGTTGTTCGCGCGCGCCGATGACGGAGCGGAACAACGCCAGCGCTGCGTTGAACGCTTCCTGGCCTTCCACGATCCCCTTGTGATGCGATGTGACGTACCAGCGGGCATCGACCTCGGCCGACCGGTCCATCGCCCGTTCGAAATCTTCGAGGTCGCTCCAGTGGTCGCCGTAGTACGGCCCGAAGCTGGACAGGTCGATGTCGGCGACGAAGAACACGCCGTCGGGTTCCACGAGAAACCCGCAATGCCCGCGGGTATGGCCTGGCAGGTGAATCGCGGTGACGGTGCGTCCGCCGAGGTCGAACACTTCACCGTCTGCGAAGCCCGAGGCGTCAGCCCGGGAGGTGTAGTGGAAGTCGGTCAGGAGTTGTTCCGCCCAGGTGCTGCGGAGCGGTTCCGGCATGCCGTAGACGTCCAGCAGTCCGCCGAGAGTGTGCAGCGCGCGTACGTCGTGGTGATGCGCGCAGATCGAGGCTTCCGGGAACCTGCCAACCCCGGCGAGGTGATCTTCGTGCGCGTGCGATATCAACACCCGATCGATGCTGGCCGGTGCTCCGCCACGGATGTAGACGTCGATCGACGGATCGACCAGCAGCGAGCCGAAAGAACCCGTGACCTGCATGGTGTTGCTGGTGGGGTATTTACCCTGCATCGTGCCTATGAGCACGGAGACGCCTGTCCCGGCGAGGTGGATGTCCGTCTCGATGGTTGCAACAGATGTACTTGGCACCCACCCAGTCTGCCCGAAACAGGGTTCTGCTATGGCTGGTCATAGTCAGGTTTAGAGGTGACGGGTCAGCGCTTCAGGGATTGGGCTCGACGTCGTTCTTTGGCCCGTCCCACCGGAGGAGCACGAATGTTGCGTCGTCATGGGGGTCACCTTTGAGGTGATCCGATACTGCGCGGATGAGGGTGTGCAGGATTTGTTGGGGACGTTGTAGTTCCGATGCGCTTCGGTCGATGAGATCGATAAGACGTTCCAAACCGAAATGCTCACCTCCAGGAGTATGCGCCTCGCTCACGCCGTCGGTGTAGAGGAGCACGAAGTCACCGGGTTCGAGAGATTCGGTTGCGACCGTCGGGTCTCGCATCAGTGTTCCCCATGGGGGCGTTGGTGGACAGACGAGCTGCTTGACGACGTGACCACCACGAATCAGCAGCGGCACCGGGTGGCCGGCGTTGGTCCAACTCAGCATGCCGGTAGCCACGTCGAGGCGACCCAGTACTCCAGTGGAGAACGACGCATCGCGATAGTACGAAGCGATCGTCGACGAGAGGTTTCGGTGAATCACTTCGAGTGCCCGGCCTTCACGTCGATCGTAGCGGTAGCTCCCCATGGCAAGTGACGCAATCACGGAAGACGCGATGCCGTGGCCCATTGCATCCATGATCACAAAATCAAAAGTGGGACCGTTGAGTGCATAATCGAAGCAATCACCGCCGACGTCGTAGGCGGGCTCGAGGAGTCCGGCGATCGAGACTGCGCCGGTGTTCATCACAAGCGGCGGTAAAAGGTCCCATTGCATGCTGGCGGCGAGGCTCATGTTGCGTCGGCGGCGATGCAGGTTGTACATGTCGGTACATCGCGCCTGTGCGGCAATCAAGTACCCGGCGAACAGGCCGAGTTCTTCGCACGCGGTGAACGTAGCGTCGTCCGCTGCGGCCACTGTTACGGCGAGGACTCCCGTGCGATCGGATCCCTCGATGACGGGCGCCCAGATGCGGATCCCGTCGTCGCGTTTGGCGGTGACGATGCACTGATCTCGGAAACATCGGCCGGCAAGGGTCGTCGCGACGTCTTCCGTCATGGGCAGGTCAGGATGCACCGTTCGGTCGGGAAGCGGCTGGAGGACGGTTTGCCCGAAATCGATGAGGTACACGACGACGTCGCTTGCTCGCAACCCTCTCGCCGCTCGAACCAAGATTTCGGTGACGCGTCCCGGGTCGTCGTTGCGTGACATGCGCAAGGCAGCGCCGAAGTCGATTGCGAGCACACCCCGACGATACTGCGGCCCGCTCGAGTCGACGCAAGCAGGCCGAAATGACATGAGCCTGGTTGGAGCCGAGACCGTCTGCGGACGATTTCGGTGGTTCGGGTTGCGACGCACACGAACGCAGGTCGAACAGCAAGGATGGTGGAATGGGTTCTGGACTTGCATCTGTCATCGAAGCGTGTGGAGATCAGCTGGATCGAGCGGTGCTGGCACGAGTGATGTCGACGCAGGGTTTCGGCGGTCGCCGGACCGGGGAGGCGCTGATAGTCACCGATTCGCGGTCGTTCGGAAATCTTGCGTCCGGGGCGGCGGATGCCGAGGTGATCAGTGCTGCGCGCTCGATGTTGTCGACTGCCGTGCGGTCGGCGGTGGTCGAGGTGTCAGTCGGTGACGCCGCCGCTGTTCGCTCCGGGCTGGCCTGCGGTGGGCGGCTCACCGTCCTGCTGCACACGGGCGCAGCCTTAGCTCCCAACGCGCTCGCGCACATCGCCTCCGGCGTCGACATGGTTCTCATCACCGATGTTGCAAGCGGCGAGACGCGGTTCATCGCGTCCGAATCCGGCACCTCGGACGACGCATCAGCCGATGCATCAGCCGATGCATCGGCATCCGCAGTACCTGACCGGTGGACAGACGCGCTCACAGCGGCTCACCGCATGCATGTGAAAGGGCCGATGGGAACCATCCTCTTCGGCGAGGGAACCGACACGTTCCTCATCGAGGCAGTCACCTCAACACCGTCGCTGTTGGTGTTCGGGCGGGCAGAATTGGCCGACGCCATCGCGAGGGTGGGGTCCGTCCTCGGATGGTCCGTGCGGGTCGACCCCGAAGCCGAGACCGAATCAGCCATATCCACAAGTGCTACCGCTGGGCCGAATGACGGCGTCGTCGTGCTCTCGCACGACATCGCGGCGTCGTGCGCCGTGCTTGCAGCAGCGCTGAACGGTCAATGCGGCTACATCGGAGCGCTCGGATCCCGGCATACCCAGGCGGCACGACGACAGCACCTCGTCGAACATCTCGGCATCGCAGCTGAGGCAGCAGCACGCGTTCGCGGTCCCGTAGGGTTGGATCTCGGAGCGCGTTCGCCCGAAGAGACCGCTCTCGCCATCGTGGCCGAAATGCTGTCCGTCATCAGGCAGCGCGCCGCATCACCGCTCGGCCGCGCCCGTGCTTGATGGGTTGCTCCACCTCGGGTTCACTGCGATCCCTCCGTTCACCGCTCGGCCGCGCCCGTGCTTGATGGGTTGCTCCACCTCGGGTTCACTGCGATCCCTCCGTTCACCGCTCGGCCGCGCCCGGCAGCGGGTAACTTCCGGGGATGCGAATCCTTTATGCCGCTGCCGAACTTGCACCACTCGTCCGAGTCGGTGGACTGGGTGAGGTTTCTGGCGGGCTCACCCGCGCGCTTCGGGCGGCTGGGGTCGAGGTCCAAGTCGTCCTGCCCGACTACACGGGTACCGCACTCACCGACGAAACTGTCGAAGCGCTCGACGTCCCGGACTGGGTCGGTGGGGCGACCGCGCGCACCGGAACACTCGAGGGCTTCGGTGAACTCACGCTGATCGACGTGCCGGACATTCGTCGGGCCGGGCCTTACGGTGACCCCGGAGGCGATGGGTACTGGGACAACGACCGCAGGTTCTTCCGGTTCAGCGCTGCCGTAGCCGAGCTGGCCCAGTGTTCGCGCCCCGACGTGCTGCACGTCAACGACTGGCACACCGCACCGGCGTTGGCATGGTCCCCGGCCGGGGTGCCGACCGTGGTGTCCATCCACAATCTCGCGTATCAGGGCGACAGCGACCGTGGGTGGCTGCACGTGTTCGGTGACCGTGCGTATGCATACGATCGGCGTGGTCGCTGCAACCCGTTGGCCGGCGCGCTCATCCTGGCCGATCGCATTATCGCCGTCAGTCCTCGGTATGCCGCCGAAATTCTGTCCGAGCCGTTGGGATGCGGCCTGACCGACATTCTCGGCGCCCGATCTGCAGCCGGAGCGGTGGTGGGGATCGTCAACGGCATCGAGGCCGATGAATGGAACGCAGCCGCCGATCCGCTGATCGACACACCGTTTTCTGCCTCCAAGCGAACCGGCAAGGTGGCGTGCCGAGGTGCGTTGCTGCAAGCGGTCGGGTTGGAAGATTTGGGTGGCCCCGTCTTCGGCTTCGTCACCAGGCTTGTCGACCAGAAGGGTGTGGAGTTCGTCGTCGAGGCTGCCCGGTACCTTCGCAGCCTCAACGGCCAGTTGGTGGTGCTGGGCAGCGGTGACCGAGCCCTGGCAGATCAACTGCATGATGCCGTTGCGGAGCAACCGGACCGGGTGGCCTTCCGCGAAGGTTTCAGCCTCCCGCTGTCGCACCAGATTTTCGCCGGTGTGGACTGCTATCTGATGCCCAGCAGGTTCGAGCCATGTGGCCTGGCCCAGATGCAGGCAATGGCGTACGGCACCATCCCCGTCGTCACCGATGTGGGCGGGTTGCACGACACGGTGATCGATCCGTTGGCCCACCCGGAGTCGTGGACCGGTTTCGTCTCGGCCGACGTGTCCACGGCCGGACTGGTGGACGCCATGCACCGGGCGTCCGCCGCGTTCCGCAACAAGCTGATATGGAAGGCCGCACAGCGACGGGGAATGATGACCGACTGGACATGGCAGCAACCTGCGCAGCGATACAAGGACCTGTACGAAGGTCTCTGCCGTTGACCGGCAGCAGGATCAGCCACGTTTGCCAGCAACTTTTGCCAAGTCGGCTGGACAGCGCCCGGTGCCTCTCGTACGGTCGGGTTCATGCGTTTCCCGCCCCTGTCTCCCCTGTAGCTTCAAGGAATGTCGTTGACTCCCAAGGTTCTCGTGATGGTCCTCGCCGGTGGCGAGGGAAAGCGGCTGATGCCGCTCACACTCGATCGTGCCAAGCCGGCCGTGCCCTTCGGTGGCACGTACCGCCTGGTCGATTTCGTGTTGTCGAACTTCGCAAACGCGAACTACCTCAAGATGGTCGTGCTCACGCAGTACAAGAGCCACAGCCTCGACCGACATATCGCCCAGACCTGGCAGTTCTCCAACCAGTTGGGCAACTACGTGGCGCCTGTGCCTGCACAGATGCGTCGTGGACCGCGGTGGTTCGTCGGGTCGGCCGACGCGATCTATCAGAACTTCAACCTGATCTACGACGAGCGGCCAGACATCGTGTGCGTGTTCGGTGCCGATCACATCTACCGCATGGACCCACGCCAGATGGTGCACGCGCACCGCGACATGGGCGGCGGGCTGACCGTTGCTGCCATCCCGGTGCCCAAGCACGAGGCTGACCAGTTCGGCATCATGGAAGTCAAAGGCGACCGCATCGTGCAGTTCCATGAGAAGCCCACCGACCCGCCGCTGATGCCCGGCCGAGAAGACATGGTGTTGGCCAGCATGGGCAACTACGTGTTCGACACCGAGGTGCTCCTCGACGCCATTGCGTCCGACGCAGACGACGAGACGTCGGCCCACGACCTCGGTGGCAACATCATTCCCAACCTCACCAAGACCGGTCAGGCCAATTGGTACGACTTCAACACCAACAACATTCCTGGCCAGACCGAACGTGGCCGTGGCTACTGGCGCGACGTCGGAACTATCGACGCTTACTACCACGCCAACATGGACCTCATCTCGCCGGACCCGTTGTTCGACCTCTACAACATGCAATGGCCGGTATTCACCAGCCTTTCGCCGATGCCACCGGCAAAGCTTGTGCAGGGTTCCAGTTGGGCACCTGGCACCGCTTCGGCCTCGCTGCTGTGTCACGGAGCGATCGTCTCGGGCGGCCACGTCGAACGGACCATTGCCTCGTCAGGAGTCTTCGTCGACGACGGTGCTGTGGTGCATGACTCGATCTTGATGCAGGGCGTCACGGTGGGGCCTCGTGCCATTGTGCGCCGCGCCATCATCGACAAGAACGTCACTATTCCGCCGGGGGTCACCGTCGGTGTCGACCATGCCGCAGATCTGGCGCGTGGCTTCACCATCTCCGACGAGGGTGTGGTCATCGTGCAGAAGGGCGCCAAGATCAAGCCGTAACGCACCGTTGCCCGCGGCTGTTTCGTGTGCCGTGAACGGCACCGTGTTCCGCTAGGGTGAACTCTCCGTCGTGTCCCCGCTTACCCGGTGGCATGCCAGGGCGACGTGGCAGAATGGTTATGCAGGGGCCTGCAAAGCCCCGTATCCCGGTTCAATTCCGGGCGTCGCCTCCAAGCAGTTTCGTGTTCAGTATCAGACGGGCAGGTTGCCCGTGGCGGCGGCGGTTGTGCCGTTGTCGCGGTAGGCGGCAATCGTCCGCTCGGCAATGCGCATCTGGTGGATCTCGTCTGCTCCGTCGGCGAACCGGGCCCACCGAGCCTGCTGATACATGTGGGCCAGCGGCGTGTCGTTCGAGTATCCAAGTGCTCCGTGCACCTGTATGGCACGGTCGATCACTCGGTTCAGTGTGTTGGCCACGAAGTGCTTGGCCATCGACACCTCGCTCTTGAAATCCTCCTTGCGGTCGATCTTGTAGGCGGCGTGGAGAATCATCAGCTTGGACTGGTAGATCTCCATCGCGGAGTCGGCGATCATCCACTGGATCCCTTGCTTCTCGGCGAGGACGGACCCGTGGCTGTAGCGCTCCAGCGAACGGGCAACCATCATGTCAAGCGCTGTCTCGGCCTGGCTGATCCAGCGCATGCAGTGCGCCAGGCGGGCCGGCCCCAAGCGGTACTGGCCCAACAGGTGACCCTGGCCGCGGCCGCCAAGCATGTGGTCGTTATGCACGCGTAGGTGTTCGATGACGATCTCGTTGTGTCCCGTAGCGCCGTGCATCGTGGAGATCTGGCGCTTGTTGATCCACCCCTCTGTCGGGATGTCGACGATGAATGCCGTGTTGGCTGCCTGGGGGAGCGCTGGGTCGTCTTCGGTGCGAGCGATGAGGATGGCGAACGAGGCGCGCTCGGCCCCGGAGATGAACCACTTGTGGCCGTTGATCACCCACTCGTCGCCGTCCTGGACCGCAAGCGTGCGAATGAGCGTTGGGTCCGAGCCGGCCACCTCTGGCTCGGTCATGGCGAAGCACGATTGGGTCTTGCCATCGCACAGCGGGCGCAGATACTTCTCCTTCTGGGCGTCGGTCCCCCAATGCAGCAGGGTGTGCATATTGCCTTCGTCGGGGGCTTGGCAGTTCAGCACCCACGGTCCGTAAGAGGACTTAGCAGCCTCGGCCTGCACCATCGCAAGCTGTACGTGACCCAGGCCCATCCCACCCCACTCGGTCGGCATGTGGGGCATCCACAGACCAGTCTTGAAGGCAGCCTTTCGCATGCTCATCAGCACATCGACATATGCCTTGCGGTCGGTGGTGTCGAGGTGCCCGTCCTTGATCGCACGCTCACCTGGCTTCACGACTTCGTCAATGAACGTACGGACCCGTAACCGGATTTCTTCCAGTTCGGGCGTCAACGAGAAGTCGATTGCCATGGCGGCGAATGTACGACGAGGGTCGCCCGTAGAACGAACCCAAGGAATCTGTTGTGACGGCTGGCACAGCCCGAGGATGTCTCGTAGGGTGCGACGATGCCCCGTTTCTACGTCACCGACACCGACCTCTCCGAGCGCTTTCCCCTCTACACCCGAGCCAACGTCGGCGAGGTGTTCCCCGATCCGGTGACGCCGCTCAGCTCGGGGTCGCTGCTCTGGAAGGCGGAACTTGGGTGGCGTGAGGCATGGGAGAGGCTCGGCGCTTTTGACCTCGGCGAGTTCCCCGACGGCGAGTTCTGTCAGCTCGGCGTGCTCGGTGGCTACTGCTATCTCAACGCATCGCTGATCCGTATCTTCGGTGAGCGTGCCCCGGGTCTCACGTGGCAGGACATGGACGCGCAGTTCTTCGGCGCGCAACCCGGTATCCCGCCCTACGCCGAACAGCCCGGTGACCAGCGGCCAGACCTCACTGAAAAGATCGGTGCCACATTCGTATGGGCACTTGGCAAACACACCGTTGGTGATCTCGAAGACCTCACCCGCCATCGCAACGAGACGATTGCGCTCCGTGCGGCCCGACCTGACTATTCGACCTTCACCGACGAACAGCTGTGGCAAAGAGTCGAGGACCTGCTGCCCAAGCATCAGGAACTGTTCTGCCAGCACATCTTCACCACGTACATGGCGACCGTTCCAGTCGGCATCATTTCGGCGGTGGCCACCGCTGTTGGCCGACCCGATCTGATTCTGCCCATTATTGCGGGCATCGGCGAGGTTGACTCGGCTGCGCCGAGCCACGCCATGTGGGCGATGTCTCGTTTGCCAGCGGGGTCGGCCGAGTTCGATGTGGCGTTCGACCAGTTCCTCGTCGACTTCGGTTCGCGGGGTCCGAACGAATGGGAGTCCCGGTCGCCGACGTGGGAGACGCGCCCCGCTCTCGCCCTCTCTGCCATAACGCAGATGAGACCAGCCGGTGACGAGCAGAACCCGGCGGGCATGAGTGCTAAGCGCGCTGCTGAACGCACCGAGGCTTCCGCTACCCTGCTCGCAATGGTCGAAGGGGATCCGGCAACGCACGGCCAACTCGCTGCGGGTATCGCAGCCACCGGCGCATGGCTGCCGGGCCGTGAGCGCAGCAAGACGAACAACATCCGGCACCTCCACGAGATCCGTATCGTCCTGCGCGAGCTCGGTACCCGAATGGTTGCATGCGGTGCCTTCGACGAGATCGAGGACTTCGGGTTCGTCACCCGTGAGGAGTACCCGGCGTTCCTCGCCGACCCAAAGTCGTGCACCGACATAGTCCGAAGCCGCCGCGCCGAATACGCAAAGCTGTGCGATATGGCACCGGCTTTCGTGTTCGACGGAACCTCAGACCCGCACACCTGGCCGTCGCGTGACACCTCGGCCATGGATCAGTTGGCCACCGGTGACGTGCTCGCAGGCATGCCGGGGTGCACGGGTGTTGTCGAGGGTCGGGCGCGAGTGATCCTTGACTCGAACGATCCGTCTGCACTTGAGCCCGGCGACATCCTCATTGCGCCGATCACCGATCCGTCGTGGACACCGTTGTTCGTTCCGGCTGCGGGTGTCGTGGTCGACGTGGGCGCTCCCCTCAGCCACGCGATCATCGTCAGCCGCGAGCTGGGTATCCCGTGCGTCATCAGTGCGACCGACGCCACCAGGCGTATCCCCGACGGCGCGATGATCCGCATCGACGGGGGAACGGGTGTGATCACGGTTCTCAGCGCATGAACGCCGAGTCGGGCACTGACCGGCCCACGTGCACGGCCGAGATCATCCGCAAGTGGGGTGTGCAAACCCCCGATGCCACGTCGATGATCTTCGAGGGTCGCTCCATAACCTGGCGAGAACTCGATGAGCGATCCAGCAGGTTGGCCAATGCGCTCGCTGCGCGAGGAGTTGGAAACCAAGAACGTGTGGTCTTCATCGACAAGAACGGGCCGGCGTACTTCGAGACCGCTTTCGGTGGTGCCAAGCTGAACGCGGTAATCGTGGCTGTCAACTGGCGGCTGGCTCCGCCGGAGTTGGCCTACACCATCAACGACGCACAGGCGCAAGTGATCGTGGTCGGGCCGGACTTCTTCGGCATCGTCGAGCAGATCGAAAGCGAACTGACGACCGTCAGCACCATCATCGCGATCGGCGACCATCCGCGGTGGCCGTCATATGAGGACGTTGTCGGTTCAGGATCGACGGTCGACCCTGGCGTCGGCTCGGCCCCCGGTGACGTCGCGATGCAGCTGTACACCAGCGGAACCACCGGCCTTCCGAAGGGTGTGATGCTGGCCAATACCTCGATGTTCACGCTGTACGAAGAGGTCGCAGCCCATTGGCAGTTCGACGGCGACTCGGTGAACATGGTGGCGATGCCGCTATTCCACATCGGTGGCTGTGGCTGGGCGATGGTGGGCATGTTCTTCGGGGGCAAGTCGGTGATCGTCCGGGAGTTTGTGCCGAACGTGGTGCTGGACCTCATGGTCCAACACCAGGCCACCAACGCGCTGTACGTACCCGCAATGCTGGCGTTCATGTCGATGGTCCCCGAAGCAGAAGACCGTGACTATTCGTCGATGCGGCGCATCGTGTACGGGGCATCGCCCATCACCAACGACACGTTGCTCGCCGCGATGGCCGTGTTCAAGGTGCCGTTCGTGCAGGTCTACGGGATGACCGAAACCACCGGAGGGTTCACGCAGCTCGATGCTGCTGACCATGACCCCACCGGACCGCGGGCACACCTGTTGCGTTCGGCTGGTCGCCCCTATCCGTGGGTCGAGATGAAGATCATGGACGTTGAGTCGGGCGAGGCCGGCGAGTCTGGCAAGGCCGGCAAGTCTGGCAAGGTGTGCGCAGTCGGAGAAGTGGGCGAGGTCTGGACGCGGTCGCGGCAGAACATGATCGGCTACTGGAACAAACCTGAGGAAACCGCGAAAACCATCGATGCCGACGGTTGGCTCAAGACGGGAGATGCCGGATACGTCGACACCGAGGGTTTCCTGTTCCTCACCGACCGTGTGAAGGACATGATCGTGTCTGGCGGCGAGAACGTGTATCCGGCTGAAGTCGAGAATGCGCTGGCCTCGCATCCGGCGATCGCCGAGATCGCGGTCATCGGGGTGCCCCACGAACGGTGGGGAGAGACGGTGAAGGCGATTGCGGTGTTGCGCGCTGGGCACTCGGCAACTCAGCCCGAACTGATCTCGTTCGCCAAGGAACGCTTGGCCGGGTACAAGTGTCCGACCTCGGTCGACTTCATCGACCTGCTGCCGCGCAACCCCAGCGGCAAGGTGCTGAAGAAGGACCTGCGCGAGCCTTTCTGGGCCGGTCATACCCGCCGCGTGAACTGATTCCGCGGGTCTGCAACCACGGTGCGTCACAAAGAACAGCGTGGCTTGTTGACGGCTTCCTCGGTATTGCCAACACGCTTGCCCTGCCGCTGAAACCAAGCGGAACCTGTCAAGTGGCGCACGTCCGCCCGGTTTCTCCAACGTTGGGCTCTCAGCAACCAACGTGCGGTGTTCCGCAACCAACGCCTGCGCGAAACCGTCGAAAACGAGCCCGGTTTCGCAACGTTGGTTGCGTGGGGGTCAACGTTGGTGGTGGGAGCCGGTTGCGTGGGGGTCAACGTTGGCGGTGGGAGTTGGGTGCTTCGGAAAGTCCGATTGCGAGTTCGGTTGGAGCGCCTTTCCAGTAGCCTGACGTCCGACATGGCTGACGAATACCACCCGCCGGTCGAGGAATACCTCACCACGATCTACGAACTCGCCGAAGACGGCGTCACTGTGATTCAGGCGCGCCTGGTCGAGCGGCTCGGCCACAGCGCGCCGTCGGTGTTTGAGATGATCAAACGGCTGGCCGCCAAGGGCTACGTCACCCAGTCGGGCCGCACACTCAGTCTCACCACCGAGGGAAAGTCGGTCGCCGAGAGCGTTGTACGCAAGCACCGGTTGGCCGAAAGACTGCTGACCGACGTCATCGGTCTTCCGTGGGACAAGGCCCACCTCGAAGCCGGCAAATGGGAGCACGTCATCTCGGACGAGGTGGAAGAGCGTCTGCGCATCATCCTCGACGACCCCAATACCTGCCCGCACGGCAACCCCATCCCGGGCACCAGGCCGGTGACTACGAAGCTCGTCAAGCTCTCCGAGGTGCCCTCGGGCTCATACATCCGCCTGGAGCGGGTCACCGAAACCGTCGAGATCGACAACGCCGCGATGATGTATCTCAGCCAGAACGAGTTCATCACCGGCACCGAAGCGTTGGTGTCGACCCGTGCACCTGATGGGTCCGTGTCGCTGCAGGTTGGTCAGCGTGCGGTTGCTGTAGGCAGTGACCTCGGTTCCAACCTGTACGTCGCACTCGCCAGCAAGTAAACCGCCGACGCTGCGTCACAACTCGTTCGAACTATGAGGCTGGGACTGATTTCTTGCACGATTAGTCGTGCATGCGGTGCATAACACGGGGGAGTCGGCGGTTGGTTCTGCCCCGAGGCGTGAGCCGCACGCACAGACCCAGCCGATGACGCGGGCTGGGTTGCCGACCACCAGGGAATGAGACGGCACATCTTTGGTGACCACGGCACCTGAGCCGATCATCGCCCACTCGCCGATCGTCACTCCGCATACGATTGTGGCGTTTGCACCGAGAGCAGCGCCGCGCTTCACCAGCGTGCGTGTCAGCACCCAATCGGCTGCGGCCTTGGGTGACCCGTCCGGGTTGATCGCTCGTGGTTGCAAGTCGTTGGTGAAGCAGACGTGCGGACCGACGAAGACACCATCTTCGAGCGTCACCCCATGGAAAACGCTGACATGGTTCTGAATCTTGCAATTGTCGCCGACGACCACATGGGCATCGATGTATGTGCCCTTACCGATGACGCAGTTGGCACCGACACGCGCCTCGGGCCGTACCTGTGCGTGGTTCCAAACGTGGGTTCCGTCACCCATGACTGCATCGTGACTGACCTCTGCGGTCGGGTGGACGGAGATGTTTCGGTGGGTCATCGTTTCAGCTTGCCAGCAGCGCAGCACAAACAGCGGAATCTTGCGGCCTTTGGGTAACCGCTCACATGCGGTGAGATTGGGCGGGCATACTTGCTAGCCGTATGCCTGTCCAAGAGACCCCCATCCTCCACGACCTCCCCGATCGCTCAGACAGCGGGATCAAGTCCTCGACGCAGGTGGTGGTCATCGGCGGCGGCGTCGTTGGTGCCAGCGTGTTGTACCACCTCACCAAGGCCGGGTGGACCGACGTGGTGCTGCTTGAGCGCAAAGAACTCACGCACGGCAGCACGTGGCACGCGGCCGGCGGCATGCATACGCTCAACGGCGACCCCAACGTTGCCAAGCTGCAGCAATACACCGTCAACCTGTACAAAGACATCGAAGCTGAGTCCGGGCAGAACTGCAGCATCCACCTACCTGGCGGCATCATGCTGGCCGACACTCCCGAGCGGCTCGACTGGCTGAAGATGGCCCAGGCTCGCGGCCGGTACCTGGGCATGGAGCTGGAGATGATCTCCATGCAGGAAGCAGCCGACCTGCACCCGCTGCTGGATCCCAAGTACTTCCTCGGGTGCCTGTACGACCCAGACGAAGGTCACGTCGACCCGTCGGGTGTCACCCACGCGTACGCATTGTGCGCCCGCAACCGTGGCGCCGAGGTCTATCGCCACACCATGGTGCAGGAACTCACGCAACGTCCCGACGGTACCTGGAACGTGCACACGAACAAGGGCACGATCCACGCCGAGCATGTCGTCAACGCCGGAGGGTTGTGGGCGCGCGAAGTTGGCCGGATGGTTGGGATCGAGCTGCCGGTGCTGGCGTTCGAACACATGTACCTCCTCACCGAGGACATGCCAGAAATCGTCGCCTACCGAGAGAAGAACGGCAAAGAGCTGCCGATGTCGGTCGACTTCGCCGGCGAGTCGTACTTCCGGCAAGAGGGCGACTCGATGCTGCTCGGTTCCTACGAATGGGACTGTGTGCCGTGGTCGCCGAAAGAGACGCCTTGGGACTTCGGCGCTCAGTTGTTGACGCCCGATCTCGACCGCCTCGAGAAACCGCTCGGGATCGCGTTCGAGCACTACCCGCGGTTGCAGGAGATCGGCATCAAGCGCGTCATCAATGGCCCCTTCACGTTCGCTCCGGACGGCAACCCGCTGGTGGGCCCGGTCCGGGGGCTGCGCAACTTCTGGACGGCGTGCGGCGTGATGGCAGGCCTGTCACAGGGCGGCGGTGTCGGGCTTGCGCTTGCGGCTTGGATGACCGAAGGCGACCCTGGAATGGACATCTGGGGCATGGACGTCGCCCGCTACGGCGACTACGCCACGCTCGGATACACCGCACTCAAGGCACGTGAGAACTATCAGCGGCGGTTCCGCATCACGTTCCCCAACGAGGAACTCCCGGCTGGCCGGCCGCTCCTCACCACCCCGGTGTACGAGCGTCAGTCGCAAGAAAACGCGGTGTGGGGCGCAGCAGCCGGTCTCGAGGCTCCGTTGTGGTTCCAGGACACGGGCAAAGAGCCTGTCGAGAACGTCACGTTCAAGCGGTCCAACGCATTTCCCGTTGTTGGCGAGGAGTGCAAGGCGGTCCGCGAGCGCGTTGGGTTGACCGAGGTGTCGAACTTCGCCAAGTACGAAGTAACCGGCTCGGGCGCCGAGGCATGGCTATCGACGTTGCTGACCCAGCGCATGCCAAAGGTCGGCAAGGTCGCGCTCACCGCGATGCTCAACCACCGCGGCCGTATCGAAGGCGAGTTCACCGTTGCGCGCCTGGCGCAGGATCACTTCTTCCTCTTCGGTTCGCTTCCGGCCGAGGTTCATCACTCGCGTTGGTTCATGCATCACCTGCCGACCGACGGCAGCGTGCAGTTCGTTGTCCGGGGCCTGAGTCTCACCGGTCTGTCGATCGCAGGGCCGAATGCCCGCAAGGTGCTCGCCAAGGTCACCGATGCCGACGTGTCCAACGAGGCGTTCCCGTTCATGTCGTTCCGCAAACTGGAGTTCGGCATGATCCCAGCCATGTGCGGTCGCCTGACCTACTCCGGCGACCTGGGCTACGAGCTGTGGGTTGCTCCTGAATACCAACTCGCTTTGTTCAACCGCATCATGGAGGCCGGCGAGCAGTTCGGCATCCGGCTCTTCGGACTTCGCGCGTTGCTGTCGCTCCGCCTGGAGAAAAGCTTCGGTACCTGGTACCGGGAGTATCGCCCGATCTATACACCGCTCGAAGCCGGCATCCTGAGCTACGTGAAACTGGACCACGAGTTCATCGGACGGGCTGCGCACGAAGCTGAACTCGCGAAGGGGCCAGATCGTCGGCTGGTCACGTTCGTCGTCGACGTTGCCGACGGCGCCGATGCCGCCGACGTGATCGGGGACGAGCCCGTGTGGCACACCGACACGGACGGCAACGCAACGGTCGTCGGTTGGGTCACGTCGGGAGGATTTGCACACTTCGTGGGAAAATCGGTCGCGCTCGGCTACATCCCGGCGGCGCTCGCCGAGAAGGGGACCGAGGGGTTCGAGATCGAGATCATCGGCGAACGTCGCGTTGCACACCTGCAACACGAGCCGCTGTTCGACCCGTCGGGTAGCCGCATGCGCAGCTGACGCCGCGAACCTCATGCTGAGGAACCAACGTTGGGTTTTGTGCAACCAACGTGTGGTGTCTCCACAACCAACGTTGCGAAATCTGGCGCTCCTGCGGCTGTGATTCACAACGTTGGCTGCTGTGCGGGCGAGGTTGGAGCGGTGGGCGGGGAGGCGGTTCACTCCGGCCGGTTTACCGGTCCAATTCACTCCGGCTGGATCGTTGGCCTACAGTCGAACTGTCATGGCTGCACCCTCGAACCCTTCGCCGCGTCCCTTCCGCATCGTCTACGACGGCCAACTGATCGAAGCGCAACCGGGTGACACGGTTGCCGTTGTCGCCATTCGCAATGGGCAGGCCCCGGCCCACGGCGGAACACTGTGCCTCAGCGGCGATTGCGGGAACTGTGTGGCCACCGTCGACGGTGTCTCCTGGGCACGCACGTGCCAGATCAGTGCCCGCCCAGGCATGGTCGTCGAACGCCACCCAGACGGAGCTGCACCGTCGTTGTTCGGCGGGCCGACGACAGGTTCGGAACACAACGTCGAGTATCTGCACCTCGATGCGGTCGTCGTTGGGGCAGGAAGCAGCGGGCTTGCTGCGGCTGACGAACTCCGAGCCGCCGGGCGGGCCGTCACGGTCTACGACGCAGGAGATGGGTACGAAGTCGTCGCGATCTATGCGGGGCCGATAGCAATCGTGCGCACCGACACAGCCATGTTGCATGTCCACGCACACCAGATCGTGCTCGCAACCGGGGCAACGGACCTGGTGCCCGTCGTGGCGGGCAACACGGCACACGGGATCTACACGGCAAGCGCAGCCGAAGCCCTACGAGTAGTGGGTATCGATCTCGGCCGAACGGCCACGGTGGGCCGAGACGTTGTAGAGATCCATGGCGAGGACGGCAAGGTCACGGGCGTGTCGACAGGGCAGGGCTTTGTCCCGGCCGACTCGGTTGTTGTGGCTATTGGGCGTGCGCCGCGCGATGTATTAGTACGTATGCAGACTGTTTCCGGCGTGGGTGCGGTCGGCTCTGCTGCGCAGGCGTTCGAGCTTCCTCCTTCGCCTGTTGCCGGTGTGGCGTGCGCGTGTTCCAAGATCACCGTCGAGGACATGCAGGGAGTATGGGATCGGGGATTTCGTGAGACCGAGCTGATGAAGCGTTCGGCCCTCTTCGGCACCGGTACGTGTCAGGGCGCAGCGTGTCTGCCTCACCTCCAGGCGTTCATCGCTGCCCGCGCCGACGATCCGGGTCAGGCTCTGCCGTTCACCGCTCGTGCCGCTGCCAAGCAGGTGACGATGGGCGAAGCGAGCGCCGGATACTTTTCCGATCCGTGGAAGCGCTCGCCGCTGCATCACGAGCATCTGGCACTTGGCGCAACCATGGACCGGTTCGGCGGATGGTGGCGGCCGTGGAACTACGGCGATCACGTGGCTGAGTACTGGGCGGTACGCGAAGCGGTCAGCATCGGCGACGTCAGCACGCTGGGCAAGCTCATCGTGAGCGGTCCCGATGCTGTGGAGTTCCTGGAACGCATCTATCCGACAACCATCGCCGATATCAGACCGGGTCGATCCCGCTATGTCCTCGTCCTCAACGAACGCGGCCATCTGTTCGACGACGGCATGGTGCTGCGCGAAGACGACCGGGCGGGGGTTGACGGCGCAGCTGTCCCATGGTTCACGTTGAGCTTCACCTCGGGCGGTGCGACCAACGCAGAGGCGTGGCTGCGGGACTGGGCCGAGACCTGGCAGCTTGATGTGCACATCATGGATCGCACGACCAGCCTGGCGGCGATCAATGTCACCGGCCCGCTGGGTCGCGAGCTGCTGCAACGTTGCGGTGTCGTGTCCGAAGATGTGCCGAAGTTCCTCCAGCACCGACGCCTCGACGTAGCTGGTGTCCCATGCCACGCCATGCGTCTGAGTTTCACCGGCGAGGCCAGCTGGGAACTGCATCACCCGTGGAATCGAAGCGTGGAGTTGTGGCGTGCTTTGCTCGCCGCGGGGAAGGACCTGGGCATCAAGCCGCACGGCCTTCAAGCGCTGTTCGGTCTGCGGCTGGAGAAGGGTCACGTGATCGTGGGCCTCGACACCGAACTCGACACCACCCCCAGGCGCATCAGCCATGAATGGGCGGTCAAGATGAGCAAGCGGTTCTTCCTCGGTCAAGAAGCGTTGGCCCGCACCGCTCCGCTCGTCGATTACCGAAAACTCGTCGGGCTCACCCTCGAAGGTCCCATGCCCACAGAGGGTTGCCCGATGTTCGCCGCAGACGGCACCACCATCATCGGGCACGTCACCACGGCGTTTGCCTCACCGCTGATTGGCAAGAGCATCGCTCTTGCCATGTTGAAACGTGATTGGGATCCTGACGGCGGCATCCCGACCTCGTACGTCGTCGACGGACGGGTCGCAACGCTCGCCGAGACTCCCTTCTACGATCCGGAGGGTGCACGTGCGCGGGCCTGAACTCATCCAACTCGAACTCTCCCGCATCGTCGGCCCCGCGGCTGCCCTCGATGCTGTGCTTTCGTCTGCAGACATACGGATCTCGTCCGACGAGGCCTTTTCATTCTCCGACCCCAATGATCTGCGCGCAGAGTTTCCCGTGCAGGCGATCGTTGAACACGACACCGGGTGGAGCGGTGCCTGGTTCGCAGAGCACACGCTCACCGTCCGGCTCGCGTCGCTCTGCGAGTGGCCGTTGCCGAACCGTCCCGGCGTCGGACAGGGCCTGGTGGCGGGAATACCCGCCAAGGTGTGGCTACCGCCTGACACCACCGAAGCGTTGCTCATGGTCGCAACCGCGCATGCTCACGAAATGGAGGAGCGGCTCGCATGAACGAGTTCGTGGAAACACTGCTTCAGCTCCAATGGCCATCCGAGATGAAACGCCACTACGACGTCGTGATCATCGGCGGGGGAGGCCACGGTCTGTCGACGGCGTATTACTTGGCAACGCGCCACGGCATCACCAACGTGGCCGTCATTGAACGCGACTACATCGGCAGCGGCAACACAGGCCGCAACACAACCATCATCCGGTCCAACTACGGAGTGCCCGAGAGCGTTCGCTTCTATGATCATTCGCTGCGCCTCTATGAGACGCTCGAAGCCGAAACCGGCTGCTGGATCATGCATGCAACTAAAGGCATCATTTGGCTTGCCCACACCGAAAGTGGTATGCGCGCTGAACGAGCTCGTTGCCTGCTGAACCAGGCGATGGGCGTCGATACGCAACTGATTGACGGTGCCGAGGCCAAACGTATCTGTCCGCAGCTCGACGTGTCCGGCGGCGGGCGATACCCGGTTCTGGGCGGCAGCTATCACGTGCCGGGTGCATCGGCCCGCCACGACAGGGTGGTCTGGGCGCTCGCCCAAGGAGCAATGCGGCTTGGCGTCGACGTGCACCAGCACACCACCGTCACCGGGTTCGACATGGCAGGCAACAAGGTCGTCGGTGTACAGACGAATCGGGGAAGCATCAGTGCTGGGCATGTCGTCTTGGCAGTCGGTGGCAACGTCTCCGAGGTTGCCAAACATGCAAAGCTCCGCCTGCCCATCCGCACCCATCCGCTGCAGGCTTTCGTGACCAACGGCTACGCCAAAGGCCTGCAAACGATCGTCAGCTCCACAGAGCTGCTGTTCTACGTGTCGCAGACCGCCCGAGGCCAGCTGCTGATGGGAGCCGAATACGAGGCGCAGACCAGCTACAGCCAACAGAGCACGTGGCGTTCGTTCCAGTCCGTGGCTGCTAAGTGCCAATACCTTCTGCCATTCGTGCACAACCTGAAGATCCTCCGCCAGTGGACCGGTCGTTGCGATGTCAGCCTGGACTTCACCCCGATCATCGGGCCCACCGGTATCGACAATCTTGCCATCAGCACAGGCTGGGGCACATGGGGATTCAAGGCAATTCCCGCTGGGGGTCAACAGCTTGCGGAATATCTCGCCACCGGTACGGTGCCCGAGATGATCAAGCCGTTCGCCATCGACCGTTTCCAACGCGACCACGTGCTGGCCGACCAGGGCTCCACCGGAACGAAATAGGAGCCTGTCCGATGCTCGCCATTCCGTGCACCAGCTGCGGCCCCCGTTCCGTCGAAGAGTTCCGGTGGGGCGGCGCGTTCCCGCACGTGCCCGATCACGTGGTTGGCGACGAAGCCCGCAACCTGGACTACGTGTGGTTCCTTGACAACGATGCCGGCCCGATTGCCGAACGCTGGTTCCACGAAGCCGGGTGCAGACGCTGGTCGACTGTCCGGCGCGACACGCGCACCGACACGGTCGAACCGGACATGGTCGAACCGGACACGGTCGCCAGCGATTCGCCGTAGTCGCTACTTCTTCTTCGTGGTTGTCGGCTTCTTCTTGGTCGTGGTGACCTTCTTGGTCGCCTTCTTGGCTGTGGTCGGTGCCGCAGATGCCTTCGTCGTGGGAACCGCAGCGATCGTCGTGGCGGTGCCTGCTGGTGCAGAACCGGAGCCGGCAAGAGTTGGTACTGGAGCAGAGCCCGGGTTCACCTTCGCCAAAGCCGCAAGTCCGAGGTCGACGAGGTTTTTCGGCAGTGGTGCGTATCCGAGCCTGTCGGCCTTGGCCTGACAACCGCCGAGCGCGTACGTGAGAAACGTGCGGAGCACGTCACCCTTCTTCGCGTCGATCGTCTGTGGTGCGATGAGGTAAGCCGTCGTTGAGATGGGATACGCATTCGGCTTCGCTGTCAGGAAGTTGAGGAACAGCGTTCCGTCGTCCTGTGTCTTGGCGTCGCTCATCGCTTCGGCAATGGCAGCCGGTTCGGGAGAGACCGACTCGCCCGCGGTGTTGATCACCTTTGCGACGGAAAGCTTGCGTTCTTCGGCAAAGCTCGACTCGGCGTACGTGATTGCGAAATTCCCCTGAGCGCCTGCCACGTAGTTGGTGACGCCATCGGATCCGCGCTGCGCCACGCCGGTACCCGCGGGCACCGGGAAAGTGGAGGTGACCCCCTTCTTCCAGTTGCCTCCACCTGCAGTGTCGAGATAATCGGTGAACACGTTCGACGTACCTGACGAGTCTGACCGTACAATCACGCGGATGGTCTCCGACGGCAGCGTTGCACCAGGGTTTTCTTTGGCGATTGCGTCGTCGTTCCACTTTGCGATCGATCCACCAAAGATTTTCGCGAGGGTCGGTCCGCTCAGGCGAAGGTCGGTCACGCCGGGAACCTTGTAGATCACCGCGATTCCGCCGATGGTGATGGGGATGTAGACGAAGGGGTTCTTGACGGACGCAAGTTCGTTCTTCGTGAACGCAACGTCTGACCCGGCGAAATCCGTGGTCGCATTGATGAAGGCGCTTCGACCAGCGCCGGAGCCAGATGCCTGGTACGTCAAGTTGATGTTGAAGGATTTCTTGACGTCGGCCTTGCACTGCTCCACGAAGTTCGACATGAACGTCGAACCTGACCCTGAGACGGTCAAGGAGGTGTCGAGCTGCAGGGTCTGGGCGAGCGCCTGGTTGACGGGTACTGCCAGGCCGACTGCACCTGCAAGGGTGATTGCGGCGAACCGCGTCAGGCGAAAAGAACGGGGGAGGGTCACCGAGGCTCCTTGAGATGGGGTGGTGTGTCAACCGTACGGACCGCACACAACGCAGGGTTTGCGACCAGGTAAACGACGCCGCAACAAGACCTCGAGTTCGTGCACGAAGTCGCTCTGGGAGCGACTGAGCGAACGAGATACCGACGGCGCGGCCGGAGACCTTGATGGTAGCGTGGCAACCATGATGGTATCCATCGATAAAGCTGGCCGGATTGTGATCCCGAAGGAGATCCGCGACCGTCTGTCGCTCGGTGTCGACGCCGAGGTCGAGATCACGACCGACGGCGACGAGATCCGCCTTTCTCCGGTTCGAAAACCCGGGCGAGTCATCGTCGAGGTCGACGGGTGGCCTGCGCTCGAACACGTCGAAGGACTGGCCATGACCGATGCCGACGTCCAGCGGTGGCGAGATGCCGACCAGCGCTGAACGCTGGGCTGCCGATACCAGTGTCGCCGTGGCGGCCCTCGACGCCTCGCACGTGTCGCACGCGCAGTGTCGCGACGCAGTACGGGTGCGTCGTCCGAGTCTCAGCGGACACGCAGCTTTCGAGACCTATGCCGTCCTGACCCGTCTCCCAGGACAACTGGCGGTCGATCCGCCCACCGCCTCATCGATCATCGGACGTGTGTTTCCGTCGACCTGTTGGCTTGAGTCGGACGCCTCGGACGCGCTCTTCGCCCGTCTCAGCCTGATTGGCATCGTTGGAGGAGCCGTGTACGACGCGCTTGTCAGCGAGGCTGCCCGGGTCAACGGTTGTCGGCTGCTCACTCGTGACCATCGTGCTCGGCGCACATACGATCTGCTCGGAGTGACGTATGAGTTTGTCGGCCAGTAGCACCGACGACGAGCGGTCGAAGTCTTGCACGAAGCGATTTGCCAGGCTTCTACGATGCGCCGATGGGACTTCACCATTTTCCGTCAGACGCTGACCCGGCAACGGTCGCAGAGCATTTGCGAGCGCAGGGCTACGCGATCGTCGATGAAGTCGCAGACGCTGCCTTGCTTGATCAGTTGGAACGTGAGGTGTTGCCGTTCGTCGAGCGCTCAGCGCATGGCCGTGACGTGTACGACGGTCGATACACACGCCGGACCGGCGCACTGATTGCGCGGTGCCCAGCGTCGCGTGAACTCGTGACGCATCCGGTGGCGCTCGGTGTTGCCAAGGCACTCCTGTCGCACGTCACGGCGGTCCAGCTGCACCTCACCCAACTGATTTCCATCGAGCCGGGCGAGACGGCGCAGAAGCTTCATCGTGATCAGATGGCGTTCGACTTCTTCCCGTTCCCCACCGACTACCACGTGCAATGCAACACCATGTGGGCACTGACGGATTTCACCGTGGAAAACGGCGCGACCCATGTCGTTCCGGGCAGCTCCACTGTGAGCGACGCGGCGGCGGCGAGCCTGCCCGAGTTCCAGGCCGAGATGCGGCGCGGCAGTGTGCTGTTCTACGACGGCAAGGTCGTGCACGGCGGGGGCGCGAACCGCTCCGACGGAGTGCGTCGGGGCGTCAACATCACCTACTCGGTCGGCTGGGTGCGTCAAGAAGAGAACCAGTTCCTGGGGTGCCCTCCCGAGGTAGCCCGAACTCTCGACGACGACCTGCTGCGGCTGATGGGCTACCAGCAGGGCGCGTTCGCGCTCGGCTACGTCGGTGACCAGCAGGATCCACTTGCAGCCTTGCGTGGTACCGATGGCAAAGTGCGGGTCATCGGGGATTTCGCAGAGCAAAGCGGCGAGGCTGCCGAGTTCGTCGCCGGGATCGAGGAGCCACGATGATTGAGCTTGTCATCCACGCCGACGACGTGGGTATGTGCCACGGAGCGAACCGAGCATTTGTCGAGTTGTCACACGCGGGGACCATCACCAGCGGGTCGGTGATGGTGCCGTGTCCGTGGTTTCCGGAGATCGCCGAACTGGCCGCCCAAGACCCATCACTCGACGTCGGCGTACACCTCACGCTCAACGCTGAAAAGTCGCACTACCGCTGGCGGCCGGTCAGCAACGCTTCCCGGTCCTCGGGGCTGATGGATGCCGATGGCTACCTGTGGCACACCGTTTCGGCCGTGCGCGAGCACGCGCACCCAGATGCCGTCGAGGCCGAGTGGCGGGCGCAGATAGAGCGAGCACTTGCCATGGGTATCGACGTGACGCATCTGGACGCGCACATGGGCTCAGCCCTCGCCCCCGAGTGGTGCGACCGCTTCGTCGCAATCGGCGTGGAGTTCGCGGTGCCGATCGTGATCACTGCAACGCTCGCCGCGTACGCACCCAACAATCACGTGGCGGGTGTCGACGAGAGTGCCTTTGCGCCGTTCGTCGGAGCGGCTCGGAGTGCCGGGTTGCCGGTGTTCGATCTCGTGCTTGAGACCGACTTCAACCGATCGGCTTCGGCAGCGGTGAATTACCGGGCGCTCCTCGGGAACGTGCACGGTAATCTCGCATTTTGCGCATTCCACCCGAACGCGCCCGGCGAGGTTGATTTGATCGAGCCGGGCACAAGTCATGTGCGTACAGACGAATACGCGCTCTTCGGTTCACCGGCCTGGAAGGAATGGCTCGACCGGCAGCCGTTCACCTTGATTTCGATGCGAGAGCTGCGAAACAGATACCGCTCGAACCAGGCAGCATCCCCACCAGCAAGCTGACACCGCTCCCGAGCGGAATTCGAAGCGGTTCGTCAGGTGTCGCCCGGCAGAATGCCGTGCTCGATTGCGAAAAGCGCTGCTGCGCCTCGAGTGGAGACGCCGATCTTTGTATAGATGTGCTGGACATGGTGATCGGCGGTCTTCGCCGTTATCGTCAACTGCCGAGCGACCTCGCGAGTGGTAAGGCCCAGAGTGAGGAGACGCAGCACCTCGGCCTCGCGGGTCGTGAGCCCGGCCGGCAACGGTGGCCTGGCGGTACGACGATTGCCGGCGGCCTCGAGCACTCGTTCGACAGCTTCACCGTCCAGTTGTCCCGCACGGCTCATCGCACGCATCTCAGAAACGGCTGCTTCGCGCGTCAGTGCGCCACGATGGGGACGTTCCGATGTCATCGCCTGGTAGCAGTCGGCGGCTGCGACGATGCGCTGCGTCAGGTCGAGTTGCGCTGCACCGCAACGGCGGTGGTAGCCCGTCGCGTCGACGCGTTCATGGGCTGCTCCGGCGCGACCCGAAAGGGCCGCGGTGTACGGCACCCGACGCAGCAGTTGTTCGGTGATCAGCGAGTGGCTCTCGGCGCGGTCTCGTTCGTCGCGCGTCAACGCGCCGCGTTTGTCCCAGATCGTGTTCGGCACGGCCACAACCCCGAAATCGTGGACCAGCGCCGCAGCTTCGGCATCAGGGCCTCCGGCCTCGAGCGCCAGAGCCGCTACCGTCCGCGAGTGCCCGCTCATCCACGGGCACTTGAGGTCAGCGAAGTCGGCGAGAACCAACAGCGCATCGCGTGCTGCCGCCGCGCCAAGTGGAGGGCTGGGCGGCGCGAGCGCAAGCGCAGCGTCCCACGGGTCGACATCGTTGATCGAGGCGAACCACTCCTCGGCGTTCGCGCCGACAAGGTTCGCAAGCGCAGGGTCGTACGCTCTGCCTGAGCGGTCGGCGACCATTTCCACCGCGCTGGCGACGTCATCGACACGTGCGAAAACTTCCAGCTCCTGGCTGAGCTGTGCCACCCGCATAGGTATGGGGATTTCGTTGCCCTTCACATGTTTCGGCAGACCACGGCCGTTCCATCGCTCGAAGTTCGCAGCAAGAGCGAGGCGGACCGGGTCGGCTATGCCGAGCCGCTGGGCGAACGAATCGGCGACCTCGCACGCCATCCGGAAGTTGAGTTCGGCCGCCTTCTGGCCGCCGGCCAGGACAGCGAGTACCGAGCGAATGCGGGCGCTTCCTGAACGGTCCGATCCAGCGCGTTCGACCATCAACCGCAATACCTCCGCGGTACTCGAGAAGTCGGCGTGCAGGGAGGCTGCGCGTAACTCGATCTCGTCTCCGAAGACGACCGCAGTGTCGAACGCATGGCCCGTACAGCCGAGGAACCGCAGGGTCGAGGTCCACCAGACATGGGCGCGTTCTGTGGGAGTCAGTCCTGCCGCAGTGGCGAGATGCTGTGCGATCACCGTGGCGCGGAGCTGTGACCCTGGCGGCTGGCCGAACGAATGGTCCTGCGCCAGAGCAAGCAAAGCAGCAACCTCGACCGTCGTGATCTGGGTACCCACATCTCGGAGTGTATGTGGGGTGTTCTCCCGATGCCGAGGGTGTTGCGTGCTTGTCATCGTGGGGTCATGAACACACAAACCGTCAACACACAAACCGTCAACACACAAACCCCGTCCCTATCCACCGACAGCACCAACAGCGCCGATGTCGTCAAGCGGCTCTACGAAGCCTACGCGAAGCGTGACATCGACGCAGTCCTTGTCGAACTCGCCGACGATGTCGACTGGGCCGCTGAAGCATCCAGCAGGTCGGCCCCCTGGTACGGCCCCTTCCGGGGCAAGCAATCAGTTCCCGGCTTCTTCGCTGCGATCAGCACCCAGATCGACGTGTCGGAGTTCGTGCCGGTGACCTTCACCTCGAACGAGACAGACGTCGTGGCCGTCATTCGTTGGACGTACACCGTGAAGTCCACGCAACGCACGGCTTCGATGTTCATGCTGCACTGGTGGCGAGTCGTCGACGGCAAGATCGTCTTCTTCCGTGGCTCCGAGGACACCGAGCAGTCAGCGAGAGCATTCTCTCCGTAACGAACCCAATACCTGACGCTCGACAGTTCAGCCGAAACGACCGTTGATGTAGTCGTTGGTCCGCGGATCGACCGGGTTTCCGAAGATCTGCTCGGTCGGCCCGGCCTCGACGATGTGGCCGGGGCGTTCCTCGTCGGCGAGGAAGAAGACGGTCTGGTCCGAGCAGCGCTGCGCCTGTTGCATGTTGTGCGTCACGATGACGACGGTGACCTCGTCCGCGATCTCGCGGATGGTGTCCTCGACGCGTCGGGTCGACGTTGGGTCGAGTGCCGAACACGGCTCGTCCATCAGCAAGACCTTGGGTTTGACGGCGAGCGAACGAGCGATGCAGAGCCGCTGCTGCTGCCCGCCTGACAACGATCCGCCCGGCGCACTCAACCGATTTTTCACTTCAGCCCACAGCCCAGCCCTGGTAAGTGCCCATTCGACCAGCGCATCCTTGTCCGCAACCTTTGTGCCCGTGAGCCGAAGCCCGGCGAGCACGTTGTCGTTGATCGACATGGTGGGAAATGGGTTCGGCTTCTGGAAGACCATGCCGATGCGCTGCCGCGTCTCGGCCGGTCGCAGCGTCGGCCCGTAGATGTCGATCCCGTCGAGCAATACCTCGCCGGACATCGATGCACCTGCCACCAGTTCGTGCATGCGGTTGAGGTTGCGAAGGAATGTCGACTTGCCACAACCCGACGGCCCGATGAGTGCCGTGACTGCGTTCGACGGCATGCGAAGGGTCACATCATCGAGCACCTGGCGTTTGGCGAACCAGGCCGACAGGTGACGCGTTTCGATAGGCGTGCCCGCATGTGCGTTCGCCGGTGCGGCGGCATGGGCGATTGTGTTCAGTGGAGCGGTCATCGTTGCGGCCATGAGAGTGATCGGGCTTCCTGAGTGAAGGAGGTTGGAGAAGAATGCGACATATTCCGCGGGTCGACAGTGCTCATAGTCGAGCTGTCTTGGAACGCCCGATCACACGGGCGATGAGGAACAGCACCAGCACCAAGGCGATCAGCACGAACGCGCCGACCCAGGCACGATCCACCGCAGAACCCTGGGCGCTGGTGAACTGTTGGTACACGAAGAGCGGGAGCGCAGACTGCGGCTCGGTGGCCGTCTGTACGACGTTCACGCGATCGTTGCCGAAGGCGGTCATGAGCAGCGGCGCGGTTTCGCCTGCGACGCGAGCGATACCCAAGATCACCGCAGTCACAATGCCGACCTTGGCGGTCGGCAGAACAACCTGCAGGGCGGTACGCCACTCGGGCGCACCGAGAGCCAAGGCAGATTCGCGTAAGCCTCCCGGAACGAGGCGGAGCATCTCTTCCGTTGTCCGAGCCACCGTCGGAAGCATCAGGACAGCGAGCGCAAGACCTGCCGCCAAACCCGAATAGCCGAACCCGCCCTGCACGACCCAGATGGAGTAGATGAACAGACCTGCGACCACAGAAGGGATACCACTCATTGCATCGATGACGACGCGCACGACGCCAGCGAGCCGGCCGCCGATCTCGTTGAGGTACACGGCTGTCAGCACGCCGAACGGGAGCGAGATCAACGTTGCGATAAGGACCTGCGCAGTGGTGCCGACAATCGCATGGAGCGCACCGCCCTGCGTCGCGGGCGAGTCAGGGTCGATCCCTTCCAGGGTCTGAGTGAAGAAGTTGAGCCTTACGAACGGGATTGCTTTCAGCAGCACAAAGCCCACGATGAACCCCAAGGCAGTCACAACCAGCAACGCCGCGAACCCCAGGGTCACCGACGCAACTGCGTCTGTTGCTGCCATTCGTCCCTGGCTTCGACGTGTGAAGACGTAGAGGCCGAGCAGCGAACAGGCGGCCCAGAGTACGAACATCCCGAACGGTCCGGACAGGCGGGTGGTCGCAAACGCGATCCCGGTCACGATCGCAGCGATGAGCCCGGGGACTGCCAATTGGCGCGCCATCGACACCAGCGACGACACAGCGGATCCGCGGCGGGGTCCGTGCGAGCCGGCATTCTGCATGGTGGTCATGCCCTTCCCTTCGCGCCCGTCGCTTCTGCTCCGCCACCGCGCCGTCGGTTCGTGCGCGCAACGACGGATCGTGCCGCCATGTTCACCAGCAGCGTCACGACGAAGAGCGTCAGACCAGCGGCTGAGAGCGCCGAGCGGCCGGCATCGAGCGCCTCGGGGAACCGGAGGGCAATGGTGCCGGCGACCGATGCGCCGCCCGGCTGGAGGATGTGCAGCGACCGGGTGAAGTCGAAACTCAGGATCAACGCAATCGCGATGGTTTCGCCCAATGCTCTGCCTAACCCCAGCATCGACGCCCCGACCAGCCCACCCCTGCTGTAGGGGAGAACGACCTGGCGGATCATCCCCCAGCGCGTCCCGCCCAACGCAAGCGCTGCTTCGGATAGCGAACGCGGAACTTCAGCGACGATGGCACGACTGACCGAGGTGATGATCGGAACGATCATGATCGCGAGCACCACACCCGAGATGAACATCGAAGAGGTGTAGATGCCGTTGCCCTTGAAGATCGGGATGAACCCGACCCAGTCGGCAAGCCAGCGTGATGTTCCGCTCAACCGAGGCTGGAGGAAGAACAGCCCCCACAGGCCGAAGATCAGTGAAGGGACCGCAGCGAGCAGATCCAGGACCGACACGAACGATCGTTTCAGCGCAGATGGCAGGTATTCATTGACGAACACCGCAGTGCCGATCGAGATCGGGACAGCGATGACCAACGCAATGGCCGCAATCACAAACGTGCCCCAGAGCATCGATGCGATTCCGAATGTGGCCGGGTCATCGTCGGGTCGCCAGTCGTTGGTTGTGAAGAACGACAGCCCGGCGGTGCGCAACGCTGGGATTGCCTGGACGACCAAGAAGACCGCGATCAGGCCCATGACCATGAGCGACGCCATTGCCGCGCTCGTTGTGACCCCACGGTAGATCCGGTCGGCCGGTGGGCGACGTGAAGCGAGATCTCGCGGGGTATTCATCGCACACAGATGCTGTCGCGGTCACCTTTCGGCGGCTTCACGCACAGGTGAACGAAAGGTGAACAACCATCCAACTTGCAGGCGAGAGCGAGCCTCGCCCACACTGACAGGAGAAGTTCGCTAGTTCGAGTGGAGCAGCAGCGGGTCAGCCGGCCGACGCGCTCCCGGGAACCCGTTTCGTAAATAGTCGCTCAGGTCTGCCGCCGGTGAAGGCCGTGCCATCAAGAATCCCTGGCCCAGCTCGACGCCAAGCCCAGCGAGAATGTCATGAACGTCCTGCGTCTCGATACCCTCGGCAACAGTCTTCAACCCGAACGTGCGTGCCAATTCCACGATCACGTGCACGATCTGACGGCTCGACTGATCGGTGGCCAGATCCCGGACGAAGGCTCGATCGATTTTCAGTTCGTCAACCGGAAGAGTGTGCAGATACGCCAACGAGGAGTAGCCGGTGCCGAAGTCGTCGATCGACACCCGGAAGCCGTGCGAACGAAGCGTCGCCATGACTTCCTTCGAAGTCCGCGCGTCTTCGACCAATTGGCTCTCGGTGACCTCGAGCGTCAGTGTGTTCGGCGGAACGTCGAACGCTGCCGCCATCGCTGCCATCCGTGAAGCAAGGGTCGGGTCGCTGAGCGACTTCGCCGGGATGTTCACTGCGACATCGATTCTCAGGCCTTCATCGAGCCACGTCCGGCTCTGGCGCAAAGCGGTACGCAACACGAAGTCGGTGATCTGGTCGATCATCCCGCCCTGCTCGGCAAGACCGATGAACTCATCGGGACGGATCGGGCCGAGCTCAGCGTGATTCCAGCGGCACAGGGCCTCGACTCCGAAGACCTTGCCGTCGATCAGCGACGTCTTCGGTTGGTACGCGAGGGCCAGACCGTCAACCTCGAGTGCCCGCCGGAGATCTTCGAGCAGACCGATCTCGCGTGCCGTCCAACGCTGCTGCGAAGCTTCGTACAGCGCGATGGGGTTGTTCGATTTGTCCTTCGCCGCGTACATCGCGATGTCGGCCCGTTTCAGCAGGTTGTGTCGGTCGACGCCGTCGACCGGAGCGATCGAGATGCCTATCGCTGCGTCGAGAGCGAACGTGATCGACTCGACACTGACCGGTTGGCGAATCGTTTGCCGAAGAGCTGCAGCGTGGTCCAGCGCTTGCTGGGCACCCGTGATAGTGGGAACAAGGACTGCGAACTCGTCGCCGCCGAGGCGGGCGACGGTGGCGCCAGGAGGAAGCGCATTGAGGAGCCGCTGGGAAATCTGGATGAGGACCTCGTCGCCGGCATGATGCCCCATGGTGTCGTTGACCTTCTTGAACTGGTTGAGATCGACCAGCATCATGGCGGAAAGGTGGCCCGGACTTGTCGACCCGAAGTGTGAGTCGGCGCAGGTGTTGAACGCCGCCCGGTTGTGGAGCCCCGTCAGCGAATCATGGGTTGCCTCGTAATGTCGATCGGCTACTTCGGCCTCGAGCTGTTCGATGAGGCGTGAGCACTTCAGGTTCACGGACGCGTGGTGTGCCATGGTGCTCATCAGGTCGAGGTCAGCTCCGGAGACCCGCACGACTCCGTTGCGGCGGTTGTGTCCCACGATCAGGCCGACAGTGTGGTCGTCCAGTTCGAGAGGAGCGACGATCAGATCCTTCACACGCATACGATCGAGGTATTCGGCTGCACTCGATTCGTTGCGATGGACATGCCGATCGAGCATGAATGAGCGGTTTTCGCTCACGGCACGGACCCACACCCAGTCGGTGGGGTTTGGGTACGGGATCGTGGTGCCGTCTTCGAACGTGCCGGATGAACGGGTCAGAAGCACGTCTCCATCGCGAGTGGCGAGCACCAGCGAAGAGGTCTCCGTGTTCATCAACTCGGCAGCGTTGGCAAGGAGCGCAGCGATGATGGTCTCCGATGATTCATTCGCCGGAGTGAGCGCACGTGTGAAGCGTTCCATCTTGAGAACTGCGCGGTACCGCTCGTTCAACATCACATGGCGGCGGTGGAACATCGTGACCCCGGTGACCAGAAGAACCGAGAAGAACAACGAGAACGGGTTGGCTTCTGTGAGGATCAGCCCGACCAGGGTGACCGAGGCAATGATGGCCGCTCCGGCCACGCCGATGACCGTGTTGCGAAGAAGCTCGGGAACGTTGACGGAACCGCCGCTCAAGCGGATGGCTCCGCCCACCAACAGCCCGCTTGCCACATTGCCGACCGCTGCACCGACCAGGACACCGATCCAGGTTCGCGTCTGCATGACGTCAAGTTCAGGCGCGATGGCCTGCACGCACAGGCTGACGAGCGCCATCTCGACAGCGAGGGTCGCGCCGTTGAACAGCCACTTGAGCAAACCCGTCTTCTGGACGATCGTCCGAGCCACCGTGGCCGCGGCTACCAGGATGATGAAGCCCTGGGACGTACTCATCGTGAGGACGGCAACGAGGATCGGAAGCTCGGTGAACGCAAATGTGTGCACGCCCTTGCCGAGCTCGATATGCACTGGAAAAGACGTTGCGAGAAGTGTTCCGACGAACACCACAAGTGTGAGCGCAATGCCGGCGTTGTGCGGCGCGGAAGAGCGCTCCGCGGTCACCAGACCGAGGAACGCTCCGCTACCCGCCACGGCGGCTACGTATGTGTGCAGCAAGAACCGAGACCGGTCCAGACCGGGTTTCACTCCCATGATTTCCTACGCATGTGCATGAGCTAGTCCCACGCTCCGGACCACGAGGAACCCGACCAGGAATTGCCGTTCCATGAGCTGCCTGACCACGAAGACCCGGACCAGCTCGACCCGTTCCAAGAGCTTCCGTTCCACGAGCTGCCGTTCCAGCTCGAACCGGCCCACATTTCCTGCGACCAGCTTGACCCGGACCAGCTTGACCCGGACCACGAGCTGCCGTTCCAGGAGCTGCCGTTCCATGAGCTGCCGTTCCAAGAATTCCCGGACCAGCTGGAACCGGACCACGAGCTGCCGTTCCACGAGTTCCCGTTCCAGGAGCTTCCGTTCCACGAGCTGCCTGTCCACGCTGCCTTGGCCCAGTCGATGAACGTCGGCGACCCGTCACCGATGCCACGGCACCAACTGGTGCCGCATGTGGCGAACGGGTCTGTAGCACGGACTTGTGGCAGGCGCTTCTTGGCAGCCTTGTAGGAACCAAGAACATCGATGCTGGCTTCGATCCCGGTCACATCCTGCTTCCTGCCCGAGATGTCCGTGCCGTCCAGCAGCAGCGCCTTGATCTGGTCCGGTGTGGCCGATGGCTGTGCCTCGATCAACAACGCAGCGAGGCCCGAAGTCACAGCGGTTGCCTGCGACGTGCCGGACCCCCGAGTGAAGCGCTCTCCCACGTTTTGCGTCGCAAGGAACGAGTCGACGAACGAACCCTTGGCGCGGAGGCTGATCACGTGGCCGCCGGGGACGAAGAGGTCCGGCCGCCGACGAGTGCCCGTGCTGGTGTACGGAGCGATGCTGTAGTCGTCCTTGCCGCCGCGGGACACTTCCGTGTCGGTCGCTCCGACCGCGAGGATCTCTGGTGAGTACGCAGGACTGCTCAGCTCGTGACCGCTGCCTTCGTTGCCGGCGGCAGCAACCACCACGATGCCTTTGCGCCATGCAACCTCTGCTGCCCATGCAAGTGGGTCCCGGCGCCAGTCCGGTGTTGCCGGTGCGCCGTAGCTGAGGTTGATCACGCGGATGTTCATCCCGTTCGCCTGGCGGTTCTGCACGACCCAGTCGATCGCCGCGACAACCTGGCTGGAATGCACGCGGCCATCCATCGCTCCAACTTTCACGTTCACGATGCGAGCGTCTGGTGCGATGCCGACAAAAGCGCCGTTCTGCTGGAGGGGGTCGGCCCCTGGGTCGCGACCGGCAATGATGCCGGCCATATGCGTGCCGTGACCGAATCCGTCGAGGAACCGAAGGTTCGTGTTCGCTGCATCGGCCGACAGGTCAGCCCCATTGACAACCACAGGGCTACCGACGACCGGAACGATTCCGGTGTCGATCAGCGCGACGTCAACGCCCTTGCCGGTCACGCCACGCCGCCACAGCGAGCGTGCGCCCGTGGCTCGTGCAATTGCTTCGAGCGACCCTGGATCGCGGCTACCGGTTGCTGAAGCCCCCTTGTCCTGCTTGTCGTCCTGGCCCGATCGCTTCTCGTCGTCGGAGGCGTTGTCTTCGTTGGTCTTGTCCGAGGACTTGTCCGTGGACTTTTCGTTGCTCTTGTCGTTGGACCTGTCCGACTGCTTCGAAGTGCGATCGGCGGTGACTGCGGCACCCATCGGCGTCATCAGCGAATCCGCCACAACGGCATCGACACCGTCCATCGCTTCAATGCGTGCCAACGCGGTCGCATCTGAGCGAACGGCGACAGCGTTGATGATCGGGAGCCCCCGGCCGATCTCTGCTCCGCCCGCTCGCATCTGCGCAACCACCTTGGTGATTTCTCCCGCTTCGGCCATCACGATCAGATCGGCAGCATTCCGACCGGGCTTGAGGCTCGGAAGAGGAGCCGCTGCAGCTTGGACGCCGCCGGTTGCTGCGGCGCAAAGAGTGCTCAGCGCCAGCCAAACCGCGCCGACGCGGAGAACCGAGCGACCCCCTCGCCGACGCGCAGGTGCCGCGGCAACCGGCGCACCGGTAGCGGCCTCGGAAGTCATGGAATGTGGGGCTGCTGTCTTGCGCATGGCGATGTCCTCTGCGACGGGGGTCGTGAAGAAACATCGGCAGGATCGACTACGGCTCGACACCAATAGTGGTGAATCAATGGAACTTTGATTCATAGTTGCCACAGCACGTGAACAGTTGGTGGTGCGCTCAGTCCGTTGCCACGCTCTGCCCGGGCAGGTCCTCATCCCTGGTGAGGTTCCGATAATGAACGGAAGCCCGGCGACTGAGTCCTAGGCTCAGTTCATGCGCTCAACGCTGCAAGATCTCCTTTCCGGTCGTCAGGCCCTGGTCTGCGACGGGGCGACCGGTACCAACTACATGGACATGGGGCTTGGGCCTGGCGATCCGCCGGAACTGTGGAATGTCGAACATCCCGAACGCGTGCAGTCGCTCTACCAGCGCTTCGTCGACGCGGGTGCAGACATTATTCTCACCAACACGTTCGGAGGCAACGCCAGTCGGCTGGCTCTTCATCACGCGCAGGATCGTGTTCACGAACTCAACAAAGCTGCTGCTGCTCTCGCCCGCACCGTTGCCGACGCTGCTGATCGACCCGTCGTGGTGGCCGGAGCTGTCGGTCCGACCGGAGCGTTGTTCGAGCCGCTCGGACCAATGACCACGCCCGAAGCTGTCGCGATGTTCATGGACCAGATGCAAGGGCTGCGTGATGGTGGCGCCGACGTGATGTGGATCGAGACCATGTCCGCGCCGGTCGAAATGCAGGCCGCGGCACAAGCCGCATCCGCGCTCGGTCTGCCGTACACGGTCACCGGTTCGTTCGACACGGCCGGCCGCACCATGATGGGCGTCCACCCATCCGAAATGGCCGGCATTTTTGCCGAGATCGACACGCCTCCGCTTGCCACCGGAGCAAATTGTGGCGTGGGGGCTTCAGACATTCTGGTGACGGTGCTGAACATGGATACCGCTGGGGGCGTGGTGATCACCAAGGGGAACTGTGGAATCCCCCAGGTACGAGGCTCCGAGGTTGTGTACTCAGGTACCCCAGAATTGATGGAGCGTTACGGTCGCCTTGCCGTGCACGCCGGCGCCCGCATCATTGGTGGCTGCTGCGGCACGTCCCCAGAGCACGTGGCGGCAATCCGACGTGGAGTCGATGCCGGCGCAGCCGAGATTGCCGATGGCAACCGAACCGTGCCGACCATCGAGTCGATCGTTGAATCAATCGGGCGCCTGTCGCACAAGGCCCCCTCCGATGTGGATCGTCACACGAGCGGGGAGGGTCGTCGCAGCGGACGTCGGCGCGGGTGATCCACACAAGAGCCCGTGTGGTGGGCCCGAGGGCCGGGTGACCGGTCAGGAAGCAGTGCGCACCAGTTGCAGCCGGGCGCGTTGTTGGTACTCATCGAAGCCGCCGGCTTGTGCCAGCCGACCAAGTTTGTTGCGGGAGTAGATGCTCTCGAGGCGGCACAGTTCGGCGGTCACTTCAAGCTCAAGATCGTCTGTACAAAGACGATCCTGGCTCCACCATCCGTGGCTCGGAGACGCAGCCTCTGGCCCAGCGGCCAGCTCGACCGTCCGCTGGAAACGGCGTGGGAGCTCGATCTCGTGACGGGTGCGGCCGTGTTGGGCGCACACCGATACCGGAATGTCGCGCCAGAATTGAACGGAGAGCCGAGCAGCCATGTTGTTCACCAACGGAGTTTCGGGAGACGACGGCGCGGGCAGCGCGTCTGGAGGCAGGAGAGGTGCGAGAGCACCGAGAGGCAAACCAGCGACTTCTCCGTCTAAGAGTGAACCGAGAACTTGGATCCGTCATCCACGCGTGTTCTTGGTGCGCTGATCATGAAACTGATCGTCCAACAGGTTGTCGACCGCGAGAGAGAACGGCGCTAGTCCTGTGTGACGATGGTCATAACGTAGCCCAAGCAGATCGGCTGCGGCTAGAGCTTTTTGCTCAGTCACGGAATTTTCTCCCTGACTCAGCCAAAGCAAGCGCGTGTAGTGACCAAAGTACTGATCGCGCAACTCAGGGTGGCGATCCAGGCCCAATCCTCGCCATACAAGTACTTCAAAATGAAGTGCCAAATAGTCGGTCAGGTAAAACGTTCCGACCTCGGCATCGCTGAGTTCGGCGAACAGTTGTGAGCCCGCGAAGAACTGGTAGCAGTGCGCGCCCGGCAAGCGATTGACCCCATGACGGATGAGTACGACGTCGAGCAGTCCGCCCGTTCCGCAGTCGGCGTATGCGACCGACACAGGCCCAATACCGTCGGACCTCAATTGGACGATGAGCTGTTCGACCGCCGCGGGAATTCGCTCCGGCCGGTTGTGCAGGTTCGCAGGCAGCAGTTCGACGCGGATTGCGTCACCGAAGGGCGCCAGCAACGTTCGCAACTCTCGATGCAGTGCCGCGCAGGCGATGATCGCCGAAGACGCCACGGAGTCACACGAGCCGACGCTGCTCGGCCCACCGCGTGAGTTCGCGTCGGTTGGAGAGCTGCAGTTTGCGAAGGACGGAAGACACATGCGTCTCGATGGTTTTCACCGAGAGGTTCAGCTCCGCAGCAACTTCTTTGTACGCATACCCTCGGGCAATCAGCCGCATGACTTCGCGCTCGCGAGGGGAAAGCTGTTCGTAGTCCTCATCGGGTTCCGCTGCCGGCACCGTGATTGCAAACGCATCGAGGACGAATCCTGCGAGCCGTGGTGAGAAAACGGCGTCGCCCTGCGCCACCCGACGGATGCCGTCCACAAGATCGCTTCCGTCGATCGTCTTCGTGAGGTAACCCCGAGCGCCGGCCCGAATGACGGCGATGACATCTTCCGGAGCGTCAGAGACTGACAGCGCCAGAAAGCGCTGATCGGGCACGTGGACGAGAACCTCCCTGATCACGCGTTCACCGCCCCCATCAGGCATGTGCACGTCGATCAGGACGACATCCGGTTTGCGTTCGATGATCATCTCGATCGCGGCCTCGACCTCGCTGGCCTCACCGATGACCTGGCACCCAGACGACAGTTCGGCTTTGACGCCCTTGCGGAAGAGGTGGTGGTCGTCGACAAGAAAGACTTTAACTGGCTCGGCGGTCTCGGTGGCTGGTTGGCTCATGGTTGTCCCTTCGAGGGTCCGGGAAGGCGAAGCTCCACGTTGGTGCCTACTCCCTGGGTCGATGTGATGGTGGCTGCCCCGCCGATGCGTGCCATACGGCCTTCGATCGATCCGGACACACCTTTGCGAGTTGCTGCGACGGCTGAGCGTTCGAAGCCCGTACCGGTGTCACGGACGAAGATGCTGACGCAGTCTTGCTCGACTTCCGCGTAGACCGATACCTTCGGCGTGCCGGAGTGCCGAGCGGCGTTGGCCATGGCCTCTCGGGTGGCGCCGATCAGCCCGGTGACTCGTTCGATGTTCTGGCTGCTGATGGCGACGTCGCCGCCGACGCACACGATGTCGATCGGCACGCCGTGGTCCGATTCGAGTTCGGTAGCGGCGGCTTCGAGCGACGCGGTCAGCGACGTCTCCGGTACGCGGGTACGGCCGTACAGCCATTCACGAAGCTCGCGCTCCTGGCGGCGCGCGATCGTGACGACTTCACCTGGTGAATCCGCTCGCTTCTGGATCAGCGCCAAGGTTTGCAGAACTGAGTCATGAAGGTGAGCAGCGACATCGGCCTTGGCCTCCGAGGTCGCACGACGGCTCTCCTCTGCCCTGAGATCTCGCAGCAGGCGGGTGAAGAGCGGGCCGACCAGCAATGCGATGCCGGCCAGTACCACCACCGTGTCGAGGAGCATCTGACGTGATGCAGCAAACGAACGGCCACGACCGAAAAGTGAGACGAACCCGATGCCCACGAGCACAGCACCCGTGATCAGCCTCCCGGTGAGGAAACCGGATCCGTGTGTCGAACGACGGGGTTGCCAGACCACTCCCAGGCCAACGGCCATTGCGACGAGGGGCCACGTATAGGAGGCAGGGAACCACAGCGCGGTCTGTCGAACGAGGAGGACTGCCCCTGTCACGGTGACGGCAAAGGAGCCGACCATCAACGGGTCGTGGCGAGACGGGTCGATCTGGACCCCGAGGCGGCGAGCAGGAACCGAGCCTCGGGTGTCGGGGAGGGTGGCCCACAGAACGGCATAGAGCAGGACGCCGATCCCGTTGAAGAGCGCCGCGACTGCGAAGGCCAGCCGAACCGTGTTTGCTTCGATCCCGAGCCAGCGTCCGACGCCTCGGGCCACCCCGCCGATTCCAGCCGAAGTGTTGTTCACGTCGCGCCTGAGCGGGGTGCGCTGGTAAGGCGTCTCCACGTCTGGTTCCTGCTGTGAGCTGGCCGACACTTCATGATCGTGACAGATGAGCAAACAACCGGTCATCACGTCCGCAAAGGGGACCCAAGGGCAGGCAGGGGTCGCCTCAGGGGAGCGCCCTGATGTCAGGGGCTGCACGAGCCGCCACGATGCATGCGTATGTCGGATTTCGTGACCGAGTTCAAGTCCTTGAGACGACCGAGAGAAGGGCGGCTGCTGTTCGGTGTTTGCCGAGCAATTGCTGACCGGTTCGGTACCGACGTGCTCGCCATTCGTATCGGCGTGGTTCTTGCTGCGGCGGTCATCGACTACGTCCCGCTCGCGTACATCGTCGGAGTGCTCTTTGTGCCGTCCGTTGTCAAGGCCCGAGGAGGCGAGCGCTCTTTTCGTCAACGCGGCCGCCTCCGGCAATTGCTTCTGTTCGCACTGCTGGCAGGCGTTGCTGACCTTGTCATCGACGACTCGCTGCCATCAAGTCGGACCTTTGCGCTGCTGCTCCTGCTGCTGGGACTCGCGATGATGAACATCCGCAGCCGGTCTCTGCGCAGCTCGGGGGTCTCTGGCTCGCCTGATGCGACTGTATCGGTCGGGGGTTGGACGTCACAGCCCGACGACCTTCCGCCACGATGGGGTTTGGCAGGGGATTCCACCAACCCTCATTTGTGGACTGCCGGTGACCGAGGTCCCGTGTCTGCTGCCGACAGCGCCTTGAAGAGGCAGTCGCAGTTCGGCAACCTGGCAATCGTCGCCTTGGTAAGTGTGCTTGCTATCGGACTGTGGAGCAACACGTCGGACAGGAGCCCGCTTCGCAGGGCCGCGCTGCTCGAGCGCGTGACTGCCGGGCCGGTGAAGATCACAAACACCGCTGACCTGGAGGAATTGGATTCAGCGGAGCTCGGTGACGGGTCCTTCACGATCGACTTGACGGAATTCGACGACCCCGACACAGGCGCAGTCGTTGCACTCGACATCGAGATGGGCAGCGGACGGCTCGACATCGTCGTGCCAGAAGGTACTCAGCTCACGGGGTCCGTCACAGCAGTCGGTCGGCGCGGCACCGTGGTGGTGCGAGCGCCCGGTTCGTCCACCGGGCCGGGTCCGTTGGCGGTAACAATTGCCGACGCGTCCGGCCCGTCGGGCTCAAGAACGCCGGCGAGCGGATCGCTGCGGAAAGGCGAAACCGGCAAGCTACGAAAAGTGTCGGTTTCGGTCGGCATCGCGAACGGCTTGGTCTGCTTCCGTGATCCAGCGGGCTCGGATCAATGCAAATAGTCGGCCCTCACCGATACCAACTCTCGACAGCAACACCTTAAGAAAGTAGGCACACACATGAATTCGTTCTCGGACTCGCCGATCGGCAAACCCCGGTTCAGCTGGTTGAAAGTGATCGGGGCACTTGCTGTGCTGTGGTTGACAGCAAAGGTGATCGGGGCCATTCTGTCGCCGGGCATGGTGGCCCTGGGCCTCGTGCTGTGGCTCATTGTCCGGTCGCATCGCCGCAAGGCACAGAAACCGGTGGTTCACTTCGTACCGACCGCCACTGCTTTCCCTTTCCCCCCGGCAGCGCCGATGTCGTCGCCGATGTCGTCGCCGATGTCGGTGTCGTCGCCGGTGCCCCCCGCTGGGTACTGGATGCCGACTTCGGCCCCGCAGGTCTTCGATGTGCGGACCCAGGCCGAACGCGAGATCGAGGACTACGTCCAGCACAGTTGGCCGAACGTCTGACAGCGAGCCCGGTAAACGCAACCTCAACAAGTGGGCAATCTCAACGCAACTGTTGGGCGAACCGTCGTCCGATGCTCGGTTTCGTCGTAGTTTTCCGTTATGGGTAATGCGAAGTTCGAGCTGGAGTTGGCTGGCATCGATGCGAAAGTCATCGAGATGTTCGCTCTCGTCCGCAGCGCCATCCCTGCGGCGACCGATGCGCTACTGGCCGAAGACCGCCAGATTGCGCGGGCCATCCAGGACCGCGACGAACTCATCAACCAGATGTACACCGATATCGAGGGGCTCATCCAGCATTGTTTCGTGGTGCAGACCCCCATCGGTCATGAACTGCGGTACCTCCTGTCGATGCTCCGGATCGTTCCGGAGCTGGAACGGTCCGGCGATCTGGTCAGCCATATCGCGCGCCGTGCCAGCCGGAGCATCGGCTCTGCTATCACGCCGCGGCTCCGTGGTTTGTTCGAGCAGGCAGGGGTCATCACCGAACGCTTGTGGCAGACCGCCGAAAAAGTTCATCGTGACCGCGACGCAGACCTTGCCGAACGGCTTCGCAACGACGACAGCGAACTGGACGAACTTCACGCAGCAATCATCGCCGAGGCCATTGATGCCGAACTGCCTACAGCAGTTGCAATCGAGGTAGCCCTCGTCGCGCGGTTTTACGAGCGGCTCGGCGACCACGCCGTCAATGTCGCGAACCGACTGCGCTACGCGTCGATCGGTGTCGGCCCGCGTGAGCACGCCTGAGCACGCCTGAGGTTGGCACTGTGGCACTGTGGCATCGGACATCCGAACAGTCGGCGCTCGCCGCCGACAATGCCCAGCTACGGGCTCACCTCACCGCTCTGCGGGCAGACTTCAGCAAGGTTGCCGATGGCTACGACCGACTCATCCATGGGCTGCGCGTGTCGGGTGCCACCGTTGTCATCTTTGACGAGCACGGTCGCGAAGTCTTCAGCAACATTGCATCGCTTGTTGCGGATCAGCAGGGCGATTCCGTCGCTCTGGGTCACCTGATCGCACGCGCAACCGATCGGGTGACCGACACGCAGCCGGTCGTCGAGCATCACGATCTCATCGGGCCGCCGTCACGCGCTGTGGAGATCCGGGTCGGTCGAATCCGGGGACGCGGCGCCGACATCGGAACTATTGCAGTTGTCGATGACGTCACGGAGGCCGGGCGGCTGGATCGGCTGCGTCGTGAACTCGTCGTCAACGTCGGGCACGAACTCCGCACTCCAGTCGGAGCGCTTGGTGTGCTGGCCGAGACGCTCCTTTCGGAGATCGAGCACCCGGAGTCCGACGCCGAAACCGTTCGTCGGCTGGCTGGGCGCATGGAGACCGAGACGGCTCGGCTCGCCGAGTTCGTGAATGACGTGCTGGAACTTGCGTCGGCGCGTGACGTCCTGCCGGGCGCGGTTCGTCTGGACGATGTGATTGGGCAGGCCGTCGGAAGGGTGGCAACCGCTGCCGAGCTGGCAGGTATCGAAATCGCCGTCGACGCGGTCGACCCCGAGGTGAGTGTTCCAGGAGAACGTTCCAAGCTCGTCAGCGCGCTGTTCAACCTGGTCGACAACGCCGTGAAGTACTCAGATCGTGGATCGGTCGTGCGGGTGTCGGTACGCACCAGCGCCAGCGACTCCTGGGTCGAGGTCACCGACCACGGTATGGGGATCGCTCCTCGTGATCGGGCCCGGGTGTTCGACCGTTACTTCAGGGTGGACCGGGCCAGAACCAGGGCAACCGGAGGGTCGGGGCTCGGGCTGGCAATCGTGCACGACATTGTCACCGCACACCACGGAGAAGTGACCCTCCAATCGGTCGAGGGTCAGGGGTCCACCTTCACGATCCGTCTCCCGCTGATGGCACCGCCAGACGCCATCGGCGTCGTGCCCGAGAGCAGCGAGCCATGATTCCGACCAGCAATCCGCTGATACTCATCGTCGAAGACGAGGAGTCCTACGTCGACGCGTTGACGGTGGGGCTGCATCGCGAAGGGTTCCGCACAACTGTCGCCCGTGACGGACGTGAAGCTATCGAGACCTTTGCGCGTGTCCGTCCGGATCTGGTTCTGCTGGACGTCATGCTGCCATCGATGTCAGGCCTCGAGGTCTGCAAGGCCTTGCGAGCGGCCGGACACCTGACACCGATCATCATGCTGACGGCGCGCGATACCGAACTCGACGTGGTGCTCGGTCTCGAGTTCGGTGCAGACGACTACGTCGTGAAGCCGTATCGGGTCCGTGAGCTGGTCGCCCGCATCCGAACCAGTCTTCGGCGTCAGGTGCCAGGACCGGTGGGTTCACCGACCGATAACAGCAGGTCGGTGAAGCAGGTCGGTGATGTGCGGCTTGATCCGGACCGGCACGAGGTCCACCTTCGCGACGAACTCGTCACGCTGCCGCGAAAGGAGTTCGAACTGCTCGAACTTCTGATGGATCGTGTCGGCCGTGTCGTCAGCAGGGACTTCGCCATCGAACGGGTGTGGGGCGACGACTATGTGGGTGACACCAAGACGCTCGACGTGCATATCAACAGGTTGCGCGGTCGCCTTGAGGACGACCCCTCGAAACCAACGCGGATTCTGACCATCAGGGGAGTTGGCTATCGCTTCGAGCTGGCACGATGAGCTGGCACGATGAGCTGATGCTCTCGTTCGACGAAATCCGGTCGCTCCCGAAGGTACTGCTGCACGATCATCTCGACGGTGGGCTCCGCATCACGACGATCCTCGATCTCGCGGAACAGATCGGCTGGAGTCAGCGGCTCCCCACGACGGACGTGGCAGCGCTGCAGCAGTGGTTCACCCGAGGGGCCGAGTCGAAAGATCTCCTGCAGTACCTGGCCACCTTCGAGCACACGCTCGCAGTGATGCAGCGCGAGTCCGCCCTGGAGCGCGTTGCGGCCGAGGCCGTGGCTGATCTGGCTGCCGACGGCGTTCGGTATGCGGAGTTACGATTCGCGCCCGAGCTGCACCAGCATGAGGGGCTTGCGATGGAGGCCGTGGTCGAGGCGGTTCAGTCCGGGTTCCGGCGAGGGGAAGCCGACGCTGCAGCTGTCGGGCGGCGGATCCGCGTGAACACCATCGTGTGCGCGATGCGGACGGAGACCAGGTCGCTCGAAGTCGCCAAGCTCGCCGTGACCATGCGTGATCGTGACCCTCACGTCGTTGCGTTCGACCTGGCCGGTGCCGAGACCGGCTGGCCGCCGTCGCTGCATCAACCTGCGCTGGAACATGTCCGGCGCAACCAGATGCACCTCACCATCCACGCATCGGAACCGCCCGATCTCGAGCTCATCACCGATGCGCTCGCGTTGGGGGCTGAGCGGATCGGGCACGGGGTGCGATTGCTCGCCGACACCGACTCCGTCGACTTCATGACCGGTCAGATGCGGCTCGGCCGCGTCGCGTCGGCCATCTTGGAGCGCCAGATCCTCCTCGAGCTCGCTCCGACGTGCAACGTCCAGATCGGCGCAGTCCCCGCGATCGGCCAGCACCCCATTGGCCCGTTCCTGCGCGCCGGGTTCCGGGTAAACGTGAACACCGACAATCGCCTCATGTCGAACGTGTCCGTGTCCAGTGAGGTACACGCGGTCGCGCAGGCATTTGCGCTGACCCGCCAAGAAGTCGCCAAGATCGCATTGAACGGGATCGACGGGTCCTTCGGCGAGTGGTCCGAGCGTCAATCGATCCGTGCCGAGCTGGTCGCCGCCTACACCTAAGGGTACGCAAGGGCACGCAAGGCCACGCACCGCAAACGATTATGAGCTCGGGGTGTCCGCGTACACTTGCGTCATGGCTCCGATCAACGTCACCATCTGGAACGAGTACCTGCACGAGGTGAAGGAACCCGACATCGCAGCGGTATACCCCACGGGTATTCATGGCGCACTTGCCGAGGGTCTGGGCGTCAACGCCGACTTCGCCATCCGAACCGCCACGCTGGGCGAGCCGTCCCACGGCCTCACCGATGATGTGCTTGGGACGACGGACGTGATGTTGTGGTGGGGGCACATGGGCCACCACTTGGTCGACGACGAAATCGTTGCAAAAGTGCAGCATCAGGTTCTGTCCGGAATGGGGCTCATCGTGCTGCACTCCGGTCACTATTCGAAGATCTTCCGGCGGTTGATGGGCACCAACTGTTCGCTGCTGTGGCGAGAAGCCAACGAGAAGGAGCGCCTATGGGTCGTCGAGCCGTCGCATCCGGTCATGGCCGGTGTCCCGCCGTACTTCGAGCTCGCAGCCGAGGAAATGTACGGCGAGCGGTTCGATGTACCGACCCCCGATGACCTGTTGATGGTGAGCTGGTTCCAAGGCGGCGAGGTCTTCCGGAGTTGCGCCACGTGGCGCCGCGGGAACGGAAAGGTGGTGTACTTCCGGCCGGGGCACGAGGAGTACCCCACTTACCGCAACGAAAATGTGCTCAAGGTGATCGCCAACTCGTGCAGGTGGGCTGCTCGCACGGTCAACATCGATACGAGCAACGCTCCCAATTCGCCGGCCCTTGAGTGGGTTCCGGGCGCGTCCGACCGCGCCGCTGCCGCGGCCGCTGCGGGTTCGGCGAGCGTGGGCGAATGACCCCTCCGCATCGCGTCGGTGTGGTCGGTACCGGGGGCATCGCACGGTCGCACGTGCTGGGCTACCAAGCAGCTGGTGCCGAAGTTGTTGCGCTCTGTGATGTGAACCCTGTAACACTGGCCACCCGTCAGAACGAGTGGGGGGTGTCCACCGGCTACACCGACTATCTCGATCTTGTCGCTGACCCCGCCGTCGAGGCGGTCTCGGTCTGCACGCCGAATTCCTCGCATCATCCCATCACGCTCGCAGCAGCCAGAGCAGGCAAGCACGTTCTGTGCGAGAAACCGATCTCGATGGATCTTTCGCAGGCGCAGGAAATGATCGACGTGTGCCAGGTCGCAGGCGTTGTGTTCCAAGTGGGGCATCACATGCGCTCCTGGGGGGCGGCCAGCAAGGCAAAACAACTCATCGAACGCGGCGACATCGGTCAGATCACCTATGTGCGCTTACGGCAGGCCCACGATTGGGGTGGCGCCGGCGAAGTGCGCGGGGTGTTCGGGTCCAAGGCATTGTCCGGCGGTGGAACACTGCTTGACAATGGTTGTCACCTCTTCGACCTTGCGCGTCACCTGGCAGGCGATGTGCAGGATGTGTACGCCCGAATTGCCACACGCAAATTCGAGATCGAAGTGGAAGACACCGCGGTGTCGTCTCTCGGCTTCGTGTCGGGTGCCATGGGCCACGTCGAGGTTTCCTGGACGGGCACGGGTTGGCAAGAGGCGTTCTGGGTGTTCGGCACCGACGGCTCACTGGAGTGCGACAACCGAGTTGGGCCGAACGTGCTCACGCACCGCTATCGCTCATCAAGTGGAGGGTCGTGGGGCGAAACCGACGTCGCCCGCTACGACCTACAAGCGCTACTTTCACACACTCAGCACATCATCAACTTCTTAGCTGCCGTCGGTGGAACCGGGCCTGTCGTGTGTACCGGGTCCGACGGGCTCGAAGCCGTGCGCCTGGTGCTGGCTTCCTACGACAGCGTAGAGCAGAACCAGGCGGTGCGGCTTTCTCGATGACGTCCGCTGCCGTCCCGTCCGACCGGCCGGACGGGACGGCAGCGTCGTTCACTGGTCGACGCGTTCGACCCCGATGGGGCTCGGTGCAGGTTCGCCGCGCATCTCTTCGAGCATGGAAATGAGCCGACGTGACACGCCATCGGCGGCCAGGCGAACTTCGTCTGCCGTTGGCTCGGCGGTCGGACCGATTCCGAGTAACAGGCGTACATCGATCGGCTCGCCGACTCGTATGCGCACGTTGGGTCGCTTCACGGTGTTGCTGAGCAGCTGCAGCAAAAGCCGTCTGCGGCTGCGCCCGATCACCTGCTCGACGCCGATCGAAGCAACGGGAACGATGGGCGCGCCGGTCAGCAAGGCCAACCGCACGGCACCGGTCTTGGCCCGCTCGGGCCAGTGCTTGTTGTGCCTGGTGATGCGGCCTTCCGGGTAGAGAGCAATCGCGTCGCCTTGCCTGAGAGCCTGGGCCGCAGGCTCAAGGGCCGCTGAGGGGCTGGCGCTGGTCCGGTGCACGGCGATGAACCCGAGTCTGCTGAAGAGGACACGCAGCACCGGTGCTTCGATGATTCCTGCTGTTCCGAGCAGCCGAAGCGGTCGGCCGAGACGTTGACCGACCAGTGCGAGGAACAGCCCGTCGGCCATACTGGTGTGGTTCGCCACCACGATGACGCCGCCTTCGGGAAGCGAGCCCGCGCCCTGGCGTTGGACACCGCGATGCTTTTCCAGTTCCCACGTGGACACCGAGGTGACAACAGCACCGACCGCAGCGGCGGCAAGGCCGTACAGCGTGGGCTTCTTCCAACCGCTCATGAGGGCGTCAACTTACTGGTAAATCCTTGCCCAGGCCCGCCTTCCCATCGTGGCCGACGGAAGCGTCACGTAGCTGGTGCCGATGAGGTGCGTATGAGCAGTGGGCGACTCCTCACCGACAAGACTGAACCCGTGTCGCGCCAAGCAGTGTTCGATGGGTTCCATGCGTGGAAGCACGCCGTCCGTTTCGGGTACCAGTTCACTGACGCGTGGACCGACGACCCAGAACGGCTCGGTGGGCTTGTCGAAAGCCTTGCGCCGGACCTGGTACCCCGGATGGCCGGGGTGACGATCGTGTCGTCGGATGACCTCACTGCGCGATGTGCCGAAGCCGGGCTCCGCTCGGTGCATCACACGAGGGTGCTCGCGTGGGGGACGGTCCCCCAGGCCGATCCTTCGTTGCTGACGGCATCGTTTCGTGCCGCGGTCTCTTCGGTGCCTGCGGTCCTGGTGGACGGGGCAAGGCATCCGGGCAACCTTGGAGCTGTCATCCGTGTGGCAGCTGCGGTTGGCGCCCCCGTCGTCTTCACGGTTGGTGGAGTCGACCCGTGGCTGCCCGAAGTCGTCCGAGCCGCGGCGGGGTTGCACGCCGCTGTTGCAGTGATGCCGGTCGAAGATGTGGACCTGATCGAGGGAGACGTGTTCGTGCTGGACGCTGATGGCGAGCCGGTGTCGCAGGTGTCGTTTCCGGCGGGCTCCGTGCTGGCCGTCGGAGCGGAGCGTCACGGGGTATCGGCGCAGGTGTCGGCACGTTCGGAACTCGTCGTGTCGCTGCCGATGCGCGACGGCGTTTCGAGTTTGAACCTGGCGACGTCAGTCGCTGCTGCTCTATATGTGCACATATCGAAGGGAACGTCATGACGAAGATCGTGCGAGCTGCGGGCGGTGTCGTGGTCAACTTCATTGCGGAGGAGTGGGTCGTGCTGGTCACACACCGGCCTCGCTACGACGACTGGAGTCTGCCGAAAGGGAAGCGTGACGTGGGCGAGACGGATGAGGCGTGCGCCCGCCGTGAGGTGCTCGAAGAGACAGGCCTCACCGTGGTCATGCACAGCGAGCTCCCGCCCGCCGAGTACACGGATCACAGGGGCCGACCGAAAATTGTTCGCTACTGGCTGATGACGCTCGATCCTGCTGTTCATCCCGAGATTGGCGGGACACCGGACTTCGCCCCGAACGAGGAAGTCGATGAAGTGCGCTGGCTGTCGCCTGAGCAAGCGATGTCAATCCTCGACTACGCACATGATCGCGATCTGGTGGTCCATGCGATGTCCGCCGTGCCTGGCAGCGGAACCTAAGCTCACTTGCTGATGAAACGGTGGTTGTCTTCCATTCCCGCTTTGATGATGCTGGCTGGGCTGCTTGTTGGATGTACGAGCAACTCGCCATCAGATGGCGAACCTGCTGCTGAGAAGACCGCTTCGGCTTCCCAGGTCCCGGCCCAGATCCCGGTCCCGGCCGATGCCGTGCAGATCGAGTATTTCGTGGCCAAAGGAACGGCTCCACTGTTGAAAGAGACGCTGGTGGCGTTGAAGACCCCGACGCGTTCCGTCGACATGCTGGTGGACAAGATCACCTATGCCGGTGTGGTGTGCGGTTTCTCCTTCACCGGAGCTGACCGCCCCGTTCCTCCCGTCACGTTCCGGATGCAGCTCGAAGCGGCCGACGGGTCGGTTGTCGACGCAACCGTCGACGTCGATTGGACGGGCGATCAGGAGAAGGCAGGCTCCGCGTCCATCGGCGGCTGGAACTTCCTTTCAGACGCGCAGGTCAACCGCAACGGGCCAGGGTGGGTGGTGCAGGTCGGCGCCATTCCGGTCGGCGGAGGCAAGGGTAAACCAGCACCGAAGCGAGCGCTCTGCACGCTGAGCTCGACGGTGGAGATGCCCGTGAGTGTCGGCCCGGTGGCCTATTGGGCGGGTTTCGCCACCGTCTGATCCGCAGCCGCGTCAGCTCCGTCCTGAGTGAGGTCCTCAGCGTCCGCTGTCGGCTGCCTGATCCCGGTCAGCAGTGTGACGGTGGCCGCGACGAACAGCGCAGCTGCGACGAACGTGTTGACGCGTAGGCCGAGCAACCGCGTTGCCGTGTCGGTGCGCATCTGTTCGATGACGATTCGGCCGGCGCAATATCCGGCGACGTAGACGGCGAACAGGCGCCCAGGTTTGAGGCGGTGGCGGAAACGTCGCTCGACGAAGAGCACGAGGCCGACCACGAGAAGATTCCACAGCGACTCGTAGAGGAACGTCGGGTGGAACGTCGCAAAGTCGGCGTACTGCTTCGGGCGGTTCTTCTGACTGATCTCCACAGCCCACGGCAGCGTTGACGGACGGCCGAACAGTTCTTGGTTGAACCAGTTGCCCCACCGGCCGATCGCCTGTGCTAGCGGGATGCCCGGTGCTGCAACCTCGAGGATGGCGCGGGTTGGAAGGCCGATCGACCGTGCGGCAATCAAACCGACGACCGTGCCCAGCGCAACGCCACCCCATACGCCAAGCCCGCCTTCCCAGACCTTGAACACGTCGGCACGTCGTCCTTTGAACGATGACCAGTCCGTGATCACGTGGTAGATCCGCGCGCCGATGATGCCGGCCGGCAATGCCCAGGTTGCGACTCGTCCGATTGCATTGGCGTCTCCGCCACGCGACGCCCAACGGCGGCCGGTCAACCAGACCCCGGCGGCCATTCCGAGAGCGATGCACACTCCGTATGCATGCAGGCTGAGCGGCCCGATCTTCAGGATTCCCGACGATGGACTGGGGAGCGATGCAAACACGGGTGCGAAACTACCCCTTCGCTGCGAACGCGAATCCCAACCCGGGGGGTTGGCCCGGATTGTGGCTGCTTCGGTCCTACGATGCAGTCGTGGTCCGGTCGTTCGCTGCTGCAACAAGCCGTGTGTTCGGACGTCTGCTCGGCTTGGTCATCACCATGGGGACTGCGGTGGTGGCAATCACTGCCTGTCTCGCAGTCATGGGAAGTGGGTTCGGAAGTCTGGGTGCGGCAGTCGAAGTCCAAGCGCCGCAGCGTCCGGCGTTCCGTGAACTGAAGGAACGGTCGGTGGTGTTCGATTCGGCGGGAATTCAAATCGCTGTCTTCCGCAGCGAGGAAAACCGGCGAGCAGTTCCGCTCGACCGGGTGCCGAAGCACCTTGTCAACGCCATCCTCGACGTCGAAGACGCAGGGTTTTATCGGCACAAGGGAGTCAACCTCAAGTCGACCGGTCGAGCCATGCTGCAGAACCTCAACTCGGGTGAGGTGGAACAGGGTGGGTCCACCATCACCCAACAGCTGGTGAAGATCGATCTGCTCACGCGGGCTCAGAAACTGGACCGCAAGGTTCGCGAGGCGCGCTACGCGCTGCAACTCGAAAAGGAACTGAGCAAGGACGAGATTCTTGAGCGCTATCTCAATTCCGTCTACTTCGGTGGTGGTGCATACGGCGTCGAGGCCGCTGCGAACCACTACTTCGCCGTATCGGTGTCGCAGCTCAGCGTGCCGCAGAGCGCGTTCATCGCCGGCATGATCCGCAATCCAACGGGGTACGACCCGGTTCGCTTCCGCGATCGCAGCCGACAACGTCGGTCCATCGTGCTCGGCCGTATGGTGGCAGTCGGCCATCTCAGCGAAGCCGAGGCCAGCCGGTATCGCGCCGCGCCGATGCCCGTTCCGGTCGACGACAACACGGTCGGTGAACAGCCTTCGTCGTATTTCGTGGAACAGGTGAAACAGGAACTGCTCGACGATTCCCGTCTTGGGGATACCGAAGGCGAACGGTACCAGTCCGTCTTCAACGGCGGCCTGCGGATCTACACCACGTTCGATCCCGTCCTGCAGCGGGTGGCCGAAGAAGTGGTGGCCGACGCGATCCCGGAGAAATCCCGTGACGAGTTCACTGCTTCGCTGGTGAGCGTCGACGTGGCCAGTGCGGCGGTCAAGGCGATGGTCGCCGGCCGCGGTTTCGAGAAGGACCAGTTCAACCTGGTCACGCAGGCCCGCCGTCAGCCCGGCTCGTCTTGGAAGCCGTTCACGCTCATCGCTGCGCTGGAGGGCGGTAACTCGGCCGAGTCGATCATCAGCGGCGTCGAGCCATGTCCCATCCCGAACCCCAAGGGCGAGCCGAACCCGTACCTGCCGTCGAACTACGACGGTTCCGAGGGTTTCGTCGGGTCGCTGACGGATCAGTTGGTCAACTCTTCGAACTGCGCGTACGCCCGCCTGAACTACGTCGTCGGCACACGCAACGTCATTGACGTTGCCAAACGGCTGGGGATAACCACGAAGCTCGACGACGTCCCTGCCATCGCGTTGGGAGCCGAAGAGGTTCGCCCGATCGACATGGTCGGCGCGTACGCAACCATCGCGCGTGATGGCGAGTACATCGCGCCGTACTTCATCGAACGGGTCGAAGACAGCCTTGGCAACGTGCTCTGGCGGGCATCCACGTCCGGCAAACGGGTGATCTCGGTCAACGTCGCTCGCGCGGCAACCGAGGCATTGCGCGAAGTCGTCCGTCGTGGTACCGGTACCAGGGCCGCGCTCGGAGAAGACCGTCAGGTTGCGGGAAAGACCGGTACAGCTCAGAACTACGAAGACGCGTGGTTCGTCGGCTACACCGCACAGATCGCAACCGCAGTGTGGATGGGCTCGCCAACCGGCAAGACGCCGATGCGCAACGTCGGCGGTATCGCGGTGTCCGGTGGCAGCTACCCCGCCGAGATCTGGCACGACTACATGAAAGTCGCGGTTGACGCCCTCCCGGTGGTCGACTTCGAAAAGCCGAGTGACGATGCGTTCGGAGCCGGCAAGTGCCTGCAGGTCGAGCGCCCCAAGAACGCCAAGTCATATTCGACCAAGACCGCAGCGCAGCGTGAGAAGGAGCGACAGACCAGTCAGAAGTCCAACACCGGTTCCTCAGCAACGCGGTCGACCTCCGGAAGCGTGGGCCGTGCCGAATCCGTTCGTCGCTCCGTCGCTGCAGCGCTGATCAGCCCCATCGCGGCGCAGGGTCGGACCAGCAGAACGGCGGACAAGTCACCGACCAAGACTGTTGCTCAGCCCACCAAGACCACCACCAAGGCGAGCAATTCCAAGAAGCGAGGTCAGAAGAAGGTTGTCTCGTGCGAGTCATGGGGAGGGTCGGGCGCGGTCTCGTCGAGCAGCTCGAAATCATCGAAGAACGCGTCCACAAAGACTGCGAAGTCGAAGGTGCCCTCGAAGAGCACGTCTCGGACCAAGATCACAACGCCGGCAGACGATTCGCCCACCCCGGGGAAGAAGAAGGCAACTCGCACGGCGCCAGCCACCGGTGAAACGAATCCAGCAGAACCTCGGCCCCCCGTGCCGGAACCGGTACCTGACCCAGTGTCGGTCCCCGTGCCCGTCCCCGTAGAGCCGCAACCGGCCCCGGCCGGTTAAGCGGCCACGCCCGGGGTGCTCCTGGGATCGGTGCCAAGATGAAGCGATGCCAGACTTCGAAGCGTTGCTCCGCATACAGGGGCACGACACCACACTCGTTCAATTGAACCACCGCCGCGGCCACCTCCCGCAGCACACCGAAGCTGCCGAAGTGAGGGCTCAGATCGACACCAGTGCCCGTCAGAGCGCGAACTCGCGTGCGGCGCACGCCGACCTGACGGCCAAGATGGCGCACATCGAGGGTCAGGTACATGATCTCGACACCAAGATCGAGGGCCTCAACGCTCAGATGTTCAGTAGCTCCGCACGTTCACCCCGCGAACTGCAGGCCATCGAGGCTGACATCGAATCGGTCCGTCGGCATCGCAGCAAACTCGAAGACGCAGAGCTGGAATTGATCGACGCGTTCGAACCACATGACAAGGCAGTGCGGGCGGCCGATGAGCAAGTCAACGCCCGCCAGGCCCGGTTGGTCGAACTGGATGCAGAGATCGTCGCAGCACAAGCTGCGCTCGACGCCGAAGCCGCTGCCGTCGCCGCCGAACGTGGCACCCTCGCCTCGGCAATCGATGCCGGCACCATCGAGTTGTACGAAAAGGTTCGAACCGCCAATCGGGGAGTCGGCGCAGCTCGCCTTGAGCACGGCACGTGCATGTCATGCAGGCTGAAGATCGCTGCTGTCGAACTGGACCGCATCCGGCACCTCGCAACCGACGCGCTCGTTCGCTGTGACGAGTGCGGAGCCATCCTGGTCCGCTGAGTCGGCTCGGGGGCGTTGCATGTTGCTGTGGTTCGCAGCGCTCGCCGTGGCGGGGGTAGCGCTGGTCTTTCGTGACCCCCAGCTTGACCACCGGCTGGTAGCGCTCGGAGCCGTCCTCCCGGTCCCGATGGATGTTGTTGTGGGGGCGCTACGAGGTGACCTGGGCCGCTCGGGACCGTTCCATGCCGTTGTGACCCACGTGTTCGCGCTCGGTTTGCTGATGGGTGCATCGATCGGGCATCGGGCTCGACGCAAACGGCTGCTTGCGCTCAGCATCGGCGGCTTCGCTCACCTCGTTCTGGACGCCAGCTTTACCGACACGGCCGCATTTCTGTGGCCTTTCGCGTCCGGCAAGGCTGGCATGCTGCAACTGGTGGACCGCGGCCCGTTGATCAGCGCGCTTCTGGAAGTCGCCGGAGTCGTGACAGCAGTATGGCTTGTGCAGCGAGGGCAGCTGCGCTCGGCGGTACCGCGTCGAGCGTTCCTGCAGTCCGGCCGTGTTGAGTTGGTGCTGCGGCCGCGGCGACAGCGTCTGTAGTTTTCAGGTAGTTCTCAGGTATTGCGGTGACGCCGAGCAGCGTGATCGGCGAATGACAGCAACGCAAGAAGGACCTGAGCAACGGCGAGAACTTCTCCGACCCAGCGGAATTTCGGTAGTGCCGTTGGGACGAGGAGCAAGCAGAGCAACGCCGCGCAGAGGAAGAAGCTGCCACGGCGGTCGATGTCTCGGGTTCGGGATGTCTTTGGCACGAAGTCTCCTAGCTGAGCAAGGCCACAAGGCCGTAACAGAGGGCGGCGACGCCTGCCGCCCCCGGGATGGTGAGCACCCAGGCCCATAGCACCTTGCGGGCAACACCCCAGCGGACCGCTGAGAAACGCCGAGCCGATCCGACACCGACGATTGCGCCGGTAATGGTGTGAGTGGTGGATACCGGGATGCCTTGATGAGAGGCGAAGAACAGGGTTGCCGCGGCGGCGGTCTCGGCACATACGCCCTGCATCGGGTCGAGTTTGGTGAGCTTGTTGCCCATCGTCCTGACGATCTTCCATCCGCCGAACATTGTGCCCAGGCCGATGGCCGCGTGACAGGAGAGCACAACCCACAACGGCGGATGGAGTCCTTCGTTGCGCCGACCCGTCGCTACCAGGAGTGCAACGATGACGCCCATGGTCTTCTGCGCATCGTTTGCGCCATGTCCAAGACTGAACGCTGCTGCCGAGACCAACTGCAGTCCGCGGAACGTCTTGAAGACCTTCTTCGGCTTTGTGAACCGGTGCACGATCCACATCACACCGACGATGAGCAGAAAACCCAAGGTGAGACCGAGCACCGGCGAGTAGACGATGAACGGGAAGATCTTGCGCAGCGTCTCGCCCTTCACCGAAGACCATCCGCCCTTTGCGACCGCAGCCCCTGCCAAGCCTCCGACGAGCGCGTGGCTGGAGGACGACGGCAGGCCGAGCCAGGCCGTGAGCACGTTCCAGAAGATGGCTCCGACCAGACCGGCGAACACCACACCGATCGACGCGACGTCCTTTGAGATGACTTTGGCGATCTCGTCAGCAACCTTTTCCTCGAAGATGACGAAGGCGATGAAGTTGAACGAGGCAGCCCAGAGCACGGCTTTGAACGGCGTGAGCACCCTGGTGGCGACAATGGTGGCGATTGAGTTGGCGGCGTCGTGAAAACCGTTGGCAAAGTCGAAGGCCAGAGCCAGCACGACAACACCAACGATGAGGGTGGTCGGCGTATTCATCGACCGGCCACGACGTACTGGGCGCGCGGACGCCTCGATGAGGAGTGGATCATCAGGTGTTCAGGAATGCTTGATTGCGACGCTCTGGACCAGCCGAGCGGTCTTTTCGACAGCGTTCACGGCCTTTTCGATTCGCTCGATGACGTTGGTCCAGCGCAAGACCTCGAGAGCCTCGTACTTGCCCGAGTACAGCTCACCGACGAGCTCGCGATGGATCACGTCGCCTTCGGTCTCGAGCTGGTCGATGATGGCAACGTCTTCGTTGATGTTGCCAAGGTTCTTCAACCGGTTGATCACCGATACGTTGCGCTCAGTGATACGGATGAGCAGATCGGTGAACCGATCGATGCCTTCGATCTTCTGTGACAGGTGGTGCTGTTGAGCCAATTCAGAGGCGGATCGCATGGCATCGAACACATCATCGAGCTTGTCGACGATGGTGTAGATGTCTTCGCGATCGAATGGCGTGACGATCGAACGTTCGAGCTGACGCAGCAGACCACGTTGGATTTCATCAGCTTTGCGTTCAGCTTCCACGATCCGCACGACGAGCGTGTTGTCGACCGGGATCGAGGACAGCATGTCTTTCAGCAGCCGAGCTGCTTTCACCGCGTCGGTGGCGAGATTGTCGAACGGAGGAAAGAAGGACTCGTCGCGAGGAATCAGTCTGAAAGCCATGGCAGAAACCTTAGTGGTCGATTCGGTATCCGATCTCGTCTACCTGCGACGCACGAGTTCTGCTTCCACCAGTCTCGTTCAGTCAGCTCTGGGCCGCAAACGCCTCAAGCGCCGGCAGTTCGAGTTCACCGCTGGTGCGTGCAATCACGGTTCCGCCGGCACCGACGAGGTGCAGGTTCGGAAAGCCCATTCCACCGAGGGCCTGGTGGCCGGTGCCGCGGGCATCGTCGACGATGACGGGGAACGGTACGCCTTCTTTGGCCAGCCACGCCGACGGCGGATAGTTCGGTGCACTCGACTGCACCGACGTGGACAAGAACACGACGTCAAGATCGGCCGGCACATTGCCGCTCCTCGACCATTCAACGATGCGGGGGACCTCTCGTTGGCAATGCGGGCACCAGTGCGCGACAACGACGACCAACGTGCGATGCCCTGCGGTTGGAACGGTGATTGCCTTCCCTGCTGGAGTGCTGCCGGTGAGGGTCGGCATCAGGGCGCCGACCGCAGGATCTGCGACAGCAGGGTCTTCGGGTGCTGCTGGCAACGGTGATCCCGACACCGTGATGGTGGCCGTCTCGGTTGCGGTGCTGGAGCTGCCACGAGACATCAGCGCTGCTGTCAACCCTGCGGCCAAGATGAACGCCAGTGCGCCACCGAACAGAATACGCGACCGGTTCGGTTGCGGCACCTGCTTGGGCCGGGTGGCTCGAGTGTTGCTGGGCTGGTTCATCAGCGGTCCTTTCGGCCGTGCGCCCGGGCAGTGAGCGCCAACGTGATCTGCAGAAGAAACGAGGCGAGTGCCATGGTGGGGATGGTCACGAAGCCGAAATGGCGAACCCAGATCAGCGAGCACGGGTTGGCGGGGTCGCAGCTGGCCGAACCTTCAAGCGAAGGGTAGTTCTCAATGAGAATGTGATATCCGCTGACGAACGCACCGCAGATGGCAAGCGGCAGCGCAATGTGCTGCACGCTCGGCCGCTTCATCGCAAGCGCTGCGGAAAGAATGAATGCCAAGGGATAGGCGAACCCGCGTTGGACCCAGCACAACCGACACGGCCGGTAGTGCAGAACTTCCGAGAGGTACAGCGACCCCGACATCGTGACAATCGCAACGACTGCTCCGGACGCAAGCGCTGCGGGACCGAGCGCTTCAACCCAGAAGGACCGACCGCGTGGAGCGAGTGATGAGGCCGCCAGGATCAACGTGAACGCAAAAGCGCCGAGCGCGAGCAGTGCCGCAAACTGAGTGACCATACGAATTGCGGGTCAGTGTGGCAAGCGAACGATGAGCGTCAGATGAGTCAGACGAGTGGGGGAGAGCGTGATCAGTTCAGCCCGGCGACCATCCGCTCAAGGCGGTAGTCAGGGTGATCGGAGATCAGCCGATCAAGGTAGTACTTCGAGTCGAACAGGGCGATGAGTGAACCGTCGGAGCGATTCAGGATCCTGATCCCTGAGCGACCGCGGAGGGCATCGGCCGTAGCCGCATCGGTTCGACGTGCCACGTTGTACGGCGTTCCGCCAAGCAGTACCGGCGCGCCGAACTCGTTCTCCAAACGATAAGCGAACACATCGAACTGCAATTGCCCGACCGCCGCGAGGATCGGTGCCTGGTCGCCCAGGTCAGGGTCGCGGAGCACCTGCACCACACCTTCTTCGTCCAGCTGGGCCAGGCCTGACCTGAACTGTTTGAACCGTCCCGTGTCCGCGGGGCGAGCGGTCATGAATGCCTCGGGGTCGAACGTGGGGATGGGAGGGAACGTCACGGGATCAGCTTCGAAGAGCGTGTCACCGATGCGAAGGTCGCGAGCGTTGACGAGGCCGATGATGTCACCGGGATACGCCTCTTCGACGGTGTCGCGGTCAGCGCCGAACACGGTGGTTGCATGTTTCGTGCCAACCGGTTTTCCTCCCGCAGCACGGAACATGGGCATCCCTCGCTCGAAACGACCCGAACAGAGCCGCACGAACGCGATGCGGTCCCGATGCGAGGGATCCATGTTGGCCTGAACTTTGAACACGAACCCGCTGCACGGGCGTTCCAAGTCTCGGCTCTCGCCTTCGATGTCTGTGCGCGGGCCTGGAGACGGGACCAGATCGACGACCGCATCGAGGAGGTGACCGACGCCGAAGTTGGTGAGTGCAGAACCGGCGAAGACCGGAGTGGACACCCCGGCGCGGAACGATTCGGCGTCGTAGTTCTGGCCGGTTACTTCGAGCAACTCGGCTTCGTCGCTGGCAGCGTCCCATGCCGCACCCTCGGCGGCGCGTGCCTGGGCATGGTCGAGGATCGTTTCGACGGCCATGGTGGCACCACGAGCCGTTCGCTCGAACTTGCTGAACCGGCCCGTGCGACGGTCGATCACCCCGCGGAAGTCGCCCGGTTCGCCGACAGGCCAGGTGACCGGAGCCGCCTGAAGGACGAGGGTCTGCTCGATTTCGTCGAGGAGTTCGAGCGGTGGTCGACCGGGGCGATCAAGCTTGTTGAGAAACGTGATGATGGGCAGTTCTCGGGCGCGGCAGACCTCGAACAGTTTCAACGTCTGGGACTCGATGCCCTTTGCCGAATCGAGCACCATGATCACGGCGTCGACGGCTGTGAGCACTCGATAGGTATCTTCGGAGAAGTCCTTGTGCCCCGGTGTGTCAAGCAGGTTCAGGACACAATCCCGGTAGGTGAACTGCAGGACTGCGCTGGTGACGGAGATGCCGCGCTGGCGCTCCATGTCCATCCAGTCGGTGGTGACCGCCCGGCCGCCTTCTCGGGCGTGGACCGCCCCGGCCCGTTGCAACGCCCCGGCGTACAGCAGAAACTTTTCGGAAAGCGTGGTTTTGCCGGCATCAGGGTGGCTGATGATCGCAAACGTTCGCCGTCGTGCCGCTTCGTTCCGGACCAGTTCACTCACCCGAGCCAGGCTACTGGTGGCCTTGCCGGGTGCCAGACACTGCGAGGGAGCCGCAGCGAGGGCCGGGCTATTTGATGGTGGCTTGTCCTTCGCACTGCTTGGCCAGCGTTTGGAACGGGTTGCTCTTGGTCTTCTTCGACGGATGGATCTCGAAATGAACGTGAGGCACCCCGCCTTTGGCGTTGCCCGAGTCGCCGACAGCAGCAATGACTTCGCCCGCCCGAACCGATCCGGTCTTGGTGAGCGCCGAGAGGTGGGCGCCGAAATATTCCACACCGTCGGACCCAAGCAGGTAGAACGCAAGGCCTGCGTTGCCCCCTTCATACTTCTTCACAGTGCCGCCGACCGGCGCAACGACGGGAGAACCCATGGCTGCGAACAGATCTGTGCCCTCGTGCTTGCGGCCGCCGGAACGGGGGTTGCCCCAATCGTTGCGGAACGTCGAACCCGGAACCGGGCAGACCCATCCAGCACCACCGAGGAACGCTCGTTCGTCTTCCTCGCGATTGACTCCGTCGGAGCCATCGCCGGCTTCGACCAGCTTCGGGGTGTTGCTGGGAACGGTGGACGCAACGCTGACTGGCTTCTTCAGCTTGTCGGTAGCGCCGGCTGCGTCCTTCGCCTGCGCAGCAGGGAACGACGCCAACAGAGCAGCAGCGGTGGCAACGATGATGTGGCGCGCGGCGTTTCGTCGATCGGGTGAGTGAGCCACAGGGGCGTCCTCTCTCGGGGTCGGCGATCTTCACGGAGAAGTTCGGGTGAGGGGTGGCAAGTGCGACGAGTGAGTTGGGCCCGTCAGGCCAACCGTTTCTACCGCTTACATGGAGTACCGGGTGCATCACCGGGGGGCCGGGCGGATGTCACCTTAGCGGTTCATGCAGGGGTTGTGTCGTCAAGAAGTTCTCAACCGGCCTAACCGGCCTGACAACCGGCCTGACAACCGGCCTGACGGGTTCTCAGGACTTGTCGGTGACACCCGCAGCGTCGAACGTAGCCATTCGGTGCATCAGCGCCGCGGCTGCCTGGACGATCGGGATGGCCATTGCGGCCCCCGTGCCTTCACCCAGTCGCATGTCCAGTTCGAGAATGGGGTCGATGTCCAGGAAGTCGAGCGCGAAGCAGGCCGCAGGTTCGGTCGAACGGTGGCCGGCGATCAAGTGGTGTCGCACGTTCTGATCCAGCCGGTCGGCGATCATCGCAGCGGCCAGGGTGATCACCCCGTCGAGAACAACGGGCACGGAACGCGATGCGCCCCCGATGATGAAGCCCGCCAGGGCCGCTATCTCGAACCCGCCCAGATTCGAGAGAACGGCCCAGGGATCATCGAGGTGCAGACCCGATGAACGGACGCGGTCCACGGCACGGTTCACCACGCTCACCTTCCGTGCGAACGTCGCATCGTCGATGCCAGTGCCACGCCCGACTCCGCTGTGTGCCGGTGTGCCCGTAAGCATGCAGATGATTGCCGCAGCCGATGTTGTGTTGCCGATGCCCATCTCGCCGGTTGCAAGAAGGTCGCACCCTTTGTCCACCAGTTCATAGGCGATGCTCAGGCCTACTTCGAACGCAGCCGTTGCCTCGTCGTGTGACATCGCTGGTTCGACTGCAAGATTGCTGGTGCCGCGCCGGACCTTGTTGTGACGGATTCCGGTGACAGCCGATACATCGCCGGCTACCCCGACGTCGACGACCATCAACTCGATTCCGAACTGGTCGGTGATCGCGTTGATCGCAGCCCCGCCGGCGGCGAAATTTGCGACCATTTGGGCCGTCACGTCGGATGGCCAATGGGTCACTCCTTCGGCGACGACTCCGTGATCTCCGGCGAAGACAACCAGCGCAGGGTGTGGAAGCAGGGGTCCTGGTACGCAGCCTGCGATGGTGGCGAGGCGCGTTGCGAGGGTCTCGATCCTGCCGAGCGAACCCACTGGTTTCGTCAACCGTGACAGGTATTCACGCGCGGCGTGGCCGACTTGATGGTCTTCCGATGAGATCGCTGGAATCACAGGACCAGTATTGATGGCTTCCATCGTTCGTGATTCGCTCAGTCAGAGCCTTTTTCGCTGAACCCCACTCCAGCGGTATCTGCTGTTTTCGTGCGTGAGTCGCAATTCGTCAGACACTGGCCGCGTTGTGGACCAGCCTCAGAATGTCGTCTGCAGCAGGATCGTAAGCGACCATGGTGTTGGCCGGTTCTCCCATTCCCCAGCCTCGTTCGTCGACGAGTGTCATTCCCCGTGTGTGGATACCGTGCGTCTCGATGACGACATGTCGTGGCCGGAAATCGAACAGATGCGGGTGCGAGACGGCCAAGACGGCGCACGGGTCATGCAGTGGCGCACCTGGCATCCCGAACGCGTCCAAGTAGCTGGCTCGGAAGAACGTGTAGAGCTCAGCCATGAACACTGCGCGGGGTGTCCCGACGTTCATGAGATCGTCCACGTGGTGCTGCTCGACCAACACCTGATGGGTGGCGTTGAGCCCGACCATGTACAGATTTGCGCCGGATCGGAACACGATGTCCGCTGCCTCCGGGTCGGCCCAGATGTTGAACTCTGCAGCCGCTGACCAGTTCCCGAAACCGCTGCTTCCGCCCATGAGCGAAATACCTGCGACCCGGCCGGCGAGCGTGGGGTCCTGCCTGAGGGCGGTAGCGATGTTCGTGAGCGGACCGGTCGCGACGATCCAGAGTCCGCTGACCCGATGCGACGCGTCGAGGATGACCTCAACCGCGCTGGCGTCGACGACGGCCGTGGTGACCGGTGGATGAGCTGGACCATCCAGTCCGGAAATGCCGTGGATGGTCGGCGCGTGACGAGCATCTCCGGCCAACGGTCTTGCTGCCCCCTTTGCGATCGGCACAGCCAACCCGTACATCGCTGCGATCAACAGCGCATTGTGGGTCGTCTGCTCGATGGGGGCATTGCCGGAGACGGTGGTGATGGCAACCACATCGGTGTACGCGGCTGCCACGGCGATGGCTGCGGCGTCGTCGTGGCCCTGGTCGCAGTCGAGCAGGACGGAAGGTCGGTGGACGGCTTGTCCGGGGAGCGCCTTGTGGGGCTCCGGGTGGGGCGCTGCGTGGGGCGTCGTCGATCGCACAGTCACGAGCGTCGACTGTAGCGACACTGTGAATCTCCGTTCGGGTCCTCAGCCCCAGAGTTGGGCATCCAGGCGATACGTCCGGTAGTCGATCAGAGACGTATGACACTCGCAGGCTGGAAGCGATCACCCGGCACGGAAGCCCCACCTTCGGACTCCGTCGCGCCGGTCGCAGGGCCGACCCCGGCGCATGAACTGGTAGCGGCCGAGCTGGCTCAGGCCGAGCTAGCCCAGACCGAGATGGCCCAGCCAGCGGTGGATGTCGCGACGTTGAGACCTTCACCCGTGCTCGACCACTTGCAGGCGCCCTTGGAATCGAACATCGACGTGGAGCCAGGTTGTGCCGAGCCGCCGGTTCGGCCGGCTCTTGGACACAACACGTACGCTGCGGCGCAGGACCTGGAACGTGCGTTGGCCGAACTCGACGGACCGGGCGCCGCGTTGTTGCGGAGGGCCCCGGTCGCCCACGACGCACCACTACCGGTGGTGTCGCCGGCGACGAGCTCGACCCCAGACGCGCCAGCCGGGACAACGGCCCCGTTCGGTGTTCCCGTCCCGTTCGGTGTTCCACCTGCTCAACTTGCCCCGTTCGGTCAACCAGCCCCGTTCGGTGCGCCAGCTGCCTTCGGTGCGCCAGCTGCCTTCGGGGTGTCGGCCTCGACGTCGGCAAGGCCCCCTGTGAGCCCGCTGGTCGCAGTGCCTCCGGTCTTCGGGCCGAGCGGGGTTCTTCCCGCGGCCTTCGGCTCCCCGACGTTCCTCCCCAACGCACCATCGGTGGCTCACGCTCAGCAGCCAGTTCAGTTCGTTCCTGCTGGTCAGTTCGCTCCTGGGGTGCAGTTCGCTCCTGGTGTGGGCACCGTGCCACCGGTGTACACCAGCGGCCAGTCCAACGCCGGAAAGACCGTCGCGATCGTGATCGCGATCGTGATCGGCGCCATCCTGCTCCTATCGGTCATGATTATCGGAGCGGTTTCATTGCTTGGCCAGAAGGTCCAGGCAAGTTTCAACACGGTCGGCACGTTTCCAACCATCAGCAACACGCTGCCGGCGTTCGGCACAGACCCGTATGCTGCGGTCGGCTCGGACGGTCCGAACTCCCTCGCTGCTGGGCAGCCGTTCGGTGGCTTGACCTCCTTCGAAGCGTCGTCGGGTGTCCTGGTTGATTCGCTCCTCGGCCGCAACACCGATGGTCCGGTGATGTTTCCGGGCGGCGAAGGGTGCGTCGTGTTCGAGCCAGACACGATGTCCTACGGTGCGTTTCAGTGCGGAGCGTTCCAGATGAACGCTCAGTTGATTGTCAGCGGGACCACCGCAGACGTCACGGGACAATGTCAGGCGATCGCCTCGGAGCGCAGTGGAGGTCTAGTCGAGGTGGCAAGACTGTGGATCGTCGACTATTCGAACGGCCAGGCGGAGTGCTTCCTTCGCACACCTGAATGGGTTGTCCTCTACAACGCGGGGCTGCCGATCATCGATCCGGCCAACGCATTCGGCTGAATGGGTTCGCCCATCGCTGCTCGGTAGCGTGCGGTACATGGAAGCACGCGTGTACGACCCGTCGGACCCAGTCTTCCGAGCAGATCCATACCCTGTGTACGCATACTTGCGCGCCCACGAGCCGTTGCACTGGTCAGAGTCTCGTTCGGTACGCGTTGTGTCTCGGTACCAGGACGTGGCCCGCATCCTCCGGTCACCCGACGTGTCCCGCGACATCGATGCCGCTGCGATCGACTTGCCGCCGGAGGAAAGCCAACGACGGGAAATGCGTCGCCGGCGCGGGGGAGCAAAGAGCATGCTCAACCTCGATCCGCCGGACCACACCCGTTTGCGCGCCCTTGTCAGCAAGGCATTCACCCCGCGTACCGTTGAACGTTTGCGGCCACGCGTCCAGGTGTTGGTCGATGAAGCGTTGTCCCAGGCTGACGAGCGGGGTGGACGGATCGAGTTGGTCGACGCGCTTGCGTTTCCGGTTCCGTTCCAAGTCATCAGCGACATGCTCGACATGCCGACGGAAAGGGCGTCGGAGCTGCGTGACTGGAGCCAAGTCCTGACTCTCGCGCTGGAAGCCTCCGCCACGGACCAAGACCTGGCCAACGCCGGCTGGGCCGTCGAACAGATCATCGGATTCCTGGTGCCGGTCATCGAACATCGCCGCACGCATCTAGGCGACGATGTTCTGAGCGCGCTTATTGTTGCGGAGGAGTCCGGAGATCGCCTCACGCTCCCTGAACTCATCTCGACGGTCGTCCTGCTGTACGTCGCAGGTCACGAGACAACCGTCAACCTCATCGGTAACGGAGCGCTTGCGCTAGCCCGGCACGCAGATCAGCGATCCTTATGGCGGAGTGTCGGTACAGTCCTGGACTCGAACGCAATCGACGAAATCCTGCGCTACGACGGCCCCGTGCAGCAGACGATCCGAGTCCCTTTGGTCGACATGAGCATCGGCGATGGCGTCATCCCGGCAGGTCATCGTGTACTCACCCTGCTCGGCGCGGCCAACCGCGATGCCGACGTCTTCGATCACCCGGACGATCTGCGGCTCGACCGCGACAGTGCTGCACGGCACCTGTCGTTCGCTCAGGGCATCCACTACTGCCTCGGCTCCGCACTGGCGCGGCTCGAAGCGCAGGTCGCGCTCGGCACGATGGTCCGGCGCTACGAGCACTGGGAAGTGCTTGAGAAACCGAGTTGGCGTGATCGGCTGACTATCCGTGGAGTCGACCGATTGGTCCTCGGGTTGGCCTGAGCAGCGGGGCATCCTGATTCGACTCCGCTTGCGCGAACTAGAACAGTTGCCATGTCAGCCAAACGTGTCGCGTTCCTCGGTCTTGGTGTGATGGGTTCGCCCATCGCCCGCCACCTCGCATCCGCAGGTCATCAGGTTACCGTCTTCAACCGGACGACGGCGAAGGCTGCGGCATGGGTCGCTTCCAACGGAGGCACGTTTTCGCCCACCGTTGCTGGCGCGGTCGCGGAACAGGAAGTCGTTTTGATGTGCGTGGGGAACGACGACGACGTCCGAACTGTCGCCGGCGAGGCCATCGCGTCGATGCGGCCCGGGTCGCTGCTCGTCGATCACACGACGGCTTCGGCCGAGGTAGCCAAGGAAGTCGCGGCTGCTGCTGGGCGACGAGGGATCCGGTTCGTCGATGCGCCCGTTTCCGGCGGTCAGGCCGGTGCCGAAAATGGCCAGCTCACCATCATGTGCGGTGGGAGCCCGGACGACTTCGACGATGCTGCAGGCGTGATGGTCAGTTATGCGAAGGGCATGAAGCTGCTTGGCCCGGTCGGGTCTGGGCAGCTCACCAAGATGGCCAACCAGATCTGCATCGCCGGGTTGGTGCAAGGCCTGGCAGAGGCGATCGCGTTCACCGAACGGGCCGGCCTCGACCCGAACGAAGTCATCGAGGCGATCTCAAAGGGTGCAGCGCAGTCCTGGCAGATGGAGAACCGCGCGAAGACGATGCACGACCGAAAATTCGACTTCGGTTTTGCGGTCGAGTGGATGCGGAAGGATCTTGGCATCGTGCTCGACGAAGCTCGTCGAAACGGGGCACGGGTTCCGGTCACTGCGTTGGTTGACCAGTTCTATGCCGACGTCGAGGCAATGGGCGGTTCTCGCTGGGACACATCGGCGCTGATCGCTCGGCTGTGATCGCTTGGCTCTGATCGCTTGGCTGTGATCGCTTGGCTCTGACCGCTCGGCTGACCCTGGGGCCGGATTTCAGAAGTCGCCGACGATCAGGGAAGGTGCTGTCGGGTCAGCCAGCGCAGCGAGCGCGAACCCCGCTGTCTTGCGGTAGCCATCGGTGACTTCGAGGATCTCCGTGGGCGAGATCACGTCGTTGATGTCGGCGAACCCGTGTGGAGCGCGCGCTTCGACCAGTTTCATGGGCAGTTCTGGACCGGACCCGCGATTGGCTAGGACGATGTTCGCAGTGGCAGGTCGCCGGATCTCGTCGTAGCGGGTGAACGCGGCAGCCACCTCGCTTCCATAAGCGCGCAGACAACCGGCAACCACGCGAGCATCAAGAATTGCCTGGGACGCACCGTTGGAGCCAACGGGGTACATCGGGTGCGCTGCATCGCCGAGCAGGGTGACCCTGCCGAAAGACCACTGGTCCACGGGGTCACGATCCACCATCGGGAACAGGTAGGTCTGCGGGGCCGTTCGCAGGAGCGTCGGCACGTCGAGCCAATCGAACCGCCAGTCCTCGAATGCCGGCATGAAGTCGGCAAGAACCCCAGGTTGATTCCAGTCCTCGCGTTGGGAAAGTTCGGTCTCGTCCGAGCGGAGCTCAGCGATGAAGTTCACCTTTTGGCGTCCGTCCACCGCAGTCCCGATGGGGTATGCGATGAACTTCTGGTCGGGGTGCCCGCACCACACCATCGTCTTGCCATCGAGCACCGGCGTGGTCTCGGTGATGCCGCGCCACAGTCGCGCGCCGTTCCATTTCGGCATGCCCTGATCGGGATACAACTGTTGGCGCGCCACGGAGTGGATGCCGTCGACGGCGATGAGTGCCGGAGTCCGCACGACCAGGTCGGTGCCAGCAGATCGATCCTGAAAACACACATCGACGTGGGTGTCGCCAGCCTCGAAACGGCTGAGGTGGTGCGCCGTGTGGATTCGGTCTGTTCCGAGTCTCCGGACAACCGCGTTCACGAGCAACGAGTGCAGAGTGCCTCGGTGGATGGAGATCTGCGGCCATGCGTACCCCGCGGCCAAACCTCGGGGTTCGGTCCAGATGGTTTCGCCCCGTTTGGTGAAGTAGCCGAGCGCGTCGGGTGTTACCGCGTGCGTCAGGAGTTCGTCGAGGAGCCCGAGGGCGTCCAACTCCCGTGCCGCGTGTGGCAGCAGGTTGATCCCGACGCCGAGCGGTCGGATCGACTCCACGGTCTCGAACACCTGGACGCCGATGCCGCATTCATGGAGGCTGAGGGCCGTGACGAGGCCACCGATGCCACCGCCTGCGATGACGACGTCGGAGGTTTCAACCGGATAGTTCATGACACAGGAAGGTAGTTTCCCGTTCATGCTCTTCAACACTCCGATCTCCCTGCTCGGCCCGTGGCGCCGCCCGGCCCAGTTGTTGGGCGACCAGTCCTACGACGGTCACGTGAGCGTGCACAACGACGCGGCAGCCGCTGCACTCGGGCTGAGCGGTGCGCCCATCGAGGGGCCGACGCATTTCTTCCAGTTCGACCCGTTCGTCCCGTTGTTGTGGGGACACAGCGCTGGTTCGAAGCCGGATGCCTCAGCATCCATTTCCAAAATATGGTGGTCGAGGGCGAAGAAGTGCAAGCAGCCGTTCATGTAGAGCGAGCCGAAGGCGGTGGGCAGAGCACGCGGGTGAGCGCTTCCAAGGCTGATGGGACTCCGGTGCTATCCGGCACGATGTCGGTCGGTCCGGACCACGGGCCGACCGAACTTGACACGCGCCGCGCTGCGCAACGAGGTGCTGGTGAACTGTTCATCATCGACCGGGTGACGGTCGGGTCTCGGTCCGATGACACCGAGCCGTCGGTGATCGACTTCGAATCTCCGAACGGAAACTTGTACCCGTTCTCGTTGCAGCGCAAGCTCGACACGATCACCGAAAACCATCCGTGGTACGCGAACGGGGCGGAGACTCCCTGGGGTCGGCCCGTGCTGCCGTTCGAGATGCTCAGTGTGCTGACCAACATGCAAGGCCCCCGATGGCCGGTAAGGACGCCGTCGCTCGGTCTCTTCCTCGATCTGGAAGTGCGGATGATCGCCGGCCCGGTATTCGCCGAGCGGCCGTATCTGGTTCACGGTGAGGTCATCGGTCTGTCGCAGAGTCGACGGGTAGAGAGCTACTGGACCCGCTCAACAGTGGTCGACCCCGGCACCGAAGCTGCCGTGTGTGAAGTCGTCCTGCACCAAGGTGTCTTCAAGGATTCCTACGCTGCGTACCCCGCCGCGAAGTAGCTCAGGCAGTTCTACGTGACTGATATGCCTATGATGAAGGTACATCCCCGAGCGCTTCGTCGTTCGGCCCTCCGAAGCCCGCCAACTTGGCGGGCTTCGTGTGCTTTTGCCTAGGCCCATTCATTGGGTTTCACAATCGTCCTGCCGTTCCGGTCCTTGAGGACGACAGGCAACTGACACCTCGACAGGTCGAGTCTGAAGGGGAGTTCGAAGGTCGCCGCTTGTGCAAGATGCTTGTTGGCTTTGGTTCCCCGCGGATTTGAAATGCCAACTTGCACTCCTGCCTGGACGGCCAGTTCGATCGCGTGCTGGTTCGGGTGCCGCGCGAGCCGTTGCACTCGTGGTCGACATTGTCGATGGGATCGTGCACGTCCAGCCGATGCGCGGCTCCGTTGCCAGCAACCTGCAGCTCCTCACTGCTCATCGCATCGCGTCGTAGGGCCGCAG
>JANNBN010000171.1:0-8637 GCA_031385545.1 Acidimicrobiia bacterium | reverse complement strand
TCGGAGTCGACGGCCGGCGGTGGCGACAACTCTTCGAACCAATGCTTGCGAGATTCGGCGACGTGCTCGCCGACGCAACCCAACCGGTCTTACGCGTCCCGCGCCATCCGGTTGCATTCGCACGGTTCGGCGCAGCCGCTGCCCTTCCAGCCACATCGCTCGCTCGTGTGTGGAAGACGGAGCCGGCGAAAGCGCTGTGGGCCGGAGCCGCCGCGCACGCGTTCTATCGGCTCGATCGGCCCTTCACCAGTGCCGTCGGTTTGATGCTTCTCCTTGCCGGCCACGCCGAGGGGTGGCCGGTGGCTGAAGGCGGTTCACAAGCGATTGCCGACGCGCTCGCCGCCGAGATCCGTCTGCACGGCGGCGTGATCGAGACCGGCCATCGGGTGACGTCGAGCCGCGACCTGCCAACATGCGACATATTGATGCTCGACGTCGCACCTGCGGCCGCCGCCGACATCCTCGGCGAGCGGCTACCCAAACGTGTTGTTCGCTCCTACCGGACCTTCAAGCACGGGCCGGGAGCGTTCAAGGTGGACTTTGCAGTCGAAGGTGAAGTTCCGTGGTCTGCCCTTGTTGCTCGCGAGGCCGGCACGGTCCACCTCGGCGGGGACCTCAACGAGATCGTCACGAACGAAGCCGCCGTGCACCGCGGGGCGATGCCAGAGCGGCCCTTCGTGCTCGTCGGCCAGCAGTATCTGGCTGACCCCGGCCGGTCCGTCGGCAGCGTGAACCCTGTGTGGAGCTATGCACACGTACCGAATGGGTATGCAGGCGATGCGACCGAAGCCATCATCGCCCAGATCGAGCGGTTTGCTCCCGGCTTCCGCGAGCAAGTCGTCGGGATGGCCGTGCGCTCCACGACCGATCTGTCGGTGCACAACGCCAACTACGTAGGCGGCGACATCATCGGCGGTGCGTCGTCGCCGTCGCAGCTGCTCTTCAGACCACGGTTCGCACGCGACCCCTACTTCACCGGCATCCCCGGCACATACCTTTGCTCGGCGTCCACACCGCCCGGTGCGGGAGCCCACGGGATGTGCGGCGCGAACGCTGCTGCCCACGCACTGGCAGAACTGGGAGTCCTGCCGCCAAGGTATAGGGGAACTCCGACCTCCATCGCTTGATCGCTGAACGCCTGATCGTTGAACGCCTGATCGTTGAACGTACGCGCGCTTCTGAATGCTCCTACAGAGTCATTCGACCTATTCATACTCACGCAGAGTGGTCGTAGGGTGCGAACAGACGAAAAGGAGTCCAATAATGGACGCTACGAACACCGGACGCACTCGACGTTCACGGGCAGCTGCAACCATCGCCGGGTTGTTGACGCTCTCCGTACCTGCGTTCTCGACGTGGGGTGCGACCACCGCGTCGGCCGCGACTTGCACGGGTACTGTCGATGCGTCGACGGTGACGTTGCCGCTCGTCGGAGCTGCCATGGGCGCGCCCGTGTTGTGGGCACAGGGCTTCAAGGGCCAAGGTATCGACGTTGCGGTGATCGACACCGGCGTGAACGCCGTCCCAGGGCTCGCTTCGACAGGAAAAGTGGTCGATGCGGTCGATCTCTCCTTCGATGCTCCCCGGACCAACCTCCGTTATCGAGACCTGCATGGTCATGGCACGAACATGGCCGGCATCATCGCAGGCGACGGCTCCGGTGGTCTTGCGACGACCGGCGTCGCGCCCGGGGCACGCATCATCAACGTGAAGGTGGGTGCCGCTGACGGGTCGGTCGACACATCGCAAGTCATCGCGGCCCTTGACTGGGTTGCGCAGAACAAGACAGCGAACGGCCGCAACATCCGCGTCGTCAACCTCGCATACGACACAGACGGAGCAGTCGACTATCTCAGCGATCCGTTGACGCACGCGGTTGAAAACGCGTGGAAGGCCGGTATCGTCGTCGTGGTGTCTGGCGGCAACGACGGAAAGGGCGTCCAGCGGCTCGGCAACCCGGCGTTGGACCCTTACATCATTGCCGTCGGAGGGAGCGAATGGGATCCGACCAGGCTCAGCTTCAAGGCAGCGACCTGGTCGAGCACCGGCGACGGAATCCGGAACCCGGACTTCGTCGCCCCCGGTGGCAACGTTGCCAGCCTGCAGGTTCCCGGCTCGTACCTCGACACGACGTATCCGGATGCCCGGATCATCGATCCGGTGAGCTGTCTGACGCTCTTCCGTGGCTCCGGTACTTCGCAGGCTGCGGCAGCAACCAGCGGAGCGGTCGCGTTGCTCCTGCAGCAGCGACCGACGCTCACCCCCGATCAGGTCAAGGACCTGCTTGTTTCGACGGCGACAGTTCGGAACGGTTCTGTAACCCAATACGGTGCCGGGCTGCTCAACGTCGCCGGGGCGAGCGCAGCGCCTGCCCGCAATGTGACGCAGAACTTCGGCAGTTCCAGCGGGAAGGGCACGCTTGAAAAGACCCGCGGTACATTCCATCTGACCGGCGCGACTCCCGGCGACATTCTGGTTGGCGAGTACCACGCGTTCTTGAGTTCGTTCAGTGCGACGAAGTGGGCCGGACTGGCAGACAGGCGAGCTGCGTGGACCGGCCTCAGGTTCGACGCGGCTGGCCGCATGACTGCCGGGACCTGGATGGGGTCCACCTGGTCCGGGTCAACATGGTCCGGCTCGACCTGGTCGGGGTCCACCTGGAGCGGCTCGACGTGGAGCGGCGTCGGCTGGAGGTAGCCGCCCGAACCGGCCGAGCCTCACGGTGAGTCGACGACTGCCTGGTGTTGTGCAAGCCAGGTAATGTCTGGGACCATGACCCAGGCCCCAGTCAGCGCAACGCGCTGGACAACGAAGCAGCTCACCGGCTGCTTCGGAGCAGAGTTGTCCGGCGCGTCGCTCAGCGACGTAGCTGCGGCGGCCGAGGTCCTCGGTCTGCTGCACATCTACCGGGTTCTGGTCATCCGCGGCCAGAGCCTCGCACCCGCAGACCAGGTTGCGCTTGCCCGCCAACTCGGCACGCCGACACCGGCCCACCCGGTCATCCCCTCGTTGCCAGGCTTTCCCGAGATCCTTCCCGTCGACGGCGCGCTCGGTGGCAAGAACGCACGCTGGCATACGGACGTGACGTTCGTGCCACGGCCTCCTGCCGCGTCAATTCTCGCTGCCGACGAACTGCCCGGCCACGGCGGCGACACGCTGTTCGCCGACATGCGTTCGGCATACCTCGGGCTGGCTGATCCGATTCGCGAGATGATCGATGGGTTGTCGGCCGTGCATCGGATCACGCCCCTTGCGTACTGGGGTGAACCGTTCGACACCGCCCTCAGCCGCGACGACGCGATGGCGATGTACGAACAGTCAAAGACGGTGCCGCCCGTCGTGCACCCTGTCGTTCGGGTTCACCCGGCGACGGGCCTGGCTTCCTTGTTCGTCAACCCAGGGTTCACGTCTCACGTCGTCGGGTTCACCCGCCACGAAAGCGATGGGATTCTCAACATGCTGTACGAGCATTCGACCCAGCCCGAGTACGTGCTGCGCCACCGCTGGGAAGTTGGAGATGTTGTGATGTGGGACAACCAGGCGACGATGCATTACGCCACCGACGACTACGGCACGTCAACGCGTCGCATGCGCCGAGTGACGCTCGCCGGCGCTGAACCGGTCGGCCCGACCGGCATCGTCAGCCACGTCAGCGACGACCCTCTTCTCACCGTCCGGTAGGCGTTGCCCGATCGCTGATCAGTTGCTTCGAGCTGACGCGACAAGGTTTCAATTGGGCTGTAGTCGGGTAGAGAAGCATCGGGCCGCTCGTGAGGCGCCCGATCTCGAAGGAGTCCACATGGGAATCTCAGTCAGCCTCATCTTTATCGCCGCGGGAGCCATTCTTCGGTGGGCCGTCACGGCGACGACGACCGGAGTCAATCTCCAAACCGTTGGCATGATCTTGCTCATCGTCGGCATCATCGGAGCCGTCCTCAGCCTGATGAACTGGTCGACATGGGGCGGTGTCGGTGGTGGGCGGACCACCATTGTTCGGGACGACCACCCGTAGGGCGGCCGCATCGAGACTCTCTGATCCTTGAGCGGCGAGCGAGGCACTGCTAAGCGCGCATAGTTCGTGCACAAGATCGGTCTGGGACCGATTTTGTGCACGAGTAGTCGGCCGACTCTCACCACGGGCAACCGCTCCGTGGTCGCGATCCTCGGCGGCGGTGGGCCGTCACGCGATCAGGGTCACTGCGACGTTCGGTAACCCACGCGCCAACACAACAAGCCCTCGGTCAAACGTGGCTAGCGAGGCGTCGTGCTGCCGACACAGGGTCAGCAGGTAGGCATCGGTGACTTGGCGATGCCCGATCAGCCGGTCGATCGGGAACAGCGTCGACGCGCTCGGCCACACGTCATCGGTCCAGAAATGATGCTCACCCACGCGCTGAAGTTCTGTCAACAACGTCGCCGCCTCCTTCGGGCGGACGGGTGTTTCAACGACGTTTGCATTCGCTGATATCCGGAGAAACCCCAACTCGGTGATCGGGCAGGTGGCCCAGCCGCCATCTGCGTTCGCATCGAACCAGTTGACAGCCGTGGCGTGGAACGTGTGCTCTGGCCATGCGATCGCAACGAGAACGTTGACGTCGGGGAGGAGGATCATTCGTCGTTCAGCGCCTGCTGGACCCTGGCCATCGTGATGGGTTTGGCGCCTGGCCGAGCAGGGAACGTGGGCACGCGGCCCGCATGGCGAGATGCGACCCGCTCGACCTCAAGGCCGCGGCGAGACAGGCCCGAGATCACTTCACCGAGCGAAGAGCCCTGCTGTTCAGCGAGCTCCTTGGCCGCAGCGAGGATGTCGTCGTCGATCGTCAGCGTCGTTCGCACGCATCAGATGTTATCGCATCTGATGCTAGCGCTTCAATCAAATAGTCCAGCGGCTACGAACGGTCGACGAAGCCTGCCTGCCACACGGCCTCGGACTGAACCAGCGCCAAGATTTCAGCTTCCGAATAGCCAAGGACCTGACTGAGCACCTCCCGAGTGTGTTCCCCGAGGAGTGGGGCTGCTCTCCGTAACCCGTTCGGTGCGTTCGAGAGCCGCCAGGGCACACCAGGCACCACTCGACGCCCGACGACACCGTGGTCGGGCGTTTCGAGCATGCCGATCGCCTCAAGCTGCGGATTGCCACCCCAGAGGTCGAGCGGCGAAAGCGACGGAAACGCGGCGACCCCGATCGCCTGCAATTCGTTCGTGATTTCGAACCTGTCACGTTGCGAAGTCCATACAGCGATCAGCGCGTCCAGTTCGCTCTCGTGGCGCAACCGATCATTTGCGGTCGTGAAGCGGGGGTCCACGACAAGGGCTGCATCAATATGCGCGCTGAGGTTCTGCCACATCGAATCCGAGGTGCATGCGATTGTTATCCAACGATCATGCCCAGCAGCGGGGTAGCACCCGTGCGGCGCCCACGCAAGGTCGCGGTTTCCTCGCGGGCCAGGTAACTCGCGGGTGACCTGCCACTCCAACCACGGTTCGCCGATCGTGGCAGCGACGGCCTCGACCATCGCGCAATCGACCGTGGCCACCTCGCCGTTTCGGCGGCGGGCTGCCAGGGCCACCATGACGGCCCACGCTCCCGCGATTCCTGTGCCTGGGTCGCCGATCGAAATGCCCGTCTCGGCCGGTGTACCACCTTCGTAACCGTTGGCGGCGTAGAGGCCAGCGACCGCACCTCCAACGGGGCCGTATGCCATGTTCGAAGCTGACGGGCCGGTTTGGCCGTATCCGCTGAGCGACACAACGATTACGTCGGGATTGATCCGGCGCAAGTCCTCGGGACCGAAACCGAGTCGAGCCATCGTGCCCACGCCGAAGTTGTCGATGACCACATCGCTCACGGCAACAAGCTTTGAGATCACGTCCCGCGCTGCGGCACTGCGAACGTCGATGCCAAGGCTTCGTTTATCAGAGTTGTACAGATGGAAAACTCCGCCGGTGTCGTGATCCAGGGGCATGTCAGTCGGCGCGTAGGGCAGGCGTCGGAACAGGCACGTCCGGGCGGGCGACTCAAGCTTGATCACATCTGCACCAAGATGAGCGAGCGTCTGGGTGCAGTACGGGCCCGCCCAGATCCAGGTGAAGTCACAGATCCGAACACCTTCGAGTGGGCGGGCAACGGACGGGTCGGGTGTTGCAGGGGCAGGTTCGTCGCGCTGCCTCCATCCCTCGCTGCTGTGCTCACCTCTCGTCGGTGCCGCGTGCTGGATGTGCCACCAGTTCTTGTCGAACTTCGCAGCGGGTCCCGGCAGGCGAAGCCCATCGGGCGCGGTGACCAGGAAACCACGTTCGCGAAAGTGCCGATCGCGATCCAGTTGTTCCATGGTGTTCATCGGCGAGATGCACACCCGCGCAGCCTGCGCCCGCTCGCAGAGATCATCGACGGTCTGCAGTGCCATCCACTCTGCGATGTACAGGTCGACCACGTCGACGTTTTCCCGCCGCGAGGCAACGTCCACGAACACGTCGAGTTCGGCCCATTCCGGGCTTCCCATCAACTCGACCAACGACTCCCACTGTGCCTCTTCAGGGCAGATCAATTGCACAAGCCCGTCGCTGCACGCGTAGATGTTCCACGGTATGACGATCTTGACACCAAGACGAGATGCGTCGACCCCCTGATACGAGGCCGAGGCCGGGGCCGTCTCGGTCATCTTCGCGGCAGCGGCAAAGAGGGCGAAGTCCACGTGCTCGCCGCGGCCGGTTCGGTGTGCACTTTCCACCGCTGCCAGCGCCACGGTTGCCGCTGTTGTGGCTGCATTCAGCGTTGCATGATGACCCGGGGCCTTCAGCGGTGGCAGGTCGACCTGGGTGGCAGCAGATGGAGAGAGGAATCCCCAGCTGGATCCGTGGATCACGTTGAGCTCGACGGCAACGTAGTCCGCGTACGGCCCTGTCATTCCGAACGGTGTGATCGAGCACACCACCAACCCGGTGTTGTGCGCTGAGAGGCTGGGCACGTCAAGGCCAGCGGCCGCTGCCCGGCGAGGGCCCAGGTCATGCAGCAACAGGTCGGCGTCGGCGAGCAGACCATGGAGGGAACCGACGACTGAGCGCTTGTTCGTGTTCAGCCATCGGCCGATGTCATGGGGGCGCTGTGCAACGACATCTGAGTCGGTACCGAGGGACTCGAGCTCGAGACGGATCACATCGGCCCCGAGATCAGCGAACAGCTTTGCGGCGTACGCAACTCCGACACCTCCCGCCACTTCCAGTACGCGGATGCCTTCCAGCCCCGACCGCGTACTCACCGCGCCCTCGTGGCGATCTTATGTCCGCATATCATCAGTGCTGTTGCGAGAGCACGCATGTCACAAGAAGGCCCATCCGGGCTTGCCTGCGGCACAGGCTTCGTAGGCCACCGGGTCGATCGGCTGGTAGATTCCCGTGGTCGTCTCGCCGTCGCAGGTCACCCGGCAGAGGTGCTCATCGAGCCCCGCAAGCCGAGCCCGCACCTCGGGCTCATTCACGTCGAACGTCTCCCCTTCGATGAGTTCAGGGCCGTCGTATGCACCCTGGTGAATACCGCCGTCAGGCGTGCCGCCGTACATCCCACAGCGCAGATACGCCGTTTGTTGCCCGATGCGCTGGTAGTGAACGGTCTTGCACTCCCCGCTGCTCAACTGGTACTCGACGACACCCTCGACGAAGATTCTCGTGTCGGGTTCGAATCGCAACCGACGGTTCGGTTTGGCGACCTTTCCCGATCCCTTTCGCTGGTCACCAAATCGATAGAAGACGCTGTCGCCCCACAGCGTCCAACTTGGAAACGCCACGAATCCGTTACCCGACGTTCCAACGTGCAGCCGGCCGCCGAGTGCCAGGGCCGGACCACCGACGCCACGACCCACTCCCCAGTGGCGGTCTCTGGTCCCGGGCGATCCTTTCGGGAGATCGATCCGCCGACCGTGCGCTTCGACCCAGCCCTCCACTTCTCCGAAGCTTTCGAACCCGGTCGTGACGTCTCCGCGACGACCGGGAGGAAATCCGGATGTGCTGTTGGAGAGCGGCTCGCGAAATGTTTGCCGTGTGGTGTCGTGAAAGTCGAGACAGAAGCTGATGCCCCACTCGTTTGGTTCCAGCTCGAACCGCCACCATCGCATCCCTCGAATGATCCGTGGTTTGATGGGGCCGATGCGAAGGTCTGCCCGATCAACTCCCAAGGGTCGAAATCCGCGCACTGTCGTGTGGATACCGCCGACGTTGACGATTGCATAGGCCTCGGCGCGATCCAGGTTGGGATAAAAGCTCCCGCCGACCGCGACCAGCGCCTCGCCTTCTGGGTCGTGGCAGACCATCCAATAGCGTTCATAAGCGCGCGGGTCACCTGTCCACATCACACGGATGGGGTCTGGGGTCTGATGAATCAGGTAGTCGTCGAGCGGCGACAGTGGAAACTGCTCGGCGAAATGCGCGTCGCTCACCGTTAACGCGGGGGTCGGGTCCACAAGGACGTCGGAGTGGATCTGACTCGGCGCCGCGATGTTGTCGAATGGGCCGGAACTCATGTCGTTGCCTGTCCTTTCCGATCGCTCTGGATGCTGTGGATGCTGTGGATGCTGTGGATGCTGTGGATGCTGTGGATGCTGTGGATGCTGTGGATGCTGTGGATGCTGTGGATGCTGTGGA
>JANNBN010000061.1:0-3444 GCA_031385545.1 Acidimicrobiia bacterium | reverse complement strand
CGTTCCTCGAATCGTTCGTGGTCACCGAACTGACACGGCAGGCGACCACCATCGACGAAGCGCTCACGTTCGCCCAATTCCGCGATCGCTCGGGGGTCGAAGTCGACATCCTCATCGAACGCCCCGACGGCAGCGTGGTGGCTATCGAAGTGAAGTCCGCCCGAACTGTCAACCCACACGACGCCCGCGGCCTGACGTTCCTCCGAGATCGCCTTGGCGATCGGTTCCGCTGCGGTGTCCTTTTCCACACGGGTCCGCTCACCGCACGCCTCAGCGACCGTGTTTGGGCAGTCCCGGTCGCCGCCCTTTGGGACGGGGTCTCCTCCATCGCCCCCAGCACGGAGTAACCGAGGCGCATGACCCTTCTGGTTCAGCCGGTGCCGAGAAAGGCCGCCCGGGAACCGACGAAGGCCACCATCGCAGGACCTCGAGCATCGAACTCCGTTTCCGTCAGTTGTCCGTCCAGATTCGATCGACCGGACACACATGGATCCGGTCCTCGATCCGGTACGCCTCCGCACCCGTGTTGAGGAAGAAACCCGCCCGAAACTGGTCGCCGAGGGCATCTCTCAGGGCTCGCAATCCGCGCAGTCCCTTCTGGTCGATTTCGCGACCGGCCTTGATTTCGAATCCGACGACGCTCCCGTCATAAGATTCGGCCACCAAGTCGACTTCCTGGTCATTGTGCGTTCGCCAGTGTCCGAGTTCGCGCACGTCGTCGTTCCACGACGCTTGCTTCAGAAGTTCACCGACCACGAAGGTTTCAAAGAGGTGCCCGAACTCGGCGAGCGTGGCCGGGTCACGCCGGGCGAGCTTGTCGGGCGTGATGCCAAGCAAATACGCGGCAAGACCGGCGTCGACAACGTGCAGCTTCGGCGATTGTGCGGCTCGCGACCGCAGCGTTCTACCCCACGCCGGAAGTCGACGAATGAGAAAGAGCGCTTCAAGCAGGCGCACATAATTATCGCCCGACCGAGCTTCGAGGCCAGCTGCGTTGGACGCTTTCACAACATTGAGGACTTGGCCCGTTTGGCCTGCGAGCCGTTCCATCAACTTGGGCAGGGAATTGATCTGACGCACTCGAGACAAATCGGCGATGTCGCGCTGTAGAGACGCTCCGAGATAGCCGCGGTAGAAGTTGGCCCGACGGCGCGCATCGACACGAACCGCGAGCGGCAGACCACCACGACAGGCCCGGTGCTCGTACTCCGCCCGTTCCGTGACCGCTCGGCGTTGAACATTCATCGCCGTAGGGTCCGAGAACGCGAGATCGAAGAAGTTTTCGCGCGTGCCGTCTAGTTCGCCCTGAGAGAACGGCATCACTTCAACGAGTTGCAGCCGACCGGTGAGTGCCTGCGTGCCTCGGGGCATTGCCCAGAACGACGACGACCCGCTCAACAGCCATCTACCGTTCTCATGCTCCCTGTTCAGTTCGGCCTTGATCGCCTGGAGCAATTCCGGCACATGCTGGTACTCATCGATGCAGACCGGCGTCGGACCGCGAACCGCATCAGACGGCGATGCAGCAACACGAGCACGGACGCCAAGGTCATCGAGATCGGTCACGACCACATCGTGTCGTCGTGCGAGTTCGGTGATCGCCGTGGACTTGCCGACCGAGCGAGCGCCCTGGAGAACGACGACTGGCGACTCGGCCATCCGGTCCGTAATGACGGAAGCAATGCGTCGTTGGATCAGTGCGTCAGGCACCTACCTAGCGTATCCTATTTCCAGATCCGATGCCCAGTTCTTTCCAGATCCGATGCCCAGTCCTTTCCAGATCCGATGGTGTAGAGGTGGCGGGCGTCGAGGGTGTGCCATCGGCCAGCGTCGGTGCGGCGGACCATGTTGGGCACGAGGGCGTGGGTGTGGAGGTGTCGGCACACGTCGATCCGGCCGTTCGCCCGTAGCTCTCCCGACGCTATCAGGCGTGCTGGTTGCAGCTGGCGCCAATCTGGGGTTATCCTTACTGTACGACATATGTAAGGAGTGCCGGTGGAGATCGCTGCAAGGCTTAGCTCGAAGGGACAACTCACGGTACCCAAGGCGGTGCGCGATGCGCTCGGCCTCGCCGAGGGCGACGATGTCGTGTTCCGAGTCGAGGGAACGCGCGCCGTTCTCGCCCGTACGAACGACTTCTTGTCGCTCGCTGGAACGATCGCCGTCCCCGCCAACCGTCGCAACGTCGCATGGGACGACGTGCTGCGACGTACACGAGCCAGCAGGGCCGCTGGTCGCCGTTGAGCGCGTTCGTCGACACGAACATCCTGGTCCGACACCTCACCGGCGACCCTGCCGAGACGGCAACGCGCGCGACAGCGTTTCTGGCCGGTGCCGAAGAACTCCTGCTCACCGATCTGATCCTGGCCGAGACGATCTACGTGCTCGAGTCCTTCTACAAGGCGCCGCGAACGCAGATCGCGGACGCCATGCGGTCCGTCGTAGCCATGGACTCGATAGTTACAATCGACCCCGCAATGTTGCTCCGTGCGATCGAGGTCTACGAAGTCGATCGAATCGACTTTGCCGAGGCCTACCTCGTCGCTCAGGCCGAGAGCACCGGGATCCGCGCCGTCGCATCGTTCGACAAGTCCATCGATCGGGTCAAAACCGTCACGCGAATCGAGCCTCCCACGTTCCCCGAGCCGAGCGGCCCAACCATTGAATAACGGCCCTTACGAGCGGCGGAAGGCGTCGCCCGACGATTCGACGGCCGCTGTCTGGTTCGCTCTGGTGATTCTCAATCGACGAGCCTCCAGGCACTGCTCGATCGGGCGCTCCTGACCGAGGTCCGGATCGAAATTCTCGAACTTGTCGGCGAGTTCATCCTGTTGATCGAGGATTTCTTGAATCGTCCGGGGCATGTCAGGCCGACTCTCGCTCAAGCAGCTGCAACGGGAAGAGGACGCCATCGATACGAACACCCACTTCCAGTTCGCCGCCCAATGCCTCGACGGCGTTGAAGTCGGCTGAGTGACATGTCGTCGGCCCGTTCCAGCTTCGACACCGCAGAATGGTTCACGGATGGGACTATTCCTGTCAAGGCATAAGACGATCGCCGGGATGCGTCCGATGCGAACATGAGCGGATGTCGAGTCACGAAGAAGCGGCGACGACGTTGAACATCAGCGTCGAGTCGGTTCGTCGCCTGAACGCGCCGCTATCGCCTGGTTCCTCGCCGCCTATACCGGAAACACCCTCGGGACCTTCGGGGTCTGGCCGCCAACCGGCCACGGCCAGCTACGCGACTGTGGAGCTGGCTATTGCCGACGAGGATTGTTCGTATCTGTTCGGTAGTAGCGACGGCGAGGATCGTTCGGTGAGGAGCCGACCACAACGACGACGCCTTTCACGAGCATTGCTGCGAGAACGCTACGAGCGGTTCTGTCGGAGACGCCAAACGCAATGGCGAGTTCGTTCGCCGAAATTCCGTTGGGCGAGTCG
>JANNBN010000030.1:0-57942 GCA_031385545.1 Acidimicrobiia bacterium | reverse complement strand
AACATGAACATCGGGATGAAGGCGACCACCGGAATTGTCGCCTCCAGTCCAATGAGATCCTTGCCCCATCCCCACTGGAAGACCATGACCAGCACACCGTAGGCAGACCCGATGCTCAACAGGTTCATGAGGGCTGCCTTCAGGGGCACCAGCACAGATCTGAACACCATCGTCAGCAGCAGCATGGACAGAATCACCACCGCGCCGATGAACAGCGGCAAACGGTCCTTGACCCGGCCACCCAGGTCCCCGAACAACGCAGTCTGCCCACCGATATGCGCGCTTGCCTTCTTGCCGGACAGCACGGACGGAAACACATCGGACCGAAGCCGCTGAATTGTTTTCATGGTCGATGGGTCTTGGGGCGAGGTCGCAGGAACCACGAACAGCGTGGCGAGCTTTCGCCCCTCACCGATCTGCGCAGGCGATACCGACACGACTCCGGCATCGGCGGCAATCGCAGTTCGCAGTGGTTCGACTACACCCACGTCTTGTGAGATATCAATGGCTACGACGAGCGGGCCATTGATCCCTGGGCCGAACCCGGCGGCAACCAGGTCATACGCCCGACGCTGTGTCCGGGTCACCGGCAAGGACCCTTCGTCGGGAAACCCGAGCCGGATCGACAGTGTTGGGGCTGCGAGCAGGAGCAGGAGAGCCAACACTCCCACGAGATACGGCCACGGGTGCTTCGACACATGCTCGCCCCATCGGTTCCACCCGCCGCTGTCAGGCTCGACCTCCACTCCCCTGGCCTCTGCGTTCGACGCACCGGTCGACGTCAGGCCAGACCTCCGCAGGCGTTGTGAGAGTGGCGGGACGTGGAGCCCGAACCGGTTGATGCGGTGTCCCGCGAGCCCGAGGAAGGCTGGCAGCAGCGTCACCGATGCGATGACCATTACCAACACAGTGATCGAAATAGCAACCCCGGCGGCCGTCATGAACGGGATGCCGGCAATCAGCAACCCGAGGATCGCGATCACGACGGTGCCTCCTGCGAACAGCACCGCTTGGCCAGCTGTTGCCGTTGCGCGGCCGACAGACTCGGTGACCGTCATTCCTTTTGCGAGAAATTCGCGGTATCGGGTGACGAGTAAGAGCGCGTAATCGATACCAACCCCAAGCCCAACCATTCCTGCGATCTGCGGCGCCCACGTCGGGATGTCGATCACCCATGCCACAAGGGGCATCAGGCTGACGGACAACGCAAGTCCGAACAGCGCGAGACCGATTGGAAGGCCCATTGCAATCACGGACCCGAAAGCCACCAGCAGAATGACGACAGCGGCAATAAGACCGATCATTTCGCTCGCGCTGCTTTCGGGTTGCTCGAACGCGAAGAACAAGTCGCCGTTCATCTCGACTCGAAGCGATTGTTCGGCTGAATCGCCGGAGTTGACCTCCTCAAGCAGTTTCAGATCGGCAACGCTCAACTGCTCGATGACCGGGTACTGCACTCGAATGAGCGCAACTCGTCCGTCGGCCGAAACCAAACCGCTTTTCGTCGCCAACGACTGACCGCCGCTGATGGCGGTCGTAGGGTCACTGATGCCGATCACGTGTGGCAGCGCTGTGAGCCGTTGCTGCAGCCGATTGAGTGCCGCAACGGCCGACGGGGACGAAAAGAACGTGTCCTTCGCTTGTGCCGGTGTGGCCACAACCTGCGCCGTGAGCCCAGCAACGTCGGATGAGTTGGCTGAAAGCAGTTCGAGCGCCACGGTCGAATCCAACCCAGGAGCACCGAAAGAATCCTCAAGCTCGTGCCCCAGGGTTGACCCTGCACCGATGACCACGAGCGCACTCACCATCCACGCAAGGATCATCGCCCAAGGCCGCCTCGCAGCGAGCCGTCCAAGGCGATAAAGGGCATGAGACATGAAATCCTCCTGAGCGTGCCAACCGATCGGTTCAGTTGGGTGTTGCGAATTCAGGCCTTCACCCTCCATGACAGCGTGGCTTCGGCGCATCGGCCCGATAGGCAGTTCCGGCCGACGTTCGGACGAGTGACAAGGGGACGCGCCTCGTACTTTCGGACGATTACGTTCCGGGTTCGCGTTCTTTAGGCTGTTGTGGTGGTTCGGAACGCTGTCAGCCAATTCCTGGCCGAGCCGCGCGTCCCGTTTCCACCGCATCGGGTGTGGCGAGACTGGGTTCTCGTTGTTGCGCTGGTTGCCGCCGGGTCCGCGGAGACCTTGCTTCGCACGGACCTTGGCTCGCGGCCCATCGCCGCATTGCTCGGCATTGGGCCGACGCTCGGTTTGTTCTGGAGACGAACATTTCCGCTCCAGGTGCTGACCATCGGGTTCGCTGCCCACGGCTTCGCCGACGCGGCCGCGATGCAGGGGTCCGGGGAATACATGCTGTGGATCACAGCTGCGCTGATGATCATGCCGTACGCCCTGTTCCGCTGGGGCTCGGGGCGCGAGTGCGTACTCGGTGTGGTGGTGATGGCGCTCGTGCATATCCCGTCTCGCTCCAGCGGGATCGAGAATCTCGTCGAGGCCGCGGCAGCAGCCGTGTTCCTGCTCCTGCCTGCGGCCGTCGGGCTGGCAGTTCGCTTCCGCGCCGTGTCAATGTTGCGCGAACGCGATCAGGTCAAGATGCTGGAACGAGAACTGCTGGCTCGAGAACTGCATGACTCTGTGGCCCACCACATCTCTGCGATTGTGATCCAGGCCCAGGCTGGACGTGCCGTGGCTGCTACAAACCCTGGCCAAGCTGTCCACGTGCTCGAAGTCATCGAAACCGAGGCAGCCAGAACGCTTGCGGAAATGCGAGCCCTGGTCGGGGCTCTTCGGCAGGGGGAGGCCGCAGAGTTTGCACCTCAACGAGGTGTTGGCGACATCCCGGGGCTTGCCAACGCTTCAGGTGGCAGCCCGCGAGTCAAAGTTTCACTTTCCGGACGGCTCGATGATTTGGCGCCGATCGTGGACACAGCCCTGTATCGCCTGGCCCAAGAGGCAATCACCAACTGCATGCGTCACGCGCGGCATGCAACACGCGTCGACGTGGGCGTCTCGGCGGATGACGCGTTCATCAGGTTGACTGTCGTCGACGACGGCGACGTGGTGTCATCCAACGCTTCCGGCTCGTCGGGGTACGGCCTGATCGGCATGACGGAGAGAGCCATGCTGCTTGGGGGCACGTTCCACGCCGGCCCGGGCCCCGGGCGCGGCTGGCAAATCTCTGCGACATTGCCGCGTCAGGCAAACCCGCTATGACAACAGGATTGCGTCGATGACGATTCGGGTGGTTGTCGCAGATGATCAGCACCTCATCCGCACGGGGCTTCGAATGATCCTCGACGCTCAAGCGGGTATCTCGGTGGTCGGTGAAGCGGCAGACGGCCGCGAAGCCGTGCGCTTGGCCCAGGAGTTGCGGCCCGACGTGTGCCTGTTCGACGTACGGATGCCGATCATGGACGGCATCGAGGCGACTCGAATCTTGGCGGGCCCCGGCGTTACGGAACCGATGGCAGTCGTGATGATCACCACGTTCGACCTCGACGAGTACGTCTTCAGCGCACTCCGCGCCGGCGCCCGCGGTTTCCTGCTCAAGGACGCCGGCCCAGCGTTGCTCGTTCAGGCCATCGAGGCAGCGGCACACGGCGACGCGTTGATTGCTCCCAGCGTGACGGTGCGGTTACTCGCAGCCTTTTCCGAACAGAGCCCAGCAACAGCACCGCAGCAACTCGTTGATCCGCTGACTGAACGCGAAGAGGAAGTTCTGCGCACCGTGGCTTCCGGGCGGACCAACGCCGAGATCGCATCAGAGCTGCACATCAGCCTGAGCACGGCCAAGACCCATGTTGCCAGTCTCATGACCAAGATCGGTGCGCGCAATCGCGTCGAAATTGCTCTGTGGGCTTACGACTCCGGTCGCATGAAGCGCTAAGAGGGTCCTGATTGACCTACAAGACGACGAGAGTCGTTTAGGTCAGCGGTCCGAACTGGGTCTTGCGGCGGTGTTCGAAGATGAGCGACGTCCGCTCGTCAGCAACACCGGGATAGGTCGCAACGGAGTTGAGGACAATGCGTCGGAGATGGTCGGAATCAGCCACGGCGAGATGCACCTCCACGTCGTTCTCTCCGGAGAGCAAGCTCACCGCCAGCGTTTCATCCAAGGCCCAGACGTGCGCGATGAACCGCTCGACAATGTCAGGGGTCTTCGGTGAGAGCCGCACCGACACGACCGCCTGGAGATGACGACCGAGCGCAGCAGGACTGACTTCGGCGTGATACCCGAGGATGATGCCGCGCTCCACAAGACCGCGCATTCGTTCCATGCATGTAGATGGGGCCACCCCAAGTTGCTCGGCCAAGCTCTTGACCGTCTGCCGAGCATCCTGTTGCAAGAGCCGCACAAGGGCGCAGTCGATCTTGTCAATCATCGGTTCATATTACCGTTTTCCGCCGATTCATCGGAGTGTTTGCATAGTTCTCGGCGATCAAGGACCATAGGTACGTAATCCGCCGCACGTCGTGAAGGAGCGTCCATGCTCGCACCAACTGCTACTCCGGTTTCCATACGGCCGAGGTCGGGTTATCAGCTGACCGACCGGCTCACTTTGGACACGGGTCGAGTGTTCGCAACCGGCGTACAGGCGATCGCTCGGGTGCTGGTGGAGCAGCTTCGGATAGACCGAGCGAACGGCCGACGGACGGCTGCGTTCGCGTCTGGGTATCCGGGTTCGCCGCTCGGCACGCTCGACAAGGAACTGGAAGCCGCGGTGAAGTTGGTCGGCAGTTCGCTGCCACTCGTGTTCCGGCCAGGACTCAACGAAGAGCTGGCGGCCACCGCAGTGATGGGAACGCAGCTTGCGCAGGCGCTGGGCGAGAGCACCTACGACGGCATCATCGGTATGTGGTTCGGCAAGGCGCCGGGCCTTGACCGCGCGTGCGACGCCATCCGCCACGCGAACCACGCTGGAACACACCACCTCGGAGGCGCACTCGCCGTTGTCGGTGACGATCCTGCGGCGAAGAGTTCGACGCTTCCCAGCAGTTCAGATGCAACGCTGATCGACCTCCACATACCCATGCTGTGCCCTGTCGATGTGCAGGACGCGCTCGACCTGGGCCGTCATGGAATTGCGATGTCGCGGATGAGCGGCCTGTGGTCGGGGCTCAAGGTCATCACGGCCGTCGCCGACGGCAACGCAACCATTGACCTCGATCCGAACCGAGTCCGCCCGGTGATGCCGGAGTGGCTCGTCAACGGGAAGCCGTGGCTGCCAATACCGAATGCGCGCATGCTTCCGCCGTACAACCTCGAGACCGAGCGGGAGATGCTGGAGATCCGCCTCGAAGCCGCAAAGGCTTACGGCGCTGCGAACGAACTGAACAGCATCACGGTCGACCCAGGATCCTCTGCACGCATCGGAATCGCTGCGTGTGGCTACACCGCAGGCGAAGTTCGCGAAGCCCTGGGGCGGCTCGGTTTGCGTACCGAACAGCAGATCAAGGACGCGGGTATTCGGCTGCTGGTGTTCCGCATGCCGTATCCGCTGGAGCCATCCGTGGTGCGGCGTTTCTGCCACGACCTGTCAGAGGTCATTGTCGTCGAGGACAAGAACCCGATGCTCGAATGGATCGTGAAGGACGCGCTGTGGGGGTCAGCGGAACGGCCGCAGATCGTCGGTAAGACCGACCTTGACGGCACTTCCCTGTTCTCCCGCTCGGGTCACCTGGACGCAGACGCAATCCTCGCGCCGCTGCGCCGTCGGCTGGCTGCGCATCTCGGTGACAACCATCTCGCACCGCTTCCTGCCGCGCCACGGGAGCGGATCGCGCTCGACGTTGCACGGAGCCCCTGGTTCTGTTCCGGGTGCCCGCACAACTGGGGGACCAAGGTCCCCGAGGGCACGCTCTACGGGGCCGGCATCGGGTGCCACGGGATGACAACGCTGTTCTCGGAAGAGCGCTTCGGACACCTCGCCGGCATCTGCGCGATGGGCAACGAAGGAATGTCGTGGCTGGGCATGGAGCCGTTCGTCAGCCGCAAGCACTTCATCCAGAACTTGGGTGATGGCACGTATTTCCACTCGGGCCAACTTGCGGTCCAGGCCGCCGTGGCAGCCAACTCCAACATCACGTTCAAGCTGCTCTACAACGGTGCGGTCGCAATGACGGGCGGGCAGGACGCACCTGGCCGTGTGGCGGTTCCTGCGCTGACCGGCATCCTTCTCGCTCAGGGTGTGAAACGGGTGCTGATCACCACCGACGACGTCGACGACTACCGCGGTGTCAGCCTGCCTGCCGGGGTCGAGGTGTGGGACCGGACGCGCATCGTCGAGGCGCAGGAATTGCTCCGCGACATTCCCGGGGTCACAGTGTTGATCCACGAGCAGGAATGCGCAGCCGAGCTGCGTCGTGACCGCAAACGCGGCATCGTCGCAGCACCGAACTATCGGGTGATCATCAACGACCGGGTGTGTGAAGGCTGCGGCGATTGCGGGGAGAAGAGCGGGTGCCTTTCCGTGCAACCGCTCGAGACCGAGTTCGGCCGCAAGACCACCATCGAGCAGACCAGTTGCAACCTCGATGCGACGTGTCTGCAGGGCGACTGCCCCAGCTTCATGACTGTCGAGATCGATCCGAAACGGATCGCTGCGTCACGCAGTACCCGGCCCGCGCCTCCGACCGTTTTCCCCGAGCCCGTTTCACTCCTTTCCGGCGAAGACTGCACCATCCGCATGGCGGGTATCGGCGGCACGGGTGTGGTGACGGTCAGCCAGGTCCTGAGCGCCGCTGCGCTGCTCGACGGACTTCAGGCCAAGGGCCTCGACCAGACGGGCCTGTCGCAGAAGGCGGGGCCGGTGGTCAGCGACGTGCGCATCGGTGCCACGCTGGACCATGCTTCGAACAAGGCTGGTCGCTCCACGACCGACGTGCTGCTCGGCTTCGACCTCCTGGTTGCTGCCGGTGACAACCACCTCAACTCGCTCAACACCGGCCGCTCGATCGTTGTCGCTTCGACCTCGCCCACGCCGACCGGCGCTATGGTCGTCGACCCGCGAATCGCTCAGCCGACGATCGAATCGCTTGCCGAGCGTGCGAAGGCTGCATCGGGATTCACGCCGGTTCTCCTCGACGCGGCAACCATCACGGATCAGCTTCTCGGCGATGCCACCACGGCGAACATCGCTGTGCTCGGCGCGGCGTTCCAGGCCGGAGCCATTCCGGTCAGTGCGTCGGCCATCGAGGAGGCCATCGGGTTGAACGGGGTCGCGGTCGACAAGAACCTCGCTGCGTTCCGATGGGGCCGCACCTCGGTCAGCGACCCAGATGCCTTGCACGCAGCGCTGGCCTCTGTGCGCACCGTCGTGCCCGTGTCCCGAACAATCCCCGATCGGATCGAAGCACGCATCTCTGCGCTGAAGGTTCGCGTGGAGACCGCAGATCTGTTGAGGTCACGCTGCCACGAACTCATCAAGTTCCAGAACGTTCGTATGGCACAGGACTACCTGGACGTGATCGAACGTACGTGGCGCAAAGAGCGTGACGTGTTGCCTGGTTCGGTCATACTCACCGAACAGGTCGCACGCAGCCTGTACCAATTCACTGCCTATAAGGACGAGTACGAGGTGGCACGGCTGCTCATCGGGCCAGAGTCCAAACGAGCCGCAGAAGCGGTGGGTGGCGCCGGAGCCACGTTCAGCTGGAAGCTGCACCCGCCGATGCTCAAGGCACTCGGCCGCAAGAGCAAGATCACAATGGGACCGTCGACCCGCCCGCTGCTGGTCATCCTGGCCCGTTCGAAGAGGTTGCGCGGCACGCTGTTCGACCCGTTCGGCCGCGCACACGTGCGGGTACTTGAACGAGAACTCTTGGCAGAGTTCCGCAACGTGATCGACCGCATGTTGGCTTCTCTGTCGGCCGCGAATATCGACGAGGCTGTCCGGATCGCCGGGCTACCAGACATCGTGCGCGGCTACGAAGACCGCAAGGTACGCAACGCTGCTGTCTACCGAGAGCAACTGCACACAGCCCTGCAGGCCTGGCCGGAAGCCTGACCACGTTTTGATAGATCGATCGGTGAGTGAGACAGTTCGGGGCGCTCCTCCACCGATGATCCACAGAGTGAAAGAGGATTGAGCTCCGAGAGCCGGTATCGTTCGCGGTCGAATGTAGGTGTTCACGTTCGTGGATCTGTTCCAACCCGACCGACCGGTGCGGTCAGACTCGTACCGAGATTCACCAAGAGAGTTCTCATATGGATGACGAAGAGCTGATAGGCCTGATGACCGGGCTTGAGTCCGACCGGGTTGAACGGAAGGCGTCCCTGACCCCTGACAGGATCCGCCAAGCGATCTGTGCATTTGCAAACGACCTGCCAACACGGGCCGCCCCGGCATAGTCGCCGTCGGCCTCGATGACGAAGGCAGTCCCGTACCGGGGATGTGCAGCACGTCCCAATCCCCATTCAGCCGCAGTGCGGCCGTCGATGTTCTCGCCGGTCATCGTCAACGGCAACCGTCTCTTCTTCGCTGCGCTCGCCGTACAACGGAGTTGTGGACTGCAACTTGGAGGTGGTCATGTTTCCGTGTTTATCTGGTTACCTGATAACCCACACATGGATCTATTCCCGGAGACGCGCCGGGGTTAGTGTGAGTCGGTGCCAGGTTCAACCCCGAGATCAGCGTCGTCGGCGTCGTCGGCGTCAGCATCGTCGGCATCGTCGGTATCGCATGACGTTCAGGGAACCCAGCCGCCATCGGGACCATCGGTCACCTCCGTCGTTGCCCGCCTCGATCGCGTCGTTCGGCGCCAGATCGAACTCGCCATCAGTCCGTTCGACGTGACAGTGACCCAGTACACAGTCCTCAGCACGCTTGCGCGCCAACCCGGCCTGTCCAGCGCACAGCTTGCGCGCCGGGCGTACGTATCACCGCAATCCATGAACGAGACCCTTTTGGTGCTCGAATCGCGTGAGCTCGTGCGGCGCAAACCAGACCCGGCGCGTCGGCGCGTGCTGACAACCCTGTTGACTGCCAAGGGCCGCAAGTTGGTCGGGTCCTGCGATCGTGAAGTCGCCGTGGTCGAGACGAACATGACCAGTGGGATGCAACGCGCTGAACAAGCTGCGCTTCGTTCACTCATGGTCCGCGCAGTCCAGAACCTCGGCGGCGGGTTTCCGGAACGACGAGAACCGACGACATGAACCCCCGACGTGAAACGCCATGACTCGCACCGTGTCCATCAGGTAACCTGATAGACCCGTCGAAGCAATCAGGAGACCCGAAGTGTTGACAATCGGTGACTGCGTTCGCCACGCGAACAGCCGCTTCGGTGAACAGAACCTCGCTCGATGCTCAGAGGTCGGGGAACTCGGCGACCGCTTCGAACAGATCATCACGTGGCCGACCAGCTACGGATCAATGATCGAGGCAACGACACCGCTGTTATCGGAAGATCTCGGCACGACTCGCCCGGCAAGGGCTGCACGGCACGCAGCGGCCCGGACTTCGGGAGCGGATCTGTGCGAACGTCGATTGCCTTCGGACCTTGAACCTCGGTTGGTCTGTCCAGACTTGTCCGGTAGTCCGAGCCTCTGAAGCCACGAACCCTGGAAACGACCGGTAACCGATATGAGCACATATGACCTTTTCGAACTCAGCTCAACGCTTGCCTGCTTCGGTCACGCCTCGTCAGGGTGATGGACGGCCCTGACCACAAGTCCGTCGATTCTGTCGAAGTCGGTGACATTGCATGTGTAGAGAGGGAGTTCGTGAGCGACGGCAATCGCCGCGATCATCGCGTCGAATGCGCGTGCCGCTGGTTTACGACCGGCATGTCGAAGTGATGCAGCTACCGAACCAAAGGCTCGCGCTGCTGCCCTGTCGAAAGGGAGCGGCTCGAAGTCCGCCTCCGCCGCCTGAAGGTGCGCCTGGCGGGCCACCCTCTCGGCGTCCGTCGTTGCGAGAAGCGGGCCGACGGACAACTCCGCCAAGGTCACCGTGGTGATGAAAGCCTCTTCAGGCAGCTCGTCGAGTGCAGTGATTCTCCCGAGCAAGATCAACGTGCTGGTGTCGAGAACGCCGCGCAATTTGCTCATAACGACGTGTCGACCACTTCATCAAGATCTGCGCGCAGCGCGACTGGGTCCACGTGAGGCAGATGCGCTCGCCGACGCACGAGTTCAGCAACGGCGACGGGCGCGGGTGAAATCGGTCGAATCTCGGCAACTGGTTTGCCGTTTCGGGTCACGGTGAAGCGTTCCCCTGCGGCCACACGATCGACGACGTCACCTCCGTGGTTGCGGAGCTCTCGTATTGACACATCGTTCATCCCTGAGAATGTATCACGCGTGATACATTCATTCTGCTGAGTTTCTAGCCAGTTAAAATGGCCAAATGATAGAGTTGTCCTCGTGACCCTGAAGATGGCAATTCACGAAATCAAGGATCATCTCTCCAGCGTGATCGCTGAGCTGGCTGAAACTGGTGAGGCGGTCGAGATCACCAAGCACGGGCGTGTCGTGGCGATTCTCGTACCGCCACCTGCGGCGGGAGTCATCCTCGGGCTCGGGGTGCGGCCCGATGTTCGAACCCCGACCGTCGACGACCTGCGGTGGAACGCCGACGAGATCCGTGACATGTTCGGCGCATCGACCTTTCCGAAGTGAAGCTTCTGCTCGACACCCACGCGCTCATTTGGGCGGTATCAGCGCCCGAACGACTTGGCCCTGCTGCATTCACAGCTCTGACTTCCGCTGGAGCCAAGGTGTATGCGTCCCATGTCTCGCTGTGGGAGATGGCCATCAAGCGACGCATCGGCAAACTCGATGAACTCGATCGACCGGCTCTCGAGTGGTTCGAGACGTACGTGCCGAAGTCAAACATGCTGCAACTGCCAATCGGCCTCGTCCACCTCGGGGCCATTGAATCATTACCGATGAAGCACAACGATCCGTTCGATCGGCTCCTCGTCGCCCAGGCACACCACGAGGGCCTCACCGTTGTGACCCACGACGACCTGGTCTCCCAGTACGACATCGACGTCATCTGGTAGCCAGCCAGCGGCGTGCCCGGAGGATCCAACTTCAGGACATGCGCCATGCCCGACTTGCCGACACTCCCTCCTCAATCTGTCACCTGTCGAAATTCGACCGATCCGATCGACCCGACCGACCTTCCCGACCGACCGACCTACCCGACTGCGCCGGAGCACTCCGGAAAACTGATGCACGTCGACCTGCCACGTGTCGTTTGACTGATCATGTTCTGGAGCGAACGGAACCAACCGATTCGACCGTTTCGTACCAGTTGTGTGCTGACGGTGACCAGCTGGCTCGTTGATCGTCGAAGACTTGCTTCGCCCGAGAACCCGGCCACTTCACAGGCAGCAACCTGGAAGGAATTTCAGGGTCGGCAAAGGGGAACTGCCGCCACGAGTGCACCAAATCTACGAGCGCCTTGAACGTCGCCTGGCCGCCCTTCGGCCGCAGGCGTCCGAAGTCGTGCAGAAACCCGTCGTAACGCTGTGCCAGCGATTCCAGGTCCCACGACCGCCGAATGATTTCGGCTTCCGGAGCAAGGCTGCCAACCCGGCCGATGAACAGAATTGGAGGTGGATCCAGTTCGGCTGCTGCAAGGATCCCTCGTGCAGTTTCCTCGCGGTCCGCATGCGGGGACAACGCCACACCGGGACTCGGAAACCCGAAACCGGCAAATCCAAGCTGGTTACGCACCGCCAACTTCGTTGCCCGCTTTTCCTCGGGAATCTGTGCGAGTACGACCAGCCACCGGCCGTCCCAGGTGGGTGACGGTTGGCCGAAGCCATAGATGCGCCGGGCACCGGCCGTCAACAGGGACGTCCCGCGTGGCGTCAACGTCCAGTTGGTCGACCGCCCGAAGCGAGTCGCAGCCAGGATGCCGTCCTCGCCGATTCGAGCCGCCGCCTGCCGCGCGTTCGGTTCGGTGATGTCGAAAGCGGACAAGCACGTGATCACCGTGGACGTCCACATGCTCCTGCCGTGCGGGAGGACGAACTCTCCGAGAACGGTGAGCAGGTGTGCTCTGCCGCTGGACCCGGTTCTTGGTCTCGCAAGGCCCGGAAGTTCAGCCATCGCAAAGCTGGTCGCGCAACGCGAACCGCTGAATCTTTCCGGTTGCAGTTTTCGGTAGCGAGTCGATCACCAGAAGGCGCCGTGGCCGCTTGAATGCGGCCATGCGGCTTCGACAATGCTGGTCAACAGATGCAGGGTCGATCGTTGCGCCCGAACGCGGCACCAGGAACGCAGTGACTTCTTCGAGTCCCGCGGCGTTGCGCGACCCCACAACTGCTGCTTCGAGAACATCAGGGTGCTCGATGAGCACGGACTCGACCTCGGCCGGCGACACCCAGATACCACCGGCCTTGATCATGTCGTTGTTGCGGCCGAGGAACGTCCAGTGGCCGTCGGCGGACCGGGTGTACACATCACCGGTGCGCACCCACCCGTCCGAGCGGAACGCGGCCTGCGTCGCGTCGGGGCGGTTCCAATAGCCAATCGCAGTTGACGCGCCACGCACGTGCAGGTACCCGGGCGAATCAGGCGACGTCACTTCAGTTTCATCGTCACCCAACAACAGCAGGTCATAGCCGGGCACAGCTGTACCGGTCGACCCTGGTTGCTGATCGTCGAGCGTGTTGGACAGGAAGATGTGCAATGCCTCGGTGGAGCCGATCCCGTCGAGGATCGGATGTCCGAAGCGCTCCGAGAAGCGTCGTTGCAGGTCGGCTGGCAACGTTTCCCCCGCAGTCACCGTGGCCCGAACGGACCGAAACGCTTCCGCGCCCACGCCCATGTCCAGGACGCCGGCGACAAACCCTGGGCTGGCGAAGAACAACGTCGGCTGCTCCTCGGCAACGAGCCTGCAGTAGGTGGCAGGCGTGGGCCGTGACGGTTCCAGAACGACTGTCGCTCCAGCGCCGAAGGGGAAGGTGAGGGAGTTCCCAAGACCGTACGCGAAGCAGAGCTTCGCGACAGACAGGAACGCGTCCGTCTGCTGTACCTGCAGCACTCTGCGCGCATAGGTGTCGTAGGTGCTCTGCATGTTGCTATGACGGTGGATGACACCCTTCGGAAGTCCGGTTGTGCCAGAGCTGTACAGCCAGAAGGCCTGGTCGTCGGCCGATGTCGAAGCCACCGGCGCCTCGGAATCATCGAGGAACGACGACCAGTCACACTGCGAAAGCTTCTCCGCGGGTGAATTCGAACTGTCTGAGCCATCGAGAAACACCACGTGTCGCAACGAGCCGACCCGAGCAGAAACAGCCGGTAACAGGGACGCGTATTCACCGGACACGACAAGCAGTACCGCCTCTGCATCGTCGGCAATCGACGCAACATCGTCCCCGGTGAGCATGGTCGAAACAGGCACGGGAACGACCCCGGACCGGAGACAGCCGAGCAGCCATGCGACCATGTCTGGCCCGTCGTTCGCGACCACTACCACCCGCTCAGTCCGGGCCACACCCAACGAGGTGAGTGCATGTTGCACCCGCCAGGTGGTCTTCAGCATCTGGTCGTATGTGAACGTTGTACCGAGGTACCGAATAGCGGTCGCCCCACCACAACCGTTCTCGACGTTGCGGTCGATCAGCCAACGAGCCGAATTGTAAGAGGGCATGGTCAGACCCGGACGTAGTCGAAGTCGACCGAACGACCATTGATTCCGACCGAGGGTGGGGCTACCCATCCGGCCATCTTGCCTCGTTCGTGCACGCCGACCATCAGAGAGTTCACGAACTCGCGGTCGGCCTGCGACGGGAGGAACAGGTCAACCTGCTGCTGCCACTCGACTTCCGTCAACACGTTGCCCTGGGGCGACACCCGTGCACCGTTGAACGTGCCGACGGCACGATTGAACCCGACGTGGGGCAGCGAAAGCTTGTGGCCGACTTCGGCAAGGGCACGATTCCACCGGTCGAGGCCCTTCTGGCAATCGGCCACGTAGTCGTCCCGCAACGTCTCATTGAGTGCCGACAGCGAAACGACTTCGCGTGAGCCAATTGCCCCGTCCGCGAAATGTGGCACGAGCCGTGTCGCACCTTTCAACACATGGTCATCCTCGCGACGTTCTTCCTGGAAGCGTCCTTTCAAGCCAGCGGCAAAATAGTTGGCGGCGTTCGTCGATGTCTCAGCACCGAACAGGTCCAGCGACACGCTGAAATGAAAGTTCAGGTACCGCTGAAGCGTGGCCACATCGATACCGCCGAAGGGTCGGACGTCGTCGGTGTTGTGTTCCTTGGTGAGCTGGATCGTGCGGTCGACGACGCGGGCGACCCCCGATGCACCGACGAACATGTGGTGGGCCTCTTCCTTGAGCATGAAGTCACAGGTTCTCGACAGCGGGTCGAATGCCGACTCGCGCAGCGATGCCAGTTGAAACTTTCCGTCTCGGTCAGTGAAGTAAGTGAACAGATAGAATGACAACCAGTCCGGCGTTGGTTCGTTGAACGCACCAAGGATGCGGGGATTGTCGGCATCGCCCGAGTGACGCTCGAGCATCTGGTCCGCCTCGTCGCGTCCGTCAGCGCCGAAGTACCGGTGCAGCAGGTACACCATTGCCCACAGGTGACGGCCCTCTTCGACGTTGACCTGGAACAAGTTGCGCAGGTCGTACAGGCTGGGGGCCGTGTGGCACAGGTGGCGCTGCTGTTCGACCGACGCAGGTTCCGTATCGCCCTGAACGACGACGAGCCGCCGCAGCTCGGCCCGAAACTCCCCCGGCACGTCTTGCCACACCGTGTCGCCTCGCCGATCGCCGAAGGCGACACGACGGTCCTGTTCGCGTTCGGCCAAGAAGATGCCCCACCGGTATTCGGGCATGGGCACGTGACTGAAATTGGCCCACCCTTCCTGCCCGACTGCAACTGCAGTGCGCAAGAAGATCGGGTTGTCCTTGAACGACTCAGGCCCAAGCTCGCGCCACCACGAGAGGAACTTCGGCTGCCAGCTTTCGAGGGCACGCTGCAGGCGCCGATCGCCGGCAAGGTCGACGTTGTTGGGAATTTTTGCGTTGATGTCGACTGCGCTGAAGGTCTGCATGGTCAGACTCGTTTCTTGTCGAAGATCGGACGGGAACCCGTTCCGTAGCGATGAAGTGCACCGTCTGGGCCGACGGCGTTCGGACGCTGGAAGATCCAGTTCTGCCACGCAGTCAGCCGGGCGAAGATCTTGGTCTCGATCGTCTCAGGGCCGGCGAAACGGAAGTTGGCTTCCATCGCTGTGAGTGCATCGGGCGAGAAGCTCGCACGCTCTTCGAGCACCAGCCGGATCTCATCGTCCCAATCGATCTCGTCAGGACAGAACGTGATCAGCTCTGCGTCCAGTGCCGCGCGGGCAGCCAGGTCGTGGCAGAGAACCTTCTTCACCCGGGCCAACGCTTCGGGCCGACCCCAGAACCTGGTTTCAAGCCGGGACAGTCCGTTGGACATCGGAAACCAGCCATCGTTGGCCCTCGTGAGGTGAAGAACAGCTTCCGTCGGATCGTCTTCCCGAGCACCGTCGAGTTGGTACGACCGATCGGCGGCAAGCACCAGTTCGGCGAGCATCCCGACGAAACAGCTCTCCGGCTCGATCAGAGCAACCAGTGTTCGGGCCGACAGGTCGAGTCGCTTGCAGGTGCGGGCCCAAAAAAGCCGAATCTCGCGGGCGAGCCAATGGTGGTTCTCCGGGTCCAAAACCGTTTCCGCCTCCAACACAGCACCTGCGTCACCGACGGACCTCAGCAACCACGTGCCGATCTCTGGTTCGTTGAAACGGAGGTGCAGGATCGCATGATCCAACTCACGCGCCATCCGCACGATCCAAGCCTGTTCTCCGACTGCGAGCAGTTGCTCCGGGTCGCCAGGCTGTGCACCGACAGGGCCCGTGACGGTGATGGTGGCGACCCGCAGCGATCGGTCGATGATGACATCGACGTTCTCCGAGGTCGACCCGGTCTCGGTGAGGATCGTGCTGGAGCCGAAGATGGGAAGTGAAATCCCCAGCCCGCGGTCGGGCCGATCCGAACGGGACACCCAGTCAGCCGCCCGGGCCGCAACGCTCGCGGCGAACTCGGACCGCGGCGCGATGTGGTCGACCAGCCGCCATTCCAATGCTTGCGGAGCCCTGCAGCCCTCCGTCCGGGTGGCGAACACGTCGGCCAGGTCACGCCGAACCAACCGTTTGTCGACCAGGCGGGTCAACCCTCCGGTTCCGGGCAGCACTGCGAGAAGCGGAACCTCGGGAAGTGAAACGGCTGACGCCCGATCATCGATCATCACGATCTCGTCGCACGCGAGCGCTAGCTCGTAACCGCCCCCGGCAGCGGTGCCGTTGACCGCAGCGATCCAACCCTGCCCGGCGGACGAGCCTGACTCTTCGATGGTGTTGCGGGTCTCGTTGGTGAGTTTGCAGAAGTTCACCTTGTGAGCGTGCGACGAACTGCACAGCATCTGGATGTTCGCGCCTGCGCAGAACACCTTGTCCAGCCCGCCCGTCACGACGACTGCTTTCACCGTGGGCTGCTCGAAGCGGAGACGGGTCACAATGTCTTGCAACTCGATGTCAACAGAGAGGTCGTAGGAGTTGAGCTTCAGTTCGTACTCGTCGCGCAACCCATCGGTTGGCGAGACGCGCATCGTGAGCGTTGCCACAGGGCCGACAATGTCGAGTACCCAATGCTGCATGCCGAGAGGATCGGTCCGAAACGACACGACTGGCTCACCAACCACGTTGACTCCACTTCTCGTGCTGAAGAGTTTCAGGCCCTGGCGGGCCAGCTTGTCGATCAGCGCTGCGCCCGTTGATTGTTGACAAATCAGAGATGATCCGTCAAGCAATTGTCATATGTCAGCCGGAATGATCGCCTGATCCGGAGTAGGTCTACGTGCCGATCTGGTCAGCAGCCCAGCGGTAGTCGGCCTTGCCCGCTGCCGAGCGGCTGATGGAATCGACGATCACCACTCGCTTCGGAACCTTGTAACCGGCAAGATCGCCGCGCACATGGTCCCGCAGCGAATCGGATCCCACGGCCGAGTTGTTCACCGAGACAACCGCACACACCCGCTGCCCCAACCCGCCCGGATCATCCACGCCGATCACCAGCGCGTCGAGCACACCTGGGTGGCGCTTGAGCGACTCTTCGACCTCTTCAGGGAACACTTTCTCGCCGCCTGTATTGATGCAGTTGGACCCGCGGCCCAACAGCACCAACCGATTGTCAGCGGTGATGGTTGCGTAGTCGCCAGCCATTGCATGGCGAACACCCTCGATGGTCACGAACGTTTCGGCCGATTTTTCCGGATCCTTGTAATACTCCAGCGGCACGACGGCCGAAGCTGCGATACGGCCGATCTCGCCAGACCCTGGCAGCACGAACCGACCATCGTCGGTGACCACCTTGGTGCCCTGAACGAACTCGAACGTTGCGGTGTCGATCGGCGTCGACCGGCTGGCTATGCGGCGCGCCATACCGCCTTCGGTCGACCCCATCGAGTCGACGATGCGAACGTCGAGATGGCGGAGAAGACCCTTCTGGGTTTCTGCGGACAGCATCACGCCTGAGGACTGGATGACGGTCATCGCAGACAGGTCATACGGATTTCCCACAGCCACAGCCCGATCGAGCGCTGCAAGCATTGGAACGGCGAAAGAATCGCCGACGATGGTGACAGCGTCGGCACGCTCACGTGCGGCGACCGACCACAGTTCGTCAGCGTCGAAACCTCGGCTGCCAAGCGTGAGGGTTGTTCCACCCATCAGGTGCGCATAGAACGCCCCGAGCCACATGCCCGTGCCGTGCATGAGGGGGCAACCGACCAGCGACACCCGTCGGTCGCCAGCGTCAGCGTGCAGCCGAGCCTGTGCCACCACATCGGCGGCTCCGGAAGGGACGGCCCAACCTCGATAGAAGTAGCCGGTGAACGTGCGGGTGACGAAGTCACCCATGCGGAACACCACGCCTTTCGGCATGCCCGTTGTACCGCCGGTGTAGAGCATGTAGTGATCGTCGGGCGACCGTTCGATGCGCTGCGCAGGTGGGTGCGCTGCCAGCACCTCGTTCCAACCCAGCGCGAAAGGAAGCGTCGGCGACCGTTGCTCCCGATCTTCGACCTGAACCCACGCCCGCACACGAGCAGACGTTGCGACCGCACGAGCCTCGGCAACGCGGTCGCCGAGAGACCCGCTGAACACCAGCACGTCGACGTCTGCGTTGTCGATCACATAGGCGATCTCACGGGCGAGGTACCGGTAGTTGATATTGATCGGAATCGCACGCTGCTTGAAGGCCCCGAATTGCGCAATCAGGTACTGCGGGCCGTTGTGGAGCAACAAGCCAACCTTGGCTCCCGGGCCGACACCGGAGGACAGCAGGAACGACGCGAACCGAGCCGCAGCATCGTCGTAGTCGGTCCACGAGACACGAACGGCCGTGCCGTCAGTCCCCGGCCCATGATGCACCAGCGCGGCTTGCGGCCCGAACGCGTCGGCAACGGCTTCGAACAGGTCGGCGAAATGCAGTTGCAGCGGCACCTCAGGCGCTCAGAGCCGGGGCTGGATCAGTTTCCGGGAACAGTCGACGCAGAGATAGTGCGGCACCCGGTCGACTTCACCGACCGGGATCATCGCCTTCTGCATCACTTCAAGACCACACGACGGGCACGCCACGAGCGCGCCGGACTGAGCAACCGGAGCAGCCACGGACGTCAGCCCTTCTCGCGCGACAAGATGTCGACAACGAACACCAATGTCTCGTTCGGGCCGATTGCGGTACCAAACCCGGCTGCGCCGTAACCATCTGCCGGAGGAATGACGAGCTGGCGGCGTCCGCCTACCTTCGCCCCGACCAGGGCGTCCCACCCCTTGATCACAGTACGTTTGTCGGTGCCGATGCCCGATGCGGTCAGCACGCTGGCGTCGTCTTTCCAGTTGGAATCGAACTCTTTCTTGGTGCTCCAGGCAACGCCCGTGTACTTCACACGGATGGTGTCGCCGTTCTGGACCGCTTCGCCCTTGCCGACACGAAGGTCTTTCGCCTCGACCTTGGTCGGTGCAGCACCGGACGCAACGGTGACCTTGGGAGCACCGTCGGACGCAGCAACAGCCGCGCCGTCGGTGACCTTGTCACTGCCACTGCCACGGGTGAAGAAGAGCAGGGCGAGCACGGAGAGCAGTAACGCGCCTCCGATTGCGCCGTATCGCTTGATGCGGGACTTGCGAACCGCTTGCTGTTTGACCTGAGTCTCGCGGGCCATTTTTTCGGCTCGGGCGAGATCTTGGCGCTGTCGTTTTGCGTTTGCCACGACATGACACGCTACTGACTGCCGGGCGGGCAGACTGACACCCATGACCGGGTCCTTCGAACTGGTTGCGAGACCCGGCAACCCGGACTTCCTCGACCTGCCATGGCACCTCCCGCTGCGGGCCTGGAGGGACTCTGGGCACGGCACCCGGCTCGTCGATGTGGCCCGCGGGGTCAGCCGACACGTCGTTCGGTTCGTCGACTACTGCGACGTTCCCGGATTCGAAGGCAACGGGCATGCGGTCTATGCGCTGAAGGAACTGCCGCTCGACATCGCGGGGAAGGAGTACCACCTACTCCGGGAACTCGCTGATCGGCGGTTACCCGTCGTCGAGGCGGTCGGCGTGGTTTCGGGCCGGACGGACGCCGACGGTGAAGAGCTCGAATCGATCCTCATCACCCGCCATCTCCAGTTTTCGCTCCCCTACCGCCAGCTGTTCATGGGTCGAGGCATCACCGAACTGCAGAACCGATTTCTCGACGCAATGGCGATCCTGCTGGTCCGTCTGCACTCGGAAGGGTTCTTCTGGGGGGATTGCTCGCTGTCGAACACCCTGTTCCGGCGAGATGCCGGCGCGCTCACCGCGTACCTGGTCGACGCCGAAACCGGCGGGCTCCGGGAATCGCTCTCGCTCGGTCAGCGCGAACACGACCTGATGCTCGCCCACGACAACGTCGGTGGCGAACTGATGGATCTGGCGGCTGCCGGGCGGACCAAGGAAGACTTCGACCCGCTGTACATCGTCGAAGATCTTCGTCGTCGCTATGACCGGTTATGGGAAGAGCTGCATTCCGCGGAATTGGTCGAACCGGGAAATCGGGTCGCAATCGCTCGTCGTATGGAGCGCCTCAACCGGCTCGGCTTCGACGTGGACGAGTTCTCGGTCACCACCGTGTCAGCAGGAGGCGAACCCCGTTGGAAAGTGTTGCCGAAGGTCGTCGAAAGCGGACACCACCAGAAGCGGCTCCAGCAGGTCACAGGCATCGAGGCCGACGAGAACCAAGCCAGGCGGCTCCTCAACGACTGGCAGGCCTACCGGGTGTGGAGAGAGTCGCACGAAGGCCGCAAGCTACCCGAGGCAATGTCGGCGTATCTGTGGCTGACAGAAGTCTACGAACCGACCATCGAATCCATTCCGGCCGAGCTCCGGTCACGGCTCGCCGATGCAGAGATTTACCACCAGATCCTCGAACACCGCTGGTTCCTGTCGGAGAATGCCGGGCACGATGTGGGGACCGATTTTGCGCTGGCCGACTACGTCGACACGGTCTTGGTCAACGCTGCAGACGAAGAACTGGTGCTCATCACACCAGAGGACCCAACTGCGATCGACGGGCTCTTGGTGATGGACACGGACGAACTGCTGTCAGTCCCCGACGCGTTCGTTCCCGATGATGGCATCGGAGTCTGACGGGCGGGTCAGCAGAACCGCAGCTACTAGAATTCCGATGCCAAGCCCGAGTGTGAGCGCCACGCACCAGCGGGCCAACGACGGTGCCCACTGGAAGACAACCGCAGGTTTGCCGAGGATGGACAGATCAGCGATTCCGCCGACCAACGTCATCAAACCCGCAGCGAACGTCGTGAGGTATAAGGCGTCGGGACGGCCCTTCAGCCACAGCACGGCCGAGACAACGGCAATCACCCACGCTGCAATGGAGGCGTATCCGATCGAGATCGCGCGGCCCACCGGCGAGCCACCTGCCACTCCCCCGGCGATGCCGGCAAGGTGCACAAAATCGACCAATATCAACGCGCCCAGCGCGCCGATTATCAGTGGACGTACGGTCATGCGTCTTGTCAGCGACACGCCGGCCCACAGAGCTGCAACAACCAGCACAGCGATGATTGCGGTCGAGACCGCCAAGTACTGCACCGGCGAGCTGCTGGGAACCCATTCGACGACACCGGAAACGACGTACTTCTGTTTCCCCTGTGAGATTGGGACATCGAAGCGCTGAATCGTCCGACGGAGATTTGGCTGCCGATCCACCGCTTGCGGGGGTACAGAACCCATGTAGTGGGCCCGATGGTCATGGAACCGTGCAACGGGTCGGTCCGACACTGCGACCCATCGCGGCGTCGCCTGCGCATCAATTGTCTGCGGCGCGGCGGTTGTGCCCCGTCTGTCGCGATTGACGTATGTGGCAGGCGACGACCGGTTTTCCTCGACACCGTCAGGTCCAATGCGCAGATACGGTTCGTCCTCGTATCCGCTGACCACGGCCGGCTCCCCGCTGGTCCACCGAACCTCAAGCCGGCTTCCCTGCTCGATCGACCGAACGGTAAACCCTTTCGGCTCTGGCAGGACGGACCGGATGGTGGTCGTGTAGTTCGACGACGGTGAACCGGCGGCACTGTGGGCCTGAGCCGGAGCGGTGTTTGTCCACGTCACCACGAGCACCGCAGCCGCCATCCTCACAAAGCGCATTGCGACGATCCTAGGGCGACTTCAGCTGGTTCAGCAGGTTCAGAAAGGCCGGTGCCGATGCGCCCATTGCGTGCCGGACAGCCCGGCGGACCGCATCGCTCAACCGGTTACGTTGACGAGCATGACGAAGAACAACTCGCGGGTTCTGATCCGCTGCAGTGAAGAAGTCACCTCTGCGCTCGCCACTGGCCAACCGGTCGTGGCGCTCGAGTCGACCATCTTCTCGGCGATGGGCCTGCCTGCCCCGTTCAATCGAGAAGCGTTCGCCCAATGCCAAGCGGCAATCCGCGCAGAAGGAGCTGTTCCGGCTGTCACCGCTGTCGTTGACGGCATCGCTCGGGTCGGAATCGAAACCAACGAGGTCGAACGAGTGCTCGGCGGCGTTCTGAAGGTCGCCGAACGTGACCTTCCCGTCGCCCTCGCCATGCAGGTCGATATCGGTTGCACGACTGTGTCCGCCACTGTCGCGTTGTGTGCCGCTACCGGGGTTCGTGTGTTTGCAACGGGTGGGATGGGAGGCGTCCACCGCGATGACCATCTCACCGGCGACGTCAGCGCGGATCTCGGGGCACTTGCACGTCATCCGGTCGCCACCGTCACGGCCGGGGCCAAGGCTTTCCTCGACCTGGGCAAGACACTGGAGATGCTCGACACCCTCGGAGTGCCCGTGATCGGTATGCGCACAGATCGATTTCCTGCGTTCTACACGCGCGACTCTGGCTTCGCGGTTCCGCATCGGGTGGAGACCGAGTCTCAGGCAGCGGCAATCCTCCAGGCCAGAATCGACCTCGGGCTACCAGGTGGAGTTGTGGTGGCGAACCCCATCCCTACCGCTGCGGCGCTCCCTCAGGACGAGGTCGATACCGCAATCACCGCTGCGCTTCGGGACGCGAAGGAAGCGGGCCTGCGCGGGTCTGCTGTCACCCCGTTCGTTCTCGGGCGCCTCGCTATGGTCACCGAAGGACGGAGCATTCCGGCCAACCTGGCGCTGGCCGAGAACAATGCAACCGTGGCTGCGCGCATCGCCGTTGCACTGGTCGCCTGACGTTCAGCATAGGCCCAGCCCATCTCTGAACGACGCCCGCACGCACGCCCCGCGTCGGGTCCGCAGAACCAACGTTGCCCTCTCAGCAACCAACGTTGGGTCCGCAGCAACCAACGTTGCATAACGCGCGCCTCCCCGGCCGAAAAGACAACCCGTTGGTTGCAAGAACCACCCACGTTGGAGCACGATCGACTGGCCCTGCCTGACCCCTCTGCCTGACCCCTCTGCCCGCCCCCTCTGCCTGACCCGACCCACGCGCCACAGACGAACTGGGCATATCCAAAACGGAGAGGTTGCCGGCGGCTCGGTTGGACGTCCGCCGCTGTGAAACAACGGCTAGTTGTGTACCCGGATAGTTGTACCGACCGGCGCGACAGATGGCAGCCAACTCGCGACGCTGTAGGAAACCCTGATGCACCCGTGTGACGCCGGATAGCCGGGCAAGTTTCCGCCGTGAACGGCATAACCGCCGCGGAAGTACAACGGGTTGTACAGCCGACCCAGGGCAGCCGTGCGCCAACCGCGGATGTGGCTGTAGATGCGGTACGTACCCCGCGGCGTGACAGCGACCCCGCAACGCCCTTTCTCGCAGTAGCGACGTCCGGAGCCGGTCGAGACCGGGACCGAGCGGTACAGCTTGCCGCCCTTGTAGATCCGCATCGTCTGGCTGGAAATGTCGACGTCGAGCAGCGTCGACCCGCGTAGCACCCCGCCCAACGGCTGCGAGTTGGCGCTGGCCGCGTTCTTGACCGCTGCGCGACGGGCGGCAGCCTTTCGTGCTGCTGCCTTCTTTCCTGCTGCAACGCGTCGGCGAGCAGCAGCCTTCCTGGCAGCCGTGGTGTTCGCAGCTGTCGTCTTCGCTGCCGAGGTGTCGGCGGTTGTATCGGGCGCTGGGCCAGGAACCGGGGCTGGTTCCGGAACTGGCGCTGGGGCAGGTTCCGGTGCAGGTGCAGGTGCAGGTGCAGGTTCCGGCGCAGGTGCAGGCGCCTCGGCCGGAGGTGCAGCTGGGTCTGTCTGGGCCAACCCTGGCAGAGCGAGCCCGACCACTGCGACCAAGGAGATCACGGCGAGCCGTCGGGAGCGGAAAGGTTTGGGGAGTGAAGGGGGCGCCACCCGTCGAGTGTAAAGGGACCCGGCTCCCCCGTCACGCAATCGTCGTGCGATCACCATGACAAACGCGCAAATTGGTACTTTCAACCACCCTGCGCGAGAAGACGGCGGACCGCTTGAACCACTTGATCGGCAGGAACCACCGTCTCGGTCCGCGCCGCAAGATCCTTCAGTTTCCATGTCCGCGTTTCGAACTCCTGGGACCCGGCGATCAGTGCAACCCGGAACCCACGGCGCTCGGCGTACGCGAGTTGGTGACCAAGCTTCTTGGTGTCGGGGAACACGTCAGCCCCGACGCCCAGCGCGCGGAGTTGTCTGGCAATCGCCTGATAGTCGCCGAGCCGGCCAGCTTCGAGCCGGGTGACCAGAACAGGTGCAGCAGTTGCCACGGCAGGACCCATGAGGTCAAGTTGCTCCATCGCAGCGATGAGGCGGTCGAGGCCGAGAGACGCACCGACCCCCGGCAACGACTGCTTGGTGTACCGCCCGGTGAGGTCGTCGTAGCGTCCGCCGGAGCAGACGCTGCCGATCCCGGGAAGATCGGTGAGAAACGTCTCGTAGACCGTGCCCGTGTAGTAATCCAACCCACGGCAGATGGACAGGTCGACACGAATATGCGACTCGTCAATCCCGGCCGTCCGCGCCGTTGCGACCAGCAGACGCAGACCATCGACGCCGATCATCGCTGCTTCGTTGCCGGCGAACCGTTGTTGGAGCGCTGCCAGCACCTCGTCGTTGCTCCCGGCGGTGGAGGCCATAGCGATCACTTCGGCTGCCTGCCCGGGCGACACCTGCCCATCTGCGACCATTTCGGTGATGACCGCTTCGCTGCCGATCTTCGCCAGCTTGTCGAGCGACCGAAGGATCGGCATTGATGCTTCCTCGGGAAGGCCCAGTTCCTGCAGCAGACCATTGAGAATGCGGCGGTCGTTGACGCAGACCGTGAACCGCTCAATGCCAAGAGCCGTGAGCAGGTCGCAGATGACGAGCACGATCTCGATATCGGCTGCCGGATCGAGGGACCCGATGGTGTCGAAATCGCATTGGGTGAACTCGCGGTAGCGGCCTGCCTGCGTGTTTTCGCCGCGCCAGACCGGACCGATGTGGTAGCGGCGGAAAGGCAGCCCGAGCGCATTGGCATGCGCGCTGACGAAACGAGCCAGTGGAACCGTGAGGTCGAAACGCAATGCGACGTCTCGACCCCCGTTGTCGGTGAAGCGGTACATCTGCTTGCCGACCTCGGCACCGTCTGGAACCTTCGCCAGGAGTACCTCTGTGAGTTCGAGCGCCGGTGTGTCGATCGGCGCGAACCCGTAGGACCGAAAGATATGCCGGGTGGTCTCCATGAGCCGTTCACGGGGGATCATGAGTTCCGGGAGGAAATCACGGAATCCTTTGAGGGTGCGCGGTTCGATGAGGCTGGCCATGGGATTGCCCACGTTAATGAACACTTGAGGTGCTCCTGACGTAGAAAGGAGTATGACTTCGCGCAACCTTTCCCGCTACTTGGCCCCTGCGGCTCTCGTTCTCGGCGTCGTGCTTCCTACGGCGGCCCTCGCTGCCGGTTCCGAGGACGCTCCACCGACGACCGGCAACGTTCCGGCGGCTACAACAGTTCCGGGCTCTCCAACCACCAAAGCTGGCGTTGCTGCTTCTGCCGCCCCGACCGCGGCGTCGCTTTACCAGGACGGCAAGGCTGCGATCAGCCGCAAGGACTGGAAGACAGCGATTACTGCGTTGTCCGGGGCAGCGAAGCTTGAGTCGGGGAATGCCGACGTGCACAACCTCTTGGGATATTCGTACCGGAAGTCCGCGGACTACAAGAACGCGTTCGCGAACTATGCCGTGGCGCTAAAGTTCAACCCGAGACACAAGGGTGCGTTGGAATATCAGGGTGAGGCATACGCCGAGACCGGCGAACTCACCAAAGCAAAGGCCAACCTGTCGAAGTTGAAGACGGTCTGCGGCAACACCAAGTGTGAGGAATACGTCGATCTGGCCGCATTTATCAAGGTGACCGGAACGAAAAAGGTTGCCAAGAAGTAAAGCCCGGCCGCCCCGGGCTACACCCACCGAAGCGCACCTTGGTGTTCGGAGCGAGCCGATGGTCCCCGAGATTCGCTGCGCTCAGTTCGAGTTGCATAGTCCCCTGGTGGTCCGCCAGAGCCGTCGGGTGAACACTGACATCTGTCAGCTCCGGGCCTTCAACGTTCTTTCTCAACAGCGCGAGGTTGACGGGGTCCGGTTCGAACGTATGCACCCATCCATTCGGACCAACTGCCCGCCCAAGGACCGCGGCGTACCAGCCGATGTTGCCTCCGATGTCGACGACGCCGTCGCCTGGCCCAAGCAGCGACCAGAGGATGCGGGTGGCGAACGGTTCCCAGCGCCCTGTCGCTCTGATGGCGGGAGACACATGCGAGTCCCCGGACTGGTGCACGACGAACGGGAACCTCTGCCCGTTTGGGAGGCGCGCAACAACCGAATCCACGGGTTGCTCGGCCTCGGTCAATCGCGTCAGCCCTTGCTGGCGCCGAGGGTCAGGCCCCCCACGAAATGCTTCTGCAACAGGAAGTACACAACAACCGTGGGGATGGCGATGACCGTTGAGGCCGCAGCGATGAGGTTGTAGTCCACCGCATACTGGCCGTTCAGCTGGGCGATGGACGAGGTGATGGGGTGCTCTCGACCCTGCTGCAGCAGGACGGCGCCCCAGAAGAAGTCGTTGTAGAGCCAGGTGAACTCAAGCGTGCCAAGTGCAGCTAGTGCTGGGCGGCACAACGGCAGGATGATGCCGAAGAACTGCCGATTGACGCTTGCCCCGTCGACCAGTGCTGCCTCGGTGAGCTCTTTCGGCAGCGTCTTCATGTAGTTGGACAGGACGAACGTGCAGAAGCCGGTCTGGAAGGCGACGTGCACGATGATCACCGACACCTTGGTTCCGAGGAGATAGCCGGTGTCGGTATCACTCAGCAGGTTCGGCCACGGGACTCGCTTGAAGATCTGGAACACCGGCTGGAAAACCACTTGCTGGGGCATCAGGTTGCCAGCGGTGAAGAGCACCAGCCAGAACACGTTGAAGCGACCACTGAACCGAGTACACGCGAACGCGACGATGCTCGCAAAAAACAGGATCAAGATCAGCGACGGCACCAGGATGAACATGGTGTTGAGGAAGTGGCGGCCCATGCTGCCGACCCGCCACGCTTCTCGGTAGTTGTCCAGCGTCAGCTTCTTCGGCCGAGAAAAGACGCCGTTCTCCAGCGAGTCCCCTTCGAAGTAGCGGAATGACGCGTAGACGGCACTAACGATGGGAATCAGCCACGCGACTGCCATCAGTGTCAGGAACGTCTGCAGAACACCCCTGCTGAGCCGAGTCACTCCGGGCTTGCGGCCGGTGACCACCGTTGTGGAACTCATGCGATGGTGCTCATCAGTCAGCCTGTCGGAAGTTGTTGATCACGTAGTAGATGATGAAGCCGATGCAGAGGATGAACAGCACCATGCCGTAGGCGGAGCCAAGGCCGACGCGTCCTCCGCCTTCGCCGGTCAGGCTTCCAACCACCAGCGTACCCATCACTTCAGTACCCCGTGGCTCGTTGAGCGCGGCCACAATGTCATATGCGCGCAGTGCTTCGATGACAGTGATGACGGCAACCACGACGTTGATCGGCCGTAGCGTCGGGAACACGACGTGGCGGAACGACTTCACTTCGTTGGCGCCGTCGATGGCTGCTGCTTCTTTCAGCGTCGGATCGACCGCTTTGAGCCCAGCCAGGTACAGGACCATGACGTAACCGATGTGCCGCCAGGCCATCGCAATCAGCAACGCGGCGAAGTTTTTCGTCACCCCGAGCGGCGAGTCGAGGAACGGAATATGAACTTGGAAGATCGGCGTCTGGTCACCGATGAAGTCGATTCCCTTGCCGGGAATAACGAGGTTGAGCAGCCCTTGTTGCGGGTGGAACATGACCGCCTTCCAGATGAACCCGACCACAGCGACCGACAGCACCACCGGCATATAGAAGACGCTCTGATAGATGCGGCCGCCGCGGATGTTCTTGTCGAGCATGTAGGCGAACAGCATGCCGATCGCCGAGCAGAAGCCAAGGAAGAAGATCAGGACCAAGTTGTTGAACAGGGCCGGAAAGAGCTTGGGGTCGAAGATCGTGAAGATCTGCCAGTAGTTGCGGAACCCGACCGACTCGGCGCTCGACGGCGGTCGCAGGTTGTCCCACTTCATGAACGACAGCACCGCCGTGAGCAGCGCCGGGATCCACACGAAGGTCACATGCACGGCAACCGGTATGCCGATGGCGAATTTGAGCCAGACCCGATCGGAGAAGGTCAGTTGTTGGAGACGCGAGCGGCGCCCTCGGGGCAACCCCGAAGACGCCGCTGGTTCGCTTGATGACACGGAGTGGTCTCTCTCGTTTGTGTCGGTCGATGTGATGATCAGTACCTGGCGGCTCTGATCGTCACTCGAAGGTGTAGGTGGCCTTCTGTTCTTCGACGGTCTTCAGGATGTCTGCTGGTGCCTTGCCGGACAGGAAGTCCTTGATGGCCGGGCCGACAACCTTCGACGCGAAGTCGGGGTCCGTGTCACGGTCGAGGAACTGCGCGATGTACTTCGCTGCGCCGACCAGTTCGGCCGACTTCTTCTGCAGCGCGTTGTAGCCGCTGGTATCGGCCTTGGAGTTGGCGGCCACCACCGAGGGATCAATCTTGAGGTAACCGTTGATGGCGTCTGCGCCGCCGAGGCCGGCGAGCAGGGCCTTGGCACCGGCTTCGTTCTTCGGGGACTTGGCCATCATGAAACCGTCGATGGGGGCCTCGACGGCATCCTGGCCATGTGCCGGGTCGATCGCCGGGAAGGCGAAGAAGTCGATGTCGTCGATGATGCCCTGGGCCTCGGGGTCCTTGGCCGGATCGAAGTTCGAGGTGACGAACGTTCCGAGGAGGTACATGCCGACCTCCTTCTTGCCGAGCGCAGTGGCTGCGTCCTGCCAGGTACGGCCGTTTGCGTCGGGCTGGTAGTAACCAGTGATGGTGCTCCAGTTCTCGAAGACCTTGGCAACCTTCGGGTCCGTCCAGGACTCTTTGCCGCCCATCAACGAGACGTGGAAGTCATAGCCGTTGGTGCGCAGGTTGATCATGTCGAACATGCCCATCTGCGGCCAGCCACCGTCGTTCGCAGCGGCGAACGGGGTGATGCCGTCTGCCTTCATCTTCTCGCAGAGCGCCAGCAGGCCGGCCCAGTCCGTGGGAATGGTGTAGCCCTTTTCTTCGAACAGGCTCTTGCGGTAGTGAATGGCCCACGGATAGAAGTACAGCGGCACGAAGTACTGCTTGCCGTCGAGGCCGGTTGCAGCGCTCTTGAAGCCTGCGCTGAGGTCCGGCAGGTTGTTCCACACGTCTGACACATCGCCGACGACACCCTTGGTGGCGAAGGCGCGCATGCGGTAGCCGGCGAACCAGGAGACCACGTCGTCTGGCTGCTGGATGTAGGTATTGAAGTTCTCCTGGTAGCCGTTGTGGTCGACGGTATTGATCTTCACCTTGAGGCCGGTAGCGGCGACCGCAGCGGCGATTGCGTTCTTCGGCTTCTCGTCTGAGTAGTTGGAGCCGAAGCTGACCTCACCAAGATCTGCAGCAGCAGCTGCGGCGACGGTGGTTTCGGCGGCAGCAACGGTGGTTTCGGCCGGCGTGGTCTCGGCCGGTGTGGTCTCGACTGGTGTGGTGTCGGCTGCAGCGAGGGTGGTGTCCACACTTTCGGCAGCATCGCTGCCGCACGCGGCGAGGATGGCACCGCCACCGACGATGGCGGCTGCGCCAGCGACGAATTGGCGGCGGTTGAGGGCAAAACCGACATCGGTCGGGCTGGGTGAACGATCTGCGTTCGGGGTCATATGGTCTCTTTTCAGCGTGAGTGGTTTGGGTTCCGAAATACCGGATTCCCGGTGGTGGGAGCGATGGCGAGTCCACCATACAGTGAGACAAAGGTCAAGCTTGGTACGTTCGGTATTGTTCGAATGAGCCTCCCAGCCGGGTGAACCTCACAGATATGCGCCTTGTATTGTTCGATTCTGTTGCAAAAGGCACGAAAGCCGATCACAGTTGCAGGCCATGACCTCGACCTTGGAACCCGGCCAACGACACGCCGTCGACCGCCCTGGGTCCATCGGTCACTCACGGCGTGAGCAGATCCTGGCGGAGTTGCGCAGCCAACGATCGGTTCGCGTGAGCGATCTCGCCCCTCGACTCGGCGTGAGCGAGATGACAGTTCGGCGAGACCTTGAGCATCTTGCCGATGCCGGGCTCGCTGACAAGGTCCACGGCGGCGCAACCATTCGGCGGCCGAGCAACAACGACGAGCCGGGGTTCGAATCGAAGATCGGCCGGAACCAGGCAGAGAAGGAAGCAATCGCTGCCGCTGCCGTCTCGCTCATCCAACCCGCCACTGCAATCGGAATCGGCGCCGGAACCACCACCTGGCGGCTTGCTCAATCGCTGGGCGACGTGGCCGATCTCGTCGTCGTCACGAACTCCATTCGCATCGCCGACGTGCTCGAACGCCACGGGCGGTCCGACCGCACCGTCATCCTCACCGGAGGCGTCCGCACGCCGTCGGACGCGCTGGTCGGGCCGGTGGCCGAGCAATCGCTGCGAACGCTCAACCTCGATGTGGTCTTTCTCGGCACGCATGGTGTCTCCGTGCGGGCCGGGTTCATGAGCCCGAACCTGGCCGAATCCGAAACCAACCGGGTCTTCATCCAAGCAGCCGAGCGCCTGGTGGTGTTGGCCGATCACACCAAATGGAACGTGTCCGGGCTCAGTTCGTTCGCTCATCTGGGCGAGCCCTCGGTCGTGATCAGCGACGCCCGGCTCAGCCTTGAAGCCCAAGATGCGTTTCGGGACCATCGAGCCACGCTGCACCTGGTTTCGGCCTAGCGAATTGCTACCCGCAGCAAATCGTCAGGGTCTGATCTCGACGCGAAGGTCGTCTCCAACCATGGCCGTCGAGGTGATCCGACCACGCCACACCTCCGCAATCGTCTGCGCGCCGGCACCGACGAACATCGAGAGCGCGTCGTCGCCTCCGAACAGCACCGGAGCGACGTACAGCACGTAGCGGTTCACCAGCCCAGCAGCATGGAAACCGTTCGCGACCGTCGGACCGCCTTCGACCATCAGCGTCATTACACCTCGTCGGCCCAACTCCCCGAGAACCTCGTCGAGTGGTCCAGACATCTCGAGGCACGGGTGCACCTTCGCGTCACCTGGTGCGTGGCCCAGCACCACCCGGAGCGGATCGGGTCCATCGACGTGCCTCACGGTCAGCGCCGGGTCATCGGTCCTCACCGTGCCAGCGCCAACCAATATTGCGTCATGCTCTGCGCGCAGACGATGCGCGTCGGCTCGTGCTTCTGCTCCGGTGATCCATTTGCTTGTTCTGTCCGGCGCGGCTGTTCGGCCATCCAGCGACGAGGCGAGCTTCAGCGTGACGAACGGCCGACCGGTTCGCCGGTGGTGGAGATACGCCTCGAGTTGAGCAGACACCGCTTCGCCCAGGACGCCCTCGACTACCACGACCCCAGCTGAGCGCAATCGTTCAATCCCGGTCCCGGCCACGTTCGAATCTGGGTCCTGTACGCCGACCAGCACCTTCGAGATCCCAGCAGCAATCACGGCTTCGGTGCATGGGCCGGTGCGACCCGTGTGGTTGCATGGCTCCAACGTGGTGGCAAGGGTTGCGCCCCGCAGATCCGATCCGGCTGCGCGGGCTGCGTCGATGGCCATGACTTCGGCGTGGGCCGAGCCTGGCGGTTGGGTACAGCCGCTGTGCACCGCGCCGTCGACTGTGCAGATGGCCGCACCAACGCCAGGGTTCGGCGAAGAGGCGCGCTGGATTCCGTCGGCCGCAGCGATTGCAGCGGCCATCAGCTCCAGGTCGGCCGGGTCAGTAGCCACGCAGCACAAGTGCGGTGACGATGGCGGCCGTTGCTGCCTCGTGGCCCTTGTCTTCGGTTGATCCGGGCAGGCCGGAGCGGTCGAACGCCTGTTGTTCCGTGTCGCAGGTGAGCACACCGAAACCGATCGGGATACCGGTCTCGGTTGCCACATTCGTGATGCCGATCGTTGCACCCTGACAGACGTAGTCGAAGTGTGGTGTGGATCCCCTGAGGACGAGCCCAAGCACAACGAGCGCATCGAATTGGCCGCTTCGCGCCATCCGGGACGCCGCGACCGGAAGTTCGAAAACGCCCGGCACTTCGACAATGGCGAGGTGCTGGATCTGCGCGTCAGCACACCCGCGTTGTGCCCCGGCCAGCAACGCTCGCATCAGTTCCTGGTGCCACTGCGCAACGACGATGCCTACCCTCAACGACGAAGCGTGCCCTGGATCGACCGTGATTGCTGGCGCACCAGCACCGCTCATCCGAGATTCCCCTCGATGAGGTGACCCATACGGTCTCGTTTCGTCCGCAGATAGTCAGCGTTCTGAGGCGTGATGCGGCTTGGCATATGGACACGTTCCACGATGTCGAGGCCAAAGCCCTCGAGCCCACCGAACTTCGACGGATTGTTGGTCATCAGGCGCATGGTGGTGACGCCGAGGTCGGTGAGGATCTGCGCCCCGATGCCGTACTCACGCGAATCGACCGGAAGGCCTAGCTTGGAATTAGCGTCGACGGTGTCAGCGCCCTGCTCCTGCAGATGGTAAGCGCGCAGCTTGTGTCCGATGCCGATACCGCGCCCCTCATGACCGCGGAGGTAGACCACCACACCGGTTCCCTCGTCGTCGATCATGCGCATCGCGTCCTGAAGCTGCGGACCGCAGTCACAGCGCAACGAGCCGAACACGTCGCCGGTGAGGCATTCACTGTGCACACGGACCAGCGTTTTCGGGTGACCAGCCACGTCGCCCTTCGCAAAGGCAAGGTGCTCCGTGCCGTCAAGCACGGATTGGTAGGCGTAGCAGGTGAAGTCGCCGAAGTCGGTCGGAATGCGCGCTTCACTGAACCGCAACACCAATTTCTCCGTTCGACGGCGGTACCGAATGAGGTCCGCAATGGTGATCATCACCAAGCCGTGCTTCACCGCGAACGCCTCGAGTTCGGGGCCGCGGGCCATGCCCATTTTCTTGGAGTCGGTGATCTCACACAGAATTCCAGCCGGTTCAAGCCCTGCGAGCCGCGCCAGGTCTACTGCGGCCTCGGTGTGCCCGGCCCGCTTGAGAACCCCACCCTGTGCGGCTCGCAACGGGCAGATGTGGCCCGGACGGGCGAGGTCAGCTGGTCGCGTGCGGGGGTCGACGAGGGAGGCGATGGTCGCAGAACGATCATATGCACTAATACCAGTTGAGATGCCGTGCCGATAGTCGACGGTGACCGTGAAAGCGGTGCGATGGGCCTCGGTGTTGCTGAGGACCATCAGAGGCAGATCGAGTTCGTCGCATCGTTCGCCGGTCAACGGAGCGCAGATGTAACCCGACGTGTGCTCGAGGAAGAAGGCGATCTTTTCCGGCGTGACCGCCGATGCCGCCATGATGAGATCGCCCTCGTTCTCGCGGTCCTCGTCGTCGAGAACAACAACGATCTCGCCACGGGCGATTGCCGCGATGGCGTCTTCGATTGCGGCAATAGGCATGGGTTCAGTCCTTGCTGTCGGGTGCAGCAGGTGCTGCGCTGCGTGTCGATGTTTCGGCGGTGGTCGGGAGGTAGGCAGCGAGCAGCTGTTCGGCGTACTTGGCCATCACGTCGACTTCAAGATTGACGCGATCGCCTGCGCCTTTACGTCCGAACGTGGTGACTTCGACCGTGTGTGGGATGAGCGCCACGGTGAATCCATCGGCAAGCGGCTGCACAACCGTGAGGCTGCAGCCGTCGACGGTGATGGAACCCTTCTCCACCACGTAGCGAAGGAGGTCGGTCGGCATCTGGATCTGCAGGTCAGGCGCGGGGCGAACAATGATGCCGACGGCATCGACGTGTCCCTGCACGAGGTGTCCGCCGAGTCGATCGGAGAGTCGAACTGGGCGTTCAAGGTTGACGACGTCGCCGACCCGCACGTCGGCCAGGTTGGTTCTGCTGAGCGTCTCTGGCACGGCGTCGGCCTGCCACCAACCGTCGCCGGAGTCGGTGAGGGTGAGACAGCACCCGTTGACCGCTATCGACGCTCCAGGGAACGATTCGTGCAACACGGTCGATGCCTTGAACCGGAACGTGGTTCCTTGCTCGGTGTCAGTACGGGCAATGACGCTGCCCAACTCTTCGACGATGCCCGTGAACATGATCCGTCAGGCTACCGGCACGCGCTGATTTCCCGAATTCCATGTCTCCACCCACCAGCCCAACCCACCAACCCACACAACCCCACAACCCCACAACCCCACAACCCCACAACCCCACCCACAGGAACCAACCTTGGCTCCCCAGCAACCAACGTTGGCCCCAACGCAACCAACCCGTGCGAAATGGGCTCAAACCGGGAAGATTTTGTGCGGGTTGGTTGCTCAGAAGCCAACGTTGGAGCGATCCCCTCATCATGACATTACATGAATAAACATAATAAACATTGAGATAGCATGTTGCTCGCTCCTCCCATTTTGCGCTTCAGACACTGCCAAGGACGGCCATGCTGGGTTGCCCAACTGCTTCGAAGAAGTACTCACCGGTCCACACGCAGCTGCGCTTCTCGGGCTTGACGGCTTTCGGGAACCCAACTGGGAGCTTCACTACTGCTGCCCCCACGGTCGCCACGATGTCTCGTTCATTCAGACCCGCAAATGGCAACAGCCGATGGACGTCGATAGAGCGCTGGAGTTAGGCGTGGGTGAGCGCGACGAGACCTGGGTCGCCGTACAACGTGGTGCGTTGTGCGAGCGGGCGGCCGGTCGGAGCAACCATTTCAGCCAGCTCAGAGGGCGTCTTGCCCTGTCCGTGTGATGCACCGGCGGCGCGCGAGATGTTCTCGTTCATCAACGTGCCACCCAGGTCGTTGACACCGGCACGAAGCAGCTGACGCACGCCGGCTGAACCGATCTTCACCCAACTTGCCTGCACGTTGGTGATCCGTCCCGGGCCGTTGGCATACGCAATGCGGCCGACCGCGTGCATCAGCACGACTTCACGAAACGTTGGTCCACGCCGGGACTTCTTCTGCAGATAGATCGGCGAAGCCATGTGCACGAACGGAAGTGGGATGAACTCGGTGAACCCGCCCGTACGTGCCTGCACCTCACGGGTGCGGATGAAATGCCGCGCAACGTGGATCGGCCGTTCGACCGATCCGTGCATGATGGTCACGTTGCTGCGGAGCCCAACCTCGTGGGCGATTTCGTGACAATCGAGCCATTGCTGCGTGTTGACCTTGTCCGGGCAAAGAATGGCGCGCACCTCGTCGTCGAGAATTTCCGCAGCCGTACCTGGCAACGATCGAAGGCCCGCTTCAACGAGGCGACGCAAGTACGTCGCAAGGTCTTCGCCGAGCCGCCTCGCGCCCTCGGTGACCTCGAGCGCTGTGAAACCGTGTACGTGGATTCCAGGTGCAGCTTCTTTCACGGCACGGCATACGTCGAGGTAGTACTCACCATCGAAGTCGGGGTGGATGCCGCCCTGCAGCGTGACCTCGGTGGCACCAAGTTCCCACGCTTCGGCCACCCGCTCGGCAATGTCTTCCAACGTCAGCAGGTACGGCTTCCCACGCAGGTTGAGTGAAAGGGGCCCTTTGGAGAATCCGCAGAATTTGCACTTGAACGTACAGACATTGGTGTAGTTGATGTTGCGGTTGTGGACCCAGGTGACCTGATCGCCGACTATCTGCGAACGGAGTTCGTCCGCCGCTTCGGCAATGACGTTGACGTCGTTGCCACGTGCTTCGAGCAGCGTCACGATCTCGTCGATACCCGGGACCTCCCCCGCCATGACACCGTTCAAGACTTCACCAACGGCCGATGTCGCCGATGCGGTTGACCGGCCGACCAGCACGACAGGTTCGGCCGCAGCGCCGGAATACCACGCAGTCGACGCATCGCCGACCAGAACCACCTCGGCGCCGTCGCCGACATCGACGAAGTGGCCGACCTTCTCAGGGAATACCGCACCTGGATCGTCGCGGCCGAGCAGGTCGGAGTCACTTCGGTCCTGTACCGGAAAGCGCATCTGCGCATCGAGCCATCGGCCGGGATTCGCAGCGAACTCGCTATAGACCGTGAGACGTGGCGCAAGCGACATGCCGCGCGCAGCGGTGACTTCGCGAAGAAGGTCGACAGCCGGCCACGGCTTCTCAGGGTTGACATGGTCGGCAGTGACGGGCGAGACGCCGCCCCAATCGTCGATTCCCGCATCGAGGAGCGACCCGAAGTCATCGGTGAGGTTCGGTGGCGCTTGCAGGTGGACAGACGACGGGAGCAGGATTCGCGCGACTGCGAGCGACCACAGCTCTTCTTCGCCAGGGCATTCGGGTGCGCCCCGCATCGCCGTGCGTTCCTTCGGAACGAAGTTCTGCACGATGACTTCCTGCACATGACCGTGGCGTGCGTGCGCGTCGGCGATGGCCTGCAACGCTTCGATGCGGTCGAGGCGGGATTCGCCGATGCCGACCAGGATGCCGGTGGTGAACGGAATTTGCAGTTCGCCAGCTGCTTCAAGCGTCGCAAGGCGCCGGGCTGGCGTCTTGTCAGGGGCGAGACGGTGACACTCGAGGTTCGGGTTGAGCGATTCGATCATCATCCCCTGAGACGCGCTCACGGGGCGGAGCCGGGCGAGTTCCGCCGCAGAAATCGCACCGCAATTGGCATGGGGAAGCAGGCCTGTCTCTGCCAACACCTTGCCTGCCGCCACCGAAACGTAGTGAACGGTCGAGTCGTATCCGTGCGAACGGAGCCACTCACGGGCGATGTCGTAGCGGTCTTCGGGCCGCTCGCCCAGTGTGAACAACGCCTCATGGCACCCGTTGCGGGCACCGGCTCGGGCGATGTCGAGGACTTCGTCGAGTTCAAGATACGGCGCAGCAACATGGGCCGGCGCCTTGGCGAACGTGCAGTACCCGCATGTCGAATTGCACAGCCGAGTCAGCGGGATGAACACCTTTGGCGAGTAGGTCACCCGTGCCCCGAAGGCCGCGTCGCGAATCGTCCGGGCCTGGGCCATGAGCGCGTCGAGCGGTGTGTTGAGGAGCTGTTCTGGTGTTGGCATGTTCATCGCTCCGTGTCGCGCTTCGTCGGAATCTGTGCAGCTGGATGCTGCACCTCTACTGGATGCTGCAGCTCTGCTGGATGCTGGTCTGCTGGATGCTGATGCCGGTTGCGAAGTTGCAACGGCGTGACGTGGGTGTTGCAGCACGGGCAATGAAACATCTGCTCGACCGGTGTGCCGCACGACTCGTGGACCAGCACGACAGGGGGTCCGGCCTCACCAACCATCCATGCGTCGCCCCATTTCATGAGCGCCACCAGCGACGGTGACAACTCGATGCCCTTGCGGGTGAGCCGGTACTCGAACCGCTCGGGCCGTGCCTGGTAGGCGATCTTGTCCATGATCCCTGCGTGTACCAGCCGCCCGAGCCGGTCGGTCAGCAGATTCCGGGCGATCCCCAGGTCACGGTGGAACTCGTCGAACCGGCGAATGCCACGGAACGCATCGCGCAAGATGAGGAGGGTCCATCGATCGCCGATGATGGACACCGTTGCTGCGATCGAGCACTCCGCTGCAGCAGACGGCTCGCGTTCGGGCTGCACAACAGCGATAATCGCATTCATCGGTCGTCACCGTAGACGAGGTGAGTTGCAAATTGCAACCGACTCCGTCCAGGCGAACGACCGGTAGGATCGGCAACCGTGACGACCACATCAGCAGTGCATTCGTCCACATCAGCAGTGCATTCGTCCACATCAGCAGTGCATTCGTCCACATCAGCAGTGCATTCGTCCACATCAGCAGTGCATTCGTCAGTCGCCGAACTCCTCGAACAGGTCGGCCAGCGGTACACACCCGGCCGGCGGGTGCTGGTCGACGCGTTGGCCGGTGCCGGCAAGCCGGTGTCGCTGCCCGAACTGCTCCAACTACTTCCGGGTACTCCCCAGTCGTCTGCGTATCGCAACCTTGCGGTACTCACCGAGACGGGAGCGGTCCAGCGACTCCCCTCCACCGACGAATTCGGCCGGTTCGAGCTGGCCGAAGCACTGACAGGCCACCATCACCATCATCTGCAGTGCACGGCATGTGGTGGCGTGACCGACGTGGAGCTGTCCAAGAATCTTGAAGACGTGCTCCGGCGCACCGAATCGGACCTCGCGACCCGAACCGGCTTCACGGTCACGTCACATCTCGTCTCGTTCGAAGGCGTCTGCCTCCGCTGCGCGCAAAACGGCTGAGGCGTGTCGCAGCAGCAGACCGTTGGCGAACCGACGCGTGAGCTCCGCATCGATGCGGTGATGGTGCGAGACCGGTCGCGTCTCCGTTCGTTCGCCCGATCGAACGACGAGCGGTTCGAGGCAGAACTGGCCCGTGCCGAAGCCCGGGTCGCAATGCGCCTTGCGGCAGTTCCGACGCTCACTTATCCGGAGCAACTCCCGGTGAGCGAACGACGGGCCGATATTCTGAACGCCTTGCGGTCCAGCCAGGTGGTCGTGCTCGCAGGCGACACCGGTTCTGGCAAAAGCACCCAGCTTCCGAAGCTGCTGCTCGAATCAGGCCGTGGCATCCGCGGACTCATCGGCCACACCCAACCCCGTCGTCTCGCGGCGCGCACCATTGCGGAACGCATCGCCGAAGAATTGGGTGAAACGCTCGGCGATGCTGTCGGCTTCGCCGTTCGTTTCGACGACCGGGTGTCCGAGGGAACCCTCATCAAGGTCATGACGGATGGCATCCTGCTCGCAGAGCTGAATCGGGACCGCGACCTCACGGCCTACGACGCCATCATCATCGACGAGGCGCACGAGCGAAGCCTCAACATCGACTTCCTGCTTGGGTACCTCCACCAATTGCGAGCGCGTCGGCCCGACCTGCAGATCGTCATCACGTCAGCGACGATCGACACGCAGCGGTTTGCGGAGCACTTCGCTGCGGGTGGACAGGCGGCACCCATCATCGAGGTGTCCGGACGCACCTACCCGGTCGAAATCCGCTATCGCCCGTTCGGCGATGATCCCGAAGCTTCCGTAGACGACGACCGTGATCAGGTGCAGGCCATCGCTGACGCAGTGGACGAACTCTGCACCGAGGGTCCTGGCGACATTCTGGTCTTTCTCTCCGGCGAGCGAGAGATCCGCGACACGGCAGACGCGCTGACGGGAGCTGCAACCGGTCGCTTCGACGTGCTTCCTCTTTACGCGCGCTTATCAAGTGCTGACCAGCATCGAATCTTCGCAAAGCACAACGGCCGCAGGGTCGTCCTGGCCACCAACGTCGCTGAGACCTCGCTGACGGTCCCCGGAATCCGCTACGTCATCGACGCCGGCATGGCACGCATTTCGCGCTATTCGCGTCGCCTGAAGGTGCAGCGGCTGCCGATCGAAGCAATCTCGCAGGCGTCGGCGAACCAGCGAACCGGCCGATGCGGCCGAGTAGCTCCAGGAATCGCCATCCGGCTATTCGGTGAAGAGTCTTTCGAATCACGAGAAGCGTTTACCGACCCCGAGATTCTGCGCACCAATCTTGCATCGGTGCTGTTGCGAATGGCATCGATCAAGCTCGGTTCCATCGAGGGTTTCCCGTTCGTCGAACCTCCTGACAGACGAACCGTCAAGGACGGCGTCCTGCTCCTGGAAGAGCTCGGAGCCTTCCGACCCGGCGAGGGAGACGCCGACAAACGGTTGACACCATTGGGCCGGCGGCTTGCGTCGCTCCCCGTTGACCCAAGGCTTGGCCGGATGATTCTCGAGGCAGACCGGCTGGGCTGCACCAACGAGGTACTCATCATCGTCAGCGCGCTGAGCATTCAAGATCCTCGTGAGCGTCCACGCGAATCGCCTGCGAAGGCGGACGAACTGCACCGCAGATTCGCCGATCTTCAGTCGGACTTCCTCACCTGGCTGAACCTGTGGGACCACGTCAAGCAGATGCAGAAGGAGCTTTCGGGTAGCCAGTTCCGGCGTCGCTGCCGGGGCGAATACCTCAACTTCATACGACTGCGTGAATGGCAGGACGTGCACGCGCAGCTCCGCTCGTCGCTGCACCAGGCAGGGGTTTCCATGGGTGCCCGGGGCGCACACGGCGATGCCGTGCATCGGGCGCTGCTGAGCGGATTGCTGTCGCAGATGGGTGTCAGGGAAGCGCCGCCGAAGGAAATCAAAAGGGCGACCGGGGCCGAGACACGTCGTCGCCCGATGACGACGTACCTGGGTGCGCGCAACGCTCGGTTCACCATCGCTCCGGGGTCTGTGTTGGCGCGCAAGGGCCCTGCTTGGGTGATGGCCGGAGAGCTGGTCGAAACCAACCAACTGTGGGCGAGGAGCGTCGCAGGCATTGAGCCGGCTTGGGCGGAAGAGCTGGGCGGCCACCTGTGCGTCTCAAGCTGGAGCGAGCCCCGTTTCGACGAACGACAGGGTGCTGCGGTCATCACACAGCGGGTCACGCTCTACGGGTTGACCATCGTGCCCAGCCGGACGGTACAACTGTCGCGGCTCGACCCACCACTTGCCAGGGAATTGTTCATCCGACACGGGCTGGCCGAAGGCAAATGGACCGGCCATCACAGGCTGCTGCAGGACCTGACGGACGCCAAGGCCATGTTGGCTGAACTCGCCACCCGCGCTCGCCGCAGCGACATCGAAGTGGCCGAAGACCGTCTCGAGCAGTTGTTCACGCAACGGCTACCCCTCGACGTGCTCAGTGCGAAGACATTCGACAAGTGGTGGAAACAGCACCGGTTGGAGCATCCCGACGCGCTGCGGTTCACCCCTGAAGAACTGCAGCGGCCAGGAACCACGCCGATCACCCGTGCCGACTTTCCTGACGAGTGGACGCAGGACTCGATTCGGCTCAAGCTGACATACCTGTACGATCCTCTGGACGAAGCCGATGGCGTCACCGTTCACATCCCACTACATCACCTTGATCGTCTGCACGCAGATGACTTCGACTGGCACATTCCGGGGCATCGGCACGAACTGCTCACTGCACTGTGCCGCACGCTTCCGAAAGACCTGCGCAAGGAACTTGGACCAGCCCCGGACGCCGCACGTGAAGTGCTCAACCGCGTCGAGGCTGTTCACGGAACACCGAAGGGTCCATTTGTCGAGCGGGTGGTCGATGCGCTCACTTGGCTGTCCGGACTTGAGACAAGGGCGGACGACCTGAGCCTGTCCACCCTTCCGGATCACCTTCGGTTGATGTTCTCGGTGGAACGGGAAGACGGCCAGGTAGTGGCTGTTGCACGGGATTTCCGCGAACTCCAGCGGCGGCTGCGTCGTCGCACCACGGCTGCGCTCGGCGAGGTATTTGGGGACCTGAAGTCTCCCGTTGCGACCACCTGGGAATTCGGCGAACTTGCCGAGAGCGTCGAACGCTCACACAACGGAGTGCTCGTCGTTGGTTACCCAGCGCTCAGCGAAAGCGGCGCCACCGGCGTTGCTGCCCACATCTTCTCCACGCGCGCCCAGGCATTGCGGAGCCATCACACGGCAGTCAGGCGCTTGTTGGTCGCCAACCTCACCGTTCCGATGAAGCAGCTGCTGCGCGCGGTTGGCTCCACGCCGGCAATCGCCCTTGCACTCGATCGCCACGGTTCCATGGCCGCCGTGCTGGACGATTGCGTCGATGCTGCGATCGATCAACTTGTCGGTTCCCGGGCTGCGGATGTTCGATCGGCAACAGCATTCGCAGCGCTTCGGGAACGGGTCCGCGATTCGGTGTTCGACATCGCGCTCGGACTTGCGAAGACCGCCGGGCAAATCCTGCAACGAGTGGGAACCGTCGAGACCCGGATCGACGCCATGAATGCACCGGCAGTCGCCCATGCTGTCGCCGATGTCGGCATCCAGGTCGACCGCCTGATCCTGCCTGGGTTCGTTGTGTTGACGGGCGCAGGCCGGATGCCCGACCTGATCAGATATCTCGATGCCGTGCTGTTCCGACTGGACGGTCTCGGTGCCAACCCGCAGCGCGATAGGGAGCGGACCGCAGGAATAGCTGTGCTCGAACGCCGCTATGAAGACCTGCTGGCGATACTGCCTCTGGACCGGATCACAGCAGAAGTGGGAGAGATACGCTGGATGCTCGAAGAGCTTCGGATCGGTATGTTCGCGCAGCAGTTGGGGACAAAAGGCCGGGTCAGCGAGAAGCGAATTCTCGAAGCCATCATGAAGTACACGTCGTGACGTTCGGAGACTCCCCATGACAGATTCGTTGTTCGGCACAATGCTGTGGGAGCCAAGCCCAGAACGTATCGCCCAGACACAGATGGCGAAGTTCGCACACTCCGCCGGGGTTGGACTGTCCGAGTTGCACTCGTGGTCGGTCGATCAACCGAGTCTCTTCTGGCGAGCGGTCTGGGACTACACCGAGATGCACGGCGACCCCGGGCCGACGGTACTGAGGCATGGCAAGTCGCTGCGCGACGATCGATTCTTTCCGCAGGGATCACTGAACATCGCAACCAATCTTCTGGCGCGCTCCGGGCCCTCCCCTGCCGTGGTTGCATACGACGAATCCGGTAACCGTTCTGCGGTCAGCTGGGACCAGCTTCGGGCGCAGGTCGGTGCCTGCGCTGGCGCGCTGCAAGCCGACGGTGTCGGGCCTGGAGATCGCGTCGTTGCGTATCTGCCCAACGGCATCGAAGCAATCGTCGCCATGATCGCGGTTGCGTCACTCGGAGCGATGTTCTCGACGGCATCGCCTGACTTCGGCGCCCCCGGGGTGTTGGACCGCTTCGCCCAGATCGATCCGGTCGTCCTGTTCGGGTGCCACGGATACTGGTACGGAGGCAAGCGCTTCGACACCACGGCCCGGCTGTCCGAAATCACTGAGGGGCTCCCCACACTTCGCAGGTCAGTCGTTGTCGACCAGGGTGGCTTCGCCGACTACCTCGCCCCCTTTCTCGGCTCCGCCGTTCCGAGCGGGCTGCATCCCTTCGACCAACCGTGGTACGTCCTGTACTCCTCGGGCACAACCGGCAAGCCGAAGTGCTTCGTGCACGGTGCTGGCAACGTGCTCATCCAGCACCGCAAGGAACATGTCTTGCACTGCGACATGTCACCGGGCGACGTGGTGATGTACTTCACCACCACGGGCTGGATGATGTGGAACTGGCTCGTCAGCGCGCTTGCAACCGGGGCGACGGTGGTGTGTGTCGACGGCAGCCCGTTTCATCCGTCACCGTCGAGGCTGTTCGACCTGGTGGACCAGGAAGGTGTCACCCTCCTCGGGGTCGGAGCCAAGTTCATCGACGCACTCCGCAAAGAAGGATTGCGGCCGGCTGACACGCACGAACTCACCAGCTTGCGCACGATCTGCTCCACCGGGTCGCCACTCGTGGCGGAAGGTTTTGCGTACGTCTACGACGCGATCAAACAAGACGTGCACCTTGCGTCGATCAGCGGTGGCACCGACCTGTGCGCGTGTTTCGTCGGCGGCAACCCGACGCTTCCGGTGTACGCCGGCGAGATCCAGGACACAGCGCTCGGAACGCGGGTCGACGTGTGGGACGACAACGGGTCATCGCTGCGGGAACAGGCTGGCGTTCGGGGCGAGCTCGTCTGTACACAGAGCTTTCCTTCCATGCCGCTGCGGTTCTGGGGAGACGATGACGGTTCGAAGTACACCAGCGCTTATTTCGAGCGTTTTGGATCAACCGATGTGTGGGCACACGGTGACTTCGCCGCGTTCACCGAGCATGGCGGGTTCGTCATCCACGGCCGGAGCGATGCGACGCTGAACCCCGGCGGCGTTCGTATCGGAACCGCAGAGATCACTCGCCAGGTCGAACACGACCCGACCATCGCCGAGTCGTTGGTGTTCGGACAGGACTGGGACGACGACACTCGCATCGTGCTGCTGGTGCGGATGGTCCCCGGACAGGAACTGACCGAAGCTGCAATCACGGCTCTGAAGCAGCGAATCCGAGCGCAGTGTTCACCCCGCCACGTGCCTGCCGTCGTGATTGCGGTCGATGATCTGCCACGCACCCGCAGCGGCAAGCTCACCGAACTCGCGGTGGCCGACGCAGTGAACGGGCGGCCCGTTCGCAATACCGAAGCGATGGCCAACCCCGAGGTGCTGTGGGCGATCGCCGCACATCTCGCACTTCGACCAGTGGCTGGAACGTGACCGAAGGCGAAAGCCGACGGCGATGTCGGAAAAGTTGGCGGCCGACCACGAGAAACGCCTCGGCAACGACTCCTCGACGGTGCGGCCGTTGGCCCAGGACGGCAGGACGGACTGCCGGGTCATCGGGCCTACAGCGACGGGAGGGTTGGACTTGCTGGGGTCTCCAACGGGTTCGCCGATGGATTCAACGCTGCGTTTGCCTTCAGCAACTTCATGATGGTCGCCGCAGCCGGCGCCTCTTGCAAGGCGGCGGAAGCGAACATCAACCGGGTGGTTGCCAAACCATGAACTACCAGCAGACCCGGCGTGACTGCGGCCAGGTCGTCCAACGACGGAAGGTCGGCCTTGTCGCCCAGCGCCGTGATGCACGCGTCGAGACACGGCTCGGTAATCGCGGCCGCTACCTGATCTGGCAGACCCTTCATGCGAGACCGGCGCATTGCATCGCGTAGGCCGGGAATGTCGACGGATTCTTCGCCCCCCGAACGTGATGTCAACACGGTCTTCGCCTCGTCCGGGAGCGCGTCCACGAGACGGGCGAATTCAGCATCGGGAAGATTTCGGAACTCGGCTTCGAGACGGGCCAGCCGGACAACATGGTCTTTGGACTTCACGAACTCATCGTAGGCAACCACGGCACAAGGTCGCGTCAGAAGCAGGGTCAGGGAGAACGGAGGCCCTGAGCGGTCGCGCACTCCCCTGCGGTTGAGTAACACCGCCTGCGATTGATGGTTGACGGAGTCGATGCGCAACGGACTGGGAGGCGAGGCACCCGATCCCCTCACTCGAGGGTTCCGACTCAATCGCCTTGCCGGTCGCGACGTTCGATTTCGTCGAGAAGGCGGCGCAGGATAGGTAGCGCGGCGATGTCCTTGGGTCGACCGGCTGCCTGTTTGGACCGAATGATATCTGGGAGCGACGCGACGGAAATCGTCGAGCCGAGCAACTCGATGGCGACCGCGTTCCGACGGAGGTCGGGAAAGCCCCGCGTTCCCGACGGTACGAACGAGATGTCGAGATCGCCGGCATCAGTGACGAGGTTCCATGTCCCAGCTCTGGCCAGGGACTCCCCGTCGTGAGCGAAGGGCAAGCCCTCGGGTTCATCGGCGGAGCGGATCCGCGCACGCAACTCAACGAGAGCATCGGAGAGCCGCGTCACATTGTCGTGCCCGAGCGACGGCGTGATGTCGACATCGGTCGTAACGAGGTCAGACCCGTGGATCGCCGCTGCGAGTCCCCCGATCATCACGTACTCGACCTGATGCTTTGCGAGGACAGCGATGATTCGTTCCGGGACGAACTCACTCACGACGAACGGCCAGAGCGCTGCGGCCAGCTTCGATGAACCGCGCTCCTGCCGTGATGCGCATCACGCGTACGTCGACGGACAATGCGAGGTTGCGGCGGTGTGCTCCCAGTTCGTCCTCGTCGATCGGCGTGATCGAGAAGTTCAGGTCGAAGCCGCACGCCCGCACAATCGCCTGCGCTCGTTGGAACGAGGGCTCTGACGCGCCGCGTTCCACCCGTGCGATAGCCGACTGTGTCGTGGCGCAACGACGGGCAAGCTCAGCCTGTGTGAGCCCTGCGAGCAGTCGAGCCTCTCGAACGAGCGTTGCAGTAGACACACGGCAAGTATAGCAGTTCTGCACTATCAGCCACCCAGAGTCGCCCGACACGTAGGTCGACTCGCGCCAACACCGACTCGAAACCCGTCGCAGAACGATGATTGTCGGCACCCACAGCCAACAGGCCCATACGAGCGGCCGGTCAACCGTCGCTGAGGCAGCGCAGCCTGGACCACGGCACCGCCCGATCGTAGGAGCTGCTTTCCTCGCACCCTGACCCGATGCCCACCTTCGCCTGCTGTCGACGATTTCCGCGCTTTATCGCCGGATATACGTGCCTTCCGGTGGGTGATTCGCTGCGGATGGAGCAATCCCGTGATGATCGATGGTCGGACGCGCAAGGCGTCGCTTGCGTTCCGCTTGCATTGGCCCGACACCCTTCACGCCATGGATCACAACCTCCATCGCCGATTGGCCGCCATCTTCGCCGTCGTAGTCCTCACGGTCGTATCACTTGCTCGTGCTTCGACGGGAGGAGCCCAGCCAGCCAGCACCGACTGCTCCGCCGAGCGCTTGAACCAAGTGCTCAGCGAGCTGAACGACCGTCGAAGTGTCCTTTTCCGACAGGAGACCCGCGAGTACGCAAACGCCCAGTTCGTGGCCGCAACCGACCCCCCAACCAACAAAGAGGTACTTCCTCGGGTGTCGCTAGGGTCAACCACCAGAGCGACCGCGTTCGCCAACACGCTGTCGACGCTGGCAAAGGTCTCGCCGTCGAAGGGCAAAGCAGTATTTGGACTGCTCCAGGCACAGGCAACCCAGCGGCTCGAGGATCGGACAGATCCCAACATCGCCACCCTCTTGATCGACAGTTCGACGATGCTCAAGGTCTTGGACGACGCGACCAGGGCCCGCCAGCTCACGGCAGCTGAAGGCGGACGGATCGCCGCCCAACTCGTCCGACTCACCGGGCTGGCTCGCGTGGGATCGAAGACGGAGCTCGTACGGCTCGGGAGGATCATCGCGGACCTAAAAGTGACCATCACGAAGTTGAGCGCCGAGCGCGATCAGATCAGCGGGTGCATGGGGCGAAAGGCTGCCTCGAGCTGCACTGCCACAGGGAACTGGGTGCACCAGACCGAGGGCATCGGATCCACTTCGTGGGCGATCGGCTCGGACAACATCGCCAACGAAGCCGGAATGGGCAGTGCGACGGGCCAGTCGACGCTCGCCGGTCAGACGCTAACCATCACCTTCGTAGCGTCGGACAAAGTCACAACCGGCACCTACACCTGGAACCTGACGCCGGACTGCCGAAGCGGGACCGGCACCCTTCGATTCACCGGCCCCCCAAGCCGCTCCGGCGAAACCCACAACAGCAGTGTGAGCAAGGCCGCTGGTTAGCGCCGCCGGCGTTCGTTACAGCAGCCATTACCTCGGTGTCATCACCACACCATCACTCGTGCAACCCAAGTCCACAAGAACTCGACTAGGAACAAGCGCTCTGCCGAACACCCGAGCGCCCATGGGCGCCGCGGGGACACGCCCCAACGAGCCCAGAGCCTTTCGGTCATGGACGAAGCCGCTGCACTCCGGCCCTTATGAGCGGGACCGGGCCGACGGCCCCGGCTCCCGGCATGTCACGGGACTGCTAATCGTCAGCAAAGTTTGCGCGGGAGTTCCGAACGGTCGCGCACCTCGCACCTCGCCGACGATCGAACGAGAACCGGAAGCGCGGAGTAACCGGGGATCGTCGGTTATGGGGCGATCACAACCAACACTCGAAGTACTCCGCAACCTGCCATCGCGCTCTCAACCACTACCCCGAGCGATCAACGTCACCCAACATCCACCCGAGCCGAGAACCCGAACCCTCACCGTCGCCCCCGTCTCGAAAACCTACATCCTCCCCCACGGTGCGCCGCCGCGCACCAGATCGACTCGATCCCTTGAGGTGAAATGTCAGATCGGCGCAGAAGTGTTCGGCAGCAGCCCTGACCGGTTGCACACCTCCCACCTCTCCGACGATCTGCACAGGAAGGCCGGGTCTCGACGCGTGAGCGTCATCGAGCGGCCCGCTCGAGTCAGCCGACGATCGCGGTGATGGTCTTTCGATCGAGACCGGACACCTCGGCGAGTTGACGAAGCGACGCTCCGGCCCGGTGAGCGACACGGATCATGTCGTTTCGGATCTGTGTCTCGAACGCGACTCGCTCGGCGCTGAGGCCGACGACGGCAAGCGCTGCTCCGACCTCACCAGTCTCGCTGCCGCGGTACTTCTCGATCGCAGCGACGGCGGTCCTTATGTGTTCGTTCGTGTACATCATGTCTCCTCCCGGAGTGCGGTTACGAGCCGGTCACGAATGGTCAACCGAAGCGGCACTCGCGGAGAGATCTCGCCCCGAGCCTGCGCATCGTTGAGATGGGCGAGTGTCATCGCGAGCAGTTCAAGGGCCTCGACCCGTTCCAGCTCGACATGAAGCATGGCGCAATAGTAGCCATATCTGGTCCATCCAGGACCACCGAACGAAGCGCCGCAGTAGCGCCGGACCTACCCCGCGACCGGCGAGTTTCATAACGCCAGCCCGCGACGGCGCAGCACCACCTCCGAATCGTCGGCAAAGTTGTCGCGGGAGTCCCGACCGGTCGCGCGCCTCGCACCTTGCCGACGTTCAGACGTTCGGCGCGATCGGGCACTCGATGGCCGATCACCCGCATATCGCCGGTTCCCGAGCGCGGGTCTCACAGCGCGGACAGAGCGATATCAGGCGCGTTCATCGACCACACCCGTGACAAAGGTCGGCCGTTCACGCTGAGGTCACCGTCAACGAGCTGGCTGCACTGTTTCCGATCACCTTTAGTCGGTGTTCCCAGCACATCAAGATCCTCGAAACTGCGGGAGTCGTCACGCAACGACGCGACGGCCGCGTGTTGGTCTAGTCCTCGATGACGTCGAGTCCTTGGTCGTGAAGTCGAGTGATGTTGACGATCATCGCTTGAAGCACTTCGGGGGGATGGCGCTCCCAGATGTGCACTCCTTGGACGACGCGCAGCGGGTGGCGAGTTCGGTAGGAGCGGGTGACGTTGCCCGGGAACCTCTTGTTGGTGACGTTGGGGTCGTCTTCGAATGGGCCGGTTGGTTCGACGATGTACACACGGCCCCGCTCTTCGCTCCCACCGAGGGCAACTGCGAGTTCTGCGGCCCAGATGGCGGGTTCTAGGAGCGCGGCGAAGTAGACGTTGTTCGAGACGCGACCTTCGTGGTAGTTCGACAGATGTCCCGGGACGAGGAGATCGCCGACCTCGAATGAAATTCGCGTGCCATGGAAGTACGGGCCCACGACGTGGTCCCACGAGTCGTACGTCACGGGGATGCACACCGTGTTGGCGGATTCTGCGATCGATTCGGCGATCGACTTCGTTGATGGGGTGTGATTCTCTGCCGTCATCATGTCCTTCCGATCGTTTCAAGACCCCTGAATAACCGGAAGATCATACTCCGTTTTGTGTCGACTGATCGATCACCAGATGGGGAACGGCCAATGCGAGCTGACGCTCGACGGAGCCGACGACGACTCCTCGACTCGGCCATCGAGCTGATCCTCGAGATCGGCGGTGAGCCGTCGCGTGATGCAGTCGCAGATCGAGCTGGTGTCGGTATCGGCACCCTCTACCGACATTTTCCTGACAAACAGGCGCTGCTTCACGCGGTGGTTCTCGATGTGCTCGACCGCACGATCAACCAAGGCGAGTCCGCTGTGGCCGAGTCGGCGACCGGGGGCGAAGCCTTGCGCCGGTACATGCACGCCGCCATCGACACCAGCCTTGGCGTCGTCAACATCGTCCACCCGCTGCTCGACACCCCCGAGTGGCCCGAGCGACGAACCGCGACGGAGGCGATGCTCGACCGACTGATCGTCACAGGCCACCGTGACGGTGCAATCGCACGTGATGTCACCGCAGCTGACATCGCCCTTGCGACCATCCGGTTCTGCCGACCCCTTGCCATCGGACTCGACCCCGCAGTCGAACGGAGGATCGCCCATCAACACCTCGATACCTATCTGGACGGGCTCAGGCGGCGACCCAACCGAAGCGCCTGAACGGACTGCAATGCCAAGCCCTCAATCCGCTACATATCAACCCTTACGAGCGGGTCCACCCTCAGGTCGAGAAGGCGACGCAGAGCCAGAAGCCCGCTGATAGTCAGCAAAGTTTGCGCGGGAGTTCCGACCGGTCGCGGACTTCGCACCTCGCCGACGATCGAACACTCCCCGCGCGAACCGGTTCGCCGACCACCCGCAAGAGGTCGGGAGCGTGCGGGAACGAGACGGCCGCGCTGGCAAGCGATACCGAGCGCCGGTCGAGTTCCCTTCGCCGGGTCCCGTTCGGCTCGGGGTGGGCTCGTGGATGGGGATGCCGGGCTCTCGGCACCACCTGTCATCGTTGTCAGGTGCCGATCGTGTCGAAGCGCTTGTGCAACAGGGCGCGGTTGTAGCGCTGCAGCATCACTGGGTAGCCGTTAACGACGACGTTGAATAGCAGTGTCCAGCCGGCAGCGCTCCACCAGCTCCGGGTGGCCGCGTGGGCTATGACCCCCAGGGTGAGCACGAGCAGGATGAGGTGGCTGGCCTCCGCGTCTCTCATGCGCTGGTCGAGGCGAGCCAGGTTGGCCGGCGTCTTCTCGGTAGGCAGGTGAAGCTCGGGATTGAAGACCGCGAAGGGCCCGCGGCGCAGGAGGCGCTTGACCAGTCTGACCCCGAGCAACTCGTAAAGATGGCCGTCTCGTTCGAAGCGGCGTAGGGCATGGCATCGTTCGGGTAGTTGCGGGACCGCCAGCCGGCTCATGGTTCCGAGCCAGACCATCGGTAGCCAGACGACGAGGAAGGCGAACCACACGCTGCGCGCCCCGAACGCGCGAAGGGACCACCTCACGAGCACAACCAGTGCAGCCGTCAACGCCACTACGAGCATCGCCTTACGCACATCGTGATCGTGCCAGACGAAATACCGCCGGGCAGAGGCAAACGGCCCACGGGCTCTCGGTCATCCTCTCCCGCGTTCGGGCTGCTCGATCCGCAGCTGTGAAGGCGGCGATGCCTACGCTCTGGGCGTGGCAGTCGATCGAAACCGCAAGGCCAGGGCCGCCCGCCGACGCATGCGCCGGATGGACCGGGTCGAGCACGACCTGAGCGACGACCAGTGGACCACGCTCAAGGTGGCTTGGGGTGGCTGTGCCTACTGCCGCGCCACGGACCGGCCGTTGCAACGTGACTGTGTGCTGGCGCTCTCCCGTGGAGGGCGCTACACGCTCGACAACATCGCACCGGCCTGCGGCACGTGCAACACCAGCAAAAGCAACGACGAAGTCACCAGCTGGATGCGCCGCAAACGGCTCGACGAGCGAACCTTTCTCCTGCGCCACCTCGAGATTCAGACAGCGCTCCGTATGCCGGCCCCCGCCGAGCCGAACACCGAGCCGACCATCCCGTGACACTGACCACGCTCGGACTGCGAGCGGAGTGCGTGGCGCAGTTGCGGAGTTCAGGGTGCGACCGTTCTCGATGCCCACCCGATGCGCCGATCCAGCTTCACAGCGCCCCGCAATGCTGTGCTACTTCTCGTCTAAGCTCGTGCCCGTGCTGCTCGACGGCGTCAACCATGTGGCCCTGCTCACCCGGGACACGGATCGCCTGTCGCGCTTCGGCGATCGCTTCGCTCCGCAGCGATGAGCACGCCGGTGTCGTAGGTGTAACCGCTCACGATGCTCGCTTGCGCTGCTTCTTGGCCAGAAACCGGTCGGCAGCCGCAAGCTCGCTCACCGTCAAGGCTCCGTGTTCGTCTTCCCATGCCTGCACGGCAAGGAGCCCGGCCTCGACATGCAGCGCCCGTGCCGCTGCGTGGTTCAACCAAGACGAGAAGCTCACCCCGCGACGTGCCGCCGCCTCGGCCGCGGCATCAGCGGTGGACTCTTCGAGCGCAACGGAGATCTTTCGAACAGACATTGCCGGATGGTAGCACCCGATTCCCACCACCCCTACTTCGGCCCTTACGAGTGGCCGATCGTCAGTGAAGTTCCGATTGGGACAGTGACCCGTCGTGGACCGCGCTTGCTGTTGACGATGACCGCCCGATAGCGACGGCCCAATCGGTGCGCAACAACGGCCGAGGTGCGGTGGACCGCCGAGTGATCGTCGGCAAAGTTAGCGCAGGAGGGCTTTCCCGCGTCAATCCACCCCGACTACCAGCACCGCCACGAACAATCGAGGTTAGTGGCGAAGCAGACCTGGCGGCCCGCCGTCGCGGCGCGCTGAACGTTGCGCCGGGTCCGGTCAGGGGTTGCGTACCCCGTCGGGTCCCATGAACCCGATGACGGGGAACATCTCAGGGGGGCTGAGAAGGCCCGACTGCTCGGTAGCTGGACCGATGATCGCACCGAAGGCCGCGAACGACTCCTCGTCGGTCCAGACATCGATGACAGCGATGCCGGTCGGGGTGCGGTAGCAGAGATGGGAGCGGCGGGCGGGCTGCTGGTTGATGGGCGAGCCGCCGAGCTTGAAGACGTTCTCGTACTGCTCGGCGGTGTTGCCCTCGAAGTGCCAGATGGCGGCGATGGTCATGGGACGTTTCCTCTCGTGAGCCCGCCTCGCCAAGATGGCGGGCGAGTGCATTCGAGTGTCGGTCAGATCAGCGCGTCTCGCATCGGGGAACACCCCCCATCGTGGCCGTTCGACCGAAGCGAGAAGTGATTCGCGCAACTTGCACGACCTTTTATGAGTTTGGCCCAGCGATGACACCTTCTCGGCCTCCGGCCGTCCAAGTAGTTGCGGACCCTGACGAGCGTGCTCCCGAGAGTCGGGCAACTGCCACGGACGACCGTGAGGTTTCAGGTGCGGGTGCGGGCGATGACACCGAGCTCGACGCGGTTGGCGACGCGGAGTTTCACGGTCAGCGCGGCGACGTGCTTCTCGACCGTCTTGGCCGAGACGAACAGCAGCGCGGCGATCTCTCGATTTGTCCGACGTTCGCCGAGCAGTGCGAGCACCTCGGCCTCGCGTGCCGTCACACCGACCCGGCGAAGTTCGTCGCCGACCTCCGCGACCCCGGCGCGTTGACGCGGTGCTGGGTGGCCGAGCGATCGCAGCGTCGCACGCACACCTTCGCTGGCACGAGTGAGTCCGAGGGCGTCGAACGCGGACTCGGCGTCGCGTAGGAGATCCACGGGATCGACGAACGCCGTTTGGATCGCGGCGTCCGCCGCGAGGCGCCGAACGAGCGCACCGAAGAGCGGGAAGCGTGCGCCCGCGTTAAGTGCCAACCGCAACTCGCTCGCCGCATCATCGATCGCCCCTTCGTATGCGAGGGCCACGGCCGTTGCCGCGCCGAGCCAAAGCAGCGACCATCGAGCACCGCGGACTTGGCCCTCGAGGGCGGAGCGAACGTCTGCCGACGTCACGAGCTCCTCAAGGGCGTCGAGCAGCATGCCTGGTCCGAGTGACGCGTCGAGGATGCGAGCGTGCCGCTGCGGGGCGAGATCATTTGACCGCGCGAACGCACGCCGGGCGCGGGCGCGGTCGTCGTCGACGAGCGCGCCGACGCCATGGCCGATTGCCCAGACGCCGGCCCGGAGGTCGGCATCATGCGGTGCGAGGTGTTCGGCCCGGCCGAGTGGGCCTTCGGCCTTGGCCCGTTCACCGCTAAACGCGAGCGCAAGCCCAACCATGAACTCGCACGCCGCCTCGAGTGGCCGGATGCCGACTCGTGACGCGATCACGCCGACGTCCGTGGCGAGCGCGATGCAACGAGCGTGGCTACCTGTCATCGCGTAGGCCGACGCAAGGTTGACGCCGGCCGATGCCGCGGCGCCGAACGCACCGACGCGCATCGCTTCCGCATACGCGCGTTCGAGTCTGTCGGCCGTACCGTCGCGCAGCATCTCGACCGTGCCCAACTCATCGAGAACACGTAGGCGTTCGACCGCCAGAGACGACCGCTCGACGACGCGCAAGGCCTCCTCGAGCGCGTCGGCGGCCGTAGCGAGGTCGCGCTGGCGTGCAACGCGACCGACCAACATAAGCGCCTCGCATTCCAGCCGCGGGATGCCCGCCCGACGCGCCATCTCGACCGCTTTCGCGGCCTGGTGCTCGACGGCGATCCGCTGCCCTGGACGGTCGGCCCCCAACGCGCAGAGACCGTCGAGTATGGCGAGCTCCGCAAGAACTACCGAATCGTCGCTCCAGGAGCGGGCGCTGGCGATGTGCGCCTCAGCGCCGCCCCATTCGGCCTGGTCGACACAGGCCCGCGCCAGCATGACGTGAAGTGACACCGCACGCGCGCGGTCGTGTCCGTCGGCCCTTGCGAGCAGTTCGTTGCCGAGCGCGTCGGCATCGCCCGGCCGACCGGTCAGCACCCGCATCCGGACGAGCTCTACTCCGAGGGACAGGACCCGCTCGGGCGACCGCACGAGCGCGTGTTGATACGCCCTTGCGCAGAGTGACTCGGCGTCGCTCAGCTGACCGGCTGCTTCGGCTCGGACTGATCCTTCGCTCAGGAGATCGATCGCCTGACGATCGTGAGCCGCAGCGACCATGAGATCGGCAGCGAGCACATCGCGCCCGACTGTTGGCGTCATCACGGCCAGGCAAGCGTCTGCAAGCCGCGACGCGATCTCGACGCGCTCGAACGTGGACACATCGGCCATGATCACACCCCGGGTGAGGGCGTGGCGGAACTGCGCTTCGCCGTCGACGATCTTCAACAGATCGACCGCCACCGCTGCCTGCAAAGCCGACGCCGCTGCTCGCTCGTCAAGGCCGACCGCCATCGACACGACCCGCCAGTCGACGCGCTCACCCAGGAGTGCGGCCGCTCGCACCATGTGCCCCTGGATGGGCGACAGCCGGGTGAGCCGCACGCGCACGAGATCGGCAAATCGCTGCGGTCCCCCGAGGCTCCCGCCTGCCACGAGATCCTCTACGACGAGCGGTAGCCCGTCCGCGACCTCCACGAGCACCGTGAGCGCATGCTCCGAGTCGGTGGACTTCTGACCGGCTGATCCCATCCCGCAACGCAGCGCCATCTCCCGGGTCTGGTCCGCCGAGAGCCGCTCGAGCCGGGAAACGTCGATGCCGGCTCGCCGCAGATCGTTCACGAGGCGAGGTCCGCTGCCCTCGTCGCGGGTAAGCAGAATGAGGACAGCGGGGATCTCGTGGATGTGATCGACGACGTAGAGGAGCGACGCAAGCGTCAGCTCGTCGGCCCAGTGAAGGTCGTCGAGCACGACGAGCACGCCACCGTCGCCGGCGAGATGACCCAGGACACGTAAAAGCGCCTCGCCGAGCACGACCGGGGCCTCCACCGGTGCGGTCCACGACGCGTCGCGCCAATGCGGGACGAGTAGACCGAGCACGCCGCGGTAAGGGGCCAGCAGCGGATCGCTCGGCCATCCAAGCCCACGCGTGCCGGCCAGCAGTGCCTCCGACCATGGACGAAGCGCAACTCCCGAGAACTCTGCCGCCGCGCGTCCGACAAGCACCCGCATACCGAGCTGGCACGCCGACTCCGCGAGGTCCGACGAGATCCGAGTCTTACCGATCCCGGCCTCCCCGACGAAGCCAACCGCGCCGCCCCGGCCCGAGCACGCCTCGACCAGCGCTGCATCACCAGCCGCCCGCTCCCGGTCCCGGCCGACAACGCTCGGGCAACGCAAGAACGCCATCGCGCGATTGTACCTTCGATCCGGTCGTAGCGGCCGGTGAGATCACGGGCGAGACGTCGCGTGACCGGTCCAGTGCGCATGCTGGTGGGCGGTGGTGGAGGGCTACGCCGTGAACGTTGCTCCGGCTTCCCAGAATCGACCTGAACACCGTCTGGCTGCGCAACGCGTTTTACCACCTCGTCAAGACTGGTCGAGCTGCATCGCGTCAGACTGACAACGGTATTCAGTGTGCGTTGCGTTCGCCGAACGGAGCTCTTGATTGGGCCCGGCAAGGCCGAGCACCGCCACGCCCGGATCCAGCGATCGAGTGTTCCTCGCGAGTACGACCGTTTGCTCCCACCAGGATGAACATAGGTACGCATAGCAATCGTGCGGACGACGTGACAGCGTTCAGCCGGTATCAACCGGTCCGGGAGTGCTTCGGCGACGAGCCAGTCGTTTGCTAAGTGTAAATAGATTTGGGTTGAACTGATCGATCGATGTCCGGCTTGAGCTTGGATAGCTTCCAGGGCCATTCCTGCTTCGCGTAGTCGGGTGAAACAGGTGTGGCGGAGTTCGTGACATGTTGCATGTTCCAACCCCGGGAGCGACTGGCTCTACAACTACCCACGACCAGCGCACTACTTCGCCCTTATCTGCGCGCATAGTTATCACGGTTTCTGTTCGTGCTTGAAGTGTCGATGTTGTGTTCCCGCCCTTCAGAAGGGCAGGGTCACAAGGAGGCCATCATGGCCAACTCAACATCAACATCACTCGTCCTGTTTCAGCCTGACGATCCGTTCGACGCAAAGACGAAGGGTGCGATCGCCGCGTTTCTTGCCGGGTATGGCGGCGCGACATTTCGTAGTTATCGGACCGTTCTTCGAATCTCCGCTGAATGGTGCACCGAGAATCGGGTAGCTGTGCTCGAAGCGAAACGTGCTCACATCGAGATCTTCGGGCGGGAGATGGAATCGGCAGGCAAGATGCGCTCAACCGTCGCACGACGAATGTCAACAATTGCCGGGTTCTTCAAGTACTGCCACGATGAAGGACTTCTCGACCGCAACCCGGCAGCGAACGTTCGACGACCCAAAGTCGATCACGAATCACGCACACTCGTCTCGGCATGGATGGCCTCGACCTGCGCCTCTGACGCCGACAGCCCGATCGTCTGGAGCAGCGCGTGGATGGAGGCACGCTCCAGCCCCTTCAGCTCGATGCGTTCCATGCTCGGGTCGAGCGAGAGCTCTCGAATGATGTCATCGTTCGCGTCCACGGACGGCGACAGCGTCCGGCAGGTGGCCACGATCAACACCCGCGTGCTTCGAACGCGCCGAGCGATCTGGCGGAGCAACAGCAATGACGGCTCGTCGGCCCATTGAAGATCATCGAGGACAACCAACAAGCCGTCCGGCTCGCCGACCTGAGCGAGCAGGAGCATCACATCGTTGGACAAGGCGAACCGCCGTGCGTTGTCAGCCTCCGACCCACCGACCGGCGCCGGGCGGTCCGATCCGCCGAAGAGGCAACCGACCACGCATCGCGGCCCGGCAAATCGTCACGTTCTCGCCCGCGATCGATCGGCAATTGCTGCAGCGCGATCCGCCACAGGCCATACGGCGCGGAACTGGCTCGATCAGCCGAACGAGCCCACACCACAGCAAAGCCCTTGTCCGCAGCGGCGGCCGCCACCGCTCCAGCCAGACAGGTCTTGCCGATCCCCGCCTCACCCGAGATGATCACCAACCGGCCCCGCCCAGAGCGCGTCTGATCAAGAAGATCGACGACGCGAGCCCGCTCCCGATCACGGGCCACAATCGGTTCGTCCGCCATCGCAACGACCGGATCAGCCACCCAAAAGATCCTAACCCGCAGCCCACGCGCTCCCGACAGCTCTCGAGGGACCAACAGGCCTGGTTGGCCGTGTCTGGTCACGTTGGCGTGGACCGATCCAACCACACCCGGCTCCTCGAACGGCGACAGTTTTCTCGACCCGACGAGTTATCCACCCCCCAAGGCCCCGCACACTTCCGCGCCCAAAACTCCTATCGGCGAACCCGCCGGCCCGCTCGGTAATCTACCCTTACGAGCGGCCGATCGTCGGTGAAGTTTCGATTGTGACCGTGACCCGTCGCACACCTCGCACCTCTCCCACAGTCGAACGCTCGGAGCGCGACTCGGCCCGACATCACCCGTATAACGCCGGAAGTGTGCCCACTTTTCGCGTTTGTGATGACCGGTGTTACTGAGTGCCCTCTCCTGGCGCTCCGTGCGCAGTGCGCGTGTGGTCACGGCGGAGATAGCGATCGCGGAACTTCGGGCTCGTCCTCAACTAGCGAGGACGCCGGGTCCGATCGTCGGACGGGTTCGGTCATCGATGTCCCGTCCCGCGAGGAAGTCTCCGCTGTCAGGACTCGCTTCGGCGCACCGGAATCAGTGTCTCCGGTGTGGTTGGCCCGCTCAGAAACGTGTTGACCATTGCCCCCACGGCAGCAGGCTTCTCGAGCGGAAGGCCATGAGACGTACCGGGAACGACCGCCA
>JANNBN010000017.1:0-6881 GCA_031385545.1 Acidimicrobiia bacterium | reverse complement strand
AATGCTTGGTATGGTCGCGCGTGAACCGTGAACAAGGACCTAAACCGGTTTTTGGTTGGGCGTTCGGTCGCTCCTGGCGCGACCGAACGCACTATCTCGGGCGCAAAGAGTTGGGCAACCACCTCCGAGGGTCAACGGGCTTTGCGCGTTGCCAACTTCTTGGCCTGCTCAGCCTTCGCTTTCGCTTTGTCCAACCAACGGCGGGCCCATGCGTATTCGGTTGCGAGGATCGCCAAGCCAGCCGGGATCACCAGGAACGCCGGGCCCGGAAGAACCAGCAACGCGATGCCAGCGAGCAACACCAAGCCGCCCACGATGGTGACGCCGATTCGTCGGCCGCTGCGCCCGATGAAGCTGATGACCTGACGAAACGGGCCAGCTGCAGGAAGCTGCTGGATGGTGGCTGCTGCGTCGGCATCAGCTTCGTGGGCGATGCGCTCGACGAGAGATTCGTGGTCATCCGGCTGGTTATCCGGCTCAAGAGCTTGAAGCGAGTCCGGAACGGGAGCGGGTCCAGCAGAGCGAGCGTCAGCAGCCATCAGGCGATCCTATTGCGAACCTTGCGGCGTGCGACCCTCAGTTGCAATTTGGTGCTCTTCCGGCAGGGCATCCATCCGGCCTGCATTAACGGTTTCGGCACCCGTCTGAACACAACTCGCCCACCTTTTACGCGCAACTTGGCCAAAACGGCCGAGAATCTTGCGGGCGAAACCCGCAAGTTGCGCGTATGTTGCCCCTGAGTTGCGCGTATCCAGCGGCTTTCGGCAGGCTGAAGGGCTGAACCCGGTTGGCGCCCCCGGCAGGAATCGAACCTGCAACCACTCGATTAGAAGGCGAGTGCTCTGTCCGTTGAGCTACGGAGGCATGCGGGTTGGAACCCGCAGCGGAAGGCTACCGCTGAGGCGGAGACTGTTCGGTTCGAGTTCTCGGCCTAGCGTCCGGAGTGGACTGAGAAGGCATCACGAGCAACACAATGCGCTGATGAATCGTCACGAAACAACAACTGAATCGTGGCCAATCGAGAGCAGAAACCGCACCGATGTCAGGCATGGTGTGTGTACAGACGATGTGGCCGCTAGGGTCGATGAGCACTCAGCAAGTCTGTTCGGTCACTGAACGACCGCTCGTTTTCCTGCGATTCCCGTTGTGACCTACTCGTCGCCGGCCGAACCTGGTCGTCGCAAGCACATCCTCCCGAGCCTGTTTGTGAGCACTCGCCGTCCTGACGCCAGCCGCACCGCAGCGGCCCGAGCCCTGGCGCGTCCCAGTCGCCCCTTTCGGATCGTGAGCACGGTGTCAGCGCTCGCCCTCCTCTTTGGTGCAACGGTCCTTGCTCCCGCCCAGGCCGTGTCGAAGAAGACAACAACCGCCAAGAAGACAACAACGGCGAAGAAGTCGACCGCCAAGAAACCTTCGATCGCCTCGCTGACAGCGAACCGTTCGAAGCAGGCCCAACTGCGCAAGCAGCGCATCGCAGCCGCAGCCAAGGTGTCAGCGTTGAAGGGCGAAGACAAAGAAGTCGAACGCACGCTGTCAGCGCTGAACGGCGACCTGAAGGACCAGAACGCCTCGCTGGGCGCGGCCAAGCGTGCACTGGTCGACGCCGAAACCGAAGTGTCTCAAGCGTTGCAGGAAGCCGCAGAAACCCGGGCTGCGATTCAAGGGCTGAGCGGGGTCCGTCAGGCAGCAGCAATCGACGCCTACGTCGACCCGCAGGTCAGCCGCCTCAACACGCTCCTGAACACCAAGAACTTGGCCGAGGCTTCCCGCAGCCAGATCTATGTCGAGGTTGGCAACCGTGACCGCGCCGACACGCTTGACCAGTTGATGGCGCTCGAAGAAGACAATCGCCTTGCGCTTGCAAAAGCAAAGCGCGCAGAGGAAAAGCGAACGGCCCGCAAACTCGCAGCAGCGAAGCGGCTTGCGTCACTGCAGGCCTCGCGGTCTCGTACCGAGAAATACGCATCGCTGGTGGAGGATCGCCTCGACGGTGCGCTGTACGAACGAGAACGGCTGACCGACATCGACGCCATCCTTGCCAAAGAGATCTCTGCCCAGCAGCGCGAACTCGAGCGACAGCTTGCAGCGGCCCGGCGCAACGGGGCGAAGAGCAAGTTCACCAGTTCAGGCTCGCGGCTGCCCGATATCCCGACGGGTTCAACGAACGGCATCGTGGTGGCGGCAAGCATTCGCGGCAAACTGGCAGCGATGTTGGCCGACGCGTCACGCAGCGGCGTGTACCTCAGCGGTGGCGGATACCGCAGCCCGGCAGCGCAGATCGCCGTGCGCCGCAACAACTGCGGAAGCTCCAGCTACGCCATCTACCAGATGCCCTCGAACGGTTGTCGTCCGCAGACGGCCAAACCGGGGCGCAGCCAGCACGAACGCGGCCTGGCGATCGACTTCACGCAGAATGGCCGCGCATTGCGGCGCAACACGAGCGGATATCAGTGGCTGCGCGCCCACGCTGGGAAGTACGGCTTTTACAATCTTCCATCGGAACCCTGGCACTGGTCGACGACCGGCCGCTGACTGGTCGACGACTGGTCGACGACCGGTCGGTGACTTCAATCCCAGCCGCTGCGACGCTCCGCCTTGCGCTCGCTCGTGCGTGCTTTGCCCTGCAGACGCCGTTCCACCGACCCCTTGGTCGGTTTCGTGGACCGACGGACCCGAGGCACATGCAACGACGCCGACAGTCGTTCGGCAAAGCGGGCACGCGCAAGGTCCCTGTTGCGGAGTTGTGATCGTTCTGAGTCTGCGACGACACGAATCTCGGTACCCAACCTCGCCGCGACACGCCCCTTCTGTGCGTCGGAAAGTGTCTGCGACGTCAACACGTCGAAAAGCAGCTCGGCCCGGGTGTTCGACGTATTGGCATGCTGCCCGCCGGGGCCGCCGCTCGCCGAAAACCGCCACGCCAGCTCTGCCTCAGGAATGACCAGGTGTGCGTTCACCCGGACGCCGTCCACGCAACGTCACCGGACCTGATTGAGGAACTGCAGGACAGCTGACTCGATCAGCTTCGGCTGCTCCGGGAGCATCGCGTGGCCGGCGCCGTCGATCTCGATCAGCGTGACTTCGTCCGGATGTTCGGCTGCATACCGGCGACCATTTTCCGGGACGGCGATCACGTCCTGCAGGCCCTGTACGACCAGAACGCGCCTGCTGGCCGCCTCCCACCAGTCGGCTCGGCGACTGGAGCGGACAGCGGCGCGTTGGTATGCGGCAACCTCGGGCATCCACCCGTGGGACCACACTGCCCCATCGTTGCCAGGTGCGAAGAACGCACGCTGCACATGGGCGGTGTGCTGGGCCGGGTCCAAGGAGGTGTCAAAGCAGGCCAGGAAACTTGCCTCGATTTCAGGCACCATGTCGACGTAGCCACCGCACGCGAGGAGCACAACGGCATCGACCCGGCTTGGATGGCGACCTGCGATCATGCGGGCCAGGCGATTCCCGAATGCGTGGCCGATGATATGGGCACGTATAATTCCGGTGTCATCGAGGCACGAAACCACCTCGTCGGCGAGACGGGCAAACGTTGGGTGAGGCGTCCAGGTCGAGCGCGGTTCGATGCTGATGCATCTGAAGCCGCTCATGGACAGCGAGACGGCGAGCGATTCGAAGTCCTTCGCCGGCCGTCCCAAGGAAGGAATGAGGACCACATCTGAAGTCAGTGAGCTGGTCGACATGCCTGCATCGTGTCAGAAACCACGACGAGTCCGGTCACAGTGCTCTCACCGTGTTCTCACGGTTGGCCAATCTGCTGGTGATCGACCCCGACGCCAGGTCCGATATGGCGGGAAATCAAACAGGGAGGGTCTGAGCCCTCCCTGAACGCGCACGCTGCCCCGGTTGGGGTGGTGCTGGTGCCTCCCCTCGGATTCGAACCGAGAACCTGCGGATTAAGAGTCCGTTGCTCTGCCATTGAGCTAGAGAGGCAATATGTATCCGGCGAGATGTACCCGGCGAACCGGGACCGGGCGAGGTTAGCCGCTGCGGCGGGGCGTAAGAACCGCCCCGCAGCTGCGGGCAACTTGGGGTGACCGACGGGATTCGAACCCGCGACTTTCAGGATCACAACCTGACGCTCTACCGCTGAACTACGGCCACCAAGGGCCCCTCACAATAGCGGAACACCACGTTGGCCGTACACCTGTTTTCCGGAGTGGACGCCGTTGCCTGGCTCGCGCGGGTCATGTCAGAGGCCTATCCTCACCTCGATGAACAGCCGTCTCAACCAGCGTGAACACGAGATCCTTGCCACCGTCGCCGGCGATTCACCCGGCGAACTGGTCGACCGGATCAACGGCCTGATCGCGCAGAACCGTCGGATTCACGACCAGGAGTGCGTCAACCTCAACCCGGCGTCGAATGTGATGAACCCTCTGGCCGAGGCAGCGATGGCTGCGGGGTTGGGCACAAGGGCCTCGCTCGGGCGAGCAGGCGAGAAGTACGAGATGGGCCTCGAAGCCATCGAACAGATCGAGGTGATCGCGGCTGACCTTGCTCGCACGGTGTTCGACGCTGTGCACGCCGAGGTCCGCGTCGGCTCCGGTGCGATGGCCAACCTGTATGCGTTCATGGCGACGTGCCGCCCGGGTGACACGATCATCGTTCCGCCCTCCGACGTGGCTGGTCACGTCACGCATCAGCAGCCCGGCGCCGCCGGCCTTTACGGACTCAACATCATCGAGGCCCCGTTCGACGCGGACCGCTACATGATCGATGTCGCTGGGCTTGTAGCGTTGGCACAGCGACACCGCCCGCGGCTGATCACCATGGGTGCCAGCCTCAACCTGCTCCCGCATCCGGTCGCCGAAGTACGCGCCATCGCTGACTCGGTCGGGGCTGATGTTCTCTTCGATGCTGCGCACGCGTGCGCCATGTTCAGCGGGCGCCAGTGGCCGAACCCGCTGTCGCTCGGCGCCGACATCATGACCATGTCCACGTACAAGAGTTTGGGCGGCCCGCCCGGCGGTCTGGTACTCACCAATCGAGCTGACCTGGCTGACCGCATCGACGCAATCGCCTACCCGGGGCTGACAGCGAACTTCGACCCGGGCAAGACGGCTGCCCTGGCCATTTCGCTGACGGATTGGATCACGCACGGAACCGCGTACGCGTCGACCATGCGAGAGACCGCGTGTGCGTTGGCCGAATCGCTGACCGATCGCCTGGCTGGCACCGGCATCTTGCCGTTCACCGTGGCCGATGGTTCCGAACGAGTTGCGACACGATCCCACCAGTTCGCGCTCGACGTGAGCGCCCGATTCGCAGGGGGAAACGAGGCGGCCCTCGCGCTGCGCCGGGCAAATGTACTGGCTTCGGCCATCGGGCTGCCTGGCCGTGGGGGAGTTGGGCTGCGGCTCGGCGTACCCGAAATGGTTCGGTGGGGTCTCACCCCAGGTCGTTGCGATGAACTTGCCGGGTTGATCACACGCGGGCTGACCGGTGATCCGGGCGCAGTCGCAGCCGAAGTGTCGACCTTCCGCCGATCGCTCGACACGCTGCACTTCGTCGGATAGTTGTGGGCGATGTTGCTCCGGGCGCAACATCGCCCACACTTGCCTCAGCAAGCCGTTGGGCAAAACTTCAGGTGACGGTGTGGCGAACCCTGAACTCTGGGTGATCCCACTCGCCCGTCTTCATGACGTCGACCAACGCGTCGATTGCGTCCCACACGTCGGCGTAGCCGAGGTAGAGGGGAGTGAAGCCGAAGCGAAGGATTTCCGGGGCGCGGAAATCGCCGATGATGTTGCGGGCGATGAGCGCCTGCATGATGGAGAAACCCTCGGGATGTGTCAGCGAGACTTGGCTGCCGCGCTGGGTCGCGTCCCGTGGTGAGGCGATGCCAAAACCATAGGTGTGCAGACGGTCGTCCGCCAGACGGATGAACAGGTCGCCCATCGCCATGCTCTTGGCTCGCAACTGCTGCATGTCGACGTCGTCCCAGAGTCGTAGCGCTTCCTCCAGCGCAACCATCGCAAGAATTGGCGGCGTGCCGACCAGCATCGGCCCCATCCCGGCTGCCGGTGTGAACGCATGGTCGAACGCGAACGGGTTGGCATGCCCGCACCAGCCGCTCATCGGCTGGGAGAGACCGTCGTGGTGACGTTCGGCTGTGAACACGAAACCCGGCGCGCCCGGCCCGCCGTTCAGGTACTTGTAGGTGCAGCCCGCGGCGAAATCAGCGTTGCAATAGTTGAGTTCGACCGGCATTGCTCCGGCCGAATGGGCCAGGTCCCAAACGGCCAAGCCGCCATGGCGGTGAGTCAGTTCGGTGATGGCCGCCATGTCGTAGACCTCGCCCGTCTTGTAGTGCGCATGGGTGAGCTGCACAACGGCCAAGTCCTTGCCGACCCCGGCGATCGCTGACGCCACATCGGCCGGGTCGACATCGACGACCGTTGCTCCGAACGTTCGGGCGATGCCCTGGTTGATATAGGCATCGGACGGGAAGTTGCCGACTTCGCTGACGATTGTCCGCCGTCCCGCGGGAGCCTGAATGCGCAGCGCCGCAGCCATGCATTTGAACAGGTTGACCGACAACGAGTCGCACACAACCACCTCGTGCGGAGAAGCACCGATCAACCGGGCGACCAGCGCGCCAACGCGGCTTGACGAGGCGAACCAGTCCGCCTCGTTCCAGCTGCGGATGAGCCGAGTGCCCCACGCGTGACGGACGGTTGTAGCCACCGCCCGGGCTCTGCCCGTGGTACTCCGACGACCCGTCCGCAAGGCGCAGCCAGATCCCCGGGCCCGCCGCATCCCACTGCACCCGCTGGTCGAGCAACGACGACCAACCACGACCGAATGCTCCAACGGCGGTCGACGCCGAGTTGTACGTCCGGTGCACACTCAACAGCCCCGACGGT
>JANNBN010000015.1:0-17617 GCA_031385545.1 Acidimicrobiia bacterium | reverse complement strand
CAGTTGCTCGCCCTGCTTGACCGATTGGTTGACTCTGGCAAGTCGGTGATCGTCATCGAGCACCATCAGGCGGTGATGGCGCACGCGGACTGGATCATCGACCTCGGTCCCGGTGCGGGCCACGCAGGCGGACTGGTCGTCTTCGAAGGCACACCATTTCAGCTGGTCACCAAACCCAAGACCCTGACCGGTCAACACCTCGCTGCATACGTCGGCGAATAGCCCCACAAACGCACGGGCCAACTGTTCGCGAATCGGCGCGCCCGTCGGAAGCGTATTGACAGCCATGATCGATGCCGTCAGCGCGTACCCTTCACCGTTCTCTGCATACGACGTGCCCGAGAAGTCACTGTCGACTAGTGTTCTGAGTCAGAACTGGCTCGCGTTTCTGGTTGGGGTTTCGTAGACTGCGGTTATGGCTGCGCGTGGACGCCCGAAACAGACGCCGGTGTTGACGGAGGAGGAGCGCTTGACGTTGCAACGGTGGGCGCGTCGCCCGTCGAGCACGCAGTCGGTGGCAGCCCGCTCGAATCGGTGCCGGTCGGTGCGACGCATTGGTCGACCAGGTCGATGGCGGTAGCGACGGGAATGACACAGTCGTCGGTGTCTCGGATCTGGCAGGCGTTCGGCCTGAAACCGCACCTGGTGGACACGTTCAAACTGTCGAACGATCGCTCCTGGTGGAGAAAGTCCGTGATGTCGTCGGCATGTACCTGAACCCACCCGAAGCCGCAGTCGTGATGTGCGTCGATGAAAAGACCAGCATCCAGGCCCTTGATCGCACGACACCATTACTGGCCTTGCGACCGGGCGGGACACCGGCACGGTACTCGCATGACTACGTCCGCAACGGAACCACGAACCTGTTGTTGGCGGCTTGTCGCCGCTCGCTGTTCCCAATCGGCCGAACGGGACAGCAACAGTGCCTGGCGGAACCTTTTCCGAAACGTCTGCGACCAGCTTCAGACTTCCGGGACCGTTGAACACTTCCACAGCGTCACCTGCCGAAATGCCGCGGGCGTAAGCGTCGAGGCGGTGAATCTCCACGGTGGCCACGGGCTCCGCGTTCCTCATGACAGGTAAGCTCGCATATGAACTGTCGATGGAATAGTGGCGCTTGAGCGTCAACAACCGAAGCGGGTACGGGCTCGCCGACGACGGAGGGTTGGCTGGGCCGGTGTACTTCGCAACCGGATGCAGGCCAGCGGCTCCGAGGGCTGAGTTGCTGAACGCGAACATCGAATCCTTTGCGACTGCTGAGCCAACCGGTTCCGCTACACGTACAAAGCCCTTGGCACGGATGACGTCGGCTGTAAAGCCTGCCTTCGCCGCTGGTGAACCGGCGAGCACTAACTCCATGAGTTCGTGGTCCGACATACGGAACACGTCGTCGTCGAACCCATCCGAGCAGCCAGCAACCGAGTGATTTCGGCGTTGGACTTTGACTCGCCAATCGGGGCAATGGCCGGTTCGTTCCAAGAGAGATACGAAAAACCCCAGGACCCGACGAGATCCGCGTGTTCAAGCATCGTCGTGGCGGGCAGCTGCGTCGCGCCCATTCGGTTGAACAGGGCCTGTGTGGTTCCGAATCCATCAATGGGTGCACGTGATGAGGACGTCTGCGATGCTCACTGATGCCTCCTCGGGTTCGGCCCAAACGCATCATGCATCGCCAGGCCCTACGGCGTCGAGACCAGTCGATACAAGTCGACATACAAACGGCGGGGCACCCTGTCAGGAGCACTCGGGGTAAAGGCCCTCGCGGACAATCCGAGCATTCAACTCGTGCAGGTATCGGTCCTCGTCCAACTCGGCCAACGTAACCTCTTCACCTGTCCAGCTGGACAGGTGAATTGCGTTGGCGAGCCGGACCCCGTGCTCGCCGTCAGCACCGGGTGCGATGAGCGGGGACCCGTCCAGGACGTGCGCTGCGAAATTGGCGAGGACATCTCCGTGTTGACGGCCCCATGCCGACTGGTAGGTCTTCGTCTCGACCGTTTGCCAACGAGTCTTGTCGCTTCGCCCACGGAACAGGTCTGCGACGTCGGATACGGACATCGACGCGCTGAGTTCCTGTTCGGACGCGCTGAGTTTGGTGAGCGTCACCGTCTTTGAGTCCTCGACCACGACCTTGCCCGAGTCAAACAGAATCTCGAGCCGATCGGTGCCGATGACATCGTTGGTACAGGTCAGCAACGACCCAGTGGCTCCGCCACCGAAGTCGACAAGGGCGTGCACCTCGTCTTCGACCACGATGTCTCGACGGAACCCGTAGCCCACCTTCGCGTAGACACGTTCAGGCACACCGCAGAGCCACTGCCACAGGTCGAGTTGATGCGGCGCCTGGTTCACCAACACACCGCCGCCCTCGCCTCCCCATGTGGCCCGCCACGCACTCTGGTCGTAATAGGCCTGAGGTCGCCACCAGTTGGTGATGATCCAGTTGGTGTGTCGGAGGTTGCCGAACTCACCACTCGAAATCAGCGCTTTCAGATCGCTGTAAAGCGGATTGGCGCGCTGGTTGAACATGACCGCAAGCGCGACGTCCTGATGGTTGTCAGATACCGCCAATAGCTCTTTCACTTGGCGGACATACACACCAAGCGGCTTTTCCACAATCACGTGGACCCCGCGCTCGATCGCTGCAATCGCCACTTCGCCGTGTAAATAGTGAGGCACGGTCGTCACGACAGCATCGACTGAACCGCTTTCGAGCAGGGCGACAACATCTTCGTACACCTCGCAACCGAGGGATCCGGCAGCAGACCGGCGCTCCGCGTCGACGTCGCAGACGGCTCCGAGAACGGTTCGCTGCACTTGCCCATCGGTAATCATGCGCGCATACATTGCGCCTTGGGTTCCGTATCCCACGATGCCTAAGCGAAGAACGGAATCAGACATGAGTGACACAAGCTTTCATCAGAGTGGAGAAATGGGAAGTGAACGTACGGCCCACTCGTAACAGCGCCGGGCCGATTCAAAACGGTCTTCGATGCTGGGTACGTCGACTTCGATCATGAAGTCTCCGTCGTAGTCAGCCGGCATCGATGCCAGCACAGCCTCGAAATCGATCACACCGAAACCTGGCTCGGCCCACAGTCGCATGGTTGCCTGGGTTTGTCGGTAGTTCATCTCGACCCGCTTGGCAGGGTCGAGGAAGTCCGCGAACGCGTCCTTGAGGTGGATCGCACCGATCCGGCTGCGGTGCTGGGCAATGACCGACGCCGGGTCCGCACCGGCCCACACGAGGTGCCCGGTGTCCGGGCCGAAGCCGAGTAGCGACGCGTCGATGGAACCCAGCGCGCGGGTGATCTCGGCCTCGGTCTCGAACACTCCACCGATGTGGTTGTGGAGGACTGCGAAAACACCCTCGTCCTGAAAGGCCTCACAAACCTGTCCGAGCGCGTCGAGACATCTTTCAAACCTGTCCTCCTGGAAGTCCGCTCCGATCCCCGGCGTCTGCATGCGCGCTGGGATCATCATCGACGAGACCATCGCCCGGTCGAGCCCGAGGGTTCGCTGCTGCCGGGCGAACGCTTTGGCGCGCTCGATTTCAGGGTCCAGGTCGATGGTTTCGTCGAGCGGCGAACTGAACAAGCTGATGGAAGGCGCAAGACCGAATGCGCCGATCCATTCCAGATACTCGGACTCCGTCATGTCAGCAGGCACGTCAGCTTTGACCGCGGTGTACCCGAGGGTCTGGAAGTCCTTGAAAGCCACCTCCAGCACAGCACGGGATCGGTCCACCTTGCCGTCGACCAACCAATACGCGATTGGATTGATCGCAAGCTGTGGCTGATGTCGGACCGCATGAGGACCGTCGGTCGAGACGCCTCCCGCGATGTGGGTGACGTTGGCGATGTTGTTGCTCACGAGTACCGAACACCTTCCTGGTCGAGCAGTTCCACAAACGCTCGATGTGCCGACGCCCACAGCTCCGGTCCACATTGCGCGCCAAACGCGTTGACACGACCAAGGTGAGGTTCGAGCGAAACAACTCCTTCGAACCCGTCTGCGTGAAGCAAGCGGACAAGTTCACGAATCTGCGCGTCTCCTGCGCCGGTCACACACACCTCTCCGGTTGCCGCTACTGCGTCTTTCATATGGAGCGCGTGCAGGTAAGGCCGAACCGGACCATACGCGTCGCTGACTGGCGCGACCCCGCATTGCACAAAGTTGGCCGGGTCGAGGATGAGGCGCAGGTTCTCCGAGCCGACCGATTCGACAAGGTCGACACACCGTTCAGGTGTGTCGCCGTAGATGTCCTTCTCGTTTTCGTGAAGCGCCATGATCCCTTCACGTTCAGCGACTGCGACCAGGGCTGACATGCGGCGCAGCACCTCGTTGCGGTGCAACGCTGGATCGTCGGTTGCTGGAATGAAGAACGAGAACAGTCGGATGGACTTCGTGCCAAACCGGCGGGCGATCTGCACTGCTCGTTCCATCTTACGGAGGTGCGACTCGAAGTCGTCATGGACGCTGATCTTGCCGATGGGTGATCCAAGGGCAGCGACCGACACTCCAGCTGCGCTCAAGGTGGACGCGGCCAGATCGACCTGTTCGTCCGTCAACGCGAGCACATTTGTCCCCCACGCGCTCCGAAAATCAACGTTGACAAGCTGGAGCGATCTCAGCAGCGTGATCTGCTCGTCAAGATCGTCCGAAGCTTCATCTGCGAAACCGCTGAGCTGCCAGGTTGTCATCGTCGGCCCCTCCTGCAGGAACGGTACCACCGCTCGATGTACATTCGCACATACGTGCGACATTGAGCGTCAGGAGGCTTTCCGCTTCCTCGCAGCAGCTTTGGTTTGCTGACCAGACGCAGCCGGTTCACCCTGCGGAACGGTGCCAAGGTACTGAGCCAGAAACTTCTTGAAAAGGTCCGCCATATCGATGGTGGGGTCCAAGAGCCACTGCACCTGCAGGCCGAACATCACGGACAGCACAACACGTGCGGAGTCCGGGGTTGCGACTGCAGGCGAGATCTCGCCGACCTGTGCAGATTTGCTGAGCAGGGATGAGATCGATTCCGAGACCCTGCGGTATCGGTCCGCGAAGAACGAGTGGGCGGGGTGCTCTTCGTTGGTGGCTTCCGCAGACAGCGTGGTGAAAAGCCTCACCATGTTGGGCTGCTCGACGTTGTCGATGACGATTTGGGCGATTGCATCGACGAAGTGCTCGTTGTGGATGTCGGCCCGTCGAATCGCTTCATTGCTGATCTTGTCTCGTTCCTCAAGAACGGCCGTCAGCAGATCGGTCTTCGTTGCGAAGTAGTGGCGCATAGACGCCTGGCTCATACCGATGTGCGTCGCGATGTCTCGCATGGACGAACCCCAGTAGCCGAACTGCCCGAAGTACTCAAGCGCCCCACGAAGGATCTTCTCCTGCTGGATGGGCGTGTTTGCGTACGGTCCCCGAGGCTTTCCGGTTCGTGCCATGACAAAACCCTAATCTCGTTCCGACTTGCGAACTTCACCCGAATGTGCGAGATTCATTCCCGTGAGATCGGTCACACCCCACCGCTCGTCCCCGACTCTCTTCGATCACTCATGTCACCTAGGAGCCATCGCATGAAACATGGTTGCACGACACGCCAACATCTCGGGTTCTCACCGAAGGCGGCACAATGCGGCGCCTGATACTGAAGCGACTCGCATTTGCCGTCCCGTTGCTGTTCGTCGTGACGTTCTTCTCGTTCGCTCTGGTCACCCTGTCGCCTACGGATCCAGCCCGCATCGTTGCCGGACCCTACGCAGATGAGACTCGCGTCGCACAGGTCCGAACTGACCTCGGGCTGGACCGTCCACTTGTCATCCGGTATGTGGACTGGGTAGCTCACGCCGTTCGCGGCGACCTCGGCGAATCGATTTCCTATGCGCAGGGGGTATCGGTGACCTCCATGCTCAACGCCAGAATCCCAACCACGCTCTCGACCATCGGATCTGCACTAGCGGTGGTCATGATGGCCGGGATCGGGCTCGGAGTGCTCTCGGCAGTCCGGGGCGGCGGAGCGGGACGGGCAGTTAGCGTCTTTTCCCTGCTTGGCCTAGCGATACCTGGCTTCTGGTTGGTGCTGGTGCTGACGAAGTTCTTGTCCGTCCGTTGGCGAATCTTTCCTGCGATTGGATTTCGCGGCATCACTGATTCGCCTTGGCAATGGTTTTTGTCCCTGGTCCTCCCAGTGTTCGCCATCTCCGTCGGGCCAGTCGCTTCGATGACGAAGCAGACTCGCGATTCGATGCTCGACGCGCTCGGGCGTGACTTCGTGCGAGTGATGCAAGCAAACGGCATTCCTCGACGCTCGGTGCTCTACCGGCATGTCCTCAAGAACGCCGCCATTCCGCTGGTCACGCTGCTCAGCATCAACGCGGTGTCGCTGATCGGAGCCGCAGTTGTGGTCGAGAAGATCAAAGCGTTCGATGGGCTCGGTTCGCTGGCCGTTGACGCCGCATTCTCGAGCGATCTCCCGTTGGTGCAAGGGGCGGTTCTCTACTTTGCGTTGTTCGTGATCCTCATCGGGCTCTTGGTCGATGTCAGCTATTCGTTCCTCGACCCACGGGTGCGTGTCCAGTGAGCGCGCCGACCCCAAAGAGCTTTGCGCATCGCTTGTTCATCAAACCATCAGCCGTGATATCTGCGGTTTGGTTGGTTGTGCTGCTGCTCGCTGCGGCGTTTCCCCGGCTCTTCACAAACCAGGACCCGCTCTATCAGGACTTGCTCGCAACGTTGAAAGCACCTGGGTTCAAGGGACACATCCTTGGAACCGACGACTTGGGCCGTGACGTGTTGTCCCGCTTGGTCTACGGCTCACGGTCCACGCTGTGGGGCAGTTCCCTCGCGTTGATCGTCGCCCTAGTGGTCGGTGTGACGCTCGGGCTCACCGCCGGATATGTGGGCGGCAAGGTCGACATGCTCATCCAGCGGTTCGGCGACATCTTGTTCTCCATCCCAGCGCTCATCATTCTCCTCGTCGTCTATTCGGTGTTTCCGTTCAACATCGGTGCAGCCATGGCGACGTTGGGCGTCATCTTCTCTGCATCGTTGTCGAGGCTCGTCCGTGGCGTCACCCTGACGACCAAAGAAGAACTGTTCGTACCTGCTGCGCAGGTGTCTGGCTTATCCAAACCGCAGATCATCGTTCGTCACCTTCTCCCCCGGATCATGAGCCTGGTCATCGTGCAGGCCTCGCTCCTGGCCTCCGTGTCGATCCTGATTCAGTCAAGCCTCGCCTTCCTCGGTTTCGGGCCACGCGACCCGCAGCCATCGTGGGGAGGTCTTATCCGAACAGCGCGTGAACAGTTGACTGCTCAGCCTTGGCTGTTGGTTGCGCCAGGTGTTGTGGTGGCGCTCACCGTCATCGCTCTGAACATCTTCGGTGACGCCCTGAGGGACACTGCTACCGAACGGTGGTCCATTTCGAAGATCAAGCGCCGTGGTCGCGCGTCCCAGCAACTGCACCGAACACCGACGCCGGCAGAGCCACGGCCCCGTGCCCTACTTTCCGTCCAACATCTGTCGGTCGCCTTCCCCGGCGAGGATGGTCCGGCGCTAGTCGTCACCGATGTCTCGTTCGACATCGCGCCAGGAGAAGTGCTCGGTGTTGTGGGCGAGTCCGGCTGCGGTAAGTCCATCACTGCAGCGGGCATCATGGGCCTGGTACCCGGCCGAGGAGCAGTCACCGCAGGAGCGGTGTTGTTCGATGGTCAAAACCTCGCAGAGCTTTCGCCAGACCAGCTCGCGGAGATCCGCGGACGGCGCATTGGCTTCGTGTCGCAGGAGCCGATGGTTGCGCTTGATCCGACATGGCGAATTGGGCGTCAGTTGGCCGAAGCCATCGGTCATCACCGCAAGCTGCCCCGGGCAGAAGCGATGGTCGAGGCGGTTGCTCTGCTCGAGGCTGTGAACCTCCCGAACCCGGAAGAAATCGCAAAGCGGTACCCGCACCAGGTGTCAGGTGGACAGGCACAGCGGATCGCCATCGCGTACGCCCTCGCCGGCAACCCGTCGCTGTTGATTGCGGATGAGCCGACAACCGCCCTCGACGTCACCATCCAGGCTGAGATCCTGTCGCTCCTGAGAAAGCTCGGAACAGACCGACAGATGGCTATTTTGCTCATCACCCATAACTGGGGTGTTGTTGCAGAGCTGTGCGACCGGGCCGTTGTTATGTACGCGGGTGAAGTCGTCGAAGAGGCCGCCGTGTCAAAGATGTTTCACGCGCCGCTTCACCCGTACACGCAGGGTCTCCTTCGTTCAAATCCCCATCTTGCGACCAAGGGGAAACGCTTGCCGACCATCAGCGGGTCGGTACCACTTCCCAGCGACTGGCCACACGGTTGTCGATTCTGTGATCGGTGCGACCAGACGCTCGACGTGTGCTCAACAGCTCCCGTCGCCGTCTCTACCCCGCTCCCAGACCACCTCGTTCGCTGTGTGCGAGCCGATGAAACCGTACGCGCGCTGCAGATGTCCGCCACTGTCACTCACACCGCCGGGAGCAACTCATGAAGCCGCTGCTTGAGATCGAACACCTCTCGGTGCACTTCACCCAGGGCAATCGCGTCACTCGAGCCGTCGACGACGTCAGCCTCACGATCGCTCCCGGAGAGACGGTCGGCCTGGTCGGCGAGTCAGGGTCGGGAAAGTCAACGATCGGACGGGCCGTCGTCGGGCTCGTCCCCGTCACATCAGGGACGATCCGATTCGACGGGCAGGACATCACGAACGCGAAACTCGCGACCCGCCGAGAGTTGTCGGCCCAGATGCAGGTTGTCTTCCAAGACCCATACTCGTCGCTTAACCCAGCCAGGACGATCGGCCAGACGCTGGCCGAGCCGCTCACCGTGCACTCCAACATCCCGCGCGCCGCCCGGAGTGTCCGAGTGACCGAGATGCTGGAACGAGTCGGTCTTCCCGCCAGCTCGGTAGACCGATACCCAGCACAGTTCTCTGGCGGTCAGCGGCAACGAATTGCCATCGCGCGGGCGTTGATGCTTTCACCCCGCCTGGTCATCTGCGACGAGCCAGTGAGCGCGCTCGACCTGTCGATTCAGGCGCAGATCATGAACCTCCTCGCCGATCTGCAGGAAGAGCTCAAGGTGAGCTACCTGTTCATCGCTCACGACTTGGCCGTGGTACGTCACATCTCGAACCGGACGGTGGTTCTCTATCGCGGTCAGGTGATGGAATCAGGCGACGCCGCAACGGTCGCAGACCATCCCCGCCACCCGTACTCCGAGGCGCTTGTCGAAGCTGCGCCGCTTCCGGACCCGGACCAACAGCGGCTGCGCGCCGAAGCGAGGGCTGAAAGCCTGCTGACACTCAACCCACGAGAGGCGGACCCGCGGACCAGTTGTGCCTTTGCACCGCGTTGCCCTCACGCAGCCGAGATCTGTTGGAACGCGCGACCCCCGGTCGCCTCGATCGACGAGGGTCGCCTCGTTGCGTGCGTTCGTCATCACGAGCTTGCACTTGAGCACACCTCCCCGCGTTCCGACGGTGGCGTCGTTTCGACCCACCGCAGCACCCCCTAAACAACCCCACCGCCATCAAACCACCACAGGAGATTTTCGATGCCACCACGTCCCTCGCAACTCGTCGTCAGGACTATCGCGACCGCGGTAGTCCTGGCGTGCGCCGCGGCTTCAACGGCCCCAGCCGTCACGAAGAAGCCGACCACGAAAAAGGCCGCCACGAAAAAGGCGACTACGACGAAGGCCAAAGCGGCTGCACCGACTACCGAGAAGCCGGCAGCGACACCGGCAACCACCGCGGCGCCTGCCAAGGCGCCGACTGGAAAGGTCGGTGAACTGCTGACCATCGCCATCGCCGCCGCTCCGAACAGCCTGAACCCTGTATTGGCAAACGTGGGTACTGCGAACCTCAACATCAACCCTATGTACGCATCGATGTTGTACATGAACGCTGACCGCAGTTACTCCGGCGACCTTGCCCAGTCGTGGGGCTATACCGACCCGTTCAACGAACAGTTCGAGATGACCTTGCGTCCCGGACTCAAGTTCGCCGATGGCACCCCGCTTGATGGCGCTGCTGCCGCTGCCTCGTTGAACTACTACTTGAAGAGCGGACTGAACTCGGCTGCGTGGCTCAGCAATGTCACGAGCATCACAAACCGTGGCGACACCGTTGTTGTCAAGGCGAAGACGTCTACGCCTGACCTCGAACGAGTCTTCTCAAGCGACAAGTTGGCCGGTGCGATCATTTCGCCTGCAGGTCTTGCCGATCCTTCGAAGATGGCGACAGCCAGCTACGGTGCAGGCGCGTACGTACTTGAGTCCGCGACACCAGGCAGCAGTTACACACTCGTGCCAAACAAGAACTTCTGGAACCCTGCGCAGCAGCGATGGAAGAAGATCCAGATCCGTGTCGTGCCCGATGCAAATGCCGTCATTCAAGCGATGCAGACAGGACAGATCGACTTCAGTACGCAGCTCACCGGAGCGAACATCGCCGGGGCAAAGGCCGCCGGACTGAACATCGACCTTGCCGCTGGCGCGTCGTTCTTCGCGATGATGGCTGATCGCAACGGCGACTTGACGCCAGCCATCGGCGACGTGAAGGTGCGTCAGGCGATGCAGGTAGCGCTGGATCGCCCGCTGATCTGCAAGGCCGTGTTCGGCGAAGCAGTCGCGCCGCTCTATCAGATGGAACCGAACGGAATCGATGGCTACGACGCCGAGCTCGACACGGTGTACCAATTCGATCTTGCGAAGGCAAAAAAGCTCATGAGCGAATCTGGTTATCCGAATGGGTTCAAGCTGAATGTCGAAGCTGCCAACCAGGCCGGGTTCAACGTTCTCGGCCAAGCGGTTGCGCAGCAGTGGAAGGCGATCGGCATCGATGTCGATATGACGAACTCGCCGAACGTACCAGCCGGCCAAGCGCTTCATGCCGGAAAGAAGTTCTCCGTCTACATCACCGCCAACGGTCTGAACTCAACACCGTTGCTGGCCGGGCTGCATGTGTTTTCGCCGGGTAACCGTTATAACCCGTGGGGCACGACTGACCCCGGCGTGAACGATGTTCTCCGTCAGGCGTTTGCGATGCCGGCGAAAGAGGCCGTGCCTCTATACCGCAAGGCCTGGAAGCGGGCGCTTGACCAGGGTTGGTCCGCACCGGTTTGCCTCAGCCAGACGGTGATCGCCGCCGCGAAGGGGGTCGGCGGCTGGCAGGTTCCCAACGGAGGTCAGTCACCGACCTCGCTGGATCTCACTCCGGCGTGACCAATCGTTTGGATCAGCGTTACAGGTGGCGCTGATCCAAACACTCTGCTCGACGCACGGACGTCCGAACACCAACACAACATCGAGGGTCGTGGCGACAGGGCACGGCCCTTCGTGCTTACTTACGGATTGTTTGACGCGAAACGATTGGCTGCGGCCCACAACCCAAGCGCGGGGTTGGCGATGAACTGGAACGTTCGCCCGTCGGCATCCGTACGTGGACCTGCTGGCGTGGACGCGGTCACACCAAGGCGGATGAGCTCTTGTCGGAGCGGCCGCCACGAAAACCCGACACTGCGCACTTCGTCTGCGGACAGACCACCTTGTTCCGGGTCGGTGCAGTAGACAACCTCGAATCGACCCTCGGTGCTTCCATGCACAAGATGCGCAGCAGCTCCCAAACTCGCTGCCAATTCGGGATCCTGCGAGATGGCATCCAACGTGGCACGGGTGCCGCGATAGCCAAAGCGACGGATCAAGGCGTCGACCGAGGGATCTTCGCCGAACGTGGCAATGCCGGGCGCCAAGACGATCAGCTCGCCGCCGTCGGCGATGGCCATCCGTGTGCGATAGATCGCCTTGTTCCCCAGCCAGGTCGAGCGAAACTCGTTTGGGTCAAGCCAACAGGCGACTCGGTCGTATTCACCGGGGATGGTTTCCACGTTGCAGCGTCGAGCAAGGTCGGCAGCACTTCGGAATGCAGCTCCGCCGGTCTCGGTGGACCGGCCACCGCCCACGAACAAGCCCCTCTGAACGACTCCGTGCTCAGTGTCTTGCATGACCGTCAGGATCCACATCACGTTGACGTGTGGAGCAATGAACCGGTCGAACGCTGCGTCGATGACGTGACGCACGGGACTATCAGTGCGACCCATGATCGACTCCATGTCGCACACGGCCCCGAGAAAGTGGCTGCGATGAATCGTTGGCGCTCCACCCAGGCCGATCACGATGTTCTTCGTGAAGTTGGCCATACCAATCACTTCGTGCGGCACAACCTGCCCGACGGAGACCACGAGATCCCAGCTGTCGAGCAGTATCTCGTCGACCTCGACAGGGATGGCCTCGTTGTACCTTCCATTGCTCACAGCCGTCACTTCAGCGGCACCGATCTCGCCGAGCCGCACCAACTGGTCACGCCAACGGTGGTGCAGGATTGCTTCGAATGGAACGGCCGGGCCAAACAGCAGCAAGGCGTCGTCCGCCGACATCTCGACGTGAGTCCCAAGCGCGGGGAGTACCGCCACGTCGCATCCGGCGGACGTGAGGTTTGTGAACAACCCGGCGGTAATGACCCCCGCCATTGAATGAAGACGCGTGTGATCCGGCGGAACGAGGAGGACTCGACGCGCGCCACCCTCAATGATTTGCCCGGACAGCAGATCGATATGTGCACGTAACTCGACGCTGCTGATCGTTCGATCGACGTCACCGTCAGCAAGCACAGGCTTCACGGTTCGTCCGGCCTGAACCGTGCTCAGCAGGGCCAACGCCTCGGCTTCTATTTGGTCCGGTGTCAGCGAATCGACAATCAGCGTGGCTACATCGGTCTCGAGCTGGATAGGGCGCTGGAGCGCGGCGAACTGACTGTCCACCATTGCGGCACCCATGAAATGTTCTGTGCGCTGATTGATCCGTTCGAGAGCCGTTTCCGGAGCAAGGTCGAGGAACAGGAAACGAACATCACCGGATGATCGCAACAGGTCTCGGTACTCGACCTTCAAAGCGGAGCACGCCAAAACAACATATGTTTCGGTTCGCAGCTCGTTTCTGAGGGCGATGAGCCACGGCCAGCGATCGTGGTCATCCAAAGCCACGCCGGTCGACATCTTGTCGATACTGGATGGTAGGTGGAATTCGTCGGCTTCGATGAAGCGGGCATTCAGCTGCGCTGCCAACGCTCGCGCCACAGTGGACTTGCCGCAACCGGCGACCCCCATCACCACCACCCGCATCGGTTGCGCTTCCTCTTTCACCTTCGCACTGCCCACTCTTGCGGGAACCCGAAGAACGACACAGCGTTACCGACACAGATGTCTTGAACCATTGCATCGAGCCATTCGCGCTCATGCGAGATGCGGCCATGATCGACATCGTTGCCGATGGCATCGCACAGGACGCGTCGGAACAACTCGTGCCGCGTCATGGACAGGATCGACCGGGAGTCAGTAAGCATCCCGACGAAATTGGCCAGCTGACCAACATGCCCGAGGTCGTCGAGCTGGCGACGCATTCCATCTTCGTGGTCGTTGAACCACCAAGGTGGACCCCACTGCACCAGTGAACGCACCCCTGGCCTTGCGAACGCTCCGGCCATGGTGGCGAACAGCATGTTGTCGGTCGGATTCAGGTTGTACAAAATCGTGCGCGGCAGCGTGCCGACAGACTCCAAGTCGCCCAGGAAACGGGCGAGCCCCAACGCATGGCGTTCATCACTCATGACATCTGACCCCGCATCACGCCCCACGAGCGACAGGATTCTGGGTGACGCATTACGCAACGGACCCAAATGCAACTGGAGGACAGAATCGTCTGCGGAGGCGAGCCTTGCGGTTAGCGCAACAACCTCGAGCAGGACGAGCGCTCGCTCTTCTGCCGACGCTGCGATGCCCGTGCGAGCATTTCTGACCGCTCGATCTGCCAACTTCGGGTCACGTGGTCGATCTGGAATTGTCGACAACCCATGGTCGCTGGCCCGACCACCGAGTGAAGCAAAGCGCGCGTAGGAAGAGCTCAGTGCGCCGAGCAACGAATCGAGGTCGGTAACGGACGGGTCGAGCTTCGTTGCCCATGCGTTCCATGCCACAGGATCATCGAGCAAACGGTGCGCCGCGTCAGGCCGAAACGTCGGCAGCATCGCAACTTGGGCTCCGCCAGTCGACGCGCTGCGATGACGCCGATGAGTCTCAAGACTGTCAGCCGGGTCGTCGGTCGTGGCAACGGCACGGACATCGAAGTGTGCGAGCAGTCGCTGCGCAGACCATGACGGAAGCTGGCGGTTGGTCTCCTCCCAGATTTCACGAGCCGTCGACTGACTGAGGGGAATGTCGATTCCGAACACCCGCCGCAGTTCGAGGTGTGTCCATGTGTACAGCGGGTTGCGAATCGACCGAGCAACCGTTGTGGCCCAGGCCAAGAAGCGGTCCCACGGATCTGCATCGCCGGACACGAGCGTCTCTTCGAACCCGGCTAGTCGCATCGCCTTCCACTTGTAGTGATCATCGCCCAACCACAGGTCAGTGATCGTCGGCCAGACTCGATCGTTGGCGATGTCGGTTTCTGAGAGGTGATTGTGCACGTCGACGATTGGGGCATGTGCCGCGACTTCGTGATACAGATCCTTCCCAGTTGGGGTGTTGAGCAGCAGGTGCTCATTCATGAAGTCAAGACGTGTCATGCAGGTCCTCAGATGGTTGTTGCGTGAAATCCGCCGTCGACGACGAGTTCCGAGCCTGTGATGAACCGACCGGCATCGCTGGCCAGTAGCAACGTCGCCCCACCCAACTCGTCGATGTCACCGAAGCGGCCCATTGGTGTGTGCCCAAGAATTGCCGCCGCGCGGTCTGCGGACAGGATCTTGCGGTTCTGTTCGGCGGGAAAGAACCCGGGTACCAACACGTTGCATCTGATGCCCAGCGGACCCCACTCGCGGGCCAAGTTCTTCGTGAGGTTATGCACGGCCGCTTTGGTCATCGAATAGGTGAAGACCCGCGACAGCGGCGTCAGCCCTGAGGCACTGCCGACGTTGATGATCGATGCGCCCTCGCCGTCGGAGGTAGCTCGTTCGGTGAAGTATCGGCCAAATTCTTGACACGCGCGCACCACCGCGTGCTGATTGGTGTCGACGATGCGTTGCATCTCGGCGTCGTCGATCTCCAGGAACGGTGTGGCCGAGTTGACGCCAGCTCCGTTCACGAGCACGTCGATTCGAACGTGCGATGCAAGGACCCGGGCCACGAGATCGCGCAGCGCCCCACGGTCGACCACGTCGCACGGTTCGAAGACGGCGTCGTGGCCACTCGTTTGGATGGCAGCAAGGGCGGCTTCGGCCTTAATCGGATCACGGCCGACGATAACCGTGCGGGCTCCAGCCCCGGCGAGCGTCGCAGCCATGCGCCCGCACAGCACTCCGGTGCCGCCGATGACGACGGCAACCTTTCCATCGAGTCGAAACGAAGCAAGGTCCATGGAGCGAGATCAGCCCTTCTGGGCGAGCCGATCCTGATACCAGGATGCAAGCACATCGTATGCCAACTTGTGATTCCCGTTGGTATCGATGAGACCCTTGCGGTTGAACCCGTCCTGCACATCGGGAAGAAGTCGAAAAGGTGCTCGGAAGTCCTTCAGGATCCAGGGGGTAGTGCCTGCCAAGAACGGGATCTTGGCCAGCATCGCCAGCTGGTGTCGATACACCTCTGCCTGAAAGTCTTCGGTCCAGGACTCGTCGTTGCCGCCCCGCAACCCGGCTTTGGCATCGGCGCCGAACTCGGAGACAATCATTGGCTTGTCGTAGGGCGTGGACCACCTGGTTTTGGCCATCGTCTCGAAGCTGCCGTAATACCAACCGTGGTACTCATTCACTCCGAGCACATCGAGGTCTTCACCAAGCGGGTCATCGATCATCCAGTGATCAGACTCCTTGGTCATATCGAACACCTCGCCGCCTTGTGCGTGGCTGAACAACGCTGCGGTGACCAGGCGGGTCGGATCGAGTTGACGAGCCTCTTTGACGAGCGCGCGGAGAAACACCGTGCGCTGCTCAGCAGGCGGCGTTTCGTTCGCAACAGACCAGAGAATCACCGAGGCGCGATTGCGGTCGCGCACAATCAGTTCAGCGAGTTGGTCCTTCGCGTTCGCGAGGGTCGCCTCGTTCTCCCAGTCGATACCCCAGTAGACAGGGATCTCGCACCAGGCCATCAGACCCATCTCGTCACATGCCCGAACGGTGTGTTCGTTGTGTTGGTAATGGGCAAGACGAACGAAATTGCATCCGAGCGCCTTGGCATGAGCCAAGAGTGCTCGTGCCTCGTCGGCAGTCTGGATGCGGCGGGCCGGGTCTCCAAGCGATTCGTCGTGCAACGAGATGCCAGCAAGAAACAGCGGCTCGCCGTTCAAGAGGATCTGCGTTCCCTTGGTCGCAATGGTTCGAAACCCGATGAGGTCGGTGACGGAGTCTGACTCGCACGAGACGGTCACTTCATGGCGGACTGGGTCTGAAGGGGACCACCGCCGCAGCGTCGAGGGCAACGCGAACCGTGCTTCGCCGCGACCGGCTTCGTTGGTGTGGAGCGTCCCCAGCGTTTCACCAGCCACTGAAACCGTAACCGCTTGTGACGCGTTCGGGCCGTCCAACGAAACATCGACGCACACAACGGTGGGATTCGCAGGATCGAGTTGCACCACAGCGTCGCGGATGAACGTCGATGGCACTTCGATCAGAGTCACGTCACGCGTGATGCCCCCGTAGTTGAACCAGTCGGTGCGAGTCGTCGGGATGGCGGACTTGGTGCGCTGATTGTTGACCCGCACAATCAACGAGTTCTCCTCGTCAGGCTTCAACAACCCCGTGACCTCGACACAGAACGGGCCGTATCCACCCTCGTGTTCAGCCACCTTCTTGGAGTTGAGGTAGACCCACGTGCCGTGATTGGCAGCACCGAAGTAGACGAAGGTGCGCCGTTCCGCATCGACCTGAGCAGAGAAACGTTTCCTCAGCCACATCGAGCCCTCGTAGAAGTGGAACCGCTCGTTCTGGGTGTTCCAGTCACCAGGGACTTGCAGAACGGGTGAGGTGTCGAAGTCGTACTCGGCGCGGCGACCCGGGGAATTACGACCTCTGTCCGCCGGAAATCCGAACATCTCGGCAAACATCGCATCGCCGCCGAACGGCCCACTTGCCCCAACGTCGTAGACATCGATGATCGCGTTCCAAGCCCCGTTGAGGCTTTCACTCGTTCGACATCCCGTCCAGGTCAAAAGACTATTCGCTGCGCTCATGCTTGCTCCTCGGCTCGATTTCGTTATCCCACGATATCCAATTTCGCACGCCCGTGCGAATTAACTGGCAAGGCAGCGCGATGACCGCCACGCACCCGGTGGAGGCCACTACCAGCGTTCGATGAAGGGAGTCAAAACGGAAAGAAATGGACTGACGTGACATCAATAGCCTTCAGGTCGTTGTCTGGTCAACCGATGTACGGGTCTGCTCGAACCAAGGACTCCATCTCGCAGACGTCGAGCAGTTGCTCGCCCTGCTTGACCGATTGGTTGACTCTGGCAAGTCGGTGATCGTCATCGAGCACCATCAGGCGGTGATGGCGCACGCGGACTGGATCATCGACCTCGGTCCCGGTGCGGGCCACGCAGGCGGACTG
>JANNBN010000147.1:0-15267 GCA_031385545.1 Acidimicrobiia bacterium | reverse complement strand
AGGCCCGAACGGTGCAATACGTGTTACGGTTCGTCCCATGAGTTCGCTTACAATCCGCACTGACCCGGAAGTAGAGCGCGCACTCGACGGACTCACTTGCAACGGACTTTCGCGTTCGGAGGCTGCCAGGGCGGCAATCCTCGAGGCCGACCGGACGAACCGCCGGGCGCAGCTTCGAGCCGAGGCCGAGTCCCTGCGCAACGATGCCGACGACGTCGCCGCGTCGCGTGCGCTGACAGCGGAAATGGATGCCGTTCGTGCGTGGTGATCTATACCGACTCCGTGCACCGAAGGACGCCCAGGGACACGAACAGATTGGGACGCGGTTTGCCGTCGTGGTGCAATCCGACGATCTGCCTCTGTCCACGTGGGTCGTCGCACCGACTTCCACAGGACGACGCGAGGCAACCTTTCGACCGGAGATCGAAATCGAGGGCGTGAAGACCCGGGTGATGGTGGAGCAGCTCACGGTCGTCGACCCGGAGACACGGTTGGGTCAATTCGCTGGGCGGCTGGACGCCGCAGAGTTGCGCGCCGTCAACGCAGCACTGATAACGGTGTTGGGTTTGGACTAAAGGTCACAGGCGGACACCATGAACACCGTGCCAGCCACGACCCACCGGACTTGATTCCCCGCTTCGCTCCTAGGCCACGGTGAGCAGTTGGTCCACCGGGGCGAAGTTGTCGGTCAGCACCTGTGCGTTGCCGATCCACTTAACCAGTTCCTCGCCGGAGTGCACCGTCCACCCGTTGCCCGTTGCGTCGAGGTTGGCCTGGATCGCCGTGAGCGCAAGGGGCTGATCGCTGGCGTACACGACAAAGTTGTCGCCCGCTGCACCGGTCCACGCACCTTCAGAGGTAGCTACTGCCACGTACGGGAACACCGCTGACACGGTGGCGAGCTCGGCACGGATGAACCGGCCCGGGACACCGGGTTCGGGCGGCGAGTCGATGACGTTCAGCGCATACAGGCCGTCGCGGCGGAGTCGATCACGGATCGTCCGGGTGAACTCCTCGGTCGTCAGGTGCCACGGGACAGCTTCGCCGCCGAACGCGTCTCCTACCACCACGTCCCAATCAGCCGCAGTCTGATCCGCAACGACGACCCGCCCGTCGCCGGAAACCGCCGTGAGCCCGTCCCCCTGAACCAGCCCAAGATGTGTCTCGTCCAGCTTCACCAGACCGGCGTCGCGCTCGATGACCAGGTTGACGGATCCGGGCCGGGTGAAGCGGAGATACTGCGGCACGGTGAAGCCTCCTCCACCGATGTGAATGGCCCTCACCGGACCGGCCGGATGCACCGCTTCGATGCCGGCCACGATGCCCTGCACATATGCGAACTCGAGATGCGTCGGGTCACCGAGGTCGACATAGCTGTGCATCAGCTGATCGAGGAACAAGAAGCGTCCGCCGGCCCGAACCTGATCCTCTTCGATGTTGACACAGAAGTACCGGGTTTCATACGTACACAGACGATCACGGTATCGGGTTGATCCCAGTCCGGCTACCGCAACTGCAACGGCCACACCGAGCGCCGTGGAAACCCGACGGTTCAGCAACAGGTGAACCGTTGTGCCCAACAGGCACAGGCCCACGCCTTCGGCGACCAAAATCGCGTCTGATGACAACCGGGCCACCAACACGAAACCAGCGAAGAACGTGCCGAAGATGGCCCCTGCCGTGCCAGACGCTTCGATCCGGCCGACTGCTGCACCGGCGGTGTCCAGCGACGTCATCGACAGCTTGATGAGCAGCGGCGAGACCATGGACAGAACTGCTGCCGGCAGCAGGAACGCTCCCCCGGCAAGCATGACAGCGCCCAGTGAACCACCGGACTGTGACCATCGGCCGACCACTCGCAACATCGGCAGGGCGACCAGCACCAACGCTCCCCCGACAACAATCACGGGACCCAGCACGCGAGCGGGAGGTACCCGATCCGACAGCCGACCACCAGAAAACGCTCCGACGGATATACCGGCCAACACGGTTCCGATGATCGCCGTGTAGGTCTGCAGAGTCACCCCGACATAAGGCGCCAGCAGGCGTGCGGCAACGATCTCCATGATCAGAACTGAACCAGCGGTCATAAAGGCCAGTGGTGCCGGCATCCAACGTCTCACCCATCCAGCATAAGGACTACAGCTGCCATAAGGACTACAGCTGCGCTGGTTTGCTGCCGATGTCGGATCTGATGAATGGCGTAGGACCGATGGAACCGGGAGCAGCACCGCCCGTCTTCGCCGCGACCACCGGCACCGCGGTCCTCGGAGCAGTCCCCGACGAAACCCCCGACGTGTTGCAAATCGTTCCTGCGACCGGCTGGTGGGTTGACCGCCCGAGCATCGACCCCCAGACCGGTGCGATCATGAACGACCGCGGTCGGGCGATCGCCTTTGCCCTGTGTCGCTTCTCGTGGGGTGTGGAGGTCCGTCCGGTCGACGAGGCCGGCAAGATCTCGAAGTGCTCGCAGTTGCAACACGAATCCGACGCCGGGCTCATCTCGAAGTACAAGAAGCGCGCCAGGGCGACGGCCAAGACCGAGGGCGACGAGGACGAAAAGCCTGGCACCATCAAGCCGATTCCGCGTGGCCTCACCGGCTATCAGCCAGGGAGCATGTCGGAGAAGCCCGACGACCTGCGCCTGAAGCACCTGAAGACATCGCTGTACGAAGGGCTGCAATGGGTGTCGGCGATTCTGGACAAGGACCCGGGCGACGAACTGCTGCGCCAGTGCCGCCAGCAGCTGCGATGGATGCAGAGCGCCGTGGACAACGAACGGCGGCCGACCATCAGCGAACTGGGCCAGGTCACGCTGACGGCCAAGATTGTTCCCGAGCTGACCGAGGACGACCCGTACCTGGGCCAGATGCTCACCGAGATCGAAGACCTCTACCGAGATCTGTAGTCACTCGGAGATGTGCCGGACCGACGTGACCTTGGGGGATGGTCAGCCGATGAGCTGGCCGATGGTGTAAAGCAGCACGCCGACCAGCGCGCCGACCGCGGTGCCGTTGATACGGACGAACTGCAGGTCCTTGCCGATCTGCACCTCGATGAGATCGGACGTGTCCTTAGCATCCCACTGCTCCACGGTGCTCCTGATCCAGTCCGCTGCGCGGTGACCGTGATCAGCAACGACGGTCTCGGCGAACGTTGCGATCCACGAGTCAACCTTGGCCTGCAACGCCGCATCGTCGTGCAACGTGTCGGCGGCGCGGAGCACCAGCCCTTGGCCACGACGGTCCCACGCCGACTCGGTCACACCAGCGACCGGCGAACCGGCACGTTGCAACGCTGCACACATGGTGTCCCAGGCCGACCGCACGAACGCAGCCACGTCCGGGTGAGCGAGGGCCTCATCACGAACCGCTGCGACCTTCGCCTGCATCGCCGGGTCGCTCCTCAGACGAGCGACCAACTGGTCGGCCTGAGCAAGCAGACTGGCTCTCAGTTCGTGGCGCGGATCGGCGCGCACTTCGCGCAGCAGATCCACGATGCCGGAGAACAGCTTCTCGAACACCCGCTCATCGACCGACCCGGGAACCCACCACGGGCTGCGAACCGCAAACCCGAGCCGCAAGGTGTCGCGGTTGGCGTCCAGCGTTCGCACCACCGACCCGAGCAACGCCCCGAGGATCTCATCCGCGCGCCCCTCGGCCATCACGGTCTCGGCGAGCGACGCAAGCACCGGGCCGGCGTCGACGTGTTGCACGGCCTCGGTGACCGCGTGTTGCAGATGCAGCGTCACCTCGTCGGCGTCAAGCACTGCAGCGACTCCGCCTGCTGCACGCAGCACGCTGCTGGTGACGACCGCAGCGTTGCCCTCGGCTCGGAGCCACGTGACGATAGATCGCGCCGGGTGAGCCTCGGCAACGCGCCGACCAAGTGCATCTGGCTGCAGGAAGTTCTCCTGCACGAAGACACCGAGAGACCGTCCGATCTCGTCCTTGCGGTTCGGGATGATTCCCGTATGTGGGATCGGCAGACCGAACGGGCGACGAAAAATGGCTGTGACAGCGAACCAGTCAGCCAGCCCGCCGACCATGGCAGCTTCGCTGGCCGCCTCGACGTAACCGACCCATCCGGCGCCGTCAGGCCCGAACACACGACACGCAACGAATACGACGGCGGCTATGCCAAGCATGCTGAGCGCAACGCGTTTCATCTTCCGCAGTTGCTGTTCCATCCGGGTCCAGTCTGACGCAGCGCGGGACACTCCCCGCGGACCGCAGCCACCGCTCCGGGATCGCTCGCCGTGCAACACTGCTGGGCATGCGACTCCGCCACAAGAACATCCCTCGGCCAGGCCCAGGTGGATGGACCAACTGGGCCGGCAACCAGAGCGCCTCACCGCTTCTGGTGGAGCGGCCGACCACCGAAGAACAACTGGTCGATGCGGTTCGCCGGTCCGTGCTCGCCGGCCGCCAGGTGCGCGCTGTCGGCAGCGGACACAGCTTCACCGCTGCCGCCGTGGCCGACCAGACCTTGCTGGATCTGTCGGCCTACTCCAGGGTCTTGTCGGTTGAACAACGCACGGGACGGGTAACTGTCGAGGCAGGCATTACCCTCGCCGACCTCAACGAGAAACTCGACAAACTCGGCCTCGCCATGGCGAACCTGGGTGATATCGCTTACCAAACGATTTCCGGCGCAATTTCGACGGGCACCCACGGTACCGGCGCACGTCTGGGCGCGCTCGCGACGCAGGTGGTCGAGATGACGCTCGTGACAGGCTCGGGCCAACTGACGACGCTCACCGGTGAGGAATTGCGCCTTGCCGTCGTTGGCCTCGGCGCCTTCGGCATCATCAGCACGCTTACTCTGCAGTGCGTTCCGGCGTTCCGGCTGCACGTGGTGAACCAGCCGATGAAGCTCGACGCTGTGTTCGCCCAGTTCGACGAACTCGTGGACACCAACGACCACTTCGAGTTCTACTGGGTCCCTCACACGCGCTGGGCGCTGACAAAGCGCAACAATCGCACCGACGAGCCACTGCGACCCCGGTCGAAACGATCCGCGTTCGCGAACGACATCCTGTTCGAGAACGTTGCGTTCGGAGCGCTCACCAAAGTCGGGAAGCTCCTGCCAAAAGCCATCCCCCGTCTGGCCACGGCTGCACCGTCCAGCGGGCGCGTCGAGTTCGTCGACCGGAGCCACCACGTGTTCGTGTCGCCACGCCTGGTGAAGTTCGTGGAGCAGGAGTACGCCATCCCACGGGCGGCCGTGCCCGACGCTCTGCAGGAAATCACCGAGATGGTTGACCGGCGCGGCTACAAGATCTCGTTCCCTGTCGAGGTCCGCGTCACGGCACCAGACGACGTGGCCTTGTCCACGGCGTATGGACGAGAAAGCGGCTACATCGCCGTGCACATGACAAAGGGTTCCGACCACACCGCGTACTTCGCCGATGTGGAAGCCATTCTCCGAGCACATCAGGGTCGCCCACACTGGGGCAAGCTTCATACGCGTACATACGAAGACTTGGCAGACGCGTATCCTCGTTTCGAGGATGCGAGAGCACTTCGGGAACGGCTCGACCCGAGCCGTGTGTTCTCGAACGACTACGCCAACCGAATGTTGGGACCAATCGTATGATCGGCGCGTTGCTCGTCGCGCTCGGCGCTGCTGGAGTCGTGGTGTTCGCGTTTCTGTCGTGGCGTTCACTTGGCGGTTCCGCCCGGCAACCCGATGCCGAAACCGTGGCCCGCTCGGCACCGACGGCCTACCGATGGGCCGGCCGCGCATGCGCTGTGATCTTCGTCTACGGGCTGTTCCGCTTCTTCACCAGTTGAGCCAACGCTGCTTCGTAAACCACACAGCACGAGTACTCTGACTAGTCATATGACTAGTCAGAGATCCCAGGCGCGACACCAGCAAACGTGATGTGGTCTCGGAACTCAGAAAGCTTCGTCCCCACGGAGCGGTTCTCGCCTGGTTCGACACCGTCGAGGCATCAAACGTGTTCATCTCTGCTGTCACCCTCGGCGAGATCCAGGCCGGGATCGAACTGACCCGTCGGCAAGATCAAGCGAAAGCAGACGAGATCGAGGAATGGGCCGACCAGGTATCGGCCTCGTACAACGTGCTTCCGATGGACGGCGCATCGTTTCGCCAATGGGCACGGTTCATGCACCGAAAAAGCAACGCTCTCACGGAAGATGCGATGATCGCCGCCACGGCGCACCTGCACCGCCTCACTGTTGTGACACGAAATGTGGTCGACTTCAAAGCTTTCCGCGTGCCGCTCCTCAACCCATTCGCCCCACGCAAGGAATAGCTGCGCGCCGATCGCTACCTACCCGCGGTCGAGTACCCGGCCAGCTTTCAGACGCCGTTCCAGCACGTGTTCAAGTGCTGCCGTGGCGAGCTTCTCCACCTCGTAGGTTGCCGGAGTGGCGGGCTCGCGCAGCACTGCGGTGACCTGACCGTCGACGATCATGCGCAGCAGGCGCAACGCTTCTTTCGAGATCCGCGACCCCACCGCATCGCGTCGGCACAGCGCTCCCCCACCCGCTGGGTCGAACCCCGCCAGGTCCTCGGTGCTGCCGCAGCGCACGCATGTGTCCAGCGACGGCTCGAACCCTTCGTGAGCGAGCACCCGCCAATAGAAGGCTGAGACCATCAGCGGCGAGTCGGCCTCGTCAAGGGACTTCAGCGCACCCACCAGCATGCGATACAGCTGGCTGTCGGTCTGCCCCTCCTGCGAAACGAGGTCGACCGCTTCGAGCAGCGAAGCCGCATGCGTCAGCCGGTCCAGGTCTGCACGGATGTGCTTGTGCGGGTTGATGGTGTCAGCCTGGCTGACAATGTCGAGGTCGCCTCGCGCCTTAAAGATAAGCAGGCTGACATGTGTACCGGGCTCCAGCCGAGCTCCGATACGGGACTTGGTCTTGCGGATGCCCTTCGCAACCGCACGCACCTTGCCGTTGGTGTCGGTGACGAACGAGATGATGCGGTCGGCCTCGCCTAGCGGGTAGGTGCGAAGCACCACACCGTTACAGCGATACAGGCTCACGCCGGTGCGGCACCCATCGGCCGGCCGGCGCCGTCGGACGGTTGCGAATCGATGGCATCACCAGCAGCCCCAGCATCGCCGGCGTCCACCGCATCGACCGCACCACCGAAGCGCCGCGCACGAGCCTGATACTGCCCGATGGCGTCGACGAGGTGCGTGCGGCGAAAGTCTGGCCAGAGCGTCTCGGTGAAGATCAGCTCGGCGTAGGCAAGTTCCCACAGCAGGAAGTTGGAGATGCGGTACTCACCGCTGGTGCGAATGACCAGGTCGGGGTCTGGCATGTCGGGCGCATACAGATAGTCGCCGATCAGCTTTTCGTTGACCTTGCTGGCTGAAACTCCATCGGCCACGATGCGCTGCACCGCGTCGACCAGCTCGGCTCGGCCGCCGTAGTTGAAGCAGAACGTGAGCGTCATGCGGCGATTGTGGCGGGTCAGCGCCTCGGCCTCTTCGATGTTCTTCAGCACCCGCCGGGGCACCCGCCAGTTACGCCGGCCGATGAACCGCACCCGCACACCAAGATCGTTCAGCCAGTCGCGCCGGTTGATGAGCAGCGACTCGTTGAAGTTCATCAGGAAGCGGACCTCGTCGACCGGCCGCTTCCAGTTCTCGGTAGAGAACGCGTAGACGCTGAGCCACTCGACACCCAGTTCGAGCGCCCCCATGACTGTGTCCCAGAGCGCTTCCTCGCCGGCAGCGTGACCCTCGGTGCGGGTGAGACCGCGGCGATTGGCCCATCGCCCGTTACCGTCCATCACGGCTGCAATGTGGACCGGGATACGCGAGGGATCGAGAGACGTCGGGATGTTGAGGAGGACCGGTTCGTTGGAACGAGGACGGTGCACGATCGTGCGGGCGAAGACCATCGGGGTCGAAACTACCAACTAGGCGAATCGCTCTGAACGACTCCGGGCGCTATCTCCAGGATTTCTCAGGGCTGCGAGCCGATCGCTCGCTGAACCTCGGGCGTACTGAGCTGCTGCATCGCCATCAGCTGGCGCATCGTGTCTTCCAGGCCGGCAGGGCTGCCGTCGAGGAACATCACGTTGCCGCGGCCGTTCTCTGCGAGGTGGCGCAACGTTTCGGTCCAGATAGCCAGCCTGACCAGGGCCGGGTCGGCGGTTGCCTCAGCCTCGGCGAGGCCTCGTGAGACCTCTTTGCGGAACAGTGCAACGCCCTCGCCACGGAGCTGCGAAGCCTGCCGCTCGGCTTCGGCCGAGATCCGAATGGCGGAACCCTCTGCCTGGGCCTGCTTGGTGCGGCGGATCATCTCAGCCTCACCTTCGTTGGTGGCAGCGGCACGCAGGTTCGACGACGCAACGACCCGGGCCATCGATTCGAGGATCACGGCGTCGAAGGTGATGTCGTTGAGCTGCAGATCCTGGAGGTGATAGCCCCACGTCTCGAGCTGCGCGTCGAGCTGCTGCTTGACCTCGGCCACGATTTCGCCGCGCAGTGCAAGGATCTGCGGTTGCGGGCGAGTGGCGACGAACCCGCGCACGCTGCCCTCGACCGTGCGGACCAACGCCACCATCAGGTCGTTCTCGGACACGAACTTGAACGCCACGTTCTGAATGGTGTCCTCGTTCTGATTGAGCACCGAATAGAGGAGCATCGCCTTGAAGTAGACGTTGGCCTGATCCTGCGTGATCGCCTGGAACTGCAGGTCAACCGAGCGGTTCTGGATCGAGATGCGTTTGTTCACCCGTTCGATGAGTGGGATGACGAAGTTGAGGCCCGGCCGCAGGACCCGGTTGTATTTGCCGAAGATCGTGGTGACGCCCACCGTGCCCTGCTGCACCGTTTTGACGCTGGTGGCAAGCAGAAGGACGATGATGACCAGTAGTACCGGGATGGCTTCCATGGCCGAAGTTTTACCACCGCACCCACCCGGCCGCGGTTCGAGTGGGCGTCCCCAGCCTTGAACCAGGGACCGAGCTCAACCGCGGGTAGCGTCTGATTCCCCATGACTAGCGGACCCGGCGCTGTGGCGTCCCCCGAAGCTCCGCCACAGTCGCACCCAGTGGTTGCCGCGCTCAGCCGCGTCGCGGTGGCATTGCCGGGCGGCGGCGAGCGGCGTGGAGGGCAGCAGATCATGGCTGTGGCCGTGGCAGACGCCATTCATGACGGAACACACGTCGTGGTGCAGGCCGGAACGGGAACGGGCAAGTCGCTGGGCTACCTGGTTCCCGCAGTCCTGTCCGGTCAACGTGTCGTCGTTGCGACCGCCACCAAAGCACTGCAGGATCAGCTGTGCAACAAAGACCTTCCGTTCCTGGAACAACACCTCGGCACGCCGTTCTCGTATGCGTTGCTGAAAGGCCGCTCCAACTACTTCTGTACACAGCGGGCACACGAGTTGCGCCTGCAACTGGCCGGCGGTGGCCAGTTGAAACTCGACGGTTCGAGCGGCGCGGTCCCAGGGGCAGTCCTCGAGGAGATACTCCGTCTTGCGAATTGGGCGCAGACATCGCTGAGCGGCGACAGGGCCGAGCTGGACTTCGAACCCAGCCCGGCTGCGTGGGGAGCCGTGTCGGTGAGCGCGGCGGAGTGCCCTGGTGCTGCGAAATGCCCCAACGGCGACACGTGTTTCGCCGAGCGAGCCCGCAACCAAGCGGCCAACGCCGACGTGGTCGTAGTCAATATGCACCTATACGGTCAGCACATCCGCTCGGGAGGGTTCGTGCTGCCGGAGCACAGCGTGGTGGTTCTCGACGAGGCCCACGAGTTGGAGGACATCCTCTCCGACAGCCTTGGAACGGAGTTGGCGTCGGGCCGGTTCACGCAGCTCGCAGGGCGGTTCCGCGCGGTTGTGTCCGACATCGAAGCCAAGGCAGACCTGGCCGCCATCGGCCCACTCCTTGAAGCTGCGCTCTCGCCGAACATCGGCAAGTCGCTGGACCCCGGACCGTCCGCCGACGCAGAGTTAGTCCGAGTCCTCAATGCCGGATCTGTTCGAGTGCGCCAGGCGATGGAAATTGCCCGGTCCGCCGTTCCGAAAGACGCCCCCGCTGAGGCTGCGGCAAAGCTGGCAAGGGCGCTGCAGGCTGCCACCTCGTTGGCCGAGGACCTCGATTCCGCGCTCACGCTCGACGCTGCGGCTGACGGGAAGGTGTGCTGGGTTGAACAGGGCGGCCCCGCACGCGGGCCGGTGCTGCGTATCAGCCCGATCGACGTTGGTCCTATCCTGGAAGCAGCCCTGTGGTGCAACGCCACCGCCATTCTCACGAGCGCAACAATTCCACCCCGATTGTCAGCGCGCTTATCACTACCGGCTGACACCACGAACGAGATCGACGTCGGAAGTCCGTTCGACTTCAGCCGCCAGGGAATGCTCTACTGCGCTCGTCACCTGCCTGACCCACGCCATCCTGACTACGAAACGAAGATGATCGAGGAGCTGAAAGCCCTCATCGGCCTTGCAGGCGGGCGCACCATGGCGCTCTTCACCAGTTGGCGTTCCATGAAGGCTGCCGCCGAAGCATGCGCTGACCTCGGGCTGACGATTCTGGTGCAGGGCGAACACCCGAAGCCCGTGCTGGTGCAGCGGTTCGCTGCAGAAGAGACCTCGTGCCTCTTCGCCACGATGGGTTACTGGCAGGGCATCGACGTCCCGGGCCGTACCTGTTCGATGGTGGTGATCGACAAGCTGCCGTTCAGTCGCCCCGATGACCCGCTGCTTGTCGCGCGGCGCGACAAGGCTGGTCCGGCTGCGTTCAACCTGATCGATCTGCCCCGCGCTGCCACGCTGTTGGCGCAGGGGGTCGGCCGCCTGATCCGCACCAGCGAGGATCGTGGCGTGGTGGCCGTGTTGGACCCCCGGCTGTCGAAAGCCAAGTACGCGCACGACCTGGTCCGCGCGTTGCCACCGTTGCAGCGCACCCGCAACCGCGACGACGTCGGCGCATTTCTGCGCGAGGTTCTGACGCCGGCCGACCAGACAGTCATACCCCCTCGGTAGAGTCTGCACAGCCGCACCGCCAATGCGGCTGACGCTTCCCCCGCGTACCCCTTCGTTCCTGCGCACATCCCACCTCGGGCTCGTTGCGTGGACTCCGGCTCACTGCCCGGGAGGTTCCGTGTCGTCCTCTGGCCGCTCACGCCTATTCGGCCGCGTCGTGGTGGATCACCACGACGTGATGTACCTGCTCCGCCACCACCATGTGGCTCCTTCGGACCAACACGACGTGTTGGTCGTTTTCGTCCTCGATGCCGCGCATCGGCTGACGCACACGTTCATCTCCGACAATTTTCCGCGGGGGTCCATCGAGGCGGTCGAGCTGATCAACGAACACCTGGCCACGCTCGCCGAGCTGGGCGATGCCGATGCGGTCGTGATCTGCTGGTGCACCGGCCCCATGACACACCCTGACCTTGCGCACGATCAGCTCGAGTTATTGGCCGGACTGCACCTGGGTGTTCTGTTTGCCGATCTCGACCTGATCGATCTGTATTGGGTGTTCCCATCAGGATTTCTGTCGCTGCGTGATCGGGCGGCAGCGCGATGAGATCCGGCGCGTCAGCTCGCGGCGTTGGACGGGATCAGCGAAACGAGCAGGTCGGCCACAATGCCTGGCATCGACGCGTATGGCGAATGGCTCGAGACCAACTCGACGCTCGCCAACTGGCCGCCCGCTGCGCGGATCGCAGCCACCATGGCCTGTTGGGCCTCGACCGGAATGGCCATGTCTTCGGTGCACACCACATAGGTCGACGCAACCAGTTTCGGTGCCGTCACCCTCGACGTGGCCCGCAGATTGCGGAGCAACTGAGGCGAAGCCTTCGCCAGCGACCGCGTCGCGTGCGCAAGGTCGCAGTCCGCTGCGAACACCTCACGGAACCCTTCCGGGTCGGCGGGGTTCAGCACCGACGATCCGCCCTCCAGCCGTTGCATCATGCGGCTCAGCATTGACCTGTCGTTCACCCCAGGTGGCAGGTCGCCGAACGACATCGCGTTGGGCAGGGCAAGTGCGCAGAGGTACACCACGTGCGACACCAACCGGTCAAGGTCATCCTGCTCACCCAACTGAGCCACCACCTCGCTGATCACCAGCCCGCCGTAGGAATGGCCCAGCAGCACAACCGGTCGGCCAATACCTCGCAGAATCGCGGCGATGGCAGCAGCATCGCCTGCCACATCTCCCGGCGGATTCAGGTCGTCGCCGTGGCCCGGTAGGTCAGGTGCCGTAGCCATCACGCCGCGCTCGGCCAGCGCCGATCGCAGTGCATCGAAGCACCAGCCGCCATGCCACGCTCCATGCACCAGCACAACGTCTGTCTGGGATGGGGCGGATAGGGCGGACGGGGCGGATGGTGGGGACATTTGGCCCGGAACTTCTCGTGGCGTTGCATTCATCTCGGGTTCCAGGTCTTTCAGGTCGAGGGTTTGACCGACCGGCTGCGCCGGTCCAACAACGCAGCGGCACCGACGCCGGCGAGCAGGCCGAACAGATGCGCCTGCCACGACACGCCGGCCCGGTTCGGCAACACACCGAACAGCATGCCTCCGTAGAACAGCAGTGCGCCAAGCCCGACCGCAATCGATGGCAATCGGCGATCAAAGAATCCTCGCGCCGCCAAATAGCCAAACAGGCCGAAGACCACCCCGCTGGCTCCAACCGTGACGGTGTGGGCCGGCGCAATCAGCCAGACACCAAGACCGCTCCCGATCCAGGCCAGCCCTGTCACGGCGACAAATCGGATGCGGTTGCCGAGCGAGATCACTGTCCCCAACACGCACAACGGCACGGTATTGGCCACCAGGTGGCCGAACGACACGTGCAGGAGCGGAGCCCACAGGACTCCGTCCAAACCCGAGAGCTGCCGGGCCACCACGCCATTGTCCGTGAAGTCAGCGGGCACCACCGTGTCCACAATCCGCACCAGCCACATCACCGCGACACAGATGAATAGCGGAAACACGCGAGCAGTCAACCCTGCCGAGCGGCCGGTCACGGCAGAGGTCCCCGAGCTGCTGTCCATGCACCATGATGGCCCAGCTATGTCGCGTCGAACATCGCACCGCCAGGGCCTGCCCAAACCGGTCTCGCACACCGTCATCGCTGCTGTCACGGTCCTCGCCCTCGTCACGCTCATCGGACTGGCAGGACCGGCCCAGACCGCTGTTGCAACGTCGCCGTTCGCCGCGCCGACGGTTCCAGCCCCGGCACCCATCAGCCCCGGCGAGTACCTCGGATTTGCGCTCAACTTCATCGAGCAGCAATCCCTCCGGCGGGTGAACGTGGATTGGCCGGCCATTCGTGCTCGTGCCGAGGCTCGCGGTGCCACCAGCGCAACGGTCGCCGATACCTATCCCGTCATCACCGACACGCTCAAGGCGCTCAGCGACCCGCACGCCTCGTTCCGACCTCCCGCCAGGTCGACGGAAATCACACAGGGCCAGGCCAACGGATATGGGTTTCTTGCGTCGTGGCCGCAACGAATCGTCGTTTCGCTCGCCAGCGGCGGACCAGCGGCGACGGCGGGGGTGCGCCTCGGCGACCGTATCGACCTGGTCGAAGGCCGAGCCCCCACGGGAAGCAAACAGGTGGTGGCCATCCCCGCCAAGACCAAGGTGAAAGACACCTTGAGGCTGACCGTCACACGCAAGGCGTCAGTGTCTGGAGTGTCCAAAACCCGTCGCCTGGCCATCGTGGTCCGCAAAGGCTCCGTGTCACTGGTGAGCGTCCCCGAACAGGACCCGGCGACGGTCAAGACGGTCGGCGAACGGATCGGCTACATCGACCTACCTGGCATCCTCGGTACCCCCAATGACCAACAGCGATACGCCAGCTCAGCGCACGCGGCCATTCGCACCACCGCACAGGCACCGCGGTGCGGTTGGATCGTCGATGTCCGCCGCAATCGAGGCGGATGGGTCTACCCGGTTCTGACAGCAGCCGCTCCCCTGGTCCCACTCGATGCAACCGGCGTGCTGATGGGCAAGTTCGATGCAGCCGGCATCACCGAGCAGTGGATGTACCGAAATGGCGAAATGGTCGTGCGTCGGCCCGGGGCGAACCCACCCGAGTACCCGGTGTTCACAGTCGGCAACCCGTTCACACCGATCCCGTTGGCGACACCGGCACCGGTTGCGGTGCTCGTCAGCGGTCTCACCGCGTCGGCAGGTGAGGCGCTGGTGCTGTCGTTTCGTGGCCGAGCAGCGGTGAGGACATTCGGGCAGCGGACCCTTGGCCTCACCACGTTCGACGCAGTCGGGCCCCTCCCCGACGGAGCGCTGATCCTGGTGTCCAACGCGGCAATGGTCGACTCGCAGGGCACACGCCAAGAGGGTCCCATCGAACCCGACCAGCCTGTCGAACCCGATTGGAGCCACGTCGGCGATTCGGCGGACCCCATCCTGTCGGCAGCGCGCTCGTGGCTGGAATCCCAGCCCTCCTGCATACCGTAAGCATGCAAAGTGTTTCACCTCGGGCTCACATGACGCTGCCTGAAGCGCCCTACACTCACCGTCGTGGCTGAGGGCAGAACGACCCCCGAGGGATGGTGGGTTCCGCCCTCCGACGACGAGACGTCACCCGACGATACGCCCACTGCAACGGCCGGACCCATGGCGCAAGTCGAGCCGGTCACCCGAGAGGTACAGCCGCCCGAGCAGGCCGTGCCTGTCCCGGTTCCCTCTCCCGTCCCGGTTGCCTCACCGGCTGCAGTCGCCGGGCCCGATCTCACGTGGGTAGGCAGCACTCACGTCGATCCAGGTACAGCGAAGCGGTGGCCTGGCCTTGCAACGTGGCAAGCCGCACAAACACCCGGAGAACCCCTTGCCGACCACGCCCCTGGCTCCATCCCATCGCCGCTCGGAACGCCCCAAGACACCACGGATCCGACGCAACCGGCAGTCCTCGCACCTTCGACAGGTACCAACCCGTTCGCAACGCGTGGAGCAACCGTTCTGGTGCTGAGCATCCTGGGTGCCGTGCTGTCGGTCACGTGCGTCGGTGGCCTGTTTGCCCCCGTGGCATGGATCATGGGGAACGGCGTACGAAAGGACGCCCGGTCGACCGGTTGGCCCGAGCCGAGGAAGAACAAGGCCGGTCGTATCGTGGCGATGTTCGGAACCGTCCTTGGTGTTCTGGCCGTCCTAATGTTGGTGGCGTACGCGGTCAGCAACGTTTCGTCCACCACCTGAACCACCACCCGAGCCTGACGACCAGTTCGAAAGCAGCGCAACATGTCCGAACACGAAAACCCTGAACAGTCACCCCCGCCGCCTCCACCGCCCGCTTCCC
>JANNBN010000119.1:0-3132 GCA_031385545.1 Acidimicrobiia bacterium | reverse complement strand
CACCGAACGACACGACGCTCGACACCACACCCTGGCGGATCTCGCCGGGCTTGAGGTTGGTGAGGAAGCTGTCGCGGCTCTCCTTCTGCGTCTCTTCGAGGAATGCACGACGGCTGAGCACCACGTTGTTGCGGTTCTTGTCGAGCTCGATGATCTTGGCCTGGAACGTCTTGCCGACGTATGGCAGCAGGTCGCGCACACGGCGTAGTTCCACCAGCGATGCGGGGAGGAAGCCACGCAAGCCGATGTCCATGATGAGACCGCCCTTGACGACCTCGATCACCGGACCCTCGACAACGCCATCGTTTTCCTTGAGCTTCTCGATGGTGCCCCATGCGCGCTCGTACTGTGCACGCTTCTTGGAGAGGACGAGCCGCCCTTCCTTATCTTCCTTGGTGAGGACGAGCGCCTCGATCGTCTCGCCCAGGCTGACAACCTCGGACGGGTTGACGTCGTGGCGGATGGACAGCTCACGGCTGGGGATGACGCCCTCGGACTTGAAGCCGATGTCGAGCAGGACCTCGTCCTTGTCGATCTTGACGACCGTACCGGTGACGATGTCGCCGTCCTCGAAGTTGACGATGGTTCCGTTGATGGCCTCGTCGAAAGACATGCCGCCCAGGTCGTTCAGGGTGATGGGGCGATAGACGATGGCTTCCTGCAGCAGGCCGCCGGCAGGATTGAGCTGAACTTCGGCTTCCTCTGGGGCAGCCGGTGCTTCGATGGTCTCAGTGGAGATGTCAGACATTGTGAATGTGACTCGCTTGATCTGTGGGAGCAGCAGTCCCGATCGAGTGTCGGGCCGCCGGAACAGGAGTGTCCTGTCTCAGGAAAGCTCTCCAACCTACCACCGTGGGCCGGAGGGCAGACTCACGCGCCGGGCTGAGCGCCCAGCAGCAAGAACTCGGGGCGGTCGATGGTGAGCGGATAACGGTTGTAGTCGCCAGGGGTGACGGACCACAGCGCGTCGACGACGAGGCCGGAGCGTTCGGCCAGGAGCCGCAGCTCCAACGGCGTGAAACACGTGGTGTGCAACTCAGCCGCCTTGCGCTCCCCCGCCTCATTGCGGAGTACCGTCTGCTCCCGGTTAACGCCGGTCGCCGCATCGAACTCGTCAGTCGGTTCGAGGTGCTGCAACTGGAAGTAGGCGCTGAACGCGCTGAGCGCGATTCGTCCCCCAGGTTTCAATGCGCGGACCATGCCAGCGAGGACCGCTGCGTCGGCCGAACCATCTTCGGCGCGTCCCACCAAGCCGAACCCGCCCTGGCAGAGCGAAATCACCGCGTCGAATCGGGCGTCGAACGCAAGCGTTCTGGCATCGCCAACTTCGAACTGCGCGCTCAGCGACTCAGCCGCAGCCGCTTCGTTGCCGAGGTCGACGAAGCGCTGCGCAATGTCCACACCGGTCACCGTGATGCCACGCCGGGCGAGCGACAGAGCGTGGCGACCAGGCCCACATCCCACATCGAGCACGGACATCCCTTGCTGGAGCCCCATGACATCCCACAGAAACGCGACTTCGTTCTCGGTGCCCTTGGTGAACGAGTAGCGCAGGTATGCCGGCCCCATGAAGTCGGCGAAATCCTCGAAGAAGTGCCGACCAGGGCTGCTCACCCCTTTGCCTCACCCCAGTTGGCACCCCATGCGACGTTGACCTCGAGGGGCACATCGAGCAGTGCCGCCGTTTTCATGGTGTCGATCGTCAGCGCGCCTACGGCTTCGCGTTCGGCCGGGTCTACCTCGACAACCACTTCGTCGTGAACCTGCAGGATGACCCGCGAGACGTGGCCTGCGTCGTGGATGGCCTGATCCAAACGCACCAGTGCAACCTTGAAGATGTCGGCAGCCAGCCCTTGGATGCCTGCGTTCATGGCCTGGCGCTCCCCCATCTGGCGGATGCGGTAGTTCGGCGACTGCAGCTCGGGGATGTTTCGCCGCCGACCGAACAGTGTCTCGGTGTAGCCCTTGTTGCGCGCATCCGCCACTGCGCGGTCCATATAATCCTGCACGTTCGGAAACGCCACGAAGTACGCGTCGAGGATCTCCTGGGCTTCGGTCACTGGCACGTTCAGCCGCTGCGCAAGACCGTATGACTCCATACCGTACGCGAGGCCGTATGACACCATCTTTGCCTTGCTCCGCATCGCAACCGTCACCGCATCGGCCTCGACACCGAAGACCCGTTTGGCTGTTTCGGTATGGACGTCGGCACCGGTTGTGAACGCGTGCATCAGACCAGGGTCCTGAGCCAAGTGCGCAATGACGCGCAGTTCGATCTGGTTGTAGTCGGCCACCAGCAGCTGTGCCCCGTCGCGTGGGATGAACGCACGACGGAAGCGGCGGCCCTCCTCGGAGCGGATCGGAATGTTGTGAAGGTTCGGCTGGTCGCTGCTCAGCCGGCCGGTCCGTGCGACCGTCTGGTTGAACGACGCATGGATGCGGCCATCTGCCTGCACCTCGGCCAACAGGCTCTCGCCGTAGGTCGAACGAAGTTTCTCCATCTCGCGGAAACGCAGCAGCGGCTCGATGATGGGATGCTCGCCGCGCAACTTCTCAAGCGACTGTGCATCGGTGGAATAGCCGGTCTTCGTCTTCTTGTCGGTCTTGAGGCCGAGCTTGTCGAACAGGATGCGGCGCAGCTGCGGAACGGAATTGACGACGAACACCTCGCCGGCGGCCTCGTGGACCTCGGCCTCTGCCTTGTTGGCCTCTTCGGTCAACTCCTGCGCCAGCTCCTTGAGATACAACGAATCAACTGCAACGCCAGCCACCTCCATGCGTGCCAGCACGCCGATCAGCGGACGTTCGATCTGCTCGTACAGTTCCGTGAGCCCGCGCGCCTGCATGGCTGCGCGCATCGGTTCGACGAGGGCCCACACCGCTGCTGCCTGACGGAGCGATATCTGTGCCGGGTCCTCTGCGGTCCCGCCGAAGTCAAGCTCACCCTCGGGTGGCGCATCGACTGCGCGCAGATCAATGTTTGCGTACCTCGCGGCCAATTCTTCGAGGTTGTACGTCGCCTCGGCCGGATCGAGGAGATAGCCGGCGATGGCCGTGTCGATGCCGATCAGGTCAGCAACGGACCGGCAACCGGGCAACGACCCGAGCAGGTCCACACCGTGCTCGAACAGG
>JANNBN010000106.1:0-26234 GCA_031385545.1 Acidimicrobiia bacterium | reverse complement strand
GTTTCCCGGGATGAAGACTGTGTCGCCCTTGCCAACGAGAAACACCTCGTCGTTCACAAAAACCTTGCCCGAGCCATCGAGGAAGTGGTATACCTCCGCTTGTCCATGGCGGTGTCTTGAAAGCTCACCTCCTGGTTCTACGTCGCACTTACCGGCGCACAAGCCCGATGTCGCAGTCCGGTCGCTACTGATTAGCGTTCGCCACGAAACACCCGGAGCTTCCCCGCTTTTCCACGATTCGACCGGCTGGTCCTCAGATCGGACAAGCGTTGCCCGACTTTGCTTGGCAGTCATCATTCCAGCCTCGCAGATTTGTGGAGCGTCGGGCAACAACACGTCGCTCAAAGAACGACCCATCTCTGCGTGCAGACTTGGCCTGTCAGGCACCTTCCGAAGGGCCGCCCTTCAGGCCGCTTAGCGCTTCTGTTCTCCGCGCGGTAACGCTCCGCCCGAGGAATTCTCAACCCGACCGATAACCGGCCTCTTGTGCCGTCTTGGTCAACGATCCTCGAGAGATCGAAGCCGAGGATGTTGTTATCCCAGATCGGGCAACCCGGGCCGCGGGTCCGAATTGGGTCCGTTTGTCAGAGGTAGAGACCGGTTGCACCGTCTGCTCGACCGGCGGCGACACCGTGGATATCGCGTTCGCGCAGGAGCAGATAATCTTCGCCGCCGACTTCCACCTCGTAACGGTCCTCCGGATTGAACAACACCCGATCACCGAGCTGGATGAGCCGGACCCCCGGACCAATGGCTACCACTTCGGCCCATGCGAGGCGGCGAGAGACCTGCGCCGTGGCAGGGATCAGCAGCCCGCCCTTGGACTTGCGCTCACCGTCAGGGGACGGGATGTGGACCAGTACGCGGTCGGCCAGCATGGTGATGCCGAGCGAGGCAAGCGTGGCTGTCGGTGTCAGGCTGGATGTCTTGGTGGGCGTCACGCTAGATGTCAGGACTGTTGCCGGTTCCACGGGTTGCGGTGTTGCTGATTGTTTGTCGGCCATGGAACGCGTCACCCTACCGGCGCTCGGCAACGACCAAGAACTGCTGGCCGAGCAGTTTCCAGGCCAGCGGCAGGCGGAGGTACGCCGAAATCAGGACAAGGGGCCGGGAGCGACCACCTGACATCGTGTAGGGCAGGAACCGGCCTATCGACGACGTGACGCGGAAGCCTCCCGCCGCGAGCGCTTCAGCAAGTGATCGCTCGGTGAGCGCCACGTGGTGGTCGAAATAGTCCCAATACTTTCCGCCCACGTACCGCGCATTGGGACCGAGCGCGATGATGCGCCCGCCCGGTTTCAGGACGCGGTGCGCCTGGCGGAAGGCTTCAACGACGGCGTCCTTGTCCGGAAGGTGCTCGAGAAAGTTAGACGTGAAAACTACGTCGACCGAAGCCGCTGCCAACGGCCACTCCACCGTGCAGTCGTGCAGGATCAGGTCGACATCAGGACCCGCTGCCTGTGCCGCATCAGGGTTGAGGTCAAGCGCGTACTTCTTGGCCGCACGAACGTTGTTGATGAACTCGCAATGCCCGGCACCAAGGTCGAGGACGGTCGAATCGGCGGGAATCCAGCGATGGAAATAGTCTCGACACAGCCGTGCCCACACGGCGTTGCGGTACTCGCTCTGACCCTGGAAGCGGTCGCCGTACAGGCGCTGCAGCTCGTCTGGGTTGCGGTGAACGGTGCTTTGCTTCATAAGGGAACTTTCGAGGTCAGGCAAGGTGCAGGCGGTTCAGGCGAGGTCAGGCAAGGTGCAGGCGGTTCAGGCAGGGTTTAGGCAAGGTCAGGGCGAAGGGCGGACGGATACACCGGCTGCTCGAAGTGCTGCCTTGGCGTCGGCGATGGTGGCTTCGCCGAAGTGGAAGATGCTGGCTGCCAACACCGCATCGGCACGGCCATCGACTGCACCGCTGACCAGATGCGCAAGGGTGCCGACGCCGCCGGACGCGATAACGGGTACCGGCACCGCGTCTGCCACCAGTGCGGTGAGTGCAAGGTCGAACCCGTCTCGGGTGCCGTCTCGATCCATGGACGTGAGCAGAATTTCACCGGCACCCAAGTCGCTCACCTGCTGTGCCCATCGAAGCGCATCGAGACCGGTGCCGTGCCTTCCGCCCGCCACGAATACTTCGTATCGTCCGCTTCCTGGAATCTGCCGAGCGTCGATCGACACAACAACAGCTTGAGCGCCGAATTCGAGAGCGAGGTCATGAACAAGCGATGGATTCGCCACGGCAGCGGAATTGACCGAAACCTTGTCGCAGCCGGCCCGGAGCAGCGCTCTGGCGTCCGCAACCGTCCGGACTCCTCCGCCGACTGTGAGCGGGATGAAGACCTCTTCTGCGGTCCTGCGTACGACATCGAGCATCGTTGCGCGATTGTCAGAGGTTGCGGTGATGTCCAGGAAGATCACCTCGTCCGCGCCCTGGGCGTCATAGCGCGCTGCCAGCTCGACCGGGTCCCCAGCGTCTCGTAGCCCGACGAAGTTGACGCCCTTGACGACTCGACCAGCGTTGACATCGAGACACGGGATCACCCGCACGGTCCTCACCGTTTGAGGCTACTTCGGTGAGCGCACCGGCCCGAGCGATCCAACACACTCACGTCCGGTGCTTCGCGGCAGTCGTGGGACGCACCGAACGAGCCCGGCGTGCCGTTGCGACCGGGATGGTGGGAGCGACGGAAACCGGAATTCGGGCCGTCTTCGTGGTGCGGGGTGTGGGCACGCTGTCCGTGGTGTCGCCGGCCGCGGCCACACGCCGGGCAGCGTTGGAAAGCGTGCTGGGAGCTGCAGGACGAGCCGTGGACGAGGGTCGCTCGAGAGAGTCGTCGGTTGCCGTGACCAGTGAAGCGGTGACCAGTGAAGCTGGTAGGCCCCAGGCGCCTGCCAGCCGGTTGTACTCGGATTGCGGCAGGAGAACGTACAGCGGGTTTCTGGCTGCGTCGAGCCACGCGACGGTTTCGTACATCCTTTCCCGCGTCATCGCCGTGCAACCTGAGGTGTAGGAGCGCTCCGAAGGTCTGGAGATGTGCAGCAGGATGGCGCTGCCTTTGCCAGAGACGGGGCTCGGGTCCGTGTTGTGGTGCACGAACACCTTCAGTTCGTGCGCGGGGTCACCCATGGTCATCCGGTTTGCAATCTCCCACGATGAAGTTGCCGGATGATCTAAGCGCACATAGGAGTTGTACAACGGGGAATTCGGGTCCTCGACCAACAGATCTCGGTCGGTCACATGCACGTACGTGGTTGCCGAACGGTGAGGCACCTGCTCTGGATAGCCGAATACTGTGCCGAGGCGAAACACGCCGGCCGGTGCCCGTCTGTCACCTTCCTGCTTGTCAACCGCACCGGCGGGAATCGGATCGTGGGGATGCAGCCCACGGCCCCACGCAACTCCGTTCGCACCGAGACGCCCCACCCACGGTGCGCCATCTGATTTCCAGGCCTTACTCGCCTTACTCGCCTTACTCGGCTTACTCGCCTTACCCGGCTTCCTGGAGAATCGGCGAAGTACCACGTCGCGGCCGTTCCAACCGTCGACGATACCGACGATGAGCTGCGTCGACGATGCCGGCACCACCGTGTTGGAGGCTGCGCCTGCGCGGGGAAGTACTGGCGACCAGGTGACCGAAAGGGACCACAACGACAGCGCAGCGCAGATGGCGGCGACACCTACCACGGAGGTCCGTTGACGATGGCCTGGTTGGGAGCATCCACCCAGGCGCGGATCAACGCGGCGCTGGGTCGAACGGCGATCGGTCAGGTTCATTGGTCCTCGGGGAAGTGACGACAGCAAGGCGATGAAAGTGGACGAAAGGTGGACGAAAGGTGATTGCGTGACGTGAGTCTGCTGCAGCGGCACGTGGAACTGGCGCAACTTGTTCAGAACAGCCGCAGGACGTTGCTCGGCCGGTCACGGAGTTCGTCGTAGTCAACCTCAACCCACGAGATACCTCGACGCTCGGCCAGAACCTTGGCCTGAGGCCGGATCTCCTGCGCCACGAACACCCCACGAACAGGGGCGATGCGGCTGTCCCGGTTGAGCTCTTCGAGATACCGTGCGAGCTGCTCGACCCCGTCGATGTCGCCGCGCCGTTTGATCTCGACGGCAACCGTCGCACCGTCGTCGGCTTTGCAGAGCAGGTCAACAGGTCCAAGTGGTGTCGGGAACTCGCGCCGGACCAGTGTCATCCCCGGCTCGATGGCGTCTGTACGTTCGGCCAACAGCACCTGCAACTGGGCCTCGACCCCGTCCTTGTCCAGGCCGGGTTCCACACCAAGCTCGTGGGCTGAATCGCTGATGACCTTGTGCAGTTCGATGCGCAGCACCTCGCCTTTCGGATTCGTAACGGTCCACTCGGCATCACCGGCGACAAGCGTGTTCGGGGCATTCATCCAGTTGAGCGGCTTGTATGCACCGGAGTCTGCGTGAACCGCAACGCATCCGTCGGCCTTCACCATGATCAGCCGCACGGCTTCGGTGAGGACCGACTCCAGGCGCCCTTCGTAGCGCACCGTGCACCGGGCGACGACGATCCTCACGCTCGCCGCGATCCGCGGCGCGCCCGGCAGATCTGCACAGCCGATGAGACGTCGAGGAAACCCTCGTAGATGGCACGTCCGGCGATGACACCGTCGAGACCACTGAGTTCCGCGAGTGCTTTGACGTCTTCAGGGCCAGCTACTCCCCCGCTGGCGATGACGTCGAAGTCGGTGCCGGATGCGGCGCGATGCAGGAGCAGGTCGGCGTACAACGCCAACGACGGGCCGGTCAGCATGCCGTCGCGGGCGATATCGGTGGCGACCACCGCACTGGCGCCATTGCCAATGGCCTGATTGAGCACGTCGACAAGGCGTAGACCGCTGGACTGGGTCCAGCCTTGAACTGCCACGTCCCAGACCGAGTCCGCACGAAGGTGCGCGTCGAGGCCAACAGCAACAGCGCCCGCTGACAAAGAACTGATCTCGCCGACGACTTGGGGAGTGCGCACAGCCGCCGTGCCGACCACCACTCGGGCTACCCCCGCGTCGAACAGCGATGCTGCGTCGTCAGCCGAACGAACGCCGCCACCGGTCTGTACATTCGTGCCGGACCGCGCAGCAAGTTCCGTGAGTTGCGTGATGAGCCCACGGTTGACCGGGCCTTCACCACGAGCAGCGTTGAGATCGACGATGTGAATCCACTTCGCTCCTGCTTCGATGAAGCGGGAAACGACCGTGCTGGGGTCGTCGCCGTAGACGGTGCGACGCTCGTAGTCACCTTGCGCCAGTCGCACGAATGATCCGTTGAGGAGATCAATCGCAGGGAACAGCTCACACGGTCGGCTGACATCATCGGACCTGCGTGCCAGGTCGTCAGTGCGCACAGTGTTCACCCGATCCCGCCGAATCCCGGCAGAGGTCGACGAACGAGGTGAGCAGCGCGATTCCGTGGCGGCCCGACTTCTCCGGATGGAACTGGGTGCCCATCACGTTGCCGAGTTCGACCACCGCCGTGACGGACCCTCCGTACTGTGCGACTGCCACGACGGCCGGGTGAGCTTCCGCTGCGAACGAGTGGACGAAGTAGACCCACTTCTCACCGCTGATGTGTGTGCCGTCGACGAGCCGGCTGGGGGCGGTGCTGACCAAACGGTTCCACTGCATGTGAGGAACTTTCAACCGTTGTCCATGCTGCAACCCCGGCTGCGACCCCGCCTCGGACACCCGCTCGGATTCTGGCTCGCCCCCCGGCTCCAGCAGGCTGACCATCGCCGTGAACACGCCCAGCCCCTCGACCCCACCGTGCTCGGTGGACCCGCTGTGCAGCATCTGCATGCCGACACACACCCCGAGAAACGGCCGACCGGATTGAATTGCATCGAGGGTCGGCTGACGCAGTCCCGAGGACGCCAACGCATCCATGCAGCGGCCCATCGCCCCCACACCGGGAAGGACGACAGCATCGGCCGCACTGATGGCGGCTGGGTCGGTGGTGAGAAATGCGTCAGCACCAGCGCGTTGCAGCGCCTTTTCGGCTGATCGCAGGTTGCCTATTCCGTAATCGATCACCGCCACGCGCGGGGCGGTCACAGCACGCCTTTCGTCGACGGGACCGCCGAGGAACCGGGCTCGACGCGGACGGCGTCTCGCAACGCTCTTGCAACCGCCTTGAAGGTCGCTTCCAGAATGTGGTGCGTGTTGCGCCCGGCCACCATGCGCACGTGCAGGGTGATGGCAGCAGCAGTGACGAAGGCCCGCCAGAACTCTTCCGCCAACTGCGGGTCGAAGCCGGGGTCGCCCAGCAGGAAGGTTTGGCCGGTGCCGCCCGATACATCGACCTCATAAACAATGAACGGCCGTCCAGACAGATCCACCGCGACATCGATCAGGGCCTCGTCCAACGGAATGGCTATCGAAGCGAACCTCCGAACGCCGGCTTTGGTTCCGAGTGCCTCACGCAATGTCTCGCCCAATGCGATGCCCACGTCCTCGATGGTGTGGTGAGTGTCGATGTGCAGATCGCCGTTGCACCGGACGCGTAGTGAGAACCCGCCGTGCTTGCCCAACTGGTGGAGCATGTGGTCGAAGAACGGAATCCCGGTTGAAACATCGGGCGGTTGTGACGAGTCGAGGTCGATCGAGACGGAGATGTCGGTCTCGGCCGTCCTGCGTTCGCGTGAGGCAGAACGGCCAGATTCTGGCGCGCTCATCGGGCCACGGCGGTTTCACGAGGAGCTTGCACCGACTGCACCGACTGCACCGACTGCAGCGCCGCTTCGAGCGCCGCAAGGAACGCGTCGTTCTCCGGTTCGGACCCGACGCTGACCCGGAGGCAGTTGTCCAACCTCGGCCACGACGAGCAGTTGCGAATCAAGACGTCTCGTGCCACCAACTCGTGCCACACCGCATCGGCAGAACTGTGGTCGGGCCGGAACAGCACGAAGTTGGCCTGCGACGGCCAGACCGTCACGGGCAATTCGGCCAGGCCGTTCAGGATGCGACCACGCTGGCGGACCAGCTCCACGACGCGGGCACGCATGTCGGTCTCGTAGCGCAGTGCCAAACGGCCGGCAGCCTGCTTCATGGAGTCAAGGTGATAGGGCAGGACGACTTTGTCGAGCTCGGCATTCATCCAAGCGGGTGCCAGGAGGTAGCCAAGACGCGCCCCCGCCATCGCCCATGTCTTTGAATAGGTACGTACGACACACAGCGCGGAATGCTCGTCCATGAGCTCGAGAGCCGACCAGTCGGCGAACTGTCCGTACGCCTCGTCCACGACCACGATTCCAGGCGCGGCCGCCAGCACTGCCTCGATGACCTCGCGACCTTCGATGAGACCCGTTGGGTTGTTAGGCGAGCACAGGAACACGATCGACGGCCGGTGCTCGCTGATGGCGGCGACGGCTTGAGCCGGGTCGATCGTCAGGTCGCTGCGCCGTGGCCCATCTGCAATGGCTGCCCCCGTTGTGCGGGAGATCTGTCGATGCATCGCATAGGTCGGCTCAAACACCAGCGCGGTCCGGCCGGCGCCGCCGTAGGCCAAGCAGATCGTCTGCAGCACTTCGTTTGATCCGTTGGCCGCGAACACCTGGTCAGGGAGGACACCGTGGTGGGCTGCGAGGGCAGTCCGCAAGGCCACAGCCGAACGGTCCGGGTACCGACGAAAGTCTGTGGACGCGATCTCGTCGGCGAGTGCTTCCTGCCAGGCGGCTGGCGGAGCGAACGGGCTTTCGTTGGTATTGAGCCGCACACTGCACGGCACCTGGGGAGAGTGGTAGCCGACCATCGCGCTGATCTCCGGGCGAGCCGATACGAGCGGAGCGACTGGCACTTCAGGCATACCCGAACTCTAGTAGCCGAGGATCTTGCTCCTCTTGCGGTTCACTGCGTCGTTGCACGACCGACACCAGCAGCCACAATGGTCCGATGTCACAGCTGCCACTTGCCGAGCTCTCCGCCATCGTGTCGACACTTGAGACGATCGCTGCCCGGCTCGACTCCGTCGGTGACGGTGTCAAGGGTACGGACCGAGGCGACCAACAGTCAGCGGAATTGCACATGCTTTCGTCTTCGATCGGCCAGGCCCAGCGCAGGCTGTACCGGATGATCAGTCGTTGAACGCAAGCAGGGGGAGGAACAATCGTGACCGATCAGACCGCTCCACCTCGTTTCCACCTCGTTTCCACCTCGTTGCGCCGCGCCTCTATCCTTGCGTACGTGAGCGCGAACGGGTTTCTTGTGGTGATCGCCGGTGCGTCGTTGGTCATCGTCGTGGCTGCGTTCATCGGACGCAAACGATGAGCCCGTCCGAGGGTCAGGCACCTGTTGTCGTACCCGTTTCGTTTCGGTCGCCCGGTACCAAGTTCCACCGGTTGGGTTCGCGCTACGACCTGGACAGGGCCACTCTCGCTGCGCTGTTGGTAGGCGAACCGGCCTACCGCGTCGAGCAGGTCTGGCAGGGCCTCCACGTGTCGTTGGCCGCACCGGAGGAGATGACAACCCTGCCAAAGGCTCTCCGCAGCAAGCTGGCGGAACTGCCGGAAATGCGCAGCGCGCTGCAACCGGTCGACGAGCAGGCCAGCGACGGAGCGAAGACGGTGAAGTGGGTGTTCCACCTCGAAGGCGGACACCGCATCGAAACAGTTCTCATGCACTACACGGACCGCACCACGGTGTGTGTCTCCACCCAGGCTGGTTGCGCAATGGCCTGCGGCTTTTGTGCGACGGGCCAGGCCGGGTTCTCCCGTCATCTCAGCACCGGTGAAATCGTGGAACAGGTGGTCAGGGCACGCCGCCGGGCCGAGGCGTCAGGTCGTCGGCTGTCCAACGTGGTCTTCATGGGCATGGGCGAGCCACTTGCAAACTTTGACCCCGTGTGGGCCGCTGTCGAGCGAATCCACGGAGACCTGGGGCTCTCCGCGCGCCACCTCACCGTTTCGACGGTCGGCATCGTGCCGGGGATCGAGCGTCTCACAGCCGCTGCGCTCCCGGTCAACCTCGCGGTTTCGCTGCACGCCGCCAACGACACGCTTCGCGACGAACTGGTGCCGATCAACCGTACGTACCCGTTGGCGGCGCTCTACGACGCGTGCCAGCGGTACGTGAGCACGACCCACCGCCGGCTCTCCATCGAGTGGGCGATGATCGATGGCATCAACGACCGGTTCTCCGACGCAGTCGAACTTGCTGAATTTGCTGGGGCACTCGGTGCCCACGTGAATCTGATCCCACTGAACCCGACTCCTGGCTGGTCCACGGTCGGTTCGCCGCTTGCTCATGTGCATCGGTTCAGGGACGAACTCGAACTGCGGCGGGTCAACGCCACCGTGAGGCGTAATCGTGGCACCGATATCGATGCTGCGTGCGGCCAGCTTGCCGCCCGCTCCGCATCGTCGAACACGTGAGCTGCGATCGGTGTGCACGCGACCCACACGACGCGCACCATTTTTTTGCCGGGTGAGGCTCCCGTAGGGTTGGACACATGACACGAATCCAGTTCGCCTCGATCAGGGACCACATCGACCAGCACCTCGGTTACTCGTCCTGGCACAACGTCTCGCAGGACCAGGTCAACCGGTTCGCAGATGCCACCGGCGATCATCAATGGATCCATATCGACGTCGAACGTGCGAAGGCCGGGCCGTTCGGCGGCCCGATAGCGCACGGCTACCTGACGCTCAGCCTGGCACCATCGTTGTTGGCCGAGGTCCTGCAGGTCGACGGCGTGTCCATGGGTGTGAACTACGGCGCGAACAAGGTGCGCTTCCCGTCGCCGGTGCCAGTCGGTAGCAACCTTCGTCTTGGTGCAACGATCAAGACCGTCGAAGATGTCGCCGGCGGTATTCAGGTGGCTGTCGAAGCCGTCTTCGAGGTTGAAGGCGCGACGAAGCCTTCTTGTGTCGCCGAGCTGGTGTTCCGGTACTACGGCGGCTGAATAGTTCGCGTCAGGTGGTGAACGGCGTCCGGATCGTCGCCAGTTCCACGAGGTCACGGTCCAGGAGCACAATCCCACGCTTCGAGAGGCGATAGCGGGCCGCCAACAGCCACCCGTGTGTGTGGCCCCGTTCGGCCACTTCGACGACGACCGCTTCGTGATGGCTCTGGCCTGCATACCCGTCGTACACCCAGACGTATCGTTCGACCCGTTCGCAGTTGAACGCGTCGACGTAGGCCCGTGCGAGCTGGAGTCCGTGGTCGAGGTCCGTGTCGATCCGGCTGGGATCTCCGAACAGGCGATGTTGTTCCTCGCCAGAATTGGTGGCGGCCCACGCGACGACGGGTACCAGTACGCCACCATCCCAGAGCGCCTGAAGGGCCCGTTCGACGGTTCTCGCTGTCAATGTCTGCAGTTCTGCAGATGGGTGCTCCGAACTGCCAGAAGTTCCGGAGCTGACAGAGCTGTCACGATCGGCAGTCTGCCGATGGGTCGCACCCGAGAGGTCGCCGACTGCTGATGCGAGGCGTTGGAGGGGTTGGGGCACTTTCCAAGAACTTTCCGAGAGCGTTCCGAGCGAGGGTGATCAGAGGAGGGTGATGAATCGGCGTGGCGTGAAGCACACAGGTCTTCGGACACCTTGGTGATGGGACTGAAGGTCGTGAACGTGACCAGACAAGCAATTCACCATTCCCACGGCGATTCCGCCACCCAGCGTGCGTTCTGTTCCGATGACGGCCGGAACCGCGTGAGCGGGCACGCACTAGCGTGCAGCGTCGTGCCGACACCTCGAACCGCTCCGCTGAGGAAGTTGCTGGATCTGCCGTGGGTCGTTCCCCCCGGCTCAGCCCCAGGACTCAAACTGCTTCCACCTTCGTCAACGCCGTACTCCCCGGGTGGTCGGTCCCAGACCGAAGCTGCAACGGCCGACCTGAAGATCGAACTCGCAGAGCTCCAGAACCGCTTGCGCGCCGAAGAGACTCGATCCGTCCTGTTGATACTCCAAGGGATGGACGCGAGCGGGAAAGACGGAACTGCAAAGGCCGTGTTCAGCGCAGTGAACCCCATGGGCGTGCGCGTGGCGTCGTTCAACGTCCCCACCGAAGACGAGCTGGCGCACGACTTTCTCTGGCGTGTCCACAAGGAGACGCCACCTCGCGGTCACATCGGGATCTTCAACCGATCACACTACGAAGACGTGTTGGCCGTACGGGTTCGCAAGATTGCACCGGAAGCCGTGTGGCGCCGACGCTACCGTCTCATTCGAGATTTCGAGGAGAACCTCGTTGCCGGCGGAACAGCCATCATCAAGGTGATGCTGCACATTTCGGCCGAAGAGCAAGCAGCGCGGCTGCAAGAACGCATCGACGAACCGTCGAAGCGGTGGAAGTTCCGTCTGGGCGACCTGGACGATCGCAAACTCTGGACGCCTTATCAGCGCGCATACGAAGATGCGTTGTTCGAAACCAGCACCGTGGCCGCCCCGTGGTTCGTGGTACCGGCTGACCGCAAGTGGTACCGCAACTTCGCCGTGCTCTCCATTTTGACCAGCGTCCTCAGAGAGATGAACCCAAAGGTTCCTCTGCAACCAGATCTTGAAGGCGTGTCCGTCCCTGGCCCTCGTTATCCCGCAGTGGTGAAGGTGCCCAGCGAGCCGAAACCGATCAAGGCCAACAAGAAGCGCGACGAGCAGAAGCGTCCCCCGAAGACTACCGAATCACCCGACTGACGTCCGTTGTGCCACCCGAACATGCGGGGCCGGAACGTGTCGCGTTGAACTTCGTCACCCTGACAGCCTGGCCCGAATACCGTCCGCGCAGCCGTTCCCCTCCAGCGGCCCCGGTGCAATGCCGATGATCACCTGATGAGCGAACGGTTCAGCTTCGGACCTGACTTCGATGCTCGTTGGACGCCCCGTTTTCCGGAACTGGGGGCCGTGGCGAATGCCGTCTCGATCGCAATGCCCCACGTCGAGCCGTTCGTGATCCGCGCCGTGAAACGCGTCTCACCGAAGATCGCCGATCTTCAGTTGCAGGCCGAGGTCACGCGTTTCGTCTCCGAAGAGGCGACGCATCATGTCGAACACCGGCGCTTCAACACGCTGCTCGGGCGCCGCTACGGAGCGATCAGGACCATCGACGCAGCAAACCGGATGATGATCAGCGTCCTGGACCGTCTCCCGGAACGCATCGGAACCGGCTTCGCCAGCGGCTTCGAACTGCTGGGCATCTGCGTCGCCATGTGGCTGGCCCCGCGTGCGGAACTTCTGTTCACCGGTGCCCACCCCGAAGCGCAGCGGTTGTTCCTCTGGCATCTCGGTGAAGAGGTCGGGCATCGCAGCATCGCCCATGACGTGCACCGTAACGCCGGTGGAGGCGCACTCTCCCAAGCCATCGGCCTGTTCCTCGCCTGCACGGTGTTGGGGGTCGGGGCGGCGTTCGGAGCAGTGCTCATGCTCATCCGGGACGGACGCTGGTACCGGCCGGTGGCTTGGTTCCGGCTGGTGCTGTGGGCAGTCAGTTTTCTCTGGGCAAGCGGTCCGATGATGCTTGCCACGCTGTGGCGACATCCGGAAGACTTTCCCGTCCCGGCCGAAACTGACGACTGGCGTGTGGCAGCGTCACGGCGCGTGCTCGCCGACGCACGAACCTGACGCTCGTCAAAGCCAACGCGAACAACCAGCACGCCACGATCCCATCGAGCCAGAAGTGGTTGGCCGTTGCGACAACGACGAAGAACGTCGCTGCGCAGTGGCCGATGCACAACGCCTTCTCGGTCCGTCTCGCAGGCACTGCGAGTGCGAACCACATCACGATCGCGGCCCACGCGACGTGAACCGACGGCATCGCAGCAAGCTGGCCGGCCATCCCGCGGCCCAACGCGGAATAGACCGACTGGTCATACACCGTGGCGGTGTCGACGAAGCCGAGATCATCGAGCATCCGTGGCGGAGCCAACGGCAACAGTTGCACAACGAGGCAACAGAGCGTGGTCAGTGCAAGTGCGTTGCGCAGCTCGGTGTACCGGTTGCGGTGCCGGAAGAACCCCCAGATCAAGGTGGCCACCAACGCCGGTACGTGCGCAACGGCGTAGTAGGTGTTGGCTGCCTTCACCAGCCACGGATAGGGAAGGATGACGCGCTGGACGGCGAGTTCGCTGGGAAGCGGCACGAATCGCTCGACACGAACGACCCATCGGGCTCGCTCGACCGCGTCGCTGACCCCCATCACCGACCAGGAACCGGCAACTTGCCACAGGCTGTACAAGGCCATGACCACAGCTGACTCCCGCAGAACTGCACGGACGGTCTCGATCTGGCTGCGGTGGTGCGGCGCGAAACGGTTGGCGTCCAGTGCCCGCTTCAGCACCGCGGCCCCCAGCCACGCAGCGACGGATACCACCACACCCCATTTCCACGGCAGCCACATCGCTGCCAGTCTTGCCGACCCACGTTTGGCGACGGTCACTCGTGGTAAACCGATTCACATGCGACGAACCGGACCGCTGACCGGCGTACGGGTTCTCGATCTGGCCAGGGTCGTTTCCGGTCCGGTCGTCGGGCGCATCATGGCCGACCTCGGTGCCGACGTGGTCAAGCTGGAACCGCCCGACGGGGACATCACCCGAATATGGGGAGCTCGCCCGAACGGCGTGCCGGGATTCTTCCTGCAGCAGAATGCCGGCAAGCGCGGTATCTGCGTCAACCTGGAAGCTGACGGTTCCGTCGACCTGGTGAGGCAACTCGCAGCACAGGCCGATGTGCTCATCGAGAACTTCCGCGGCGGCGTCATGGATCGCCTGGGCCTCGGGTGGACCGTCCTGCACGAACTCAACCCTCGGTTGGTCATGCTGTCCATCACCGGCTTCGGGCAGTCCGGCCCCGAAGCCCATCGCCCGGCCTACGCTTCGGTCATCCAGGCCGAAGCCGGCCTGATTCGCCGATTGGCCGACGAGGCTGGGCGCGACCCGACGGATCTCATCACGTCGGTTGCCGACTACAACGCGGGTCTGCACGGGTGCATCGCCGCCCTGGCTGCGCTGATGCACGCCCGCGCAACGGGCGAAGGCGATCGTGTCGACATCGCGATGATCGATTCGATGATCGCAACCGACGACTTCTTCAACTTCGCACTCGATGCAGTTCCGCCACCGAAGCTGGGTGGCGAGTACTACGAAACTGCCGACGGAGCGTGGACAGTTGTCTCGGGTCCGGTGAACCACGTCTTTCGCACCATCGCTGCGCACACGGGGCTGGCAGATCCCAGCGGGGCAGATGATTCGATCCAGACCAAGATCGACCTTCGAAAAGCCGCGCTGCGGAATTGGGCGTTGACGCTCCCCACCCGGTCGTCGCTCACCGATGTGCTCGACACCGTCCGCATCGCGTGGGGAGCGCTCAAACTTGCCGCCGAAGCAGCCGAGTCACCGACGGCGCTGCATCGAGAATCGATCGCCACCATCGAGGACGCACCGGGGAGCCGCCGCAAAGTCGTGCAGATGCCCTACCGCTACGCGTATGCGGAATCGACGGTGCGCGGGCGCAGCCCGCACCTCGGCGAGCACAACGCAGCCGTGCTCGACGACTGGCTGGGGCTTGATGCGGTCACGATCGGCGCCTTCACCAAGTCCGGCGTCCTCCTCACAGACCCGCCCGCCGAATCAGCAGGCGGCTGAACAACACGTACCCGGACCGTTCGGGCACTGGCGTTTTCGGACGGACCCTGGGGCCAGCGGCTCTCAGTCGGTATGGATCCCGAGAAAGGTCCAGCCACGATCAGGAAAGCCCGCAGCTTCGGCCACCTTGGCGCTGGCGAAATTGTCGGGGGCGTGCAGGTACGTCGGCACCGCACCGTCGTCAAGAACCCGGCGTGCAGCGGTTGCAACCAGCAGGCGGGCAATGCCCCGGCCCCTGAGGGAAGTTTCCGTGCCGACGGACAGTTCGTGACCGTGCGGGTCATGCTGCTTGCGCCCGACCCCTGCCCCGTAAACGCCGTCGTCGTCCCACGCGATGAGGACATCGCCGTTGAAGGGAAGCATCCACTCAGGAACCCGGAGGTCCGAAGTGGGAACCCACTCGCCCACATCCGGGGTATCGGTCGGAGCGGAGGACCACCGGAACGGGCCCTGCACGACGCCGACCGCTGTTCCGATGATGTGGGGCAACTTCTCGCGCAATGCATCGATGTCGCCCGCCAGCGACCCGGTCCGGGTCACCGCCCCGATCGAACGTGCCTGGTCGGGCGGGACGGACAGGATTGCACGAGTGGCTGTACACACACCGATGTAGCGATGCACCTGGTAATCCCAACCGGGAAGCAGACGTGCGTGGTGGCCGACGACGGTGACACCGTCGGCCTTTGGTGGCCAGACACCGAGCCACGTGGACAGGTGCGCTGTTAGGCGCTCCGGCGCTTCGTCGACTCCAAACATCGTGGGTCACACTAGTGGCGCGGGCGATGGCGCCAACCACCCGGGTATGGGTGGGAGCAGTGAAGTCGTGTCTCGTAGTGTCAGCGCCATGAGTCCAGTCGAAGTGATCGCCCCCCTCCTGGGAACGGTCGTGTGGATCGCTACGCCCGGAGTTTCGCTGCGTGCCGGTGGCGTGGCCGTCGTCATCGAGAGCATGAAGATGGAGCACGAGGTGACCAGCCATGCGGCAGGAACGGTGACGGCGGTCGCAGTCGCAATCGGAGACACCGTGCTGGAAGGGGCCAGGTTGCTGACCGTTGATGCAACCTCCGCCCGGCCTGATGACACAAAAGCTGCCGCCATCGGGCTCGATCCGGACTTCATCAGGCCAGACCTGCAGGCCGTCATCGACCGGCACCGGTTCGGACTCGATGAGGTCCGGCCCGACATGGTCTCGCGGCGGCGATCCACGTCTCAGCGCACCGCTCGGGAGAACATCGACGACCTCGTGGACCCTGGTTCGCTCATCGAATACGCGCCGCTGGTCTTTGCTGCACAGAAGGCGCGGCGCACTGTCGCAGACCTCGTCGAACGGACACCGGGTGACGGGATGGTGGCCGGCATTGCGACCGTCAACGCTGCTGCGTTCGGCCCCGAAGCCTCCCGATGTGTCGTGATGACCTACGACTACACCGTGTTGGCCGGAACGCAGGGACTGCAGAACCACCGCAAGAAGGACAGGCTGTTCACGCTCGCCGCTGATCTGTCACTCCCGGTCGTGCTGTTCGCCGAAGGCGGAGGAGGACGTCCGGGTGACACTGACGGCATCGGAATCGCCGGGCTGGACGGGCCTGCCTTCCGGCTGTTCGCCGAACTGTCCGGCGGCGTTCCTCTGGTCGGGGTCACCTCAGGGTTCTGCTTTGCCGGAAACGCTGCGCTGCTCGGCTGCTGCGACGTTGTCATCGCGACCCGCAACTCCAACATCGGCATGGGCGGCCCGGCGATGATCGAAGGCGGTGGCCTTGGTGTTCATCCGCCGACCGACGTCGGTCCGTTCGACTCGCAGTGCATCAATGGCGTCATCGACATCGAAGCCGACGACGAAGCGCACGCGACCGTCCTCGCCAAGCAGTACCTGTCCTACTTCCAAGGGCGCACGGACACAGCCGCCGCAGCCGTGCCAGATCAGCGGATGCTACGACACGTGGTTCCCGAGAATCGTCTCCGCGCATACGAAGTACGCAACGCCATAGATCTCCTGTTCGACACCGATTCGGTTCTCGAGCTGCGCAGGCGCTTCGGCATCGGTGTGGTCACGGCTTTGGCGCGGCTGGACGGTCGACCCGTCGGTGTGGTCGCCAACAACCCGAACCACCTTGGCGGCGCACTCGACCCCGATGCCGCGGACAAGACCAGCCGCTTCATGCAGCTCTGTGACGCGTTTGCTCTGCCCATGGTGTTTCTTTGCGACACGCCCGGGTTCATGGTTGGTCCCGAGGTCGAAACCAGAGCCCAGGTGCGGCACGCAGGTCGGCTGTTCGTCACCGCAGCGTCGTTGTCGGTACCAACCGTGACCGTCGTGCTCCGCAAAGGCTACGGCCTTGGTGCGATGGCGATGGCCGGAGGCGGATTCCGTGCACCGCTGTTCACCGTTTCATGGCCGACCGGCGAGTTCGGCGGGATGGGGCTGGAGGGTGCAGTGAGACTGGGCTACCGCAAGGAGTTGGAAGGCATCGCTGATCCCGAACGGCGCGAACAGCGATACCAAGAACTGGTTCGCAAGATGTACGAGCACGGCTCAGCCATCAACGCAAGCGCTGCGTTCGAGATCGACGATGTCATCGACCCAGCTGACACCCGCCGATGGATCACCGCCGCGTTCGACGCCGCTCCCCCGCTCGTCTTCCGTCGCGGCGAACGCCGTCGATCCATGATCGACACCTGGTGAACCGGCGGGCTGACCGACGACCAGTGGCTGACCGACATCTAATGGATGGTGGTTTCACCCGTCATCAACGACAGCGCATGCGGCAGGACATCGATCACTGCAGCCAGGCACTCGACGCAGCCTTTCGGCGAACCCGGCGTGTTGAGAATCAGCGCCAGACCTCTCGTGCCGGCGACGCCTCGGCTGAGTCGTCCTAATGATGGATTGGCCAGACGCATCGCCTCGGCCAGCCCAGGAGCGTTTCGCTGGAGCACCGCAGCAGTCCCCTCGGGCGTGAGGTCTCGTGGGCCGAACCCGGTGCCTCCCGTGCTGACGATGACCCCCGCAAATCCCTCTGCACAATCGATGAGTGCCTCGGAGACCGATTCGACACCATCGGCAACCACCCGATGCTCGACAACCACCCACCCTGCCGCGGTGAGCGTCGCAGTGAGCGCAGCTCCGCTGCGATCTTCACGTGCACCGTGAAACACCCCGTCCGAAACCGTGACGACCTTTGCGTTTCCGACCGACCCCTGTCCCGCAGGCGAGGCCTGCCCCACCGACGCGGCCTGCCCCACCGACGCGGCCTGCCCCGCCTGCGCCGGCTCCCCCGCCCGGCCGGGCGATACGGTCATGCGTCGTGATCCGATTCGTCGGAGATCGACTGCGCAGCGGCAGCCCTGATAGCTGCAGCCGCGGCGCACGGATCGTCCTGGGCGAAGATTGCGTTGCCTGCGACAAAGGCCCTGGCACCCGCTGCTGCGCACAGCCCAGCGGTGTTGCGATCGATGCCCCCATCGACCTGCACGACGGCGGTGGAACCGAGCATCTGCAGTTCACCTGCGACCTGGCGGATCTTCGGCAGCACCTCGGCCATGAACTTCTGGCCGCCAAAACCAGGGAACACCGACATGATCAGCACGATGTCGACCAAACCGAGAAACGGTGCAAGGGCTGCGAACGGCGTGTCCGGGTTGGCAACGATGCCGACACCGAGGCCCAGGTCTCGCATCTGCGCAATCAGCGAAGCAGTGCGGTCAAGTTCGACATGCACCGAGCAACTCGTCGCCCCTGCGTGTGCGAACGCCGGCAAGTACTGCTCTGGGTCGGTGATCATCAGGTGACAATCCAGGACTGCGTCGGTGTAGCGACGGAGGGAAGCCACTACCGGTGGACCAATGGTGAGGTTCGGGACGAAATGACCGTCCATCACGTCGACGTGCACCCAGTCCGTCTCGGGTGCAACGCGATCGAGCTCGGAACCGAGCGATGCAAAGTCAGCAGAAAGGATGGACGGACAAATCAGGACTGACGACATGTGTGGAACCTCGCCGAAAGGGTAACGGGTCGCAGCGTTCTTCAGAACTCGGATAGCAACAAGTCGTCTGCTTCGTACAGACTGCGACAGAGACCCCGCTGCAGCTTGCCGCTTGACGTCTTCGGAAGCGTTCCGGCCTGCACCAGTACCACCTCGGCAGGCGAAAAGCCGATCGATTCCCGAACCGTGCGGCTGACCTCGGAGCGCAGGGCATCGAGTTGCGCATCTGGCCTTGTTTCGGCGACCACGACCAGGCCCTCGCGACCGGAACGGCGGTGCTCCGCAATTCCGAACGCGATGACGTTTCCGGTGCGGACCGAACCGATCACACCAACGGCGCGCTCGACGTCTTCGGGAAACACGTTGCGACCTCCGACAATGATCATGTCTTTGATACGACCACAGACAACCAGCTCACCGTCGACCAGGTATGCCAGGTCTCCGGTGCGCAGCCAGCCATCGTCGAACGTTGCGGCAGTCGCGTCCGGTCGGTCGAAATACCCCGGGGTCACAGAGGTGCCGCGAATCTGCAGCTCGCCAACTTCGCGCTCGCCCATCATCTGGCTGTCGGCCGGGTCGACGATCCGCAGTTCGAGGCCGTTGACCGCTCCGCCCAATTTGGCGAACCGGCGCGCGTTGACGTGGTCGGCCGCCACGACGGCCGCGTAGCGGTTCGTCTCCAGTACGTCGCGGTCGACACAGTCCGTCAGCATGCCGCGCCCCACCGGCGGAAATGCCACAGCGAGGCAGGCCTCTGCCATTCCGAACGCACAGAACACGGCACCGGGATTGAGGCCATGCGGAATAGCTGCGCTGACAAAGGCCTCGACCGTCGTCGGGTCAACCGGTTCAGCACCGTTCAAACCGACCTTCCAGGCAGAGAGGTCCAGCCCGTCCATACGAGTCAGCGCACGGGCACACAGTGCGTAGGCAAAGTTCGGTGCCGCGCTTGCCGTGCCGCGGTAGTCGCTCATCCACTGCATCCATCGGCCGGGCGCGGCAACGAAATCCTGTGGGGCTGCGAGGACAAGCTCAAGTCCAAGCGTCATCGGCGCGGTGAACAGACCGATCAGGCCCATGTCGTGGTACAGCGGGAGCCAACTCACGCACACTTCGGCTTCGGTGTCGATGCGGGCACCGATCGCGATCGCGTCGAGGTTGCTGCACACCGTTGCGTGCGGGAGCATCACGCCTTTCGGGTCAGCGGTGGACCCACTCGTGAACTGCAGCGCGGCGAGCGAGTCTGGCTGGATCGTCGGGGGATTCCAGGCGTCGGCACCGGGATACCACGGCTTGCCAGGCACGAGGTCAGCAAGTGAGACGATCGGCGGATCTCCCGGCCGGGCGTCGATGAACGCTGCGAGATCTGCGTCCACCACGACGAGCGAGGTACGAGCGTTCGCGATCCGCTGGCGAGTCGCCTCGACGAACTGATCAAGGCTGCCCAGACGCATCGGCAGGGGAAGCACGACAACCGCAGCCCCGGCCAACCACGTCGCCTGGATCGCCGTGACCAATGGTCTTGACGTGGGTCCGAGGAGGGCTACCTGATGCCCCGGCCCGACCCCCCGAGCCTGGAACGAAGCAGCCATAGCCTTGGCGTCTTCATGGATCTCGGCCCACGAGACTCGTTGTGGGCCGCCCGGCGCCGTCACGAACGTGATGGCTCGATCAGGCCGCGCACGCTCGCGGATCCGGTCGACAAGATTGTTCTGTGTCGGCAGCGACTGGACGAAACCCATATGCGTTCGACCGTACTGTCGCCCGTTCGTTACCGGCCGCGTCCAAGAACGCCTTTTCGGAGCGGGTCCTACTTCTCGGCGACCGTCAGCGATTCGATGACAACAGGTTGAGAGGGCGGGCCGTCCTGGACAGCAAGACCGGCGATGGCGTTCATGGTGACGAGATTTGCGGGGTCAGCGGTCAGTTGGCCGAACAAGGAGTAACTCGGGGGAAGCTGCGTGCCGTTGACCCCGGAAATGATGAAGAACTGGCTGCCATTGGTGTCGGGTCCTGCGTTCGCCATCGCGAGGCTGCCCACCTGGTAGGCGCCGGCAGCAGGAAGTTCGTTGACGAACTGATAGCCCGGTCCGCCGGCACCAGCCCCGGCGATACCGGCTTCGCTCGTGGCACCCGGGTCACCGGCCTGCAACACAAATTCCGGTACGACTCGATGGAAGTAGATGCCGTCGTAATACTTGGCCCGGGCAAGGTTGACGAAACTGTTGACGGTGATCGGTGCAGCGTCGTCGAGCAGGTCGAAGACCATCGTGCCCTTGGACGTCTTCATCGTTGCGACATAGGACTTGGCCGTTTCGATGCATTTCTGGGGGGCTGCGCTGAACGCTCGCTGCTGAGGAGCAGAGCCGTCGGCGCGAACACAGGCAGCTGAACCGAACCCGGCTTGATTGGTTTGCGGCGTCAACTCTGCTGGAACGCTGACGTCGAGCACCTCCGTTGCAGCGTTGCTCGAACCGCACGACGCGAGGAATGCAGACGTGCCGATCAGCGCAACGGCGGGCAGGAAGAGGCGGATACGGGGCACATGGTTGCGAAGCACGCCCGAGAGCGTACTTGCGCACCTTTCACATCGGGCGCATCGCAACCGGTCGGGCCGTCAGCCAGACAGCCAGTCAGACAGACAGTCAGGCAGTCAGGTCAACCAACGACGAGGTTGACCATCTTGCCTGGCACCACGACGACCTTCTTGATGGTGCGCCCAACAAGCGCGCTGGATACCCTCTCGTCGGCCAACGCCGCTGCTTCGAGCTGCGCGCCGGTCGACCCTGCGGCCACGGTCAGAACAGTCCGTAGCTTGCCGTTGATCTGCACCGGTACAGCAACCGTGTCGGACACAAGCATGGACGGATCAAGGATCGGAAACGGTTCGCGAACCAGCGATTGGGTGTGGCCCAGCCGCATCCACAGCTCTTCGGCAAGATGCGGAGCGAACGGCGCCACCATCAGGACCAGGGGCTCGGCAAGCACACTGGGCGCTCCGGCCGGATAGGTGCTGGTGAGGTGGTTGGTGAGCTCAGTGATGCGGGCGATGGGTGTGTTGAGGCGCAATGCGTCCATCGAGTCCCGGACACCTGCGATGGTGCTGTGCAGCGCGCGCAGGTCCGGGGTGGTGGGTTGTGCGTCGGTCACGCGAACCTCGCCGCTGGTCTCGTCGACCACGACACGCCAGATGCGCTGCAACAACCGCAGCGACCCGCTGACGGCGCGGGTGTCCCATGGCTTGGACTGCTCCAAGGGACCCATCGACATTTCGTACAGACGGAGGGTGTCAGCACCGTATGCCTGGTACATCTCATCGGGCGACACCATGTTCTTCAGGCTCTTCCCGATCTTGCCGAACTCTCGCTTCACCGGTTGCCCGTCGTGCATGAACTGCCCGCCGTGCTCGGTGACCTCGGACGCTTCGACGTAGATCCCGCGCTGATCCGTGAATGCAGGTGCCTGGATGTAGCCCTGGTTGAACAGCCGCCCGAACGGCTCGGGCGTATGCACTTCCTCCAGGTCGAACAGCACTTTGTGCCAGAACCGCGAATAGAGCAGATGGAGCACGGCGTGCTCAACACCCCCGACATACAGGTCGACGCCGTTCTCGCCCATCCAGTAGCGCTGGTTCTCCTCGACGCTGAGCGACTCGACGTGCGTCGGGTCGATGTAGCGCAGATAGTAAGTACACGAACCAGCCCACTGCGGCATAACGTTGGTTTCTCGGACCAGAGCACGCGCACCACTGCCGTCTCCCAGGTCGAGGGTGACGTGTTTCCATTCCGCCAGCCGATCCAGCGGGCGTTCCGGTTCGCTGGCGGAATCGTTGGCATCGAAGCTGCGTGGGGCGAACTGGTCGGTCTCGGGAAGGTCGACCGGCAGCATTGCGTCGGGTAGCGCAACCGGCCCGTAGTCGTCGTACACGATGGGGAACGGCTCACCCCAATAGCGCTGGCGGCTGAACAGCCAATCGCGCAGCTTCGTCTGCACCGTGGCTGCACCATGACCGTGCTGCTGCAGCCACGTGATCGTTGCGGCGACGGCCTCGGCCTTGTTCATTCCGTCGAGTACCAGCGTGGTGTTTTGGCTCTGCACCACCGGTCCGTCGCCGGTGTAGGCCTGCTTCCACGCTGCAGTGTCCAGTGATGGCTCGACTCCCTGCGTGTCGAACCAGGCCTGCGGCGGTGCGATGGTGGCGACGATCGGAAGACCGAACTGGCGGGCGAACTCGAAGTCACGCTGATCTCCCGATGGGACGGCCATGATGGCCCCGGTGCCATACCCCATCAGGACGTAGTCGGCGATCCAGATCGGAATCTGCTCACCGTTCACCGGGTTCGTGGCCGATGCACCCAACGCCACGCCGGTCTTGGCCCGACCCTCGTCCTGGCGATCGATGTCCGTCTTCGATGCTGCTGCGGACCGGTACGCGTCGACTGCGGACTTCTGCGACTCTGCGGTGAGCGCGTCAACCATCGGATGCTCAGGCGACAGCACCATGAACGTTGCACCGAACAGCGTGTCGGGCCGGGTCGTGAACACCTCGATATCACCAGCGGCAGTGGTGAACCGGACGCGCGCGCCGACGGAACGACCGATCCAGTTGCGCTGCATCAGCCGCACCGGTTCCGGCCAACTGACCAGGTCCAGATCGTCGACGAGTCGATCGGCGTACGCAGTGATACGCATCAGCCACTGACGCATATTGCGTTTGAAGACCGGGAAATTGCCCCGATCGGAACGGCCGTCGGCCGTAACCTCTTCGTTGGCGACGATGGTTCCCAGCCCAGGGCACCAGTTCACCGGAACGTCGGCCACGTAAACGAGGCGCTGCGCGTCGATCAGCGAGCGCTGCTCCTGTTCGGACAGCTCGGCCCATGGTCGGCCGTCAGCGCTGCGCCGGCCACCGGTCCGGTAGGACTCGAGCAGCTCGGAGATGGGCCGGGCCCGGCCAGGGCCACCGAGGCGGTTGACCGCTGTTGGGTCGTACCAGGAATTGAAGATCCGCAGGAAGATCCGCTGCGTGAATTCCAGGAACTCTCGGTCGGTGGTGCTGACACTGCGCCGCGGGTCATGGCCCAGCCCGAGGCGTCGCAACTGGCGGCGCATCGTTGCGATGTTTGCCTCGGTGTTGATCAACGGGTGCTGCCCGGTGGCCACAGCGTGCTGCTCGGCCGGCAGCCCGTACGCGTCGTAGCCCATGGTGTGCAGCACGTTGAAACCGGTCATGCGCTTGTAGCGCGCGAACACGTCGGTGGCGATGTAGCCGAGCGGATGACCCACGTGCAGGCCGGCCCCGGACGGGTACGGAAACATATCCATCACGAACAACTTCTTCGCATCGGCGACCTCGGCGAAGCCCTCGCTGAGCGGGCCGACCGGGTTGGGGGTTTCGTAAGTGCCGTCGGCATCCCAGCGGTCCTGCCAGGCGGTCTCGATGCGATCTGCAAGCGCTGCGTTGTACCGATGCTCCGGCTGATCGTCGGGAAGGGTGGCCTGCGGCGAAGACATGCGGCAAGGTTAGGGGCCAAGCTGGCGGCGATCGGCACGATTGAAATGCTGCGACCCCCCGGTACACTGGCCACACCATGGGTGCACCGAAGTCGAATGATCCGTGCTGGTGCGGGTCAGGCAAGAAATTCAAACGCTGCCATCGTGAGATGCCGTCGACGGCCGCCTGGGAGCGCACCGTATTTGCCGGCACGGTCTCCGCCCGCCGGCCGGTCCCCGCCCATATTCAGGCGCCTGACTATGTTGCGAACCGCGGGCGCCCGCTGAAGTCGAACTACCCCCTTGTCAAGTCAGCAGACATGATCCAACGCATGCGGCGCACGTCTGCTCTCACGGCCGAGGTTCTTGCCGAGACCGGGTCGTACGTCAAGCCGGGTATCACCACGGAAGAACTCGACGCCATCGCTCACGAGGCGTACATCCAACGCGGGGGCTATCCAAGCTGCGTCGGATACGGAAGCTACGAGAAATCGGTCTGCACGTCGGTCAACGAGGTCATCTGCCACGGCATCCCCGACGACCGACCGCTTGCCGATGGCGACATCGTCAACATCGACGTGTCGATGTTCAAGGACGGCGTGCACGGAGACTGTTCGGCCACCTTCCTGGTCGGCGACGTATCTGAATCCGCCCGCCGCCTGGTCACGGTCACCGAGGATTGCATGTACCTAGGTATCAAAACGGTCCGTCCTGGCAGCAAGCTCAACGAGATCGGCCGCGTCATTCAGGAGCATGCCGAGAAGCACGGGTTTTCGGTGGTCGAGGCGTTCGTCGGTCACGGCATCGGCGAGAACTTCCACATGGAACCATCGGTTCTGCACTACTTCGACCGGTCTGCGGGAACACGCCTCCAACTCGGTCAGACGTTCACCATCGAACCAATGATCGCGATCGGCGACGGTTCCACCTACCGCATCTGGCCAGACGGCTGGACGGCAGTGACCGGCGACAACAGTCTCACCGCACAGTTCGAACACACGGTGCTCGTCACCGAGGCCGGTGCGGAGATCCTCACCAAGATCTGACAGCGGACCTGGGACTCGATGCTCGACCGGGGCTTCTGGCAAGCTCCGTGCATGATCACCTACCTCGACCCGCGTTCGCAGCCCGCTGCGACCCCGTTGCCGTACACCGCACGATGGAGCGCAGCGTCCGACGGTGAACCGATCCGCATCGGTCTGTTCGCGAACGGGTTTCCAGATTCCGTCGCATTCCTCGGACACATCGAGGCTGCGCTCAGTCCGCTGCTTCCTGCGGGAACCGTCTTCGTGCACCGCAACAAGGGCAATGCTTCGGCAGTTGCCACCTCGGAACAGATTCACGAACTTGCCGAACAGTCAGACGCGGTGGTTGCTGCCTACGGGCATTGAGGCAGCTGCACTTCCGGCACCGTGCGTGACGGCATCAACTTGGCGAAACTCGGAATCCCGACCGTTGCGCTCATCACGGAGACGTTCTGGGCGCAGGGCGATTTCGTCAGCAGGTCATTGGGAATGCCAGACATCCCGCGTCTGCGGCTCCCCCACCCTGTTGCGGGATCAGGCGCCGAGGCCATGCGCGAAGTCGCACGGTCGTTCGCTCCGCAGATTCTCGTTGCCCTCGGCATCGCAGCCCCATGAACTCAATCCAGGAAAACCTGCGACCCGCTGGACCGACCGGGATGCGCGCCGACGACAGGCAAATCCTCGAGGCAGTCGACGAGCACACAGCTCTTGAAGCGCTGCACGCTGCTGGATGCACCGACGGTCTGCCGGTGGTCGTTCCGACCCCCGCACGGGTTGACCGGATGATCCTGGCAACTGGTATGGACGCAGATCTTCTCCTTGGCGAGATGGGGCCTGCGTTCGGGGCAGCAACGATCGAAAAGGTTGCAATCGCCGCGGTGATGGCCGGCTGCCTGCCAGACCACGTACCGGTGGTGATCGCAGCGATCACCGCAATGCTGCAGCCCGAGTTCGACCTGTCAGAAGTTCAGTCGACGACCCATTGCATTGCGCCCCTGGTGCTCGTCAATGGCCCGGCCCGCGACTTCTGTGGCATTGCGTCCGGATTCGGTGCGCTCGGTCCCGGCCACCGGGCGAACCTGTCGATCGGACGTGCGGTCCGGCTGGCCATGATCAACATCGGCGGGGCTCGGCCGGGCG
>JANNBN010000037.1:0-48474 GCA_031385545.1 Acidimicrobiia bacterium | reverse complement strand
GGTTCGGTTGCTCGACGCCAAGCCACCGAAGATCCCCGGTGAACCAGTCGCGAGCGCGAGGGTGAGCCGGATCATGGAACGGGCGAGGAACTGGCCGACAGCGAAGACTCGTTCCACAGGTTCGCGCGGTCTCCTGTGGTTTCAGACTTTGTGCCGGATTTTACGACGTTGTGCCGGGATTTACGACCGTATTTCCCGGCACAGTTGCGTAAAACCCGGCACAAAGTTCGATTCGAATGTGCAATCAGACGAACCCGCTGCGCTCGCGCGTTGAACTCGACCCGACTGATGAACACAGCAGCAGCAACACGCCCGTGACAAGCTTCGTGAGCATGAGCGAACCCGGACAGCGTTGGAGCGAGGCACTGGCCGCGTGGGCTATCCCCGACGCGATCCTCAGCCAGGCACCCACCAACCCATGGGTTCACCCGCCAAAGATGTTCCGCTCAACCGACGATGACCCGTCGGACACACCATCAATGCGTGCCGCAACGGCGCTACTCGGCGACGGTGGTTGTGTGCTCGACATCGGTTGCGGCGGGGGTCGTTCCAGCCTGCCACTCGGCGCTCGACTGGTTACAGAGGCGATCGGCGTGGATGAGCAGCAAGCCATGCTCGATCAGTTCACCACCGCGGCTGCGTCCCGCTCGATTCCCATGCAAACAGTGCTCGGCCGTTGGCCCGCCGTCGCCGACGTCGCACCGGTCGCCGATGTCGTGGTGTGCCATCACGTTGTGTACAACGTTGCCCAGATCGATGAATTCATACGCGCACTGAGCTCTCACGCGACTCGAGGAGTTGTGGTCGAACTTCCCGACCGGCATCCCACGTCGCCATTCAACGGACTGTGGAAACGCTTCTGGAACCTCGACCGGCCAACCGAACCGTCGGCGGAGCTCTTCGTCGAGGTTGTCCGCTGCGCGGGCTACGAACCGCACGTCGAGCAATCGATCCGTCCACCGCGCAAGCAACAGCTCGACCAAGCCGAGTTCGTGGAATTCACCCGCCAGCGGTTGTGCCTCTCACCGGATCGCGATCCTGAAATCGCCGAGGCCCTAGCGAGCGACTTCGAGTCTGACTCCACAAGTATCGTCACCGTCTGGTGGAGGGTCTGACATGTTCGACGGCGAATCTCGACGAGCCAAAATCATGTTGGCTGCCGGCCTCCTCACGGCCCTGTTCCTCTTCCTCTTCATGCAGGCGGTCGGCGGGCTGATCGACTCGGGCGGCGACGCCCAGCCCGACCTCGGCGCCGGTCTCATCGGCGCCGCTCGCGATGTGACAAGTACTACGAAGCAGCGAGGCGCTGTTCAGGGAACCTGCACCGTTAGCCGCGGCCCGTTGCCCGACACAACCTGCACACCTACTGCTACCCAGGTCTCCGCTGCCACCGGCATTCCCATACCTGCGACCGTCAAGAACTTCACCAGTCTCTACGAACAGTTCCAGGACTGGCATCTCGAAGCGTCGTTCGTCGTGACCGACCCGTCGCCCTACCTGTCGTTGCCGGACTTCCCAGGTCTGAAAGTGGGGGGCGGTCCGGTCCGGTCTTCGCAGGCCTCAGACGGGTCTTACCGGTCCCTGGAGTTGACGTCGCAGAACAACGCAACGCTAGTCAAGGTCACGGTGTTCACCATCTGAAGACAGCACCGACGAGGCCACTTACGCGCCCGTGTAGACCCGCGGCAACCTGGCCGACAAGCCACAGGTGATCTCGTACGCGATCGTGTCGAGCCGCCCTGCGAGTTCCCACGCGCTGATCTCGTTGTCACCCTGACGGCCGATGAGGACAACCTCGTCGCCTATTGCGACCTGCGACGCAGGGTCGGCTGCCGGACCGCAGTCGATCACGATCTGGTCCATCGTGACCCGGCCACCGATCCGGCGGCGACGGCCACGGACAAGCACCTCACCGCCCACAGCTGACCAACGGCGAGGAATGCCGTCCGCGTAGCCGATGGGTATCGTGGCCACGATCGACTCACCGGCGTAGCTGTAGGCCAAGCCGTAGCTGGCTCGAGACCCTGCGGGAAGGGTCTTCACATGCGACACATGGCTGATCACGCGAATGGCAGGGCGTAGCGAGACCCCATAGCTCACGGGGTCCAGCGCGAGATCGGGCGACTGTCCGAAAATAGCAATGCCACAGCGCACCATGTCGTAGCGCGCCGCCGGATGGGCGATCGCACCAGCCGAGTTTGCAGCGTGCACCAACCCAGGGTCAATACCGGCGGTGCGCAGCTCAGCCAGCACAATATTGAAGCGCCCGAGTTGTTCGTCTGTGTACCCGAGTGTTGGAACATCCGCCACCGCGAGGTGGGTGAACGTGCCGACATGCATCACGTTCGGAGCCGACGCCGCACGCTTGGCCAGGGCGACCACCTCATCTGGACGACACCCAACCCGATGCATACCTGTGTCGATTTTAATATGCACACGGACGATTGTGCCGGCAATTCCGCCCGCTGCACTGAGACGATCGATGGCTGCCTCGGAGTACACCGTGGCGACCAGGTCGAGCGACGCAACAATTGACTCTGCGCCCTGCGGTGCCTCGCTGAGCAGCAGGAGAGGGACGGCGATTCCGGCGTCGCGTACCACCGTTGCTTCCTCGACCAGCGCAACTGCCAACATGGTTGCACCACCGCGCAATGCAGCGCGCGCCGACTGCACGGCACCATGGCCGTACCCGTCCGCCTTGACGACCGCACAGAACTGAGGGGTCCCAGCAGCCATATGAAGCGCGCGTACGTTATCCGCAATGGCCCCGAGGTCCACCCCTGCCCATGACGGTCGGAAGGTCATCGGGCGCGCTCCGCCCTGACTTGGCTGAGAACCGCTGCAACCAGGCCAGGGAGGTCGCCAGCAACCAGTCCGGCAGACAAGCCGCTGGTTGCTGCCGTGCCGTGCAGCCACGCTCCGACGGACGCTGCCTTCGCAGCAGACAGCCCCTGGGAGAGCAGAGCGCCGATGACCCCCGCAAGCACATCGCCGGTGCCCGCGGTAGCAAGGCGCTGGTCGCCCGTTGTCACGACGTCCACCCACCCGTCAGGTGATGCGATCAGCGTCGTCGGACCTTTGAGCAGGACGACCGCTCCAGTCGCCGCGGCCAAACGGCGGACATCGGCAAACCGGTTGGCCCCCACGGCCTGGCCCGTGAGCGCCCTGAACTCGCCTTCGTGCGGGGTCAGCACGGTGGTGCCGGGCGGCCGACCGGCCAACCCGCGCACAGCAGCGTCGAACTCTGCGGTGCGAGCGGTGCCGGCGGCGGATGCCGCTGCCGGGCTCGCACCGATACGACGGCTTGCAGCCTGCAGCACCGCTCGCCGACCGGGCAGCAGATCACCGTTCGACGCCGCACGGAGCGCAGCAGCGGCCGTCTCGCCGACGTGAGGAGCACCAGCACGAGCTGCACTGCTTTTCCCGCCGGAAGATCCAGCCGAAACGGCTCGCGCACCTGCTCCGACGCCATGGGCCGACGAGGCTGGCCCCGGAAGGGGTCCTTGGATGCCCGTCGACCGAGCAAGTGCCCGCGGATCTTCGTCGGATGACCCAGGGGCCAAGGCGACGATTGCGTCGGCATCGATGACGGTCGGGAGCGGGCACTTCGACAACAGTTGGCGCACTGATGCGCGCGTCGTTCTGGCACGGCCGAGGCCGGGGCCGATCACCAGCGCACCGCACTTCTCGGACAACAGAATCGCCTGCTGCGACCAGTGCTCCTCGGGCAGTTCAACCGCAACTGCTTCAGTGTCACCCACGATGCGCCCCGGAACCCCCAGCCGCACCATCCCGGCTCCGGCTCGCAGCGCACCCGATGACACCAGCAGGGGCGCGCCGGTCATCCCCGCGGAACCGGCAACAACCAGGACAGCCGCATCCCACTTGTGCGCGTCACGGCTTCGTTCAGGAAGGAGCCGGGCGATGTCTTCTCGTGTGACCAGTCCTGCGTGCGCATACGAAGTGGCATCGAGACCAATATCGGCTACCACAATTCGGCCGCATGCCCGAGGGCCTTCAGCGAGGAGCAAACCCGGTTTCATCGCGGCGAACGTCACCGTGACGTCGGCCTGCACCGCAACGCCTCCGGCGACCACCTCTCCGGTGATGGGGTCGATCCCCGAGGGAATGTCGACCGAGAGAACCGGTGCGCCAGCCGGGTCCGGCGCGAGGTAAGGCCCACTCAGCGAGATGCCGTATGCACCGTCGATGACCAGATCACTACGCGGCAGGCGAGCCGGCGGCGGAGTGTCCCGATCCACCCGGACGACCTGTACCCGGACGCCTCGCCGCTCCAGCAGGCGTGCCGCAACCAATGCATCGGCACCGTTTGCCCGCGGACCAGCAACCACGACAACTCTTCGGCCGTACGCTCCGCCAAGCATCGCCAGAGCCTCGACGGCTACGGCATGCCCTGCGCGCTCGATCAGCACGTCGTTGGACACCGCTGCAGCAGCGTCGAGAGCGCGGACCTCGTCGGGGAAAAGTACGGGAATCACTGGTTCATTCTTGCGGCATCAGCACGCGCACAGTCGGATCAGCCCGCTCAGCGACCACCATCGCAATCGCCGTTGACCCGGTGTGGGTCAGTGACACATGCCACTCGGTTACACCGGCAGCAGCCGAGAGTTGCGCAGCTTGGCCGGTCAGCCGCAACGACGGAGCCCCTGACTCGGCGAGCACGGTTTCGACATCGTGGAACCCGAAAGCACCCAGGCCTACCCCGAGCGCCTTCATCACCGCCTCCTTTGCAGCAAACCGCGCGGCATACCGTTCCGAGGGATCGTTGCGCTGTTCTGCGTCGGCTTGCTCGCCGGGAGTGAACCGCTCGCGAAACGTCGGTGTGCGCTGCAGGATCTGTCGCATCCGGTCGACCTCGACGGCGTCGACGCCGATGCCCACGATCACCATGCCTGCCAGGTGAGGGCCTCAGCCCTTCTTGGCTGCCCAGCGCTCGCGAGCCAGGCGGGACCGCTCGATGAGAATGCCGGGCACACCGTTGACGCTTTCCGGCCCAGCGGCTGCGTCCGCGGCTACTGCGCCAGCAGCGGTGGCACCACCCGAAGCAGCAGTGGACAGGTCATCTCCTCCGGCCAAGCGACGCTCGAACTCTGGGATGGTCATGAGCTTGGCCCGGTCGATGGTGCCGACCCGTTCGCCGTTGTCGAACCACACCCAGTAACGGATCCAGCTCAGACCCTGGACGTGGATGACCTTGCCGAGTGTGCCCACGGGGACGCCGCGGAGTGCAACCTTGGCACGGACAGTTTCACCTTCGGACAGCGGTGCGATCGTTGCAGCCATAACAGCTTGAGACCTTAGCCGAGGGCCCCCGACCGGCCCGACTCGTTCCACTATCCACAAACAGGTGACGACGTGACCAATGCCAGTACGGTCGGCTCATGACCCAGCGCTTCCGAACTGAGTGGGACACCGCGCCCAACCCCACCTACGACATCTGGACCATCACCAACGGCGGCGAGGTCGTTCCCGGGGTCGTCAAACCGCTCGTTGCGACGACGTTCAACCGACAGGACCATGCCGGACTAATCGGGCTGATGGCCGCTTATCCAACCGGTCATCACGTCACGCTGCATGAACCGCCCGTCGGCAACTTCTTCGGGATATTCGCCGGCCGAATTGCTCTCAATGTCGGGTTCACCGCCGCCGCGATGAGCGTGCTCGATCCACAGATCGCCGAAGCCATGCTGCAACAGTTCTTCACCGGTGCCAGCGGCACCGACCGCTTCATCGTCAGGGTGTCCGACGAAGAACGGGCTCCGGTCGTCGCCATTGCCGAACAACAACGAGCAGACGCGCCCTCGGCGCTGGCTGCGCGTCAGGCAGAGCTCTACCTGGAGCGTGCGTCCGGCCAGGCGCAGCTCGACCGGACGCTCGGTCTCCACGATGCATGGGCGCGCAATGAGGCGCTCGCTGCCGAAGCGCTTGATCTGGTGAACCTGCACTACGTGGTCTCCACGGCCGCCGGCGAATGGCAGGTGAAGCTGGCTGGCGTTCTCATGATGTGTGGGCACGATCCTGCCGTGGTTGTTGCCTTGTGCAGCGGGCTCGGTGAAGTCGAGTCGGCGAAACCCGCAATAGCCCTGTACGAGCTGGCGCAATTGGCTCTGGAGCATCCGGAGATCGTCCGTGCGCTGACGACCGACTCGGCTCGCGACATCCTTGACCGGATCAACCTCGCGAGTTCGTCGCACGACGACACAGCGGCGGAATGGCATTCCTTCGCGGTGGCGTTCAATGAGTTCCTGCACCGCTACGGATTTCGCGTGCAGGGCGAGGTCGACGTATCCAACGCCGACTGGAGCGAACAGCCCTCCTTCGTCATCAGCCAGATCCGATCCATGCTGGCCGTTGCAACGTCAGACTCGCCCCGTGCCCAGATTGCGAAGGCGGCCGCAGTGCGACACGCGCAGGAATTGGCTATCCGCGAATCGCTCCCCGCTGAGATGGCTCCCATCTTCGACGCCGTGTTGACGCAGGCGCAGCATTTCACCAGGCTTCGCGAGCTGTCGAAGGCCACATGGGTACTCGGTGTCCGCCGAAGTCGGCCGGCGTACCTTGCAATCTGCGACGGGGTCTCGTCAGTTCTCGGGATCGCCGCAGACGACGTGAACTACCTCCTGCTCGACGAGGTCGAACAGGTTGTGAAAACCGGTTCACTCCCAGATGCGACGGAGAGGGTCGAGCGCCGCCGGGCACAGTGGGAAGAGGCCCACCACCACGTGCTGCCGGACGGCTGGGTTGGCGAACCCACAACCGAAGCACGTGGCGCAGCCGCGGACATCACCGAGCTCTCCGGTCTTGCGGTGTCACCCGGCGATGGTCAGCCGGTGCGAGGTACAGCCCGAATCGTGCCCGACGTTCAGGCTGCAATGGAACGAGAGATCAAGGTTGGCGACATCTTGATCGCCCCGTTCACGGATACCCCGTGGACCCCGCTGTTCATCCCCGCCGGCGCAGTCGTCGTGGAGACCGGCGGGGTGCTCAGCCACGCAGCAACCGTGGCACGCGAATTCGGCATTCCTTGCGTGGTCATGGTGAAGGACGCGACCCGCATCATCCACGACGGCGATACCGTCGAAGTGAATGGCGTCACCGGTCACGTGACCATTGTCAGCCGCGCGTGATGACCTGGGCCGGGCCGACTTCGACACCTGCGGCAGCTGCTTCAGGCGACGTCCATCCGGACTCGACCTGAATCACGGCGTTCGGTGCCCGCTCGATGGTCAGCGCACTGCCGACTTGGACTGCACTGCCGACCTGAACTGCACTGCCGATCTGTGCCGCGGCCGACCGATCGTTCGAGGCGCGGCCGGGGGACGCAAGGACCAGCGCTGAACCGACAATCGCAACGCCGAACGCAGCGAAAGCAGTACGGCGACGTTTGGTGCGCAGCTGAGCCGATTGATAGCGCTCGACGGCCATCCGACCTTCAAGATCAGCCTGGACGGCTTCGACGGTCCGTCCCAGCACGGCGGCGAGCACGTCAAGGTCTTGCGTCCGCAACCACACGTTGCCTGCCTGCTGGTTTCGCAAGGACCGGACGAAATCGAGGTAAGCCTCGAGCAAATCGTCGTCCGACGCCTTTCGTACAAGGCGATGATTCACGCGGTGGGTCAGCTCGCCGACACGCAGATTCGATCCGGTTACTTCAAGGGTGCTGTTCGCGCGGGACATGGGGCATCCATCGACGCGAATCGCGGGTCGCTGAACGTCATCCGTCACCAAGTGTGAACGAATCCATCAAGTCTGGTGACGTTTCGTGCTGCTGCAGGTCAGCTGAGTTCACGCTGCACCACGCTGCACAGGTGGGCGGTGACCGCTTCGGCCTGCTCGGCCGTCTGCGCTTCCACCATCACGCGCACAAATGGTTCGGTGCCGCTGGGGCGGATGAGCACACGGCCACTTCCTGCCATCTCAGTTTCGGCGGCGCTGACCGCGTCCCACAGCGGCGTGGCGTCGGCCAACTTCGAGCGGTCGACTCCCCGCACATTGCGCAGCACCTGTGGAAGACGCACCATCACCGAACCGAGGCCGGCCAGAGAACGACCAGTGCGGGCCATCAGGTCCATCACGGCGACACCCGTCAGCAGCCCGTCGCCGGTGGAGGCATAGCGGGTCATGATGACGTGGCCGGACTGCTCGCCGCCAAGCGAGTACGACCCAGCTTCCAACGCTTCCAGAACGTACCGATCGCCGACCTTTGTCTCGATCACGTTCAGGCCCTCGCGCTGCATGGCGAGCTTGAACCCGAGGTTGGTCATGACCGTGACAACGACCGTGTCATCGAGCAGTTGCGATCGTGATCGAAGGTCGATGGCCAGCATCGCCATGATCTGATCCCCGTCGATCAGCTCGCCAGCAGCGTCGCACGCAAGGCACCGGTCGGCGTCGCCGTCGAAACCAAGGCCTAGATCTGCACCGGTTCGCCGTACCTCGTCCATGAGGGATTGCAGGTGGGTGGAACCGCACCCAGCGTTGATGTTGATACCGTCAGGAGCGTTGTGGAGCATCGTCACCGTCGCCCCCAGCCCGTTGAGAACCGGCCCGGCAAGAGCCGAGAGCGCCCCGTTTGCAGCATCGACCACGACATGCAAGCCGGTGAGGCGGCGGCCGTCGAGGACGTCGGTGACATGTGCGATGTAGGCCGCCACGGCCGCTCCGTTGTCATCGTGCACCCAACCGACACGCGCCCCGGACAGTTCGGAATTCGGCCCAAGTACCGGTTCAGCGAGCGTGCGGGACAGGAGAACTCCGTAGACAGCATCGATGCGATGCTCGGTGGCGTCGTCGAGCTTGCGGCCACCAGGTGAGAAGAACTTGATGCCGTTGTCGTGGAACGGATTGTGGCTGGCCGAAATCATCGCTGCAGGCAGATTCCGCTGCGCCGAGGCCAGCGCGACGGCGGGGGTCGGGAGCACCCCGAGGTCAATGACATCGGCACCCTCTGCGGCCAGCCCTGCAGCGAGGGCGCCGAACAACTGCAGCCCAGAGCGGCGGGTATCGCGACCGACCAGAAATGTGCCACCGGTCAGCTCCCGTGCGGCAGCCCTGCCCAGTGACATGACGATTTCAGGGGTGAGTTCGGTGTTGGCGACACCGCGCACGCCGTCAGTACCGAATCGGGGGATAGAGCTCATGAGTTATCTCAACCAAGGTCAACTAAGGATTGTTCGACATGGAAAAGCGCACCGCCGCCCCGAAGGGCGGCGGAGTGGAGCGAAGGGCTGTCGGAGGGAGTCCGATTGCGAGATCAGCGCTTGGAGTACTGGCCGGCTTTACGAGCCTTCTTGAGGCCGTACTTCTTGGATTCTTTCTTACGGTCGTCACGCGTGAGGAAGCCGGATTTCTTCAGCGGTGCACGACGCTCGGGATCGAGTTCGGCAAGTGCGCGGGCGATGCCGAGGCGCAAGGCACCGGCTTGCCCGGCGATTCCGCCACCGTCCATGGTGACATCGACATCGAACTGGTCGGCCAGTTCGAGCGCACGAAGAGGTTCGGTGGCCTGCATCCGGAGAAGCTCGGATGGCAGGTAGGCAGTGATGTCACGGCCGTTGATGGTTACCTTGCCAGTGCCGTTACGCAGACAGACGCGGGCGATGGCGCGCTTGCGGCGACCGGTTGCTTGCACGAGGGGTTTGGACACGTTGTTTCCTCTAACTTCTTCTGGCCGGTTCAGGCCGCTGGCTTGCGCTTGGCCTGGGGGAGCTCGAGCTTGACGGGCCCTTGGGCCGAATGCGGGTGGGACTCACCCGAGTAGACCTTGAGCTTGCTAAGTTGTTGCCGACCCAGGGTGTTCTTGGGGAGCATGCCCCGCACCGCTTGGCGGACGACTTCCTCGGGCTTGGTGGCGAGCCGATCGGACTGGGTGAACGTCCGCAGACCACCCGGGTAGCCCGAGTGCCGGTGGAAGAACGTCTTGCTGGCCTTGTTGGGGTCCAGGTACACCTTCGAAGCATTGACGATGACGATGAAGTCACCGGTATCAATGTGTGGCGAGAAGATGGGCTTGTGCTTGCCGCGAAGACGCAAAGCGACCTCGGTAGCGAGACGGCCCAGGGTGAGATCGGTCGCGTCGATCTCGTACCAGGTGCGGGTGATGTCGGAAGGCTTGGGGCTGAACGTACGCACGTGCAGGTCCATCTCGTGAGGTGATCGAATACTGGCCCGGAACAGGCGACCACATGGTCTGAAGCCGAGCCGTGCAAGGTTAGCGGACGCGAGAGGGTGCTCAGAACGTCGGCTGCACCGCGTGACTTGTCCGTACCATCATCGTTCGGAGAAGCGCCAACGAAGCAAAGTACGCCACGCTCAACCACACGCAGAGGTGCGTGATCGAGGATTGCTGTGGATAGCGGTCCGTTCCGATCGTCAGACCGAGGAGCCACAACACAGTTACTGGGAGAGTGACCCGCCGCAGCCACACCACCCTGACCGGATGAGGAAACGGCACATCGGTCAACATCAATCCGCAGAGAACGACAACGAGGGTGGCGTTGACCCAGCGTCCGCTCCCCGCCAACAGCATTGAGGGTGCAATGAGGTTCCAGACGCCCGGGAAACCGTTGAACCAGTGATCGTCGGTCATCATGTCCGTCCGGGCAAACCAGATGGCAGACGAGAAAACGACAAGGCCGGCAAGAGGCAGCGACCAGCGTTCGGGCAAGACATGGAACTGGTGCAGGAACAACGCTGGCACGATCACACAAGTGACGTAATCGATCACGAGGTCCAAGACGTAGCCATCAATTTTCGGGACCTTGCGGACAACATCGGCCTGTCGGGCCATTGGACCGTCGATGCCGTCGATGGTCTGCGTGATGACCAGGTAGACGATCGCCGCACGTGGCCGACCGTCGAACACGGCTTCGATCGCAAGCATTCCGACCACCACGCCGGAAGTCGTAAACAGGTGCACCGACCACGCGACTCCATTGCCCGACCGGATAGCTGCCACCCAATTCCAGATGGAGGCCTTCATGTGTGCACTAGCACCCGTGGTCAAGGTTCAGCCGCACAGGTGACACTCTATCCACCGTCAGCTCTGCGTCGGCCGAGGCGCGCCTGTACGGTCAGAGGATGCTGAGAGGCGGACCTTCTCGAACCCGAGGCGAACGTCTCTGGATTGGGGCCGTTATGGGATACGGCGGGTTACGGGTCCTGGTCGTGACGGTCTTTCTTCGCCGGTACGGCGTAAACCCTTGGGCGTTCGGTGCTGTCGAAATCAGTTCCTCGGCCGTCTACGGCATCGCATCCGGCCGCCTGGTGTCCTCGCTCAAAGCACGCGACCGACAATCATCAATGCGTTGGGGGCCACCCTGTCTGGTTGGTTTCGCCGCACCGGACGTGCTGGTTCTGACGACAGCCCGCCGGGTCTCCCCGTCGCTTTACGTGGTCTTTGCATGCCTGTTGGCCTCGGCAATCGTTGTTGCCGCCCACACCATCATCAAACGATCTCGATCGACAGCTGGGTTGCCTCCTCATGAAAGTTGACGAATCACGAAGCGGGGACCGCTTCGCCCTCAGGACCGGCAACCGCGAAGTCGATGACTGCCATGTATGACGTCGTTGCGGTATATCTACCTCGCCATGTGTGCGGCATTGGCGACGACGTATTTCGCTATCGACCCCAGCCCGACGTCGAAGTTGCTCCTCTACAACGGTGTTGCGCTGTGCTCCGTCATCGCAACCGCAATTGGTATTCGCGTCGGTAAGCCTGAACACAAGACCCCTTGGCTCCTGTTTCTGGCCGGTCTCACTTCGTTTCTGACCGCAGACGTCTTGTACTACCTGCTGGAACACAGCAGCGAATCCGTCCCTTTCCCATCCATCGCCGATGCGTTCTACCTCGGCATGTACCCGCTGATGGTCCTGGGTCTCGCGCTCATGATCCGCAACAGCACCAAGGGTCGCCGCGACTGGGCCGGCGTGATCGATGCAAGCATTTTTGGAATCGCTCTGTTTTCGGTGCTGTGGGTACTGGTCATGGACAGCTACGTCCCGGCGTCTGGGCAGGCTCCGTTTGCGCGGATGATTGCCCTCGGGTACCCCGTGGCCGACCTTGCGGTGCTGTTCGTCGCGATCCGTCTGGCCGTGACTGCGCATCGACGAACACGGTCGTTGGTTCTCATCATCCTTGCGTTGTCGTCGTTGGTGCTGGCCGACATTCAGTACGGATTGTTGAACGCAGCAAACGCGTTCAAGACGGGCGGAATGGTCGACGCGTTCTGGTTGTGCTTCTACGTGGTGTTCGGGCTGGCGGCGCTCGACCCGACAATGGCCAAGATGTCCGACATCGGAGTGAACCAGATCGAGCGCCTCAGCCGTGCCCGTCTCTCGTTGATGTTCTTCGCGACGTTGACCGTCCCAACGATCGACCTGTTCTGGGGCAATCAGACGGATCGACTGGTCACGCTCATCAGCTCGGCTGTCCTGTTCGCCTTGATGCTGAGCCGGGTCCTTGGACTCGTGCGTTCCGTCGAATATGGCCGAGAACTCCTCCGGAGCGAAGCACGCCACGATCCGCTGACCGGACTGGCTAACCGCACGCAGTTCGCCGAGCGAACCGCTTCGGCTTTGTCCAACAACAAACGCAACGTTGCTGTGCTGCTGATCGACCTCGACGATTTTAAAGCGGTCAACGACAGCCTCGGGCACGCCGCAGGCGACCAGATCCTCGTCATCGCGGCGGAGCGGATCGCACGGTGTGTGCGAGACAACGACCTGGTGGCGAGACTCGGTGGAGATGAATTCGCAGTCCTGTTGACCAGTTCGATCGACAGCCAGGACGCGGCTGGAACTGCTTCGCGGATCCTGCGAGCTCTCGACGAGCCGGCGGTTGTCATGGAGCGGTCAGTCCGCCTTGGTGGAAGCGTCGGCATCGCGCTCCAGATCCCAGAGGTGGACGACGTCCAGAACATGCTTCGGCGCGCCGACGTCGCGATGTACTCAGCGAAACGCGAGGGCAAGGGTCGATTCGAGTTCTTCGAGCAGAGCCATTACGACGAGGTCGTCGACCGGATCGTGCTCAAGACCGACCTTGACGGCGCGCTCGCGCGCAACGAGTTCGAGATCGTCTACCAGCCGATCGTCGAAACGGATACGGCGATGATCCGCTCGGTGGAGGCACTGCTCCGATGGAACCACCCGAAGCGCGGGCGAATCTCGCCGAACCTCTTCGTGCCCCTTGCCGAAGAGTCTGGAGTCATCAAGGAAATTGGTGGCTGGGTGCTGTCGCAGACGTGTCAACAGGTTCGCGAGTGGCAGACAACCATCCCTCATTGCTCCGAACTGAGTGCAAGCGTCAACCTCTCCGCAAAGCAGCTTGAAGACCCTCAATTGCTGCACCGCTTGACCGAAGCATTACGTATGTCGGGCCTGGCCCCCAACGCGCTCATGCTCGAGGTCACCGAGTCGCTGCTGGTTTCGGCGAGTACCCGAAACACAAGGGTGCTGGAACAACTCACTGCGCTGCGCGTCCGGATAGCAATCGATGATTTCGGAACCGGGTACAGCTCGCTGAGCTACCTGCACTCGTTCCCGGTCGACACCATCAAGATCGATCAGAGTTTCGTGCAGAAGCTTGACGACACCGTGACGTCACGTGCCTTGGTCCGTACTGTCATCGACCTTGCCCGCGCAGTCGGTGGAACCACCGTTGCGGAAGGTGTTGCGAACCAGCGGCAGCTCGACATCCTGGCCGAGCTCAATTGCGACCTGGTGCAGGGGTTCTATTTCTCTCGTCCTCTGTCAGCGGCTGCGTGTGCGGAGTTCTTGTATCGGCGCAACGCGTCGAACGAGTTGCTCCCGCTTCCTGCGAAGACGCGTCGAGCAGTCGGTACTCATTCGCCGAGCGTCATCGAAGTCTTCCGAGGTATCCGCGAGGTTGAGCCGGTGCTTGACGCGCTCGATGCGTTCCACCGCGAGATCGGCGCGCCGATCACCGCGCGCTGGCCATGGTTGTCCTCATGGTTCAACTTGCACCCCGACGCAGAACTCAGGTTGATGATCGTGCGCACAAGCGAATCGACCACCATCAACGCCGCCGCCATCGTGGCTGTCACCCAAGCCGGGACCCGCACCCGGGTTTTCACCATCGCAGAACAGTCAGCGACGGTAGCCAGTCTGTTCGCCCGCGACGAGCTGTCGGCAGACCGTCTCGCAGCTGGACTGGCAGATTTCGTGCTTGAACTCTCGGGCGGGTGGGAGCTCGACATCCAACAGGTGCACTCGAAGAACCCCATTGCCGAAGCGCTTGACCGGTACATGCCGTCGCTGAAGACCGAGTCGGCGTTGGCCATCCCGACAGTTCGCTTCGCACCGGGAATGCAGTCAGCGGATCTGCTCAGCAAAAACATGCGCAAGCAGCTCAGGCGGGGAGCTGCACGGCTGAACGGGGAATGCCCGGGCTGGCACATTCGGTTCGTCAGCGCAACCGACGAGATCATGACTTTGCTTCCCGCCATCGAAGCAACGCATATCGATCGCGACCATCAGCGGCGCAACGAATCGGACCTCGACAACGCGCTGACACGGCGCTTCTGGCAGGAAACCATCGTTGCCCATTCGTACACCGGCGAACTGGAGCTGGCCACGCTGATGGTCAACGACACTGTCGCTGCTTACGTCTTGTCTTTCGTGGACGGGAGCGCGTATCGGGTCTTCGACGGCCGTATGAATAGTACGTACGCAAAGTATTCGCCCGGACGAATCCTGGAAGCAGCCACCCTGGACCGGGCACTCAAGGACACCCGATTCGAAGTTTTCGACTGGATGACCGGAGTGGCGCCGGAGACAATCCTTGCCGTCAACGACTGGGAGCCGCGTCTCGTACTCCGCGCGTCCGGATCACACCGGCCGTCCCCCACACCTTCCGTGCCGACCACCGCTCGTAGACGAGCAACCCGGCTGTCGCCCGGTGGAACACATTCCAACGCCGCAGCGGACCCACTTGCATCTTCGTCGGCGTAGGCCAAAAGTTGATGTCGGCATGTGACGAACCGTTCGTCGACCCACGGAGTCACCCAACGCTTTGGTAGGAAGACGTGAACCTTGCGATCGCGTTCGCCCTTGGGTCGGCAGTGTTCTGGGGGTCCGGAGACTTTCTCGGAGGACTCGCCAGCAGGACCGCCAGTTCCATAGCCACAACCTTCATGGCTCAGGCGGCGGGGCTCGTGGGGCTGCTCGCCGTCTGTCTCGTCACCGGGCCCAACCCGTTCGTTCGAACGCTCCGGATCACCGACATCGGATGGGGCGTCGTTGCCGGACTCTCCGCAGTTCTCGGTCTCGGTATGTTTTACGAGGCCATGGGTCGCGGTCCCCTGGGACCGGTAGCGAGCGTGACGTCCGTCGTATCTTCGGTCGTGCCGGTTGCAGCGGGGGTTCTCCTCGGCGAGCGGCCTTCGACCCGGCTGTTGACCGGAGTCGGAGTCGCAATCGTCGGAATCTGGCTTGTCGCCGGTCAGCGACGCAGCGACAACGAGCAGGCTCCAAGCGGGCGAACGCTCGCACTCGCAGCGGCCGCTGGCATCTTCTTCGCCGGATACCTGGTCGCCCTGGCTCAGACGTCAGGCGACTCGGGCCTGTGGCCCGTGGCAGCGGGGCGCGGCGCAGCAACCGGCGCCATTGGTCTCGTGTTCCTCGGCACCCGGATCGGGAGCCATGCGTTGGGCGCAGCATCGGAGCGGACTTCGCGCAGTCTTTCGATCGGCGCTGGAGTGCTGGACGCCGCTGCCAACGCCCTCTACGCCCTTGCCGTCAGGAACGGGATGCTGAGTGTCGTTGCCGTCGTTGCTTCGATGTACCCAGCCAGCACGGTTTTGCTCGCACGGGTGTTCCTTGCCGAGAAGTTGACCCGCCGGCGGGGAGCAGGGATGGCTGTCGGGATGGGCGCGGTCGCCGTGATCGCCTTTGGTTCGACGGTAACGATGGCCCTCCCCTCCGCTCCCGTCGAATTCGAAGCTCCGGTGACCCCGGAAGCGACGACGGTGCAGCCGTCCGATCCACCACCGCAGATGCCCCTCATCGACTTCGGGTCAGAACCGGCAGCGGTCGATTTCGAAACCGGTTCCCAGCCCGCGCCTCTCGGTACACCTGCGCCTCGAACGGAAGAATTCGTCACCTTCGAGTAGGCAGACCCCGTCGGGCAGTTATGAAGCGCTCTCTCTCGCTACACCCGGCCGTAGACGTGGTCGACGGTGATCAGCAGGGCGACGCGGGTGGGATTCGGGCGGGGAGCTTGATAACGCGACGTGTAGCGGGCTTCGGCTTCGGCGACCCCGGCCGCGTCGTCGGTCACCCGGACAGAGCCTTCGAGCGTGAGCCAACGGCCGCCGTCCACCTGGCACAGCGACACCCGACCCGCTGCCTCGCTATGCACTGCCTTGCGGGCCGCAGCCGAGGTGATCACCAATGCAATGCCGGTTGACGGGTCGAATGTGAACCCGACAGGCGACACGTGAACCCGGCCATCCGGTCGGACCACCGACAGGGTCGCCAGGTGGCGCTCCGTCAGGAACGTGACCACGTCGGGTTGAAGCGCCTGCAGATCGAAACTCACCGCGCGGGCCATTGCTGGACCACCCCTACACAGGCTCGCGCAAGCACGCCGGAAGCGGCTCGGTGTGCACGAGTGTGAGCGCCTGCGTGGGCCGAGTCATCGCAACGAACAGCGCCCGGAGACCATTGGGCGTCTCGGAAACGATCTGCCCCGGTTCCACCACCAGAACACCGTCGAATTCCAGACCCTTGGCGATACGGACCGACACGACCGACACATCGATACCACCTTCACCACGGTCGAATGCGACCTCGGCATTGCGCAGCGCGCCGGACACCTCGCCGACCAACCGCTCGGGAGCAATCACACCGATGGTGCCGGCACCGACGTCCTGACGAAGTTCGGCCAGGGCACGCACCGTGAGAGCCACGATGGAATCACCGGCGCTGCCGGCGACGAACTTCGGGCCTTTGCCCACAGATCGGACGGATTTCGGCACTGAAAGCCCTGGCGCTGCAGCTTTCAGCACACGCGCAGCAACATCCATGATTTCAGCTGGAGTTCGGTAGCCGACCGTGAGCTCTTCGATGCGCGGGGTCTTGCGACCCGGAAGATGGCGGAGCACGCCTTCCCAGGTTTCTGGAGCCCACATGCCTGTTGCCTGGCCGATGTCGCCGACGATGGTCATGGAACCGGACAACGAACGCCGTGCCAGCATCCGGAGTTGCATCGGGGAAAGGTCCTGGCCTTCGTCGACGACTATGTGACCGTATGTGCGCAGATCATCCGTGGTGGTGCCTTCGGTGAGGGAGCGCGGCGGATGATCGTGCACCACGTGGGCAGTCGTGGGGAGCGGGCCGATGTGGGTAGCAGCTTCGTCGAGCAGGGCAATGTCGGCTGATGTCCAGGGAACGTCGTCGATCGACTCGCCTCGCTCCCGATGCAGGAGATGCTGTTCGTCGTCGTCGAGGAGCGATCCACACGCGGCTTTGATCAGGGCTGGAGCACCGAACAGGTCACGCAGCAGGACCTCGGGGGTGAGCAGCGGCCAGACACGTTCGATGAGCTTCTTGACGTCAGCGTCGTGACGCATGGCCGCGGAGAAGTCCGCCCGGGCCGAAACACCCGTGCCGTCGCCGGACTGTCGGCCCGACCGGCCGAGTGCTCGTTCGTAGACCTCGTACAGCCGGTCGACGACCAATGACATCAGCTGCTTGCGGCCCTGGTTGTGCAGACGATTGCTCCGCCTGGCCGACAGAACACACTCGGCGAGTTCGACAGCCCGAACGCGTAGTTCGTAAATGCCGTAGCCGACCGCAAGGTCGTCTTTCGGCGTGCGCTGACGGGTGTTCACCGCCCTGCTGATGACTTTTGCCATGCGGGGATCGCCCTTGAGACGAGCCACCTGCGGCGTATCCACACCGTTGGTCTCGACACCGTGCACCAGATCGTCGATCGACGACATGACCACACCGGTCTCGCCGAGCGACGGCAGGACGCGCGAGACGTAACGCATGAACGTGCGGTTGGGTCCGACGACAAGCACGCCCTGGCGTTCAAGGGGGAACCGATGTGCGTACAACAGGTACGAAGCCCGGTGCAGCGCCACCGCGGTCTTGCCGGTTCCAGGCCCGCCCTGGACAACCATCACGCCGTGCATGTCGGAACGGATGATCTCGTCCTGTTCCACCTGGATGGTGGCAACAATGTCTCGCATGTGCGACCCGCGCACCCGACCGAGGGCCGCGAGCAAGGCGCCGGTACCGACCAGTGTGCTGTCGTCGTTCTCCAGCAGATCGACGTTGAACACCTCGTCGTCGATCGACACCAAGGCTTCGCCATGGGTAGTGAGATGTCGACGGCGCGTGAGCCCGAGCGGGTTTCGGCCCGTGGCCCGGTAGAACGGCTCGGCGACCGGCGCTCGCCAGTCGACCACCACCGGGTTCTGCTCGGAATCGAGTACTGACACCCGACCGAGATGGAACTGTTCACCGTCGGTCCGGTCGATACGCCCGAACACCAAGGCCTCGGAGCCGATCTCAAGCCGGGCGAGCCGATCGGCTGAACGCTCGCCCATCACATCTCGTTCGAAACGGGCCTGGTGCGTTCCACCGGCCTCGGAGATCACATTCGAGGTGATCTGTCGGGCGGAGTGCCGCATTTCGTCGAGGCAGCGATAGGCGAACGCGAGATATGCCTGTTCGCGGCCGAACTCGTCGGTGGTCCGAGGCGAGGCGTCTTCGAACAGCGCCCCGTTGCCCAGAGGGCCTTCAGGTACGGCGTTCTGCATGGCATCGCTGCCGGTTCCGTTGGCTTCACCCGTGTCGGGTCGGTCGTGAATGTTCATAACTCCACAACCCCTGACCACGCACACAACGCCTGGCCGGGGGATGGAAAACCATAGTCGTCGGTGAGGGCCCTCTGCGATCCGGGCCGTCCAACCCCCAGAACGGGGCAGACTCACTGCCGTGTTCGTCCACCCTCCCCGCCGTTCAGAAGAGCTCAACGGCCGCAAGATCGACCGGGCCTCCGTGCGCCGAGCTTGGTCCTTCGGCCGTCCGTATCGGTCTCAGCTGGCGCTTTATCTCGCCGTCACGGTGACTGGAACATTCTTCGGCGTCATCCCGGCCTTCTTGTTCCGGTCCATCATCGACCAGGCAATTCCACAAGCAGACCGCGGGCGCATCACCTGGCTCATCGTTGCGTTGGTGGCCATTGCAGCGCTCGGGGCTGGGCTCGGGTTCGTCGCCCGATGGACGGGTGCTGTACTCGGTGAAGGAATCATCGCGGATATGCGCATCGCGCTGTTCCGCCATGTCGGCCGCATGCCCATCTCATTTTTCACCAGGTCGCAGACCGGGTCCTTGATGAGCCGCCTCAACAACGATGTGGTGGGCGCTCAGCAGGCATTCACATTCGTGCTGCGCTCGACAGTGACCGACGCCCTGACCGTTGTGATGACCACGGTTGCGATGCTGCGGCTGAACTGGGTCATCACCGTGCTCGCCTTCCTCATTGTGCCGCCCCTCGTGATCATCAGCCGCAGGGTGGGCAGACTCCAAGAACGTGCAGCGCGTCAGCAGATGCAACTCAACGGCGAGATGCACTCCACCATGACCGAGCGGTTCAACGTTGCCGGAGCATTGCTCGTCATGCTGTTCGGACACCGCAGCAAGGAAGACGCGCAGTTCTCCAAGACAGCCAAGTCGGTTGCGGCAATCGGTGTCAGGCGGGCAATCACCGGTATGTCACTCACCATCGGTCTGCCGCTCATCGGATCCATCGGCGTGGCCGCCGTGTACTGGTGGGGTGCACGGCAGGTGATCGATGGAGCAATGACGGTCGGAACCATGGTCGCCATGGCAACGCTGGTGCAACGGCTCTACGGTCCTCTCACCGACCTGGCTTCTGCCCGGGTCGACTTCGTCACCGCCTTCGTGTCGTTCGACCGAATCTTCGAGGTGTTGGACGCCCCGCACCCAATCGCCGACGATCCAGACGCCCGAGCTCTTCCATCGGGTGCGCAGGGCGCATCGATCGAGTTCGAAAACGTCCAGTTCACGTACCCCGACGTTGCGCTCGTGCCATCGCTCGAAACCGAGCCACGGCGCGGCGCATCGACCGAACCGCCTGCTGTCACGTTGCAGGGCGTGTCCTTTGCCGTGCCTGCCGGCTCGTTCACCGCCATCGTCGGGCCCAGCGGGGCCGGCAAAAGCACCATCAGCTCACTGATCCCGCGCCTGTACGACATCACATCCGGGTCAATCAAGGTCGACGGCCACGATGTCCGGTCAGTCACCATCGAATCACTTCGCGACGCCATCGGAGTGGTCTCGCAGGATGCCCACCTGTTCCATACATCGATCGCCGACAACCTTCGCTTTGCCAAGCCCGACGCAACGGATGCACAACTCCACACTGCTGCGGCGGCCGCCAGCATCCATGACATGATCTCGGGCCTGCCGGACGGCTATCACACCATCGTCGGCGAGCGCGGGTACCGGCTTTCAGGCGGAGAAAAGCAGCGTGTCGCACTCGCTCGGGTGCTCCTCAAGGAGCCGCGCATCGTCATCCTCGACGAGGCAACCGCGCACCTGGACTCCGAGACCGAGGCTGCCGTCCAGCGCGCGCTCGAAACGGCGCTCGCCGGACGCACCACCATCGCCATCGCGCACAGGCTCGCAACGATCCAGCACGCTGACCAGATCTTGGTCATCGACGAAGGAAGGATCGTGGAGCGGGGCACCCACGCAGAACTGACGGCACTGGGCGGACTCTATGCAAGCTTACGTTCCTCGCAAGACCTGATGGTCGGCTGAACCTCGATCAGGACCTCGAACAGGTCCTCGATCGGTCCTCGGTCAGGCGGACAGCCACGAGGATCGGGCGCGGTCCAGCACCTGCATCACCTCGACACTGTGCGCAAGCGTCATGTCGGGATGCTCGGTCAGGCCGGCTCGAATTGCCTCACGAACCGCAGCAACCTGGTGTGCGTATCCGCGGCCGTCTGTCGGTGCAGCGGTTGCCTTCATCTGGTGCAGACCGGCCTTGGTGAGCCCCTTTGCGGTTTCAACGGCCTGACGAGCACGGACCGAGTTACCCAGCCTGCCCATCACTTCACCCATCATCTTCGAGGCAGCTCCTGGCGTACGTGCTCCCATGCCACCAAGGTCAGCCGGTGCCGCCGGAACCACGGTGTAGCGGGTTGCGCCGAAAAAGGGCTCGTGCAGGGTGACGGTGGCTCCCGTGCCGCGCAACACCGCCTGGTTGGATCCTCGTGAGCGAAGCGACGCGGTGATGGTTGCAATGGCGCCGGATCGGTGGCTGAGCATCAGCGCAACATCCTCGTCGACCCCTGTGGAACCCTTGCGAGCGGTGCTGACCACGTCGACCACCGGCCCGAGCACAGCAACCGCCAACGACACCCCGTAGACGGCTCTATCCAGCAGAGCACCGCCGCCGTCAGGCTGGAACACGTGATGCGCGGGATCGACCACAAGCGCGTACGAGAAGTCGGCGGTGAGCTGGCGAAGTTCACCGAGCCCGCCGTCTGAGGCCAGGCCGAGCACTGCCTGAACCGCCGGGAGGAACCGGGTCCACATTGCTTCCATGCAGAACCGACCCGATGTTCGTGCGGCTTCGGCGATGCGCACGGCATCAGCTCGGGTCACCGCGAACGGCTTCTCCACCACGACATGCTTTCCGGCTTGTAATGCTGCAAGGGCCAGTTCGACGTGCGTGTTGGGCGGTGTCGCGATGTAGGCCACGTCGACATCGTCGGCCGCAAGCAGAGACTGGATCGACGGTTCGAGCCGAGCAGCGAACGTCGATGCGATGGCCGCCGATCGCGTCGTCGTGCGCGCTGCACACGCGACAACGCGGTTGCCCGGCGTGATGGCGATGTCGGCGCCCATTGCGGCTGCCATTCCACCAGCGCCGATGAGACCCCACCGAAGTTCGAATCCGTCTTTCGACTGCGCCGCAGTCCCATCACCGGGCACGTTTGTGGTCCGAGACACGGTCACGGTCAGCGCGCCCAATCCATGGGCTGCACCGGTTCGAACGTGGACGTGATCGGCACCGACGCTCCGGTCGGCCCCGCATGATGGACGGCGAGTACAAGCTCGTTGACGTGCAGCATGTAGTCAGCGCCAAGGCGGCATCGCCTGCCCTGCGTGATGGCCTCGGCCATCTCGTTGATGCCACGGGCGAAGTCCATCTGCTGGCTGCCCCGGTACTCGTGCTTTGCCGGCTTCGCAGCAAGACGCACCGGCAGTTTGGGTGACGTCAGCTGGCGGCGACGCAGGTTGAAGGACTTCTGCACCTTCACCGGCGATCCGTAGAACCAGGAGTCCTCGATGGACAGCGTGCCGTCGTTGCCGAAGATGCGCAGTTGGTGATCGTGCTCGGCCACGATGGAACACGTGAGCCGCACGACGACCCCGGACTGGTGGGTAATGGTTGCGACGGAGAAGTCCGCGGCGTTCGGCTGCAGAATCTCGTCCGTACGCTTATTACCGATCAGCGTTGACGACATCGCGGTGACATGAGTGGCTGGACCGAAGAACGCCGGGAACCAAGTGAGGTAATAGCCCGCATGTTCCAACGTGCACCCGGTCTCGAACTCGTTCTTCGATGGCCACGGAATTCCGGTCTCTGACAGCCAACTCGTGTACGCCATGTTGTGTACGAGGCCATCGTCCATCTCGGCGTAGGCGCAGTAGACCTGGCCGATCCGACCACGGCGAAGCTCACGCCACAGCGTCTGGGCCGACTCGCCGAGCAGCGAACACGGCGCGCCCGAAAGGGTGAGGTTCTTCGAGTCCGCCAGCGCCACAAGCTGACGCGCCTCGGCCATGTCCATGCCCAAGGGCTTCTCGGAGTAGACGTGCTTGCCCGCGAGGAGCGCGGCGTGGCTGACCTCGAAATGCGCCTGCGGATTCGTGAGGTTGACCACGATGTCGGCATCGCTCGACAGCAGTGCCTCGTACGAACTGAACGCTCGCAGCGAATGCGCCGTGCAGAAATGGGCCAGTGCCTCTGGCCTGGTGTCCCACGCACCGACGATCTGCAGATGCGGGTACGTCTGCAATGTTCGGTAGTAATAGTCGGCAACGTAACCCGTGCCGACGAGCGCAATCCGCACAAGTTCCTCCGGTGACCCTTAGTTCGAAGCGTTCACCGGTGCACAGGACCGGGCCGCTGATGAGCCATGGAGAACTCTACTCGTCGACCTCTGGCCCGTTTCGTCAGGGTTGGGAACCAGCGGGGTGGCATTACCCTGGCAAGGTGCTGTCCCCCGCCCGTCCTTCGCTCGCAACGTCTCCGTTCCTGGCAGCGTGCAGAGGCGAACAAACATCGCACCCTCCCGTCTGGTTCATGCGCCAGGCCGGCCGCAGCCTTCCCGAGTACCGAGAGATCCGCGCCCGCGTCGGCTTCCACGAGATGATCACCACCCCGGCACTTGCCGCCGAGGTCACCCTGCAGCCGGTCCGCCGCCACGGGGTGGACGCCGCAGTCTTCTTCTCCGACATCATCACGCCGGTTCAAGCAGTGGTCGACGGTGTCAGCGTCGAAACGGGCAAAGGCCCCGTCATCCAGCACCCGTTCCGTTCCATGGCAGACATCGAGCGTCTTCGCCCGCTGAACCCGGCTGTCGACGTGCCGTATGTCGCCGAAGCAATCACCCGGTGCTGCGCCGAACTCGACCCAGTCGGTGTCCCCGTCATCGGTTTCGCCGGTGCCCCGTTCACGTTGGCGACGTACCTGGTCGAGGGCGGCAAGTCCAAGGAGTTCGCCCACACCAAGGCACTGATGTACGGCGAGACCGACGTGTTCGAAGCGCTGATGGAGCGCTTGGCCGAATACGCCATCGCATCGCTCACAGCACAGGTCCAAGCCGGCGCGGCGGCGGTGCAGTTGTTCGACAGTTGGGCCGGCATTCTGAACGAGTCCGACTATCGCCGGTTCGTGCTGCCACATTCCGCTCGGATCTTCGGTGAGCTGTCTACCCTCGGCGTGCCGATGATCCACTTCGGCGTTGGGACCGGCGAGCTGCTCACCGCGATGGCAAATGCGGGGCCAACAATCATCGGCGTGGACTGGCGAGTATCGCTCACCGATGCTCGCCGCCGGGTACCGCAGCACCTCGGGCTGCAGGGCAACCTTGACCCCGTCATCCTTCTTGCACCATGGCCTGTCGTCGAAGAACGGGTCCGTGCTCTGGTCGCCGAGGGGCGTCGTCTTGGACCGTCGTGGATCTGCAACATCGGCCATGGTGTCCTGCCCGACACCGACCCGACCGTCATCACCCGGGTCGTTGAACTGGTCCATTCGCTGTAACGGCTGACGACCGACGACCGATCGACCAACGACTGAAGGCCCGCACCGTGGAACACGTAGACATTGCAGTCATCGGCGGTGGAATTGCCGGCCTGGCCGCAGCGTTCCGCGTCACCAGGCTGCAACCGGATGCCACGGTCGTCGTCCTTGAGGCAGCAACGTGCACCGGCGGCAGACTTGGCGCAACACGGATCGTGGGGCGCACCGTCGACACCGCTGCCGACGCCTTCCTGGCCAGGGTTCCGGGAGCAGTCGAACTGGCGACGGAACTGGGGCTGGGCGACGACCTTGTCGCGCCAGCTACCGGTCAGGCCTCGGTTGTCATCGATGGACGACTCCGACCGCTGCCGAGCGGTCTCGTACTGGGCGTTCCGACTGACCTCGACTCGCTTGCAGCGACCGGCATCATGTCCGCTCAAGGGCTGCGCGATGCACAGTCCGATTTGACCGTCGGCCGGCCGCTCGCCCCCGGTGATCGAAGCGTCGCCGAAGCGGTTGGCACTCACCTCGGCGCAGAGGTCGTCGAGCGCCTTGTCGACCCGCTGCTCGGAGGAATCTCGGCAGCACACACCGACCGGCTGTCCGTCGAGGCAGTTTCGCCCCTCATCGCGACAGCGGCCCGCGAGCCGCACCTCATCGCCGCGTTGATCGGTCATCAGGCAACACAATCGCAAGGTCAGATCGGCATGTCGGAACAGCGCCCGGTGTTTCTTGCCCCTCGTGATGGAGTTCACGAACTGGTGTCCAGGCTCACGTCAGCACTTGGGGACCGTGTCCGCAGCAGCTGCCACGTCACCGCGTTGACCGCCGACGGATCCGGCTGGAGAGTGGACACCGGCGCCGGGCCGATCTGGGCATCGCAGGTGATCCTCGCAGTGCCGGCGTACGGCGCTGCGAGTCTGCTCGACGAACATCGGCAGGCTGCCGGTCACCTCAGCTCCATCAGGTATGCGTCCGTTGCTCTTGTGGTGATGGCGTATCGCAGCGCCGACGCGCATCTGCCCGACGGAAGCGGCATGCTGGTTCCTCGCCGAGAAGCACGGCTGGTGACTGCGGCCTCGTGGTGGGATCAGAAATGGCCGCACCTGCGCTCGGACGACCACGTACTGGTGCGCGCCAGCGTCGGGCGGATCGACGACACCCGATTTGAGTCCCTGAACGACACCGATCTTGTGGCGGCCGTCCACGCAGATCTTGCAGCCATCGACGGGCTCCAACTCGCCGCTCCACCGGTCGACTCCGTCGTCGCACGGTGGAGAGACTCGTTCGCCCAATACGACGTCGGCCATCTTGTGCGAGTCGACAGGATCGAAGCAGCCCTACCGCCAGGGGTGCACCTGGCCGGAGCACTGCTTCGAGGAGTGGGCCTTCCAGCCTGCATCCGCAGCGCCGATGCCGCAGCGGCACGAGCAGTCCGAGGATTTCGACTATGAAGAGCCATTTTTGGTGGTACTGCGAATAGTGGTAGGGCTGGCCGGACATCCTTTTGTTGGACGGCGAACCGAGCTTACAGAGCTCGAAACGCCTGGAGACATTCAGTTCACCGAGTCGCGGTTGGCGAACCCGAAAAAGCAGAGACGGCTTACACGAAAGCATCCACAATTATTGAGTCGAGCGAGCTGGTCGCCGTCTCGTACGCGTATTTCGCAGCGCTGTGGAGAAGACCCAACCATCCGTGAAGAACTCACGGTCAATATCGCGCTCGTCCAGATGCGCCTCGGCAAAATCACGCGAACTTCGGCTCCAGACATCGTCTTCAAGGGACTGAATCGATACTCGTTTCAGTAGTGAAGCAATCGCGAGAGTTCTCCCGGGCCTTTGCATCCGACGGTCAGCCGCCCCAGCTTTGCTGACCCGAACGCAGCGCCACCCACAAGGTTCGCCGAGCGCGACGGTGGCCCTGCCCGCCGCAGTCCTCGTCTTCGCGCCAACCATGACCGGCGAGGCCTTGACCTTGTATACATCGATCGCAGCGTCCGGCGGCGCAGCGGATGTGGTTCTGGTCAGTTCGAAGCTCGTCTGATAGGCGTGGCGAACGACTGACGCAGCCGAACTCCCACACATGCGCGGGCCGCATGGTGGGAGCAAGGTGATCCGATTCGCCCATCCGATTCAGTTCAGGCGGATGTGGCCCCGGTAGTAAAAGCAGTTGTTGACGACATCGTCCTTGAAGTCGACGCGTCCGGTGACCCCAGCGAAGCCGCCAGTGCCACGCACAATTGGGTGCTGGCAACGGCCGCGGATCTCCGCGAACGGCGCCACGGTCTGGTACTTCGCTTCGAACTGATAGGTCGTATCGAACGATCCACAAGTCCGGTTACTCCCGTCAACGAGGCAACCAACGAACCGTTCCTGGCCCCGCTCGCGATAGCTGCCGCTTGGGGTGGATTGAACAACCTCGAAGGCGGTCGTGTACCAACACCCTTCAAGGCTCCCCGACATCGTCGTCTTGAACACGGAGTCAATCTCGGTGCACACGTTCTCAGTGTCCGGCTTTGCGACCCCGTCGATCTGGGTCATCGACGATCCACCGGCTGCGGAAGCAGCTCCGCTCAATGGCTGGAGGCCCAGCATCGCGCTGCAAAAGGTCAGGGCAGCCACGAGCGATCTCCGTCGCCGAGCGCCCCGAGGCACCGGGCGAACTCGCCGTTTCGTACCCACGTCAGGCCCTTCCTGGTACGCCGTGAAATTCCTATGTATGTGTTGGTTTGACATGATGCTCCTTTGAAGTGGACACATCGATGCTCCGCAGTTTCGCCTCCGACAGCATCAGGGTTAACCCTCAGATCCCTTGAGACGTCATCGTCCACCGCCGCCCCACATCAGCCCAGACCTGGATCAAGGCGACTGCTGCGGATGGCACCGGTCGAGTCAGCTGCAAGTTGTTTACGAACTACTCCAAGGGTCGTTTCGAGATCCTCTGGCCTGGCGTGCCTCTTGACAGGTCTCACCGCTGGAAAGCGGAGATCAGCTCCGAGAAGCCGGAACCGCGCGACTTTTTCGTCGATGAGCGGGCTGGCGCACCGGGCATCATGAAAGATTCTCGAAGCAACGTCACCCCGGTCTTTTGACACGAGAATCGCGACTCCAAGCACGATGCAACGAGCGGTCATGTTCGCCTCATCAAGGCCCGAGGCGGCCATCATGTCGATTGTTGCTGAAAGCTTCGCCCTTGCACCGTCGATGTCGCCACGAGTCAGGCGCTCCACCACATGGATCGTGTGATGCTCGGTGTGCGACCACATCGAACCTTCCACGCTCGACGGCAAGGAGTCAAGTCGAGCGAGCAAGTCGGTCAAGCGGTCAATCTGCGATAGCTGTCCGGTAAGCAGCTCCGCTTGTCCGACGAGTGACGCGGCGATTACGTCGGGGTGCCCGCACTCGATGCCGAGTCGCTCTGTGGTCTCGTAACGCGACTTGGCCTTCGTGAGGTCCCCGTTGGTCATGTCTCTGAAGGCCCAAGTGTTCTGTACCCACCCCTCTAGGAAGGTGAGACCTGCGTTTCGGGTCAAGGTCGCAGCAGCGTCGAGGTCGTGGGTCGACATTGAGCACATCGCGAGGAGAGATCGGCCCACTGCCTCGCCGAGAGTGTTCCGATTTTCCACGAATAACTCTGTCGCCTCGTCGAAGTAGGCCTGCGCTCGGGAGTCGGCTCGCTCGTTTGCCGCAAGCATGCCGGCAGTCAGGACCGCCCAAGCGCGCCTCGTCGTTCGACGCTCCGCTCCCGGCATCTTCAGGACCTCGAGCGCTAGGTCGGAGGCGTTGCCCGTGTGCGACCCATAGCGAACGAAACCGGTTCCACCGACTATCGAGAGCGCAGCTCGTGCGTCGTTCGACTCGATCGCGCATGCAAGCGCAACGTCGATCGCGGGTAGCACGTGGAGAAAGCGTCGGCGCCACCCGCCGTCGTCCGGGTCCATGAATCCAGCGGAGTTGCGCGAAGTGAACCCGACCGCCCAGTCGATCATTGCGCGGAACGCTGCGTCGGACTCGCCGAGGCGTATGCGTTCGGCCTCGGCGTACTGCCGCACCGGCTCGAGCATCCGCCAACGCCCTAGACCGCATGGAACAGCGATTCCCGCCCGCACAAGTTCTTCGATTATTGCAAACGGCTCAGTAGCCGCATTCGTCGCCGCAACGGCGTCCATGTCCCAGTCCAGTGGATACACGCTCAAGGCCCGCATCGCTGTCAGTGCCGGTGTGCCGAGTACCAGAGTTGCAGAACGCAGCACCGCCTCGAAGCCAGCACCGAGGCCACCTCCGCTTAACAACAGGCCCCGTACCTGGGCAGTTTCGACATGAGAGCCGAGGCCGACCACGCGTGCAGCCAGAATCTCTGCGGCGAGCGGCAAACCGTCTGCGGCAGGGACGAGCACATCGAGTGCGGAGGTCTCGAGTCGGTGTTGGACGTGCGAAAGGAGCAGTGTGCGAATGTGCTCATCGCTCAACGGTGGAACTGACCAGACGAACTCTGACCGGGAACCAATCGGTACACGCGATGTCACAACCACTGTCGCTGGCCCGCGATCGCGCCTCGTGACGTCGTCGAGCAACATGCGAACGTGGACCGCGACGTGTTCTGCGTTGTCGAGGACGAGGAGCAAGACCCGTCGGCCGAAGAGCTCCTTCAATCGCCGGACCGACGCGTCGATCGTTGAGAAGCGCAGTCCTGAAACTTCGCAAACAAGGCGCACAACGTCGTCAAGTCGACGCGCCGGGACGAGATCGACGAACCGGACTTCGACGCCCGAGCGAGCGCGGTTGGCGGCGTACTCCGCGACGAGGCGCGTCTTCCCGGCGCCACCCAGCCCGATCACGCTGACGATGCCGTGAGCGTCCACAATCGAACCAAGGTCCTCGATCTCGGCGTCGCGCCCAACGAGCGGTGTCCTCCAAACCGGCATCGCCGGACCCGACAACGCGTGTTCGATGTACCACGTGGCAGCAAGCACGCGACGATTCGAATCCGGGGAGTCGACGAACCCAAGCTTGTCGAAGATCGATCGGATGACCGTCTCGACCGTCTTGACCGCAACGCTGAGACGGTGAGCGATCGATTCGTTCGTGCGACCCTGTGCGACGAGCTCGAGCACCTCACGCTCACGCGGGGACAACAGCTCGGTGATCAAACGACCTGAAGCCGACATCTTCCAAGGTTCCATGGTTGCGACCCTTGAATAAAGGAGATCAACGCCGAACGTCGGCGTGACCAGCCAATACCGAGGGACATCCATGATTGTCTCGTACCTTCCTCCGCACCGCCAGTCGACTTGTTGCAACGTTGGCTATTCGATACATGTCGAGTATCCGTGTGTCCTGGCCCAATGCAACGCCGGACTACTTCCACCACTTCCGTTTTGCAAGCGTTGATCGATGCCGCCGGTAAGGGCGTGTACGAATACGACAGGTGAAATCAACCGGTATCGGATCGGGCACCCTCTATCCAATCCTCGGACGCCTAACCGACGACACTGGTTGCGGACGGAATTGATTGAGCCTGAGGTCCCGGGCAGGCCACCGCGCCGCCAGTACTTTCCCCGCGCGCCCGTGCCGATCAGGGTTGCGATCGCTGCGATGGGCTCAAGGCCTGCGTAGTCGAGTCATTCGCAAATTCCTGCGCACTCCTTCTACGTCCGCACCGAATTCGACAGGGACTGTTACGCCGCCGGGTTCCTCGTCGTCACCTACCCGAAAGCGAAACAGAAAACGTACGGACCGACGTCGGCACAACAGGAGTGGATGCACGAACTCGGCCCTGCGCTTCTCGCTGTGCTGCGTGCTCGGTCAACAGGTTCGTTCGTCATAAGAGAAACTCTGACTCCCAGCGAGTGTCAGACATGACCCAGGGTCGTACCCGAAGTTCCTCGTCGTGACGCCCACGGCGAACAAGTGTCATAAGTCGTCCGCGACGAAGCCCACTGCGCGCTGAACGAACCACGCACATTCCTCTGGACAATCCGATGCGCTCACGGGACGTCCAGGAAACAGCGTCGCCAAACGCGCGCTAGCAATGGGCAGTGACTGACCACGAAACACTGCCGTTGGGGCTCAGTCCGATGCTCGCAACCGCCGGACCTCTTCCCCGCGGGGCAGGATGGATCTACGAGACCAAGTGGGACGGGGCTCGCGGCATCGTCTCGATCACGCCGCAGGGTGATCTTCGAATCAGGACGAGAGCAGGAAACGACATTACCCAGCAGTTCCCCGAACTCGCTTCGCTCGTTGACGCAGCAGACGGGCATGCGCTGGTGCTCGATGGCGAGATCGTCGCATTCGACGCTGACGGCAAGCCGAACTTCAATCGGCTGCAGGGGCGCCTTGGCGTCACCGGATCTGCGGCGGTACTCCGCAGTCACGACAACCCGGTCCTGATTGCCGTCTTCGACCTGCTGCATCTCGACGGTTTCTCAACCCGCCGGCTTCCCCTTGAGAACCGCCGGTCCCTACTGCAGCAGCTTGACTTCGGCAGCGGAGCGCACTGGCACCTGTCTGCGGTCCACGACGACGGCGACGCGCTTCTGGAGATCACCCGGCAGGCCGGACTTGAAGGAGTCGTTGCGAAACGATCGGATTCGCCCTACCTTCCGGGGGTCCGAACGAAGGCGTGGGTCAAGGTGCGCAACATGAACCAGGACACCTTCGTGGTCGGCGGGTGGGTTCCCGGCGAAGGGCGTCGGCAGGACTCCATCGGATCACTGCTGATCGGGGTGCCGTTGGACGACACGGGTGGTGGCTTGCAGTGGGTCGGCCGCGTCGGCACCGGGTTCACCGACGCGGAAATCGTGAAACTGCGGGGCCTCCTTTCCCCGCTCGTGCGCCCCACCAGCCCATTTGATGCAGACGTGGGGGACCGCAACGCCGTATTCACAGAACCTCGCCTGGTCATCTCCGTGACCTACCTCGAATACACCGGTGACGGCATGCTGCGAGCACCGTCCTACAAGGGCATCGTGGAGAACACCTGAGGGGTTGGTTTCGTGCGGCTCAACCCCGGTCCATCGGTAGCATGCCTGCATGGCACGACCGATCTGGACCGGCACCATCTCATTCGCACTGCTCAGCGTGCCCGTGAAGCTCTTCACGGCAACGCGCTCGAAAGACATCTCGTTCAACCAGCTCGAACGCTCGACGGGAAAGCGGATCAAGCAGAAGCGCGTCTCGGGCGACACCGGCGAAGAGGTGTCAGCCGACGACATCGTGAAAGGCTACGAGCTGTCCAAGGATCGATATGTGGTCGTAGAGCCGTCTGAACTCGACGCGTTGGCACCCACCGACGCGACCAACGAAAAGACCGTCCAAATCCTCGACTTCATCGACGGATCAGAGATCGACCCGATCTATTACGAGAAGGGGTACTACATCGCTCCCGACAAAGGCGGAGCACGGCCGTACTCGTTGCTGGTCCAGGCGATGAAAGCGACCAACAAGGTTGCCATCGCCAAGATGGTGATGCGGCAGAAGGAGTACGTCGTCGCTATCCGCCCCAAGGGCGATTACCTGTGCATGGAAACGATGCTGTTCCAGGACGAACTGGTCGATGCCTCCGAGATCGACGAATTGGCCAACGTCACCACCGAACTGAACGAGAGGGAACTCGAGATGGCCAAGATGCTCGTTGAGACGAGCACCACCCAGTTCGACCCGTCGAAGTACAAGGACGAATATCGGGAAAAGGTCCTGGCGCTCATCAAAGCCAAAGCCGCCGGCGAGGTATTCGAGCTACCGCAGGAGAACAAGCCGGCGCAGGTTGTCGACCTCATGGCTGCGCTCGAAGCAAGTCTTGCGGCCGCAAAGGCCAGGAAGTCCGCCTGAACCCATGGCGACTGCCGGCGCGGCCACCAGCGTTGTCATCGAGGGTCGCACACTCGGCCTGTCGAACCTCGATAAGAACCTCTACCCCGACACACCGAACGGGTTCACCAAGGGCCAGGTCATCGATTACTACGTGCGCATAGCACCCGTGATGCTTCCGCACCTTGCAGGGCGCGCCTGCACGATGGTCCGGTTTCCAGATGGCGTGAACAACAAGAGTTTCTTCGCGAAGAACCTTCCAACCCACGCGCCGGACTGGTTCGACAGGATCGATCGCAATGACGTCAGCTACGGCATCGTCAACGAACTTGCCGCACTCGCATGGGCAGGCAACATGGCAGCCATCGAACTGCACGTCCCGATGCACCGCGACGGCGATGGGCCGAGTGGCCAACCACCCCGATCGACGGTTCCGGATCGCATCGTGTTCGACCTCGACCCAGGTCCCAACACCGACATTCGGCAGTGCTCGCAGGTCGCACAACTGATCCGCGAACTCATCACGCCGCTGGGCTTCACCATGGCAGCCAAGACCAGCGGATCGAAGGGCCTGCAGCTCTACGCAACCCCGCCCGCGCCGATGGAATACGGAGGCGTCGCCGGCACGACAGCGTTCGCCAAACAGGTTGCCGAGGGGCTGGAACGAGCTAACCCCTTACTGGTTGTCTCACGGATGACCAAGGACCTGCGCGAGAACAAGGTTCTGATCGACTGGAGTCAGAACGTACCGGCGAAGACCACTGTGGCCGTGTACTCACTGCGAGCCCGGACGGACCCGACGGTCAGCACACCGGTGTCGTGGGACGAAATCGATGCAGCAGCCGACGGAGAGCCGCTGCGCTTCACCGCTGCCGAGGTTCTCGACCGCGTCGCCACGCAGGGCGATCTTTTCGGCCCGCCGTGGGCACCGTGACGGCAACGGTGACGCCGGCAGGCGACGAAATCGAAGCTGATCGACAGACGACGCAGGTTTCGGTCCTTACTCGAGTGCCTCTATGGACCAGGGCGCTGCTCGGGGGTTTCCTCACCACCCTGACCGTGCCGCCGTTCGGATGGTGGCCGCTCGTAATTCCTGGGGTGGCGCTCCTCGCAACGGCTTACCGGCCCGCTTCTCGCAGGCGGACTCGGTTCGGGTTGACGTTCCTGTGGGCAGCAGCGCTGTACGTTCCGTCGCTGTGGTGGATGACCGCGTTCTCGTTGCCCGGCGGCATCTTCGTGGGCTTGCTCGAGGCTGGCATCACGGCCGTCGCCGCCACCGTGTTGGTTCCGAGGCGGTCCAGCCCAGTTCGGGTCCGTTTCGGTCTCATCAGCGCGCTGATGATTGGGGATTCAGCGCGTTCGCTGTGGCCCTTCGGTGGATTGCCACTGGGCGGCATCGACCTGGGCCAGGCCAACGGCTGGTTTGCCCCTGTCGTCGGATGGTTGGGCCGCCTCGGTCTGGTCGGTCTGGTTGCAGCCACATCACTGTGCGCGCTTACGATCATCGAACACGTTGCGGTGCGAGGAGGGTGGCGAGGTTTGCGAGGCGTGGGAGACGTGCGAGTTCCAGCCGGGCTGCTGGCCTGCTGCGTCCTGCTTCCGGGGGTTGTGTCCCTTTCCCGGTCCCCAGGAACGCCCCCGGACAATCCCGGCGCAAAGTCCGTGATGGTTGTCCAGGGCGGCGGACCACGCGGGTTGCTGGCATCGGCCGACAATGCTCGTCGAACGTTCGAAGCGCACGTGCAGGCCACCAAGGACGCTCTGGCGGATTCCAATATTCCGGTTGCACTGGTGCTGTGGCCCGAGAACACCGTCGACAGCGAAACGTTCGCTACGTCGACGCGCTACCAGCAGATTCAGCAGCTCACCGGCACGTTCCTCAGCGTCGGGATCACCGAGGACGGGGGTCCCACCGAGTTTCTCAATGCACAAGTGATGATTGGTCCGGACGGGCAGTTGGTCGATCGCTACGACAAGGCGCGACGGGTCCCGTTCGGTGAATATTTCCCGCTCCGCAAGCAGATCGAAGGGCTGGGGCTCGCCGACCTACCCAGCCGAGACGCTCGCCCCGGAACAGCGCCGGGAACACTCAGCGCCAACGGGGTGACCTACGGGGTGCTCATCTCCTACGAGGGGTTCTTCGACGACCGTTCCCGCGGCGCCGTCAACGCCGGGGCAGAAGTACTGCTGATCCCCACCAACGCATCGTCGTACCGCACCACGCAACTGCCCTCGCAACAGGTTGCCGCAGCACAGTTGCGCGCGCTGGAGACCAACCGCGACGTGTTTCAGGCAGGACCAACGGGGTACAGCGGCTTCATCACCGCCGACGGAACTGTGCAGAGGCTCTCCCGTCTCGGCGAACGTTCCGTCTTTGCGGCCGTATACACACCGCACCATGACCGGACTCCCTACGTTCGCTTCAACGACGTTCCGGCGTTGTTGATCGCCGGTGCGTTCGCAGCCCTGGCGCGGCTTCGTCGAACAGGCCTGAGTGCACCCCGCTGACGGGTTGGGCTCGCGCGCCGTGCACTCGTAGGGGGACCGCTCTTGGCCGTCCGACCTGAACCACACGACGAATACATGCACGAGCTCGGACCCGAGCCGAACTTCAACGAAAGCATGCACTTCAGATCTCAGTCACCACTCCATTCGAGGACCTGTCGCTGCGCTACGACGGCAAGGTTGTGCGAGCACTGAACCCTGGAGCACTGAACCCTGGAGCACTGAACACTGAACACTGGGGACTGAACACTGGCGAACCGGTTGCAACCAGTCAGCGGACCCGGCTCAGCTCGCGTTGCAAACGCCGCGCTCGCCGTCTCGCCCGTGCAAGGCGCCGCGGAACAGCGGTGCGCAGTTCGTTGGCATAGACCCCGACGCGCATCCACTCGGCGGGCGCGAGCGGAAGAGCGGGAGCAGCGGTGGCCCTGTCGATCACGGTCAGCACGGCCGTCCGCCGCCGTACCCATCGCAGGTCCTGGTCCAGTCCAACGACCAAGGCGTGCATCCGAGCGTGGTGCGAGCGGTCCGACCCAAGGGTCGCTTCACTGGCCAATCGGTATGCGCTGATCGCTACTCGCAACGCGGCGGTCCGGCTGATGTCCAGCGGTTTGCGCTGGTTGCGGTGCGCGGTGATCCACGCTTCGACGGAACTGGTCAGGCCTGTCGTCAAGATGGCCCACGCCGCCGGCCCGGCCGGTTCTGGCTGTTCGAGCATCGCCAACACCATGCTCCGCAGCGTCGATGCACGGCCTGCGAGCGCGTCGGACCCCTCATCGGCAGGGCTGACAACATGGTTCCAACCACGTCGATCAGCTCCGTCACCTTCGCGAACGCGTTGAACTGATTCGGACCGATCGGATGCGGCTTGGGATCCGACCGCTTTCGCGAGGCGACGCACTGCCCACGCCTCATCGCCGGCGCGTACCAGCACGGACTCGGCGGAAACCAGATCTGCCAACATCGCGTCGAGACATTGCCCGGCCTCGGCGTAGAGAGTTCGCATCGCCGGTGCCGCTCCCACCAGACCAGCTACCGAGCGGAGATATTCGCCGTTGGGTTCTCGCCGGGTGCGTGCTGCGGTATCGACATCGACCGCAGCTCGAATCACCCAGGAAAGGTCGTCCAGCTTCGAACCCTCCTCTGCCTGGTGTGCCCGCTGTTGACCGACATCAGCGGACTCGGGTTCACCTGTCACCAGAGGCGATCCATCGCTCTCAGGGGGTGCATCGGAGAACCCGAGCGTGCGTTTCCATTCGGCATCCTGGGCCTGCATCACGGTCCGACCGGTGAGGCGAGCATTGGATCCGGCCACGCCGAAGCACGCGTTGAGCGGTTCGATGAGCGCATCGAAGATGCGGTGGTGGGAGGGCGACACCAGCCTTGCCTCGACGGAGGCCTCGTGCGTTCCCATCCTGCGCTGCTCGTCGATGACGAGTTCGGCAAACATGTCGCCATCTCCATCGTGAAGCACCCACGTGGTGCGATCGACCCGTTGCCACGCCTGGACATTGATGTCTGGCGGCCGAAACTGTGCGCTCAGGTCTCGCCACACCGGATGGCCGGCTGGCGGGATGCCATCGGCAGACGAGCCGGACGCAACAATTCCCAGAACCTGGTCGAAAAGCACCCACCGACCTTGCAAGCCAACGCGGTCGGTCGTCCAACCGTCACGGCGATCGTCGCGGCGGTCGGTCTCGACCCAGGCCGTAATTCCGCACGCAGCGAGATCACCGCGCGGGGAGTCCAGGAGGGACGCGAGCACCAGCGAGGTGATCGGCCCTCCGAGCCGAACTGGTACGGGCGAAGTGCGGGCGACGTCAGCAAGCAGGACGGTGACAGCTGCAAGGGATGGAACCCGGACGTCGACCCAGCGCCGACCGCGGCCGAAGCCGGGTTGACCTGCGGATTCGTCTGAGGGGTGCAAGTCGGGTGGCATCAGTGAACGGCTCGACACCCAGCGTGACCGGGAAACAGCGCTCTCCCGTTCTAGTTCGCCGCCGAGGAGCGTTCAACGCGCGCAGTGTGGTCCGGGGAGTCAGGTCAAGAACTCAGCTGTCACGTTCCCGCAGGAATTGTTCCAGTTCGGCTGCCAGCACGTCACCGGTCAACGGCCGTCCGGTTGCGTCGGTCAGCGAACCGTTCACCACCACGTCGTCGGAAGGCAGTTCGGAAGGCAGTACCGCCTCGTCGGAGACGTCGCCAACATCGTCGTCATCATCGTCGTCGTCGTCATCGTCATCGTCGTCATCGTCATCGTCATCGTCGCCGAGGTCGAACCGTTCTTCGAGCTGCGACACGTACCGGCGCATGTCTTCGTCACCTTCGACAACGTCGTTGATCTGGCGATCGAACTCGGCGGCCTCGACATGCAACTCAAGCGGCGAGACCGGAAACTCAAGGAACAAGCCAACGGCTTCGATGAGCGCAAGTGCGGCGCGTGGCGCCTGGCTGCCGGGCAGGTAGTGCGGGACCGATGCCCACATCGACACCGCTTCGATGCCGAACTGCTGGCACGCATCGGCAAGCACCCCGACGATACCGGTGGGGCCCTCATATCGACTGACCGTGAAACCGTGCTTGCCTGCAAGGGCTTGCGTTGCGGCCGTCTGGCTGATCCGGGTTGGCCGTGTGTGGGGCACGTCGGTCAGCAAGGCACCGAGGAGGAGCACCATGTCGACGCCGGCGGTCCCGAAGACCTCACCCAGCATCGAACAGAAGGTTCGCCACCGCAGTTGCGGTTCCGGCCCGACGACGAACAGCACCGGCTGCCCCGCCGGCGAGGTACCCAGTGAAATTTCAATGGACGGCCAGCGAACGACGCGGTCACCGCCCCGCCGCTCCACCATCGGCCGGGTGGAGGAGAAATCGATGAAATCTTCAGGATCGATGGACGCAAGCGGCGTCGCCTGCCATAACTCGGCCAGACGACGCACTGTGCGGCTTGCCGCTTCACCTGCATCGTTCCACCCGTCGAAGGCCGCCAAGCACAAGGCGGGACGGCCGCCTTCGGGCACGGGCGGATCTCGGTGCCAGACCAGCGACCCTGCGTTCATCGTGGCGAGACGCTAGCTCGTCCTTGCGAACGGGTGAAGCGAACGTGCCTGCCACGAAATGTGGCAAGTCACCACTCTGCGTGATGAAGTTCGCGATCGCTGTCACTAAGGTGAGCGGGTATTCAGGGATGAGCGCCCATACCGTTTGGGTCCAACCACGCTAGGAGACCAGGTGAACAGCATTCGACCGTCGTTGCGGATTGACCGCACGAAGACGACACGGGCAGCAGGTGTGGCCTGTGTTCTCGGGGCCGGCGTCATGATGTTGGCTACTGCATTCGTCAGCCCCGTCGCCGATGCGTCCGAGGCCACGAACATCGTCACCCGATCATTGGCACAGGACGGGTTGGGAAAGCGCGATGCGCTCGCCGAACTCGACATGCTCATCCAGGACGAGGCGCTCCTCAACGACGGAACAACCTGGAGCGATGCCGATCCGGCATCGGCAATCACTCCGCCCATCGATGAGGTGCCGCTGAAGGTTGGCTATTTCAAGCGATACGACGTGAAACAGGCTGGCATTCCGACCTTCGTCGAAGGAGAAACAGCACGTTTCCGCATTCGCGTCTACCCCCGATTCCTCGGGGTGAAGTCCGACGGATATGCGTACATGAGCAATAGCGACGTCACTGCTTCTTCGACCACGGACAACCCGTCCACCCCACCGCAAGGTTGTGACGTGATCAACCCGGTACGGGTCGAAGCAGAAGGAAGCCTGGAGTTCGAATGTACCGTCGAGAACGTGCAGGCTCGGGCGACGGGTACCGCAGAGGACCTGATCCACACCGTTTCGGTCACACGTGTTGCGCTGGAAGATCCTTCCAAGACCCCCTATACGCTGTCGGAATCCGCTGCGATCAACGTGGTCAAGCCGTGTCTGGGCGTGAAGAAGGAAACCCGCGCCGCTGGGAGCAGCGACGAGTGGCTTGATGCGCAGACACCCGACGCAGCGCTGCGGGTCGCCATGGGCGGTTCTGCCGAATACCGGATCACGGTCAGCAACTGCGGCGAGACGGAGCTTGTGAATATCGTTGTCAACGACACGATACCCGGATGCTCGAAGAGCATCGCCGGCAGCCTGGCCGTCGGCGCAAGCACGAGCTACTCCACGAGCACCGAGGGTTCGTCAGCCTGCATCAGCACCGACATCACCGAGCCGATCACGTCGACCGCAACCGCGAAGGCCCAGTCGTTGGTGAGCGGCCGACCGGTCGGATGGTTGAAAGCGTCGGATCCCGTCAACGTCTATCCCCGCTCGACCGTCGTTCCGACAACCGCGACTCCGACAACGGTCGAACCCACCACCGCCGCACCCAGCACCGCCGCACCCACCACCGTCGCACCCAGCACCGCCGCACCTAGCACCGCCGCACCTAGCACCGCCGCACCTACGACTGTCGTCGAGCCGACCACTGCGACAACGGCCGTTCCAACAACACTGGCCCCAACAACACTGGCTCCGACGACCGTTGCAACCACAGTCGCGACAACCGTCCCCCGCACAGTCGCCCCCAGCGGCTGCATCGGCATCAAGAAGTACGTTCGTCAAGCTGGAACCAATGGTGAGTGGCTCGATGCCCAGGACGCTTCGACTGCCGCCCTCATCACGTTCGGGACTCAAGCGGAATACCGCATCGTGCTGACCAATTGTGGCAACGTCGGCCTGGTCGACGTGGTGGTCACCGATACCATCGCCGGGTGCGCCAAGACCGTCGGCTTCCTGCCGTTGGGAACTGGCTTCGAATACACAACCCTTTCCGGCGGCAGCAGTGATTGCAAGACCGCTCCGGTCAGCGCAGCCCAGTGCTCCACCGCAACCGTGACGGCCCAGCCGGTGTTCATCGCCGCCACGAAGCTCTCACTCAGTGATCCAGCCTGCATCAACACCGTCGTCCCCGCCAGCGTCGCCCCGACAACGGCGACGCCAACCACGGTCGCACCGACAACTGCAGCCGTCACCACGGTGGCTGCGCCAACGACCGTCAGGGTGCAGGTTCTCGACAACACGGTGGCAGAGGTCAGCGAGCCGACCGAGGATCTCAGCGTCACCGGCGCCAACACCCGCCCCATGGTCCAAGCGTCAGCGGTCCTGCTGTTGTTGGGTCTGGCACTCATTCACGTCAGCCGTCGACAGATGAAGGCAGTCAGGGCTTCAGTGACGTTGAGCTGACGACAATTGACTCCCAACCACCCGGGAGCAAGGCCCGGCCAAGGCCGACACCACACTGGTTGAAGGGGCACTCTTCGGAGTGCCCCTTCGTCATGTCCCAGCTCCGATGTCCCAGCTCCGATGTCCCAGCTCTGATGTTCCAGCTGTTCGGTGTTGGCCGCGGTGCTACGGCTGGTTCTTGCCCTGGTTCGCCACTGCGTGTGCAGCTGCGGTGGCAGCCTCGGGGTCGAGGTACGCGCTCGAAACGGGTCGCATGTGCGAATCCAGCTCGAACCGCAACGGCATGCCCGTGGGGATGTTGAGCGCGATGACCTCGTCGGTGGTGAGGCGGTTCAGGTGCATCACCAACGCCCGAAGGCTGTTGCCGTGGGCCGTGACCAGCACGGTTCGACCGTCGGCCAGGTCCGGGACTATGGCGTCCTGCCAGTAGGGCAGCATGCGCACCAACACATCCGCAAGGCACTCGGTCGCCGGGAGCACTTCCGGTGGCAACTGCGCATAACGCGGGTCGTGCGACGGGTGGTGCTCGGAACCCGATGCAACCGGGGGCGGAGGTACGTCAAAGCTGCGGCGCCAGATCAGGAACTGGTCCTCGCCGAACGCCTGCAGCGTCTCTGTTTTGTCTTTGCCCTGCAGGTCACCGTAGTGGCGTTCGTTCAACCGCCACGAACGACGTGTGGGAATCCAGTGCCGGTCGCACGCATCAAGTGCCAGCTGACTGGTGCGGATGGCCCGGCGCAGCACGGACGTGTGAACCACATCGGGCAGCACGCCGGCGGCAGCGAGCTGTTGTCCGCCGTTCACCGCCTCGTGTTCACCCTTTTCGGTCAGGTCCACGTCGTACCAGCCGGTGAAGCGGTTTTCGACGTTCCAGCGGCTTTCGCCGTGGCGCAAGAGGATCAGCGTGCTCATAGATCAGACAGTCTGCATCCGCGTGGCCACCCTCCTGTGCAGTTCAAGTTGCTGATCCAGGTTGCCGGCCACCAGGTCACCGTTGCGGACCACGAACCGGCCGTTGATGATGGTGTGGCGCGCCGCAGTCGGTCCGCAGCGCAACCACCCGGAAATCGGGTCCGACTGCACCCCTGCGAACTGCAACCCGTCCATCGGCCACACCACCACGTCGCCAGCAGCGCCGATAGAGAGTTCACCCAACTCCCCCTCACGTCCGAGACACGCCGCCCCGCCGCGCGTGGCAACTTCGAGTGCGTCTCGCGCCGACATCTGGTCAGGTCCGTGGCGCATCTTGCCGAGCAGCATGGCGTTGCGCGCTTCCATCCACAACGAAGCCGAGTCAGTCGACGACGAACCATCACAACCCAGCCCGACCGGAACCCCGGCCCTGCGGAAGTCACGCACCGGCGCGATACGGGCGTTTCCGAGCATGAGATTGGAACTCGGGCAGTGCGCAACGCCGGTACCCCACCTCCCGAGGCGTACGACTTCGTCGTCGTTGGGAAACACGCAGTGGGCGACCCAGCTGCGGTCGCTTCCCCAACCGACCTCCTCGAACTGCTCGATGGGCCGACGACCGAATCGCTCAAGGCAATAGGTGTCTTCGTCTGCATCCTCGGCAAGGTGCGTATGTAAGCGCACATCCAATTGCGCTGCAAGTTCAGCCGTTGCCTTCATCAGCTCAGGCGTCACGGAGAACGGCGAACACGGTGCCAACGCAATGCGCGTCATGGCACCCCACGATGGGTCGTGGTGCAACTGCACCAAACGTTGTGAATCGGCCAGGATTTCGTCGTCGGTCTCCACCACCGAATCTGGTGGAAGGCCACCGTCCTTCTGGCTCAGGCTCATCGAGCCGCGGGTAGGGTGGAATCGGAAGCCCAGTTCCTTCGCGGCGGTGATTTCTGCGGAGATCAGGTCGCCGCCACCTCGTGGGTGTACATACAAATGATCCATCGATGTGGTGCAGCCACCAACAGCCAGTTCGGCGAGGCCGACCCACGCAGAGATGTACGCGGCTTCTTCGTCGAGACGGCTCCACAACGGGTACAGCGTTGTGAGCCACTCGAACAGGGTCCGGTCGATCGCCGAGACGTAGGACCTGGTGAGGTTCTGGTAGATGTGGTGGTGGGTGTTGATCAAACCGGGCGTCACCAACGTCCCAGGCACCGACACCATTTCACGCGCGCCCGTAGGCTCGGTACCCGCCCCACCCACTCCGCTGATCAGCCCATCGGTGATGGACACCCACCCACCCGGAAGTTCGCGCCGAGCGTCGTCGACCGTGGCAACAAGCGCGGCGTCGCGTATCAGCAGGTCGGGCCGTCCAACGCGGACGGTCGGGCGTTCAGCTCTGTTCGGTGCCATGGATCGAAGGCTGCCACACCGGGAAGGCTGCACGAAGAAGCGGTAAAGCAACAGCAACGGAGTCGTGACACCAGTTCACTGCCGGGTCGGTGAGACGCAGAGCCAAATCAGCTGGTGTCACCCAGTCGACCCGGTCCACCTCTCCATCGGTGAACACGAACGGACCATCGTGGTGGGCAACCCACACATGCATGAACACATCGACCTGGTCGTTGCGGAATCGTGCGCTTCCGAGCTTCAGCAGCGGAGCCTGGACGCCCAGTTCCTCGCCGAGTTCTCTCGCTGCGGCATGGTCGAGGTCTTCGCCAACTTCGACAACGCCACCCGCCGCGAGGTCCCACCACCCCGGCCAGAACGACTTCGATTCGGCTCGGCGGTGGACCAGCAGTCGCCCGCCAGCGGCATCGAGGACCAGGACGGCGCTACACCGATGCAGCAGGTTGGCAGCGCGCATCTCAGATCGCAGGGCCGTTCCGACAACCACGTCATGCTCGTCGACGACGGGTATCAATGCCTCGCGGTCCATCGCAGCACACTACGTTCGTCCGACGTGAGCCCCGTGAGCGACCTGTCCGACCAAGCACCCGAACCGGTTCATCGGACGATGCTGTCGGGCGGTCGGCTCGACCGTCAGCACGATCGACGGACGGACAACGCGTGGATCGAGACCAACCGTGGAACGAGCGGCGTGGTACACCTCGTGTGGCAAGGGCAGGTGGTCGTTTCCGGTACGGTCCCCGCTGTTCTTCCTGCCGACAGGGCACCCGATCCGCACCTGCATGTGTTCCTCGGTGAACTCGACGGTGAACTGCACTGGACAGTCGATGTGTCACACCACGAGCGTCAGCACGTCGAGGACATGCTCCCATCCGACGCTGCCATCGTCGCGCTCCGCGATGCAGGTGCACTGCTTCCCCTCGACGATGCCAACGTGCTCGCCTTCGCCGCCGGTATGGGCTATTGGCACCAGACACACCAATTCTGCGGTTCGTGCGGCAGCGTCACCCGCGTGTCGGCAGGTGGCCATGAACGGGTGTGCGACGCATGCAAACAGGTGCATTGGCCGCGGACCGACCCAGCCGTCATCATGCTGGTCATCGACCAGGCGAACGATCAGGCGTTGCTGGGCCGACAGAAGATCTGGCCGCCGAAGATGTATTCGACACTTGCGGGTTTCGTCGAGCCGGGTGAGTCGCTGGAGGACGCCGTTGCTCGGGAGACGTTCGATGAGGCCGGCGTGCGGGTGGGCAAGGTCCGCTACTGGTGCAGCCAACCCTGGCCCTTCCCGAGATCGGTCATGTTGGGCTTTCATGCCGAGTACCGCAGCGGCGACGTCGTACCGCACCCGACCGAGATGGACGACGTGCGCTGGTTCACGCGTGAAGAGCTGCTGGACACTCGTCTCATGGGTAACCGGGGCAACCCGATGATCCCTCCGCTGGTGACGATTTCTCGGGTACTCCTCGACGCCTGGCTGGACGAACGGGTCCAGTTCTAGTTTCGGCCGCCGCCGGGCCGCATCGGCCTCAACGTCAGGTGATGATCAACCGCAGCCCGTGATTGTCCTGCGGTGCGATCTCGATTCGTTCGCCGTGCGAGAAACCCGGGTTGGCCAGCCCGGAGAACGCAGCGTGGTGCACACGTGCGTGGCGGTCGCCCAGCCACGAGACCAGTTCGCTCGAGGGTGACGCAGGGCGGAGCAGGCGGATGCGGGCGTCGTTGGGCCACACCAGGTCCATCGTGTCGGCACCGAGAGCGGGGTCGGTGCCGGTCGCGTCGATCCGGCCGTCGAGCAGCTCGGTGAATCGTCGGACGTGCGAGTGAAACTCGGTCACCGCGTGCGCGACGAACTCCATGCGGGCCGAGGGGCCTTCGGGGTCGCCCGGCCAGTGTTCGGGCAGCGCGTCGGGTAGCGCGTCGGGAAGGGGGTCGGGCTCGTCATCCTCACCCTCTTGAGCAAGCTGGATGACCACACCTGCGCCGTCCTTCGGATGCAGGAACGCTTCCTGCCAGTTCGGGTCGTCTCGTCGTTCTCCAACGGTGCGGTAACCCATCGAGCGGCACCGCTCAAGGGTGGCACCGAGGCTGGGGACCTTGAAGGTGAGGTGGTGCGGGCCAGGGCCTGAATGATCGAGGAACCGGCGCAGGAAGTCGTTCTGTTCGATGTCGTATGGGCTCAGCACTTCGATCTTCATGCCGCCCGCGAACTCGACCTGCGAGAACTCGAAGCCCGAAGACACGCCGGCAGTCGACGCCCACCTGCCACCAAGCTGGTCTCGATAGCGGGGCCAAGCAAGCGACGGCTGTTCCATGGCAACAGCGAGGTGGTCGAGGACGATAGCGGCAGTACCCACGGCCACATGCTGGCAGGCCACAGTCGGTTGAACCAACGTTGCCCCTGAAGCGACCAACGTTGGGTCGGTTTGCAACCAACGTTGGATTTCAAGGCCCGCTGAGGCCGCAGAATCCACACGTTGGTTGCTGGGGGGTCCGGGTTGGAGTGGTCCTGATCGGGCGACCCGCTTTGGACATGCAACGTTTTGAGCCCAGTCGCGCAACCACCCGCCTTCGGCGGGTAGGCGGGTGGTCACTTCAGCCGGGAGTCGGGCGGACGACTCAACCGGTAGCACCGTTCAAGTTAGATGATCCCGTCAGATCAATCAAGCATCTGGAGTGTGAATCGGCATCACGGTGTGCGCGAAAGCGCTTCCAATCGATGGTGTCCTGCCCCAATCACCGAAACGCTGTCACACCGTGACCATCACACTTGCCCGATGGTCCGGTATTCCCCTTGGCGCGTACTCGCTGCGCAGAACCACGTCACCGTTCGTATCTCGCCGCTTCCGGCTGGGGTGAGCGGTGCGTGCCGGGTTCTTGCTGACGGGGCGGTACTGATCCTTCTCGCTTCATCGCTGGACGCGAGAGAACGGGTCGCAGTGCTTGCGCACGAACTGCTGCATATCGAGCGTGGGATCGGTCGCGGCGAGTCCTGCCCCGAGTGGCGTGCAGTCGAGGCACGCGAAGAGGAAATCATCGACCGCCAAGTTGCCGGCAGACTGCTTCCTACCGAAGAACTCGCAGCGTGGATACGAGCCCGCGGCCCCGACGACGAGGCGGTTACCACTCGGGTAGTTGCTGACGAGTGGTTCGTATCCGAACCAGTCGCGCGCCGAGCGCTTGAGGCGGTGGCCCGTCAAGTAGCGAAGGCCTGAGGTACGTCACGAGGTGGTGGGGCGATTCCTGATCTCGGCTTCCAGCGCGTCCAATTTGGCGCTGACCTCGGCCAAGGCTCGGAGAATCTGCTGATTCAGCGAGCCCGGGTTCTCCCGGTGAAAAGCGTCTCCCGTTCGGAGGTGTGTCGCGGTGCCGATCGACTCGACTGCTTCTGAAGAGACCAGTCCGGCATCGACCAGGATCTGACCCCGGGGTAATCCCAGTGCGACTTCAAGTGCAGCAAGTTTGCGGTCGGTCGGGCGAGAACTGTCTGACTCGTAGCGACTGATCTCCGATGGTGCAAGGCCGGCCAGTTCGGCAAGTTCCTTACCAGACAGCCCAGCAGCAATTCGGTACTGGCGGATGATCGGGCCAAAACTCACCGGCTCATCGTATGTGTGCTGACCAGCCGGAATTGCGATGCGTGCATTGCAAATCATGTCAGCGCTTGACAAAATGCTTTGTGCAATTAGCATTTCGGAAATGACAACTTCATCGTACCCAAGTACGGCGGAAATCCGCCGGCAGTGGGGCCGGAATGTCAAGGCGGCCCGGCAGGCTCAGCAACTGACGTTGCTTGATCTTGCCATTCGACTGGCGGTTCAACCGAGCACCGTCAGTCGATGGGAACGTGGCCTGGCATCCATCCCCGACAAGGCAAAAATCCTGATTGCGATGGAGTTGAACGAACACCCATCGCAACTCTTCGGCTGGCCCGAAGCGCGGCCACCGGCTCCAACCGCTCCCACGAAGAGCACCGATCGACGATCACGTGCAGCATGACCGCACGAAGGGGGATGCGACTCTCGTCCGAGCGGTACCGGTGGGAAGGATTCGACGGGGCCACCATTTACGGGACTCGGCGGGGCGATTACATCGGCACGTTTCAAGGTCTGACGTGCTGCGGTCCGCTCCCGGACGTGAAGCACACCATCGACTTCTGGCGAGTGCTGCACCTCCAGTCCCTTGAAGCCACCGTTTTCCCGGCGACCGAACCAAGCGGGGGCCGTCCGCTGGGCTAATTCGTCGGTCGGGCAGGTCCAGATATCTGTATCTCTCCGAGGGCAGATACCGTTCTCAATGGCTGGGAGCGTCCGATCCGTCGCGGACGCTTCCAGCTCCGTTATTTGGGAGTTCAGAGTGCGTCGTGTGGGGGTCGAACCCACGACCGGCGGATTAAAAGACCCTGAGAGCTGCTGTCGCAGTGACGCGTAGGGCGCCGTAACCAATTGCGTACAAGGTGCCAAGCCCGCGAACCCACTGGACTCGTGACCAGGTCCGGGAAGATCTGGACGCCATCTGGACTCAAACCGTATGCGCTTTTACCAATTGTCGCTTTGGAGGTCAGCGAAAGATTGGGGCGTTTGCGCTGCCACCGAGTGAATTTCAGGAGTGTCTCACTAGTCAATCCCCTCCTTCCTCGGCTTCGTCTCCAACTTCACCGAATAGCCCATCCGACGGGGACGACATCGGAACTTTCATCGTGTTGACCTTGACATCGACCAACAGGTCATGAGTTTCGCCAGCGACTGCATCGAGCTTCTCCAGCTCCTTCCGCCTTCCACGCAGCTCGACGATTTCAGAGTCCAGCTGCATGCTCATCGGCGGATCAATTTCAGCCAAATCACCCTTGCCGTCAACGGATGGTCGCAGCTCCAAGGCAATTGCCAGGCAAACCGACCTTGAGCTAAGGAGGCTTCGCTGTAAACAACCGGGCATCCTTCAGTCGTATTCCCCGAAGGTTGGAGAATCCGGACCGGTAAAACCAAAGGTCCCGAAGTGGTGGGCGGTTGCTTGGCTGGTAACAGCTACTACCCGGTGCATTTCGAGCTACTGAGGCCGGTTTCGATTATGCCGCCCACCGTTCACCGGCCAACTCCAAGGCCACCAACACCACCACAGCCAGCCCAAGGGGTACCTCCCACTCGGTTGCATGGTCATCGCCGGCTGTCACCCTGTCCTGCCGACTCAGCAGCGCTCCAACACATCCACGGGGACCACGATCGCCGTAGCAGCATTGTCCGTGAGGAGCTCGTGCCGCACGACCTCTCCCTATGTCGGCTTGTCTGTCCGGATGGTCGATCCCGCGAATCAGATCGATGTGGCTCATCTCGTGGGCGAGCACAGCGGATCGTTGCACCCTTTCCAGCGACGCGCTTAGGACGATCAGCACCGGTCCTCGGAACGGCAGCAAGCGCCATGGGCACCGATCAGGTCCAGGAACCGCAACACAATGTCGGGCCATGCTGTCAGCACCCGTGGACCGCCACGCCTGCCAGTCACCGCAATCCCCCGGAAGGATGCAACAAAGCTGAGTGCGACCGGCCTAGTTAGGCCGAACTAGAGCAACCAGGCGTCGCGAGGTGGTTGCACTTGATCCGCCCAATCTCCGATGAGTCGTCTCTTCAATTGAGGCGATGACGAACTCCCCGATCTTGAAGCCGAGCACGCTCGGCGCCGCGTCTCTACTCACAAATCCGGTTACAAGCCCCGTGTCAGTTCGAATCTGAAACTGCCGCCGCCCTTCCAGGGTGAGGCCGCGCAACTCTCCAGTGACCTCGTAGCTCTGGCGGCTCCGTTCTGTTTGTTCCAGAGCCTGCTGGACCAGCGACGAGCTCTCTCTCCCCAATCGACCTCGGCGCGTAGCCCCATCCTCGTCGGCCCAGGTCAGGTCAACACTCAACTTGTTAGAGCGAAGACTCTTCACGAGTGCGGTCAGAGCGCGAACACCATCGAGGCTAAGTTCCTCAACTGCAGACTCGATGGCGCCCTGGAGATCTGGAGCCACAGCTGCATCGACGACATCGGCGAGCAATCGCCCGACAGGTTCGATTCTTTCAACCGTCCCCGCCATTTGCTGCTGTGGCGGCGCCACGATCTCCAGCACGAAAGATCCCGGTCGACTCGATACGAACGCTTCAGCGGTTTCGAGGGTATTTTCGATCACATTATCCCAGTATTGGTTGATGGTGACGAGGGGGAATGGGATCGCCAGGTTGGACGGGTGTTCCCCGAGTACTTCGAGGGACCTTGGCTGCAAGAGCCCCTTAAAGCCCTCG
>JANNBN010000005.1:0-7235 GCA_031385545.1 Acidimicrobiia bacterium | reverse complement strand
ACCCCACCCGTCGCGGCGGTTCCCGTCCCATACATAAACGTCAACGTCCTCGCAGAGCTGTCCGACACGACCAACACACGACCGGATACGTCATAGGACAACGTGACCCCCTGACCAGAACGATCCGACACCGACACCAGTTTCCCGGCAGGATCAAACACGTACTTCGTCTGATCATTCACCAAGATCTGCCAACCACCCGCTGCGACGATGGTCGCAGTCGCTTCAACCCCAGCTGGGGTGGTGAAGCCACCGGCCCCGTTCGACGTGAAAGTCACCAACGCCCCGCTGCCGGTCCTCCACTGCAATGCACCCGACCCGGCGACGATCGCGACCGACTGGGAGTAGGAATGCCACCACCCCGTCCCGAGCGTTGACGCTGCCGTTTGACGCGAGTCAAAGTTGCGGGTCAACCCCAACCCGACACCTTTGCCCGGGACACCCAAATCATCAACACTGTGATCAAACCCGCCCGTTGCGGTATTCACCGGGTCCGACGCCGAAACCGGTCCTGCCTCACGCTTAAACGCAGGGTTCGACACAGTCATCCCCAGCACCTGAACGAGGGGTTGCACCGGCGCAACTTGCGTCGCGGCAGTGTAAAGACCCCCAATCGCAGCGGGACTCAACGCGGTCGGGAACAACGCCGCTTCGTCGTACTGCCGGTTGCCGCCACCCCCAACCTCGAACACACCCGAATCCAACGTCCACGGCGCAACAGTCTGCGCTGCGAGCACACCATCGACATACATCGACCCCGCACCGGTTGCACCACCCGTATGGGTGACCGTCACCATGTGCCAGCCACCATTTTCGAAGTTGATACCGCCCGGCAGCGAGTACGCGGCGACCGGTGCTTCGTTCGTTCCGACATACAACGACAAAAAGCTTTCGCCGACGTCACCGTACTGCAACCTTCGCACGACCCGGATCGATCCGAACTTTGCGAGTTCAACCGCCCCATAAATGTTCGGTGTCACCGACTTCACCCAAAACACCATCGACATTGGTGCCCCACCCACCACACCAGTAGGCACAGCAATCCGCGTGCGCGCACCAGCCGTTGCAATACCTTGATTCGTATCACCAACGACCGCACCAGAAACCCAAGCCGTCCCGGAACCGTAAGCACCACTACGACAAGCGGGAAGAGAATCCTTCGCCACTCGGGCATTGTCGCCGAGACGCCACGCCGAAATCGCACCCGCTGAAGCGACTGCACCAACATAGCCCGACCCCGCGACCGCCCCGCACGGTTGCTGATCCAGCCCTTTCACAAACAACGTCCGGATCGTTTCAGCACCCAGCTCAAAATTGAACAATGCCGCCTCGTCATACTCCCGGTTCTGACCATCACCAACCTCCAGCACCCCGGTCCCCAAGCTCCAACCAGCCGTCAACCCGGTGACGTTTCCGACACCATCCTGGTACAACGTCACCAACGCACCATCGACATACAACCTCGCAACCGTTCCCGAGTGAGTCACAACCACCTGATGCCACGTCGTGTCTTCAACATTCACCGAACCCGCCACAGTCAACGCGGGAACCGTTCCTTCCGACCCACCCGACTTCATCGACAAAAACCAGGCCCCCACATTGCCCGCCTCGAAACGGCGTGAGACCACCAAATCTCCCAACCGCAACAGTTCCTGATTGTCACCATTGCCCGAAACGGAACGAACCCACACCATCATCGACATCGCCGACCCAGACGCCACAGCCCCAATCACCGTCGCCCGAATCCGACGGCCACCAGTAGCGACAGCACCATTCGAATCACCCGCAACAGCCCCGGCGACGCCTACCGAAGCTGCGCCATACACGGCAGTCCGACAACCAGGCCCGCTATCACGCGCCACGCGCGACACGTCACCAAAACGCCACGCAGAGACCGCACCAGCAGCCAGCACTTCTGCGCCGTAACCCGTCCCAGACGGAGTCGCACACCGGTCACCAGTCAACCCCACCACGAACCGATCACGCACCATGGCCGATGACAACACGGTCGAATACACCTTCAAATCTTTGTACTCAAAACCGTCACCCGTCCGACCAATTGCCAACAACCCATCCCCAACAGCCCACCCACCAACCGCATTCACAACCGGATGCCCGTCCACGAACAACACACCAGCACCGCCCGTGTTTGTCATCACAAAGAGATGCCACCCACCATCACCAACCGTCACCGAATCGGCAGCAGCATACGCCTGCGTTTGACCGGACGATCCAGTCACATACAACCGCAACAAATCATCACCCACATCGCCGAACTCCAACTGATGCACAGTCGACAACGTCCCAATCCGCATCAACGTCTGAAAACTGTACGTGACCGACCGCGCCCACACCTCCACTGACACCGCACCACCCGCCGCCACCCCTCCAGGAATAGCCGATACGTACGGCGCAACCACCGTCGCAACCGACAACGCCGGAACCGGAACCGTCGGCGCAGGCAACGTCGTCCCCGGGCCAGACTGCGACACCGCCCGCGGCAACGCCACCAACCCCAAAAACCCGACAACACACGCCACCAACACGCCAAACGGCCGACGGCCGACGGCCTCGAACCAATGATGACGATGTCATAGACACTGAGAATCCTCCCGGCCACGACCGATTTCCGCGTCGATCACTTGAGCGCCGCCACCATACCTGAACCACCACCCACTTCGCCGATCACTTCGCCGATCAAACCACCCCTCGTGGGTAGCCTGCAACCATGTCGACCATGCCGCGCGAGCCTCTGGACGAGCCGTTCGCCGTCGTCGGCAGCGTGGCAGACCTATACCCGGGATGGCGGCGGGCCGTGATGGTGGGGCGTACGTCGGTGCTGGTGTGCGTCGAGGAGGACGGGGTGCATGCGATCGCCGACACGTGTCCGCACTACGAACAGGCCCTGCACTACGGACGGCGGCGAGGGGGTTACATCGAGTGCCCGTGGCACCACTGGCTGATCGACGTGCGCACGGGGGAATGCATGCACAACCCCCGTATCGCCAACCGCACCTTCCCGGTGATCCAAACTGAGGGCCAGTGGATCGTGCTCGGGGACCCGTGTCTTGATGCCCAACTGGCTGACGGTGTGACCCAAACACCCGGTGACGCGGCTAGAACAGACCGAACCTCACTCGAAGGAGACCCCGCGTGAAGATCGGCGTCCAGCTACACCCACAGGCCACATCGATGGCCGACCTCCGCCGGGCATGGGAGCGGGCCGATGCCATGGGCGTCGACTCCATCTGGACGTGGGATCACTTCTACCCGCTCTACGGCGACCCGGGAGCTCCCCACTTCGAGGGGTACTCAATCCTGGCGGCCATGGCGGCAACCACCAGCCACGCACAGCTCGGTGCCATGGTCACGTGCAACTCGTATCGCAACCCGCAGCTTCTCGCAGACATGGCCCGCACCATCGACCATCTCTCCGGAGGCCGATTCGTCCTCGGCATCGGCTCGGGCTGGTTCGAGCGGGACTACACCGAATACGGCTACGAGTTCGGTACCGCCCCCGGTCGCCTCAAGGCGCTCGGGCAGGCGCTGCCGCTCATCACCGACCGCATCGCACAGCTCAACCCGCCTCCGCTCGGGCGCCTGCCCATCCTCATCGGCGGTGGCGGCGAAAAGGTCACGCTGCGCCTCGTGGCACGCCACGCGCAGATGTGGAACGGCTTCGGCTCGCTCGAAGAGCTGAAGACGAAGAACGAGATCATCGACAAATGGTGCGCCGTCGAGGGCACCGACCCAGCTGGCATCCAGCGCACCACGCTGCAGTCCCCCGACCCGGCTATGGATCTCGCCGCGTACGCTGCGGCTGGCATCCATCACATCATCCTGGCGCTCGGTAATCCATACGACCTCTCGGCTGTCGAGACGATTCTCGACAGAGCCCGCGCCTGAACAACTGCAGCACGAGAGTCCAGCGAACGGTGCAAACCCAACTCGGGCTGGCCTCGGTCGTCGGCTGGCGCATTCGTCAGGCCGGCGATCAGGGGATCGGCGCGCTGATACGCGAAATCGGGGAATGTCGCGACGGCGGGCTGCTACCGGGATTGCTCTGCGATGCGACCGCCATGGGAGCCGTCGAGGCAGCCATCAGGCTCCACCGCGAGGATTTAGCCGGACCGGCCATCGCCGCGCTCACGGCCGAACTAGCAGACAGCGCGACGCTCGACCGGGTTGCGGACCAGTCACATCCGGCGGCGGTCCTTGCAGCGCTCCTGCGACTGCTCACGGCCGTGGTGGAGCAGCTCGAAGGACCTGCAGCCGAGACAGCCGAACGGGCAATCGAGAACCTCTGCGCGCGTCTCGTCTCGCGCATCGGGCGCCTCCGACGCGCAAGCACCTTGCCAGACGATCCCGGCGATGAGCAACGCGAAACGGCCGAACAGGCCGAGGCCGAGCTCGTGCAATTGATAGACCTGGCCCCTGCGCTGATGCGGGCCAGCAAAGCCATCGACGCACCCCCGGCCACCGTCGATCGCACCCGCAGCGCCGTGCGTTCCATCCTGCAGGCGGTGGCCGGCGACGATCTCCACCGTGTCTCAATGGTCGGAGGCAACGCCTTCCGGATCATGTGTGCGCTTGAGGCAATGGCCCTTATCGGCGCCGACCCCCGCCGCAAACAGATTGCCCGGTCTGCCGTCGAGCTGTTCGACGAGGTCGCGTTCTCACGCCTGTACGTCACCGGTGCAGTGGCACAGCAGCCCCACCAGTCCGGGCAAGACATCGTGCGGCCGTTCGGAGCAACGCACACGGACGGAATCGCGCGCCCTTGCACCACCCTGGCGTGGATCAGGGCACTGATCGCTCTTCGCCCGGTCATGGCCACTTTCGAACGTCACGGCGAGATCGACGCCATGCTCGAACTGGTCACGCACAATGCGTTGCTGGTGGCCGTCGGGACCGACCCCGCACGATGGTTCGGACCCATCCCGCACGGGCTGGATCGCACCGAGGAACTGGACCTGTTCGGAACCCCGGAATCCAACCACCGGTTTGCGCCTGGGCCATGGCGGCCCATCATGCGGTCTGGCGGGGTGGAGGACCAGTGCTGCGCGGGTGCGACCGAACTCGGATTGTCACTCGTTCCGGAAATCAGCGTCTTCACCACCGCTGCCGATTCAGAGCCGACCCAAGATGTCATCGATGTCATCGAGGTCGGGCAGCTCAGCCCCGGGGAAACCACGGGCGATGGCTGGGATCTCACCGTCACCGGGGACTGGCCTTTCGGCGGAGACCTCACCATTGTTATGCGTACTGATCATCCGATCACGCTCAAGGTCCGCGTTCCGGATTGGCACCCTCTCGACCCGGTTGTACCCAAACGTGCCTTCCGCAAGGTCCGTGACCTACCGGACGAGGAGGAGACGTCCGAACCCACTACCTGGATCAACGTTGCCTGCGGTGTCGGCGTCACCGAAGCGCAATTCGACTTCCCGCCGACGCCCAGGTTGGTGACCGCCCACCCGTTGATGTCCGACGTAAAAGGGTGCGTCGCGCTGCTCGCCGGGCCGTTCGTGTTCTGCCTGGAAGGCGCCGACCAGATGGGACACCTCCAACCGCGCCAGGTGCGATTCGATGCCGACGGTGCCGTGACGCTGCGCCGCGAGGTAGAGCACCCAGAATCGCACCAGACCATCCACGCAACCGGTGACTGGCACACGCCATGGACCCGCACACCCGCCCCCACCCGGCGCTCGTACCGGCCATGGGAAGCCGAGGGAATGGGACTCCCGGTCGATATCACCTTCGTCCCCTATTACTCAATCGCCAACCGCGGTTACTGGGACGTGGCGATCTGGCTGCCGCTCGCCACCTCCACCGACTCGGCCAACTAAGTCAGCCGAGAGAGTGATCAGCCGTTGCCGTTCCACCTGACATCACCGGTCTTGACGTGGCGGTTGGCAAAGGAGCCACATAGGGTGGATCACCCGCCGAACACGACACCATGAACTTCCCGACGCCGATCAGAGACGCTGTCTTCACGCACACCTTCGCTCCGACCGGTGCGTTGCACGCTGACGCGCTACGAGTCGCGGTGAAAGATCTCATCGCCATCAAAGGAACCCTTACCACTGCCGGCTCGCAGGCCGTACAGAGGCTGGCCGAACCCGCCGCGGCCGACGCCCCGTTGCTCGCAGGCCTGAGAGCGGCCGAGGCAACCGGTATGGCCCGAATCGTCGGAAAGACCAACCTGCACGAACTCGCATACGGCGGCGACGGTATGAATCCATACTTCGGTACACCGCCAAACCCGTTGGACCCCTCGCGTGTGCCGGGTGGGTCCTCCAGCGGCTCGGCCAGCGCCATCGGTTTCGACCGGGCCGACGCTGCGATCGGGTCCGACACCGGTGGCTCCATCCGTATTCCTGCGGCGTGCTGCGGCGTGGTCGGGCTCAAGACCACCTGGGGCCGGATCGACACGACTGGGGTGTGGCCGCTTGCCCCCACGCTCGATACCGTCGGGCCGATGGCCGCGGATGTCGATGGACTCATCACCTTGATGGACTACCTGGAGAGCGGGTTCGGGGCGCGCGTCGCCAGCACGTCGGCAGCCGACTCCGTCGCAGTCCTTGCTACCCCTGTCGGCCATCGTTGCGATCCCCGCATCGAAGAAGCGGTCGGATCGGCTCTGCGTTCTGCTGGTATCGCCACCACCGCGCTCGAGGCCGTGTGGTGGCAGGGCGCCGTCGACCACGGCCTCACCGCACTCCTGGGCGAGGCGTACCGCACCCTCTCCTGGTTGTTGCAGCACGAAGAGTTCATCGAGCCGCGGGTGGCTGCTCGCATCAGGCTCGGAGCCAAGATCGGCGACGCCCAACTGTCCCTTGCGCACGCATTTCGCTCGGTCCTGGTCGACCACATCACGCAGGCGTGCACGGTCGCTCCACTCATAGCGACTCCGACGCTGCCGATGCTGCCTCCGCTGATCGATGATCAGGCCACCTACGCCCCGTACACGGCCTACACCCGCCCTGCCAACATGGCGGGAACGCCGGCTATCGCAATCCCAATTCCGCTCATCGATGCGCCCCCATCGCTTGCCCACCTCCGAACGTCGATCCAGCTGATGGGGCCGCCCAACAGCGAAGAACTCTTGGTCAGCACGGCTCGGCGGATCGAAGCCGCCGTCCGTCGGTGACACCTCGGCACGCCGACCACGACGTGGTGGTGATCGGGGCCGGACCTGCGGGCACCACGGTGGCCGACTCCCTCCAGCGTGCCGG
>JANNBN010000152.1:0-39039 GCA_031385545.1 Acidimicrobiia bacterium | reverse complement strand
TCGCAAACTTGCAGGTCAGCGGTTCCTTCTGGTCACCATCGGACACTCACGGATACTACGTGTACCTGTGACACGCTTGCCTGGGGGTCAAGAGGTCGTGGGTTCAAATCCCGCCAGCCCGACCACAAAACCGCAGGTCAGGAGCAGTATCTGACAAGCGGGTGTTAGTGGTGTCCACAGACTGTCCACTTGATTCTGTGGACAGCTGTGGACAGTATTGTTTGTCATGGGCAAGGGATCCGTGCGTGCGCCGAGGAATTTGGGTGGTTCGTGGTCTTATCGGATCGATCTGCTTGCGGTGAGGGGTCAAGCGCGTCGTCAGGTCCAGGTCGGCGGGTTCGTTTCGGAGGCTGATGCTCGTGTCGCGTTGGCTGACGCGCTGGTCGAGTACGGGCCTGATCGTCCGGTTCGGCGGGCTCCGGACACGGTTGGCGGTTTCCTGATGGATCGGTGGTTGCGGGGTATCCGGCGCGAGGTCGCGGATTCGGCGTTGTCGAACTACTCGACGATCGTTGCGAACTATGTCGTGCCGCGCATCGGCGACGTGCGTGTGTTGCGGCTCTCGACGAGGCAGGTCGAACAGTTGTATGCGGGCCTGCTTGAGAGCGGTGCTCGGGGTGGTGGTGCGTTGTCGGCGACGACGGTTGGCCAGGTGCATAGGACGTTACGTCGCGCGTTCAACGATGCGGTTCGTTGGGGGCTGGTCAATGCGAACCCGGTGAGCGCTGCGAAGGTTCCGCGATCTGCGGGGCGGACCTTGACGGTGTGGACGCCGGAGCAGTCGGTCGCTTTTCTGGAATCGGTCCGTGGTGATCGGCTTTTCACGTTGTGGTTGGTGGCGTTGCACACGGGCATGCGCCGGGGTGAGCTCGCTGGTTTGCGGTGGCGTGATGTGGATCTTGGGTCGGGGAAGGTGTCGATCGTGGTGCAGCGCACGACCGACGGTTTCCGGGTCGTGACCGTGGAGCCAAAGGCCGGGTCGCGTCGTGTCGTGCAACTCGCCGCCGACGTCACGGCACAGGTTTGTGCGCATCGGGGTCGCCAATCGCTCGAGCGTGAAGCGTTGGGTCTCGGCGCGGTGGGACCCGACGATGTCGTGTTCGCCGACCGGCAGGGGCAGCCGTATCACCCGCAACAGCTGCGGGTGTTGTTCGGCCGGGCGGGTGAACGTGCCGGTCTCCCGGCGATTCGTTTGCACGATCTGCGTCACACGATGGCGACCACGGCGTTGACAGCGGGGATACATCCGAAGGTCGTGCAGGAACGGCTTGGTCACACGACGGTGGCGATGACGCTCGATACCTACAGCCATGTGACCGACACGATTCAGTCAGCGGCGGCTGAGGAGCTTCACCGGGTGATGAGTCCGCCGCAACGCCGTGATCCGGAGATCGGTGAGTCGCTCGAAGAAACACCCGAAGTACTTCGGGCCGCAGCACGACCGTTCATGCCAGGAAGGCGAAGGCATCGCCGTGCGACAGCAGCCGACGAAGTGTTCGTGAAAGCGATCAACGAGGCCTGATCGAAGTCTCAGCTCGCTTCGCGGATGACGGCGTGGCCGGAAGCGAAGAGTGACTTGATTCGCTTGTCGGCGATGGCGGGTGCCACGCCGACGATGAGGTCAGAGCCGATCGCTCGGGCGAGCTTTTCGAGGGTTTCAAGGGTTGGGCGGAAGCCGCCGCCTTCCATTCGGGCGATTGCCGATTGTGTGGTGCCCATGTGCTCGGCTAGTTCGGCTTGGGTCAGGCTGGCGTCGATGCGGACGCGTTGGACGAGGGCACGCAAGGGGTGTCCCGTGCTTCGTCGTCGTATGCGGCCTGTGCTTGTGAGGTGAGTGGCGTCTTAGCTTTGAGTTCGGTCCAGCTGCTTCGCTTAGTCATGTTGGTTCCTGTCCGAGGTGGTGCTCGCCGATGCAGCGTTGGTATGTGCGCATAGCTCGCGATCTCGCGCAGTTCGCGTCGCTGGGTTCTAGGGCTTGGCCATGTTGAGCGCGAAAAGGGCCCCGTGCGATCCGGGGCCCCAAGTGCTGCGGTACTTCGGTTGCATTCGGCTGAGGCGTACTAACCGAACCAACAGCACCAACACTGTACGTGCGGCGAAGTCGAAGGTAACTGCTTACCTCTGAGGGCGTCGCGCTCGTACGGTTTGCAATGGTCGAGCCATGCTGGGGTGCACGGCGAGTAGGTCCAGGATTTCGTCGATGGTGCGTGGCGGGTTCTTCCAGCGGAGGGCCAGCGATCCGATGGCGTGGTCGATCAACTCGGGTGCGGAGCGATCCAGTTCAGTGACGAGTTTGCCTGGGCTTATTGCGCGGATCTGGTGCTGCCCGAGCGCACGGGCTGGGAAGTGGCGGAGGTTCTGGGTGAGGATCGTGTCGCTCCCAGTCGCCACGGCTGTCGCTGCGACGTGTTGATCGTTTCGGTGAACTCCGTCGATGGTGACAGGTTCGAAGCCCGGCTCAAGGTCGAAGGCTTCGGGAAAGGCGGTCGTCATCGCTGTGATCGTGTGGGAACGGAACCGGTCCCGGCTGATGTCGGGGTGGTCAGCGAGGACGTTGCGTTCGAACTCGTCGAGGATCTGCCGGCTCCAGCGCAACTCGAACGCGTCGAGGCTGGCGAGAGTGAGAGGGAAGTCGCGAAGCGACGGTGGGTACAGCACACATGCATCAAGCACAACCCTCACAAGTGCGGTCAGCGGTAGGGAACACCGACGGCGACATCGGCCGCAGTGATCTTCTCGACGGCTTCCAGCCGGGCTTGGCGTCGGCGGGCATATGCGAGCGCTTCGGCGGTTCGTACTCGTCGGTGCGAACCGGCGAAGTGCGCGGCAAGCTTTCCTTCGTCGATGAGACGGACGATGAACGTGCGTGATAGGCCGAGAAGATCGGCTGCCTCTTGCGTCGTCAGGTCCTTGTCGTCGACGAGCACGTGCACGGAGTGTCCGGCTGCGAGCTCCGTGAGGAGTTGTTCGACGGCGTGCCGCGCTTCGACGGGGAGTTCGACGTCACCTTCAAGCGTTCGAATCGCGAGCGGACCCGAGCCCACCCCTGCCAGCCGCGCTGCGAGGCGTTTCCGGTCCCGGACGCCCAGCTCGAAGGTCGCGCTGTCGTTCATGTCCCTACCCTACAACTCAAACGACACAAACGCAACTATCGAACCGGACCCGTTGGACGGGTAGAACTGGTTGCGCACCGCGTCTGCCCGCACGCACGTCGGTGACCGGTGGACCGTCCATGACCCCCTCACGGGGGTCAAGCGCGGTAAGCGCGCATACCGAAATGTTCTTCAACTGTTCCCTTAGAAGGCGATACTGGGCGGATTCGGCGGCACTCGACGGACGAGGTAGAGTCCGAAACCGCAGGTCACGGCACTGCACGGCACGGGCCGACACGAGCCCGAAGTGCCCTGGGGGTCAAGAGGTCGTGAGTTCAAATCCCGCCAGCCCGACAAAAGACCTGGTCAGGGCATATGTTTTTCGTCGGTGAACGTACGGATACCTCTGGTGAGAACAAAATTGAGAACATCCCGTGTTCTCAAAGCTCCGGGGACAGCGAATCTGGTGCCGGTTCTGGCCCGAATCGAGCTACGCGAAGTGACCGTGAGTGTCCGTTGTGGACCGGGAGTGTCTCGGTCGGCGGCGGGGGATGTTTCTGAGCTGACGCGCAGTCAAGCGCGTGTGCGAGGGGCGCAACCGCTCTCGAACCGTGCGGTCGTCTGACTTGTCGGGCGACGTCGGGCGTCCAACACTCGGACGGACCGACGGGCGAGTAGGCACGCGTTCGATGGGGTCTTCTCTGGTGTCGTGAGAATCTTGATGTTGGTCGTCGAAGTTGCCAACCCGGTTGCGCCTCTCTCGTGCTCGAACTCGCGAGCACCAACGAAAGAGACTGAACATGCAATATCTAACTATGGCGCTCAAGACCGCCGGAGGTGGGCGCCCACAACCCGAGGCGATGACTCCCTGACTCGGAAGAAGATGGCAGGATTCGGCGCCCTCTTCGGTATGCGGTGGAGTAGCTCCTGCCCGGACAACTGTGGACGAATATCTTGTCGCTGCAGTAGGGATACGTCCAGGCGGTCGGTCGCACAGGTTGCCATCGAGTTGGGAGTGACGCCTGAGCGCTGCGCAAGCTGATTGTTGCGGGAGCGTTGCCGGCGGTCCGGGTCGGGCTATGCGACGTGGAGGTAGGCGCGTAGGGCGTTGCGGACGATGTCGCTTGCTGTTGTTTCGTCGGTGGTTGCGCGGGCTTCGAGTGCGGCGCGGAGTTCGGGTTCGAGTCGAACGGGGAATACTTCGGCTGCGGCGCTGCCGAGGGTGGGGCGGCCGGGGCGGCGCTTGAGTTTGGAGAGGTCGTAGCCGGCTTCGGCTTCGTCGGCCATGGCTTCGATTTCTTGGTCGGTGATGATGCGGCCGTTGGAGGTGATTGGTTTCATGATGGGTTCTCCTGATCCTGGAGCAGGGCGAGGAAGTGCGGTCGTGCCTTCATGGCGTGAATGACGATGATGCGTTGGTCGTCTGCGAGGAACGCGACGAGTTCGATGAGGTTGCCTGTGGTGTCGGGGCCGACGAGGGCGAATCGTGGTGGGTGTTCGTCGGGGTCGTAGTCGAGTTGGACGAGAGCGTGGTCGTAGGCATGGGTGATGTCGCGATCGCTGAGTCCGTGCTTCCGGGCTGAACGGTGGATCTCCACACGAGATATCGTAATACGATACGCGCCGCACGGCAAGGACACGATCTGCCATGCGGCAGCACTGTCCACGACCTCCTCTACGGGGGTCAAGCGCGTCTCGCTGGATTCCACGTGGCGACGCGCGCTTGACGCAGGTCAAGCGCGATAAGCGCGCATACGGAAATGTTCTCCGAATGTTCTCTTAGAAGGCGATAGTGGGCGGATTCGGCGACACTCGGCGGACGAGCTAAGGTACGAAACCGCAGGTCACGGCACTGCACGGCACGGACCGACACGAGCCCGAAGTGCCCTGGGGGTCAAGAGGTCGTGGGTTCGAATCCCGCCACCCCGACCACAAAACCGCAGGTCAGGATGGATAGCTGACCCGGCAACGTAGAGCGTGTCCACGAAGTGTCCACCAGGTTCGGTGGACACTCGTGGACAGTATCCTTCGGTGATGGTCGAGGGATCGGTGCGTGTGCCGAGGAATCCGGGTGGGTCGTGGGCGTATCGGATCGATCTGCCTGCGTAGGCCACGGCGGCGGTCAGTGCCCAAGACTTCTTGATCGGGTTGGTCGGTCGCCGACGTCGTTCAAACGGGATCTGCAGGATGTCGGCTCTTCCCGGCCTGCCGTTGAGTTGCCGACGGTCGCACATGCGCGGGCGTCCATGTCGATGATCGATACCTCGTCCGCCCCGAAAAGTAGGCTGAAGCTGATGATGGTCGAGATTGAGCCTTCAATTCGAGCAAAGGTCAACCGCATCGTGGCCGATGTCGGTGAGGACCAGTTCCGGCGCGGTGTGGCGATGATGACTGGGTTCGATACCGATGCACTTTCGCTGGACGACGTAGTGGCCGTCTACGTGTTGGCGCGCCAGGGTCGAGTGCATCCACCGTCGGCCGGACGCCGAGCTGTGGCGTTGTATCCGTCGCTTCCTCCGCGCACCGCCGATGATCCATCCGTTGACGTGTCGGGTCGGTCGGCCCCGTCAGTGGTGTACCAAAACTAATTACAGCGGCTAGTATTGGTACATGGGTGTGCGAATGGCCGACCGGAGGGTGGCACCCCGCGAGCTGGCTGACTGGCTGCTGGCCCGTGGGCGGCATTGGGTGACGGTCGAGGAGGCGGGGTTGCTGCTCGGGGTGCCGAGGCCGCACGTGGCGCCGACGGTAGCGAGATGGATTGAGCGCGGTGAGCTTTTCAGTCCGACGAAGGGGGCGTATGTCCCGATTCCGCCGCAGTATCGGGGGTGGGGTGCGGTGCCGGCGGCAGAGTTCGTTGATCAGCTGATGACCCATCTCCGCCACCGGTACTACGTGTGCCTGCTTTCGGCCGCTGAGGTGCATGGGTTTGCGCATCAACGACCGCAGGTGTTTCAGGTGATGGTCGAGGCGCGGCTGCGGGATCGGTCGTTTGGTCGTGTGTCGTTGTCGTTCGTGTCGGCTCGGCATATCGATGGGAGGCCGGTTGTGCGCCGGAACACTCCGACAGGGCAGATCACGGTGTCAACGTTGGAGACCACCATTTTCGACATGGTCTCGATGCCCCTGCGATGTGGAGGGCTGTCCAACGTCGCAACACTGCTGATCGAGATAATCGAAGAGGGCGCGGTGCAAGCAGATGTGATCGCGTCGGTCGCGTCGTTCTATCCGGGTTCGGTTCGACGGCGTGTCGGTTGGATGATCGAGGCTCTCGCTCGCCGGGTCGGTGTCGAGGTTCGGCTCGACGCCCTTGATGCTGCGGCGAGTGTTGACTCGTCGCGGGTCGTGCTGTTGGATCCCTCAAAACCGCCCTCTGGCGCGCTGGATGGCCGTTGGGGTGTCCGCGTGAACGTCGAGTTGGAGCCTGACCTGTGATCCCGGCCGCTGACATCGTGGCGTGGTCGAGGATCGTGGGGTGGCCGACGGGGGACCAGGTCGAGCAGGACTTGTTGTTGAGTCGGCTGATCGTGGAGATCGCCAACGATGAGTATCTCGGCGGCGAGTTGGTCTTCCGTGGTGGGACGTGCCTGCACAAGGTGTGCTTGCCGTTCCCGTGGCGTTACAGCGAAGATCTCGATTACGTGCGGCGCAGCGGAGGAGGTATCGCCGAGCTCACTCGTGCGCTCACGCGCGTTGGTGAGCGCCTTGAGATGGAAGTACGTACACGGATCAGTCAGCACCCGAAGGTGTTCTTCCGGGCACCGTTCGAATCGGCCTCAGGTCCGATGAAGATCAAGGTCGAGGTGAACACGTTCGAACGTTCACCGGCTCGGACGCCGGAACTCGTTCGCTTTGCAGTCGACACGTCGTGGTTCACGGGCGCCGCGATGGTCTCAACGTTTACGGCGGCCGAGATGCTCGCTACGAAGATCCGTGCGCTGTTCCAACGCTCGAGGCCGAGATTTGTTCGACCTGTGGCTGGGCCTCACCGTGCTCCAGGTCGACCCTGCGGAGATCCTCGATTGCCTCGCGCCGTATCGACCGGACGGCTTCACGGCGAGACGCGCAATCTTGAATCTCGAAGCGAAGCTCGGAGACGAGGCGTTCCGCCGCGATCTGGAACCGCTTGTCTCGACCTGGCCCGACGGGTACTCCGTGCCGGGGGCAGGAGAGCTGATCGTCGAGACGCTCGTCAGTCACTTGTGACAAGTCTGGACAGGCACGGACACGGCGTATCGTATGCGCGCATGTGAGAACAAAAGTGAAAACATCCGCCTGGTTCTCAAGGGACACCAGCGGGCGCTCACGGTCTCTCAGTGCACGGCTGCATCCCGGGAATGTGCAGGTCAGCGGTCACTTCCGGTCACCAACGGACACCACCGGATCCTTACGCGCACATACGACCGGCTGACTGGGGGTCAAGAGGTCGTGGGTTCGAGTCCCGCTAGCCCGACAAAAGTCCTGTTCAACGGCATCGCTTCTGCTAAGCGTGCGTACGGTCGGCTTGTTTGCCTGCACTTCGGCTGCATCGCATCGCGAGGGAAGTCGGCCGGATTGCGTCCGCGAATCGGAGAAATGACCTCGTACCCGGTGACGCCTTCGTTCGCTCCCGAGAATGCTGGAGCCACGCGGGCATCCGTCCGCACCCGTCGGCACCCGCGGCTGGTCGACCCTGTTCACCTTCCAGATGAAACAGGTGACAGCGTGTGGGCTTGGGGCGGACCAAGAGTTGGTCGCGCGCCGAGCGACTCGACCGGGCGCTCGCGATCGTCGATGGACTCTGGTCCGGCGAGCCGTCGCTACTGTCACGCCACCACACCGTCGAGCGGGTTGCACACGCTCCCGGTGGTGAACAGCGTCTAGTGCAGCGGACGGTCAGTGCGTCCCTCGTGCAAGGTTGGGCAGCTCTTTGACGAAGGCGCGATGGATGTCGCCGTACCCGGCGATGGCGGGCGTCGTGCCAGGACCCGTCAGAGCACTCAACAGCTGAATTTCGGCGCCCTGATACGCTGCGCGGCTATGTCGGAGCGAGCCGAGCTGTCCGCGTTGCTGCAAGATGCCGCGGAGATCGAGCACGGGCTGACGTGCAAGTACCTGTATGCCGCGCTGTCGCTCCGGCGAACACCGGGGGAAGGCCTCACCGCTCATCAACTCGTCTCTGTCATGGATTGGGCCCAGGTGCTGTTGCTCATCGCCCGCCAGGAGATGGAGCACCTCGCACTGGTCAACAACGTCTTGTCCGCCATCGGCAACGCGCCGCACTTCTCCCGACCGATGATGCCAACGGTCGTCAGCAGTGTCCCGGTCCCGATGGCACTTGCGCCGTTCAGCGCCAACCTCGTGACCGAACTCCTCGGCTGGGAAGGCCAGTTTGCCATGACGCCGGCGCCCATCTTGGTGCCGGTTCACCCGAAGCACGGGACGTTCCAGGGACCAAAGCGGATCACGGCGCTTCCCTTGCTCTATACAAGGATCGCCGAATTGCTGAACTCCGGAGGCGACGGGCTGTTCGTCGGCCCGGTCGATTCACAAGTGAACGGAACCGAGCTGACCCTGACCTTCCCGCGGTACAAAGCCGGCGGCGGTGTCTACGACTTCAATTTGATTGAGGTTGTCGACACCGCATCCGCGATAGCGGCCATCAACCTCGTGCGAACAGAGGGAGAGGGCTCGCAGAGCGGCGAGGACACCAGCCACTTCGCGCGGTTGTTGAGGATCCAACGCGAGTTGGCCTCGGTGGAGCAAGAGGCCGCAGCGTCAGGACAGCCGTTCGTCCCGGCGCTCGCTCTGGCCACGAATCCGATCCTGTTCCGGCCCGACGGCCGCCCCGACGTCGTCCACATCACCGCCCAACCTGCCCGTGACATCGCGCTCGTTTTCTGTGAGGCATACGAGGTGCTGCTCCTGCTGCTGAGCCGGTTCTTCGGCCATGTTGGCGCCGAGACTACGGCCGACGTGTCGGCGACGATCTACGTCTCGTTCTACCCAATGATGACGATGCTCATTCGGCCACTTGCCGAAGTGCTGACTACGTTGCCTGCCGTCGAAGGGAGCGCCACACCGCTGGCGGGCCCCACCTTCGAGTTCTACTCCGATGTGTCGATCCTTCCGAGCACTGACGCCGCGAACGTCATCATCGGCGAGCGGTTGACGGCGATCCACCTTGCGTTGACTGAGATCGCAGCGACGCCCGATGCCCCCGCTCGTCTGGCCACGATCGCGGACTCCGTCGCGCTGATGCTGCGGAAGTGGCGAAGTCTGATCGCCGCGTCGTCGATGCCGACCGAATGAGGAACGTGTCATGCTGAGAATGTCCTACGAAGGTTGGTTCCAATGCCGCATGGCCACCGACCCAGATCCCACGGATGAACGCCGCGGGCTCAGCGGTCCGACGATCGCCACCCCGTCGGAGCCGGACATGGACCGAATCGTCCGTCTCCAGGAGTTCGTGTCGGAGCGGTGGCCGTCGAAACGGCCCGGCGTGTTCGTCACCGACGTCGCCATCAACGGGGTCTCGACCCCCAACCACGTGCTGCAAGGCGCCACGGTCGACTTTCTCGACGGTGCCCAATTCCGGCAATTGAACATGATCATCGTTGCGGGGCTTCGGGCCCCAATCGACCCGTTCCATATCCGGTTCCGGTCACCTACGGGAACGGTTGTGGTCAGCCGGCGCGACGAATGGGACATCACCCGGCCGGGTCTCACGATCGACGACATCTTCACCGACGACGCGATCCTCGATCATCGCAACAACACGGTCGGCATCAACGACCCCGAGGTTGCCGAGGCAACAGGCGTGATGGACTTCGCGGGGTACCGGCTGGACCGACTAAACGCGCTCACTTCCTACCTGGCAACCCTCGCGCCGGCTGACCCGACACGAGCTGACGTCGAACAGCGGATCGTGCTGCTGAAGCGCGACGCAACTCAGCAAGGCGCCACCCTCTCCGCGAAAGTGTTCCTCGGTATGCGCTGCGACTACACGATGTCGATCAACGGCAAGGCCGTCGTGACCGATCCCGAGAATGAGTTGGGCGGCCGACTCGGCGTGTCCCAGGACTGGACCATGGTGTATTGGCTTGGCGGGTTCGACGTCGATCTGATGATGGGATACATGCGCGGAAGCATCGATATCCCGTTCGTCACCAATGCAACTGGATCAGTCTGACGGACTTCCCAACGATTCAAGAACGCGTCGCGCAAGGACTACATCGACGATGTCGTTGTCGTGCTCAGTGTCACCCTGCGGCGCGAAACGCGCCAAGGCTTCGGTCAGCACGAGGCGCGCCTCCGCGACCAAGTCTGACCGATCGAGTTCGCGTGCGAGTGCTGTCGACGCGCGCAGATTGTGCAAATGGGCGCCACTGGCCTCGGTGAGGGCGAGAGCTTGGCGCAGACGTTCCTCGGCAGCATTTCCTCCAAGGACAATGCGCAACGCCGACGCGCGACCCCCGACACAAGCAAGCTCGCCGAAGTACAGCGTCTCTTCGGTTCCAGTCTGACCTTTAAGCGCTCGGTCGACGACGTCGATCGCGTCATCGACCCGTCCTGCCCGAATCAGTGCATCCGCGAGGTGAGACGCTCCGAACGTACCGGAAATGCGACATCCGGTCGCAAACCAATCCGCGTTTGCCGACTCGAGCAGCCTGACTCCGGCTGCGGCATCACCGCTGCGTGCCAACACCGCGCCCCGGACCATGTCGGAAACCACCACATACATCGGGAATCCGTGTTCGCGCGAGATGTCCCGAAGCCGCTTGGCCGCCGCATCGGCGGCGGCAAGGTTGCGCAGCTCGAGTTGAACGAGAGCCTCCGTCTCGATCGCGAGCGCGATGTTGTATGGATGGGCAAGATCGACCGCGAGCGCTAGCGATGCCTCGACCATCGAGAGCGCTTCGGCGGCTCGTCCTCGAATGGCGAGTCCGAGGCTCTGAGCGATCGACACGGTCACTATGGGGTGCTGAGCGAACTTCGGTAGGTCAGCGGAACCGTCGGGATTTTCAGATGATGTCCGCCACACTTCGTGTGCATGGAGGTCACCGGCTTCGAAATCACTCGACCACACAGCGATGTTCCCCAACATCATGTGGGCGTTGTCTTTCCCGCTGGCGATGCCGAGCGCCGTACTCAGCTCGAGACACCGCAGAGCTAGCGCCCGTGAGACCCCGAGGGATCCGCGGAACATGTAGTACGCGCTAAGGCCGAAGAGGACACCCATGATGTCAGGCGTGGTCTCGAGGGTCTCGCAGAGGGCGAGCGCTTCGTCGAAGGTTGCCTTTAGCTCCTCGCTGCCCTGACCAGCGGTGACGATCAGGACTGATCCGAGCATGGCCAGAAGCTGCACGCGGGACTGCTTGGCGACGAGATCTTCGCGCCCTTCCATGAACCTGAGCCCTCGACGAAGGAGGGTGTCGGCGTCACGGTAGGCGCCTGTTCCGATCGAGCCGGCGGCCGCCTCGAGGATGAGCGGGACCGCCTCATCGAAGCGCTGCGCGCCTTCGAGGTGTCGGGCGATCGCCACCGGCCCGGCGAGGTCGCGATGAGCGAGGAGCTGGTCCGCGGCCCTTGTATGCAGTTGCCGACGCTGTCGTTCGAGCATGGTGTCGTAGACGACGTCGGCGATGAGTGCGTGCCGGAACGACCAACCGTCGGGGGTGCGGTCGATGAGCGATTCGCCGTCGAGTTCGGCCAGCGCCCGATCGAGAAGCGCGGCGTCGCCATCGACCATCCCCGCCAACAACGCTGTCGGTCCTCGCGTCCCAGCGACGCTCGCCGCTCGCAAAAGTTGGTGGGCGCGCGGTGAGAGCGCGTCGACGCGGCGGACAACGACCTCTTGCAGCGTGTTGGGCACCCCCGAGGACCCGTCACCCCGGAACACCGCTACGCCGTTTTCGATGACGGCTTCTCCGGAGGCTGCGAGGGCGCCCGCGAGCTCCACTAAGAAGAGCGGAAGACCACCGCCCTTGTCGGTGAACTCGGCGGCCAGCTCGGGTGAGAGCGAAGCTGCGTCGAGCGCCTCTCTGGCGAGACTGAGCGAGTCGTCCGCGTCGAGCGGGTCGAGCTCGATTCGTTCGCACTCGAAGTCGAACGGCGGCTCGAAATCGCGCGAAGTCAAGACGATGTGCAAGTTGGGCAGACGCTCGTGGAGCGCAGCGACGAGTCGCCAGCTCGATCCGTCGAACCAGTGCGCGTCATCGAGGGCCAGCATGGCCCGAGGCACGTTCCCCAATCCCTCGGCAACAATTTCAACCAACAGGTCGAGCAATTCCGAGCTGAGATCCTGTGGCGGTCCCGTCGTCGGTGACTCGCGTCCCCGAATGACAGGGACCACGACGCCGATCTGTGCGACCGCAGGAAACAGCTCGGGTCGTCGCTTGAGCACTCGGTCGACTCGAGCCGCAATTGCCTCCTCCGCGACGGGACTGTCGACTCCCAACATCTGTCGGTAGACCGACTGAAACGCGTGGTACGGCGTGAGACTCTGGGTGACGTCGCCCCCTCCCGACAGGAGTGGAATGAGGCGCTGCCCGGCCGCCTGTCTCAACTCGGTAAGAAGACGGGACTTTCCGATTCCGGCCTCACCCACGAGGACTATCGGCGTCGATCGACCCGGGCGATCGAGCAGCTCGAGGGCGCGTGCGAGCTGCGTGCGCCGATCGACGAGCCGCAACAACGGCCGGTTCGAGACGTCCCGTGTGCGTGCCTGTCCGCGCTGAAGTACACGGACCTCAGCGGGTTGTTCGAAGCCACGCAACACGATCGTCGCTGTTTCGTCGAATCCATACGTCGCCTGCACGGAATCGGCCAACGCGGCGTCGACCTGGACAGTGCCCAGCGCTGCGGTCTCCATTAAGCGGGCGGCGCGATTCACCGACGCACCCAAGATGCTGATCGTCCGTCTCGACTTGCCACCGTACGCGCCGGAATAGACCGGTCCGGCAGAGACGCCGATCCGAACCTCGCGCACGTCGCCGACCGACTGCGTTACGGCTACGAGCGCGGACGCCGCGGCAATGGATTGTTGCGCGATTCGATCGATGCCGACGGGCGCCCCGAAACCGGCGACGAGGTACGTGCCCTTGTCACCAGAACCGGAGCGAAGCAGCACGCCCTCGTGCGAATGGATGATGCGCTGCGCCCACCGGGTGACGGCGTCGAGGCGCTCGATGTCGTCACCGGGAACATCGACTGCCATGAACAGTGCGACCGCAGGCCGAAGGTCTGCCGAGATCATTCCGGCCGCGACGGCCGGCCGGACAGCGACGGGCACTGCGACAAGCGCTTCGGCGGCGGTGACACGCGGTAGCCCCGGCTGGGGGCGCGGACGTCGCGGCACTTCGGGCGAGATGGTGAAGGCCAGTCCACCGCCCGTGTCGTGTTGCGCAGTTGGTCGGGCTGACGCGTTCGCCAGCGTGGCTGCGTCAACGACGATCTGCCCCGGTTCACAACAGCGCTCGCACTGGAGGGCGGAAGCGAGCGCCGGACCGGCCAGTGACTCGAAGCGCATCAGATCAGGGTCACCGATCGTGCAACGAATTCCGATTCCGGAACCAACACCGATCTTGAGCGCCAGGCGGTGCGTGTTCGGCCCGATGTTCGTCGGCTCCAACCCAGCGGCGGCGAGCTGCATCGTGTGCGCGGCCTCGATCGCAGCGACCGCGGCCTCGTCGCCGCCTTCGAACCATGCGACGAACGCGTCGCCGAGAAACTCGATGATTGAGCCTCCGAAGTCGGCCACCGGATCGGCGACGGCGCTGTAGAGCTGGTCGAGTGCTTCGGTGATGGTGTCGGCGCCGGCCCGTCCGCCGAGCACGGCAGCGGCCTGCTGAGCGAGCGCAGTGAACCCGGCGATGTCCGCGAACACGGCCGTTCCCATCCGTGCACCGTCGAGATCGACTCCACTCGAGAGTGCTCGGCGTCGGTCAAGCGGCAGAAACGCGGCGAGCAGGTCGTCAGACTGCGTCATCTAAATGCGCTCGACTCACCGCAGCGGGGGTGCTAGGTGAACGGCGCATACCCTCCTCCGTATCCGAGCTGGCGATAGAGGTCGAGGTACGCCGACACGGTCGAAGCGGTGCGGCCCTGCGCCGGAGTGGGGGCGGCGAGCACAGCGAGCTTGGTCGCCGAGCCGGGCGCAGGAAGATCGGCGTTGCTGTATGGCGTCCCGTCGACTCCTAGGAAGCAGACCAGGTCGGGCGCGATCACGCGAGGAGCCGACTCGTCGTTCACCCACGTGAGCAGGTTCTCGTTTTGGCCGGTGATTCGGACCGTGGTCGTACCGTCGGAGATGGTCACGATCGAGTGATCGAAGCCGCCTCCGGTGGACGCCACGACGGCCTGCACCGTGCCGACGACCAGGATGGTGGCCCTCATGAACTTGACGGCGGCGGCCACGGGGTCCGTCTTCGCAGCGACCGCGCCGAGGATGACCTTGCCGAGCTCGAGCGCGTTGGTCAGCGTGCCCGGGATGCAGCAACCGGCTTCTGCAACGGTCATCGGCCACAGGGCAACGCCCGCGTCCTCAGTGAACACGCCGCCACCGATGATTCCGCGCATTGTTGCATCGGCCAGTTCGGCCGGTTCGGCGCTGAACTGAACCATCGTGGAGGCGTTCTCCATGATCACCGGCGACACCGGCAATCCGGCGCATGTGCTCATCTGCAGCGACGGCATGGCCCGGGCAGCCCCCGAGGCGTCGAGCACCGGGATGTTCAAGTCAAGGGCGACGCTGACGGGAATGAGGCTGTTCCCGGCGCCGACCTCTCCCGGAAGCACGGCGGCGAACGACCGACCCGTCACGCGGCCAAGCGTCGTGAAGGCTTTCGTGACGGCGTCGAGCGGAAACGGCGCGTCTTCCGCGGCGCTTGGTGAGCCGACCCCGGCCGGGATTGCGACGAATTTCGACGGCTCGAGCTCGAGCATTGACACCAACTGCACGCCGCGGCCGAGGCTCGCCATACGCGCGGCGATGTTGGCGACGAACGCCTCGCCAAGCGCGTAGGGACCACCGCCTCCGGCTCCGTAGACCGTGGCTCCGGTCAAGATCGCGTTCAGAGACGTCGCATCAAGTTCAGCCATGGCGTTGTCCTCCTTCGAGCACGCAGACTATCCACAATTTTCCTGCGGAACCCAACGTCTGTGGAGCAGAAAGCGGTGGCGCGTGTATCGTTCGCGACCGCAGACCGCTACAACCCGTTCCATCCGATCGCCGTTTCCGGCAGAGGACCACTATGAGAGCTAACCAACGTTCGGTGCGACGAGTCGCAGTGCGCATAGCCATTGTGACCGCGATGGCCGTATGTGGCGCGCCGATCGCTCAAGCGGCGACCTCGCCCACGATCAGAGTCGCCTATCTCAACGCGAGCTCCGCCAACACCTGGCTTCAGGCATCGAAAAAGGCAATGGAGAAGGTCGCTGTCGCCAACAACATGAAGATCGTCGAGTTCGATGCGCAGTTCAAGCCCGAAGAACAGACGAAGCAGATCGCGGACATCATCGCATCGGGCAAGTACAAGGGCATCGTCGTCGTGGCCATCAATGGCCCTGGACTGATTCCCGACATTCAGACCGCCCTGAAGAAGGGAATGAAGGTCGTCGTGATGAACCAGGTCGTCGGGACGAAGCTCGACACGTCCGCCCCACAGGTCGCTGGCGTGTCGGCGTCGGTATTGGCAGCCCCGCTGCCGAGCGGTGTCCGACTCGGCAGGCTCACGCTGGAGGCCTGCGGTACACGGCCGGCGTGTCGGATCGTCTACCTCTACGGCATCAAGGGGACGCCACTCGACGAAGCCCTGCGGGCCGGCTTCGACAAGGCGATCGCAGGGAAGCCCGTCCGCGTCGTGGCAGAGGGCGAGGGCAAGTTCCTGGGTCCCGATGGCGGGATCAAAGCCATACAGGACATCCTGCAGAAGACCCCTGACTTCGATGTCGTGGTTGGATCGGATCAATCGATCCAGGGAGTGGCGATCGCGCTCAAAGAAGCGAACAAACTTGGCAAGGTCGCGCTAGTCGGCTTCGGAGGTTCGCAGGCCGCGATTGCCGCGGTCAAGAACGGAACCTGGTTCGGCGATCTCTTCGGGGCGCCGGCTGACGAGGGACGACTGGCCATGACCGCCATGGTCGCCGCCATCACCTCGAACAAGATCACCGGTGGCATCGATCCGCTCAACAAGCTTGCGGACGGCGGACTCATCACCAAGGCGAACGTGGGCAAGTTCACCGCACAGTGGGCCGGCTGAACCAGCTGATGGATCGGTCGTGCGGCCGGTGACGGAGTTGGTCGTACCTCACGTCCGGCTGCGCAGCATCACGAAGCGGTTCGGCCCGACGCTGGCGCTCGATCGGGTCGACCTCGACATCGTTTCGGGCTCGGTCCATGGGCTGGTCGGTGAGAACGGCGCTGGGAAGTCCACGCTCGGCAAGGTCCTCGCTGGTGTCGTTATGCCCACGTCCGGGAGTATCGCTGTCTGCGGCGAACCGGTCGTGTTTCGGTCGCCACGTCAGGCTTTGGCAAGCGGCATCGCGATGATCAGTCAAGAGCTGTCGCTCGTGCCGGGCCGCACGGTGCTCGACAACGTGTACCTAGGGGTCGAGCACACGGTCGGACCGTTTGTCTCCCGCGCTTCCATGCGAAGGTCATACGGCGCGCTCGCCGAGCGGACGGGCATCATCGTCGACCCGGACGCGTTTGTGCACTCCCTCTCGGTGGCCGAGCAACAGCTAGTCGAGATCCTCCGGGCCTTGGTTCGGGACGCTCGACTGATCGTCTTCGATGAACCGACTGCCCGGCTTTCCTCGAACGCGTCGGCGAACCTGCTTGGAGTCGTCAAGGACCTCGCGACGAGCGGGACCACTGTCCTGCTCGTGTCCCACTTCCTCCAACCCGTGCTTGACGTTTGCGACACGGTGACCGTGCTCCGAGACGGAGCTCTCGTTCGCACGTCGCCCACCACCGGCGACACCGTAGCGACGCTCCTCCAGTCGATGATCGCCCGGACCCTCACTCAGAGCTTCCCGACCAAGACCCGCCCGCCCGCCGACGCGCCGCGCCGTCTCGAGGTTTGCGCCCTGTCCCAGGGATCGACGCTCGACAACGTGTCGCTCCACGTCCGAACAGGTGAGATCGTGGCCGTCGCGGGCCTCGTCGGCGCCGGTCGAAGCACGCTCCTCCGGTCAATCTTCGGAGCGGTGACACCCTCCGCAGGGCGAGTGCTCATCGACGGCCAGGACCTCAAACTCGGACGGCCGAATGCGTCGATCGACGCAGGCATGGCGTTTATTCCGGAGTCGCGCCGCGATGACGGTCTCATCATGATGCGGTCAGTTCGGGAGAATACTGCCCTTCCTCACCTCGACCGCTTCTCGGTCGCAGGAGTTCTCGACCAGCGAGAGGAACGCATGTCCGTGCGCGGCAGCATTGACCGCACCGGAGTCCGAGCCGCCAGTGTGGAGACAAGCGTGGACCTCCTCAGCGGTGGAAACCAACAGAAGGTCATGTTTTCACGATGGCTCGCCGAGAATCCACGAATGCTTATTGCCGATGAGCCCACACGTGGCGTCGATCCAGGCGCGAAGAACACGATCCACAACATCATCGTGGAGCTTGCTTTGCACGGGTCCGCGGTGCTGTTCGTGTCGTCCGACCTGGAGGAGGTGATCGGACTCGCCCATCGGGTTCTCGTCATGCGCGAAGGGCGGTTGGTCGCCGAGTTCGACGGCTTCGACACAAGCGATCTCGAGGTCGCTCGCGCGGCTTTCGGTAGCGACCAGTGCCGGCCGTCGCCAAAGCTATGACCGACGATCCTCGGACGGACCCTCCGCCAAGCCAGAACGACGCGTCCCGAGCGGAGGGCGTCGCCGTATCGCGACGACGGGTCGAGCCGAGTCGCGGCGTCTTATCGCACTACGGGATCGCCTTCGTGACGGCGGCATTGTTTGTAGTACTCGCCATCAGCAGTCGTCCGTTCTTCACAACGATGAACCTGATCAACGTTGTCGATCAACAGTCGACGGTGTTGATAGTCGGGGCGGCAGCGACGTTGATCATCATCGGTGGCGGGTTCGACCTGTCCTCGTCGGCCGTCTACGTGACGTGTCCATTGGTCATGTTCAGAATCGAGAATGCCACCGGCAACATCGTGTTGAGCCTCGCCGCCGCGCTCCTCCTCGGAGCCGCGATTGGGTTGGCGAACGGACTCGTCGCGACGATCGGAAAGGTGAGCTCATTCATCTCGACGCTCGCCTCGTCGTTCATGATCTACGGGCTCGGATACATCGTAAGCAAACAGAGCATTCTTCGAGCGAAGGGAACTGGTCTGCGAACGATCGCCCGAACACGCATTCTGGGAATTCCATCGTCTGGCTGGATCGCTGTCGTCGTCGTTCTCGTGTTCGCAATGGTTCTATCGTTCACGAAGTTCGGGCGTCACGTTTACGCCGCTGGCGGAAACCCTCAAGCAGCGCGGCTCGCAGGAGTCAATGTCACTTTCGTGCGAACGATCACGTTCGCACTTGGCGGCCTCGCGGCGGCGCTCGCGGGGGCTGTGTCGTCGGCGAGGAGCCTCACGGCCCAACCATCTGACGACTTTAGTCTCGTGTTCGCAGTCATCGCCGCTGTCGTTGTCGGCGGGACGTCAATCACCGGTGGCGAAGGCGCTGTATGGCGCACCGTGTGCGGGGCGTTCTTCATTGCCTTCTTGGTGAACGGGCTGAACCTGATCGGCGTCGATCCCGTCTATCAGCGGATCATTCAGGGCGCAGTCATCTTGGGTGCAGTTCTGATTGACGGTCGCTCTCGACGGCGCAGTTGAAGCCGCTCCCGCGTGACGGCCTCAGAGGTCACTGTCTGAGGACGACAGCCGCCGACCCGCAACCCAGCACAGTCCAGCGGCCCCGGCGACGACGACGAAGACTATGGCATCGTCGACGGTCGAAGCGCCCCGCGAACCGGCATATGCGAAGGCGGCCGCCGGCCCAACGGAACCAAGGGCGGAAGCACCGAAGGCAGCCAAGGGCCGCATGGCGAACGCGCCGGCCACAAATGAGACTGTTTCGGCTAAGAGCGGCACGGGGCGGCTGACGACGACGGCCAACACGCCCCAACGTCGAAGCAACGCCGCAGCACGATCGGACTCACCCCCGACCAAGGGGGACAGCGTTCCTCTTGACCACCGACCGATGAGGTACCCGACAGCGAACCCGCTGATGCTGCCAACGATCGACAAGAGCACTCCGCCGACGAACCCGAATCTCGCGCCGAGCGCAACCATCACCACGCTCGATGGCACGGGAGCCACAGCATCGACAGCAAGTAGCCCTACGCCAATAGTCGCTGCGACCGCGGAACCTGCGTCGAGCGCCGGCCTTGGATCGACTAAAAGGGGCACTCCGGCCCCCTCGACGACTAGGAAAACGATGAGCAACAGTGTCATCACCCCGACGACGAGTATCCAAACTCGCAGCCGCTCCTTCGCTCCCCACATCTCGACGATCGTACGAGCAGCGTCAAGCCGTGGACACAACCGGCCGTTGGTCGTCCTGTAAGAGCCACCCGCCAGCCGCTTGCGAGTCGAGCGGTCAAGGCTGCCCGTCCTCATTTCTCTCGCCGGGAACGCCACCAGCGATGGATTTCTCGTTGCGCCAGCAGTTGACCACGCTCATCGCACCGCAAAGACGTCGGACGGAGTTCTGAAGAACTCCGTGCTCCAGTTGACTGCGAGTGCTGCAAAAGACGTCAACTGGGCATTGCATCGAGAATTGCGAGCAATTCCAGGGCGGTGCAGACGTTTCTTGACTGGGTCGGCACGGACGGGTGGTTCAGCTTTGAGGTCCAATGGCGCTCGCCGGCGACGACATCGCAGTACGCCGAAGCGGCCGAGAGGTAGAGCACATCGTTGTAGTCGTTGCGTTTCCATGTTCGTCCGTCTCGGATCGCGGACAGGTGAAGCGCGGTCACGATTGAGCCCATCGGCAAGGAATCGAGAAAGGATTCGATCCCTTCGCGTGAGGCGGGCTCAACGCTGTATCTGAATTCGGCCGCGATTCTGCTGATCGTCGGAAAGATATCGACGAACTCGGCGGCCAGTACCAGCCGACGTGCGAGGTCCGCTGAGTTACCCGCGGCTCGCAGATTCGCAGCTAGCTCGGTTCGTCGCCCGATGTACGCCTCGTGGTGTTCCCGATCCGGCCTTCGGAACTCGACATCGTCGCCCTCGAACATCGAACCGATGAGCGCGGCCTGCTCGACAAGCACGTCGGCAACCTCATGCGACTCCTCCTCGAAAGCCAGACGCTTATCGGGGGCGACACCAGTCGCCGGTGAAGCTCAGCATGCCGGTTATGGAGCTGGACGCGATGGTTGTGTCGATGCGGTCGAACTCGTCGGGTACTGTCCTTGGAGGAGCAGCGTGGCGACGAGTTCGTCGGGCAGCCGCGACGAAACAGTGCTTGATCGTCCGCATGCGTTTGATCTCGCGGTGCCTCGGAGCTGGACCGTCGACGACGTTGCAGGGCACTTGGGGAAAGTTTTTGAGGCGATGCGTTTGCGCCGGTCCGGGTTTGTCGTCACGGCCACGGCCGCGGCGCGTACGAGTCTTGACTCACGATGCAGAACGCGATGCGCGTCCTTGGGTGATCAGGCGACGTCGAGGTACTTGCGGATTGCGGTTCGAATGATCTCGCTGGTCGTGGTGTGGTCGGCTTCTGCTCTGCGGTCAATTTCTGCTTTTAGCTCGGGGTCGAGGCGGACCGGGACGACTTCGGCGGGAGCGGATCCCATGAGTTGCCGGCCGCCGCGTCGGCGGAGCTTGGTGATGTCGTATCCGGCTTCGGCTTCAGCTGCGAGGGCTTCGATGACGTCGTCGTCGATGACGTGTCCTCGGGATGTTCCGTAGATCTTCTTCTCAGGCATTGGTCTGTCCGGGGTTGGGGAGGAGGGCGAGGTACTTCGGTCGGATCGGCATCGCGTGGATGGCCATTGTTCGTTCGTCGTCGAAGATCAGGATGATGACTTCGAGGAAGTTCCCGGCCGGGTCGGGTCCGAGAACGAGGAGACGGTACGGCGTGTCGTCGTCGCCGAGATCGTCGACGACGAGTTGGTGGTCGATGGCGTGTCGGATGTCCTCGTCGGTGCATCGTGTCGGCGTGCCGAGGAGTGGAATTCCACCTCTTGAATCGTAATACGATTGAAGAGGTGGAGTCAAGTGACCTGCTCCGATTGCGAACCGAAGATCGACAGGGCCGCGATGCTGCCGTCGCTCGTCACGACCCGCTCTCAGGTCAAGGACGGCCGTAGCGTGCGGCCTCGACCGTCGATGCGAGCGACCGTGTGTGGCGACTCTTGGACGGAGAAGCGGGCGATCGGGCCCGTCGCTCCTTGGACGGCGGCTGGACGAGTTGAATCGAGATAGTAAGCGCGCATGTGAGAACAAAAAGTGAGAACATCCGCGCGGTTCTCAAGGGACTCCATCGGACACTCAGGGTCTCTCGGTGTTCGTCGGCATCTCGTCGAACCCGCAGCTCAGCGGTCACTTCCGGACACGAACAGACACCAACGGATTCTTCTGCGCACATACGGCCGGCTGACTGGGGGTCAAGAGGTCGTGGGTTCGAATCCCGCCAGCCCGACTCATTCCGCTCCCGTTTGGAGGTCCCGTGACGAAGCTAGTTCTCACCACAGCACAGATCGGCGTGATTGTTCGTTCCGTCGCTCGGGCAGAGCAACGGGTACGCGAACTCGAAGCTGGAGCGCCGTTTGAGGGCGTTGACCCGCAGGAGTTGCTTGACCTCGTTGAGCAGGTCGCCAAGGAACGGTTCCCCGAGCAATACGCTGCCACATGGCCTGGCCGATAGAGGGTCGCGAACGCCTCGAAAGCTGGTTGAGATCGACGAGTGACTTTGATGCGTTGTTCTCGGTCGTTGTTGCTGAATGGGATGCAGAATCGAGCAGCCAGCGAGAAGCCGCTCTAGAGAAGCCGACCCGGTCCCTCAGAGCGAAATATCTACTTCGACACAGAGCAGGCGATGCGAAGGCAGCACGGCACTTCCTTCGTGGGCTCGACGACCTGGTTTCGTCCCTGCAAGCCGGGAATCACAGCCTCAACGACGTCCATTCCCGCATGCGATCGGGTGGACCTTGGTGTCGCTCGAAGTGTCCTTGGATTTCTGCTCACCGAACCTGAGTAGAAGGCGCAGCGCGAGGTCGGCGGGTTCGCGAAGTGGTGCCAGTTGTCGACGAGCGGCGTCGTGCGGTTGATGCGGGCGACGGTTTCGGGGAGATGGTCGATGGTGTGATCGACGACGCGGCGGATTGCCCTGTGCGCTGTCATCGTGCGACCATCGATCGTGACGGGATTGCCGGTCCATGACGTTCGAGGACGTAGGCGATCATGGCCGGGACAACATTGGCGATGACGCCGAGGACCCGCAGCTCGCAGCCCGTGGTTGACAACGGCCGGAGGTAGATCGGAGTATCACTTACTTCCGACTAAGGTCCAAGTTGATGAAAACTGACAAGGATTTGTCTAGCCGGACGGGAGACCTCGAGGTCGAGGTCGGGTTTCTTGCGGTCCGGATCGTCTCGTTGGCTGAACTCCTTGGCCTCATTCCGCCGAGCCGGGAGGCCGGGGTTGATCGAGAACAGGTTTTCGAGGCGATGGATGCCTTCGCAACATCGGGAGTCGGTCGGCGAAGCGCCTCGTTGGGTCGCCGACTTAAGCCCGGTCCACTTTCCGCAGCGCTGCGCGAGTCCCTCAGTGCGATCGAGGATTCTCCCCTGCCAGAGCACGAGTGGCATGCCCTAACCGAGATTCTTGGTGAGGATGCACTCGCCAAGCTGGTGGGAACGTCAGTGTCGTCGGTTCACCGGTATCGAAGCGGCGAGAGGCCAACACCTGACGACATCGCTTGGCGGTTGCACACGGTCACGCTGGTCGCTGCCGACCTTTCGGGCAGCTACAACAACTTCGGGATTCGGCGGTGGTTCCAGCGGTCCAGGTCGGCACTTGGCGGTGCGTCGCCGGGAGAGTTGCTGGCGGGCGACTGGTCACCCGATGACAATCCGGTGCAGCGAGTCCGTTCGCTAGCCGGTGCGCTTTTGGGGTCACCGGCGACGTGATCGTTTTTCGGCACAACGACAGGAGATTTCCATTTTTGTGGGAAGCCAAGTCGCAACCCGCTGCCCGGTGGCATAGCGATGGCGAGGGACCTGCCCAGTATTTCGCTGATACCCCAGGGGGTGCCTGGGCCGAATTTCTTCGGCACGAGGAGATAACCGAGGAGGTCGACCTCGCTGGGGTTGATCGCGCGATTTGGGCAGTGGAAGTTGGGTCCCCGGATACGGCGGCGCCTGACCTACCTGACGCACTTGTTCGGGGTGGCTATGACACTTACACCCAGTGCCAGCAAGAAGCCGCTCGCCTTCGCGACGAAGGAGTCGCCGTTCTTAGAGCCAGGTCCGCCGCTCTGGAGGATGGAGGCGCGACTGGTTGGCGGGTCGAATTCGGCTTCCGGAAAGGGCCGACGGCTAACGGTTACACCTATGTATTCTTCGGCGCGCAGCCCGGCTTCGTCGGGTGGCTCATAGTTGACATGGGCCAACCTCCGGCGGGACTCTTGCAGGCGATCCGCCACTTCTGACGGAGTCTCCCGGAGTTTGCGTGCCCTTGCCTGGCGAATTCGATCTGTTGTCGCGTTTCTCTCCGGCGAGGTCGGCTGAAGCGTCGCCGTCTTGTTCGGTGCTGATCGGTCGCAGCAAGTCAGTTCGTGATTTTTCGGTAAACTTCGCGCGTAACAGTTGCGCTGAGAACGCTCACTTGATCTGGCCCCGGGGTGCTCGGGCGCGACACCGGCGGGTTCCGGTGATCGTGGCTACACGGCGATGAGTTGGAGGCAAGCGAGGACGGCTGCGCGTTCGCGCTTCCATACCTGACGTGCCGTCCGGCGTCTCGATTTCAGTAGTTCTCCCGGGCATAGCAGGTCGAGCTACAGATGCCGTCCCGGGACGGACGCGCTGGCGAGTGATTCGCGGCCCATGCTCCGGATGCGGTGACCGTCGGTTCCCGGGTTTCGGCATCGATTGTCGACGAGACCGAGCGCTCGTAGCCTTTGGCGTTCCGATCCGACACGCGAATCGAGCCGGCGGGTTCTGAGTCAAAACCGGGTCACGGGACGCCCTGACCGGAGAATCGCACCCTCTTACCAGGGGAAATGCTTCAAAAACAACGTGGAGGTGGGGGAATCGAACCCGCAAGCACGTCGATTTGGGATTTGTAGGACGAGAACGTGCAACGGCTGACGTCGCTCCCGGAGCCGACGGACGCGTCGAGGGTGAAACCCTGGGCTTGGAGGGTTTGGGTGGTGGCTCTGAGCACGGTCCGGTCGGCGACGACGTCCACAACGATGTCGGCGTCTTTGGTTTGGGATGCCCGCCAGGAAGGGGTGTCGTGTTCGTAGGCGAGGACCAGGACCATCATGCCGCCGACGAGTGCCCATTTCTCGATCGGGATCCGGGTGGAGAGCCGGTAGAGGCCTTTGATGGCGCCGGCGTGACGGTCGAGGAGCTCGGCTCGGAGGTCGATGGTGGGCAGGTCGCTCACGACGGGCCCCGGAGGAGTTGTTCGCGAACGAGTCGTTCGGCGCGGTCGCCGCGGTCGGCCAGATCGAGCCAGGCGACGAGCAGAGGCGTGAATCGCTGGTCGGCGGTGAAGGGCCAGGCGCCGGCGGGGACGATGTGGAGGTGCAGGTTCGCTTTGGTGGCGTCGAAGCGCACGACGTGGGTGGTGGTGAGCTCGTCGAGGTCGGCGGTACGCAGGTACACGTCGAGGTCGTCGTCGGTGGTGCCGACGGGAAGCCCGGCGGCATCGGCGGCGTCACGGCCGCCGAGCACGTGGCGTTCGTTCCGGCGGACGTCGGCGACGAGTGACGGGTGGATGTACGCGTCTCGGTACTCGGCGCGGGTGAGGACAAGTCGACGGAAGGCGTCCTGTTCGTTGTCGTCTCGGGGCAAGGTGGCGTGTTCGAGCTGGTTCCAGGCGGTGGAGGCGTTGAGGGGCCGGCCGCGTCGGGCGACCATGCGACGTCGCTGGTAGACGTCGCCTGCTTCGACGAGCCACCGTCCGCCGACGCGGTGGGCGCGGAGCTGTCCCTTTTCGACGAGGGCCTGGGCGCGGCGACGCGTCACGTCGAGGGCCTGGGCGGCTTCGTCGAGTGACAGGTACTCCACGCATTAAATGTACCGTCTCTGGAATATTTAATCAAGACTGGATTGCGTCGGTTGAAATGGATGGGCTACTTGGCGCACAGGGCATCCACGCCGGCCCGGTGTGGTCAACGATTCCGCGTTGTTGTCGGCCGGCTGGGTCCAAGGAGACGCTCGACGGCTGTCAATGATGCTCGGGCTTTGGTGCGTTGGTCCGCTTCACGGGTGAACAAGTCGCTTGTTTTGGTGATCACGAGCTTGTGCGGGCTTCCTTCGTGTGTGGTGCGGTGCGAGACTGGGAGTTCGGCATCGTCGATGCATCGGTGGATGTGTTGTCGTCGTGCCTTTGCGAGCGGCCACACCCGCTGCTGTGCTGTTGTGTCTTCGAGGAAGGCGGTGAGCTCCGTGCAGTCCTGGCAGTCGTCGCCCGAGACGAAGCTCGTGATGGACCAGTCTCCGAGCGCGCGTCCAGGTTGAGCTAGTTCGACTCGGAGGGCTTCGCCGCAGTGCGTTGCTACCCGGGTCAGGCCAAGCTTTGTGCGTCGATTGGGGGGAATCGAGGTCGAAGCGTCGATCACGTGGAGCAGCAATGGGACCAGCCGGAACTCGCGCTCGCAGACTGTCGTCACGATCTGATCTCGAAGTGTTGGGTCATCGGCGGTGTCGGTTGCTTGCAACAGGGCGAGGAGCACGCGGGAAAGTTCGTTCATCCGCTCATGTCGCGCGGACGGTCGAGTGATGGCAGTTGCGGCGACGATCGCAGCCTCGAGCCAGTTCCACGTCAGCGCAACGATTGTTCGAGCAGGCTCGCCATCCGTTGAAGAGCTTTGACCCTTGCCTTTGCTCAGCCCCCGGCAGAGGTCCGGTAGGGCCTCCGTCCACACCTCGCGCGACGCGGCTGGATTGGACCCGAAGGGGACTCGATTCGTCATCCACTCGGTGATCCGATCTTGGAACCATCGCGGGCCGTACTCGGCGTTGAGGATGAGGAGGGCGGCTGCATCGGCAGGTGTCACGGCGCTGATCTCGAAAGCTTCGAGTAGGTCGGCTGCACTGTTGGCGTCGCGAAGTTCAGCGGCGAGAGCGAGTGCTCCGGGGAGCAGTGTTCGTTGTTGGCCTCGGCGAACTGCATCGGGCCAGAAGCGCAACAGCGTCGCAACCATGTCGTTTGGGACGTGCGGATCGTGGGGCCGATCGGCGATCGCAGCGTGTAACTCCTCGACAGCGCCGTTCGGGTCGGCTTTGCACGTGAGGGCGAACGATCGAGTACTTGGCCAGACCACGACTGATGCGCGCCGGTACCACCGGTCCATGGTGTTACCCCAGTTGCCCATGTTGCCCGTGTACTCAGTGTCGTAGGGCGCCGACGAGGACGTGGGGGTCGCCGCCGCCAGTTCGGCGTTCTGAACATCAGGCGCCAATCGGTGTGCCTTCTCGTGGACTGACGTGATCGTGACTGTCGTTTCGAGCAGCTCTCCTAGCTCGTGATCGGCGTCGTCAAGGTCGCCATCGGACTCGTCATCGGACTCGTCGTCGGTCCACCAGCCGCGTCGGTGTCGCGGTGCGGGTTCGGCGCAGTCCCAGGTCTCTTGGATCTCGACGAGAGCCAGCGCTGTCTCACAGTCGGCCGACCCTGCGGCGCGGCGAAGAGCATCGGCTCGGGTGGCGTCGTTGCCTTTGAGCTGTGCCCAACGGAGGCTGTGCTCGCTGTATTGGTGGTCGAGAAGGAACACGAGTCGGTCGGGCGGTTGGAGAGCCTCGCGGTCTCCGCGCCATCTCGCTTCGGACGGCTTTTCGAAGTGCTGGCGCAACAGCGTCGCGACGCTTTCGTTCAGCGTCGGAGCGCTGGTGGGTTTCGGGGTGGAGGTCCCGGTGAGCATGAGGTTGTACGTGAGCACCACACGGTAGCCTCGGGTCACGGGAAGGACCTCGTGTCGAGTGTCGGCGTAGAACGCTACGAATGTCAGCGACGAGGCCGAACCGGTGTAGGTCACGGACAGGCCTTGATGCTCGACGACGATTTCGCCGCCCTCGCTTCTTGATGGGAGAACGACGATCAGTGTGCCGATCATCTGATCGCTCTTCTCCGAATCTTGATGGGCGGCGAAGAACTGACCCGGTTCGTAGACGAGCATGGAATGCAGTTCGGCAGTCAGCAAACTGGTTTCGGGGAGTCCGAGGTCGTCGCGGACAGATCCGAGTATCGGCTTCAGCGTGTTGGCCCACCGCCGTTTGTCGATTTTCACCCGTGAACGAGGCACCTCCCACGTGTCGCGGACGCGCAGGTCCACGAGCGTGTCTTTGCCCTTGCCGTAGCGCGCCGGGCGGGCGAGAAGCCGGAGCTGCTTGGCTTGCGCAGCGGTGACCGGCAGAAGGATCGTCCCCAGTCCCGTCACATCGATCCTCAAGTCGCCCGGCGGGGCAGTCCGACGAGTCGAGAACGATCCACCGGCGCCCGCGTCTCGCAGAAGGTCGGCGAGTTGTTGGCGCGGACTGCTGGGCATCGAACGAACGTACCTGCCCGACGCCGTCTCACGCGGCCGCTCGGCCACCCGACGTCGCGTGTCAAACCCGTGTCAAGGCCGAGGAAAAACATGCCCTGACCAGGGCAAACGGTGGAGGTGGGGGGAATCGAACCCGAATGCCCGGTTTCGCATCAACGCTGCTGAGAGGGTATGTCGCCAGTTCAGAGCATGTTTCCGGTCGTTCCCACCGATGCCTTTCGAGACTGGAAGAACTTCGGTCCTTCCTCGGACACCGATAGCGGAGCATCCGGGACGAATTTGCAGGCTACCCCTGGGGGTATCTTGACTACCCCCGGGGGTATCGGCTACCATGTGATCATGGAGCTTCCCGAGGACACCGTTTCTGACGTGATCAAGCGCCTTCGGCGTGTGGAGGGTCAGGTGAAGGGCATCCAGCAGATGCTCGCTGAGGGTCGGGACTGTCGCGACGTGGTCACGCAGATGTCGGCGGCGAACAAGGCGTTGGAGCAAGCAGGGTTCGTGTTGATCGCTGCTGGCCTTACGTGGTGTTTGCAGGATCCGGAGCGCTCGGCTGCCGAGGGTTACGACGTGGCCGACGTGCAGAAGATGTTCACCAAGTTGGCCTGAGTCATCGCCAGCACCCATGGCGCCGGTGTCCCCGGCGCGAACCACTCTGCTTCGTCGCGCCCGGTTGCGGGGAGATCGCCCGTCTGTGCGGGTTCGCTGCTCCACTAATGCTACGCACACATATGAAAGATTCCGAGATGAACGAGACAACGACGACGTCGACAACAGCGATGCAACCGCCACTCAACAACCGACCAAAGGCCACGTTGCTTGGCCGAATTGCATTGACCGCAACTCGGCGACCGAAGGTCGTGGTGCGGATCGTCCCGTCGACGTCGGTCGACTCGAAGGAAACCTCCTCGCTGATCGGACGATTGCGTGGTGTCCTACAGGTCGAGGTGCCGAGCGCGCTGCTCGGCGGGCCGGGTTCGCAGAACACCGACTTGACAACAGCGTTGACGAACGCTGCGCCGGTGGCGATCGGGATGATCATGGTCGTGGCGTTCATCCTGTTGCTCGTCGTGTTCCGTGGTCTGCTGATTGCGCTCTCGTCGATCGTGTTCAACCTGATCGGTGTTGCAGCAAGCTTCGGGTTCGCCAGCTTGGTGTTCCAACACGGGATCGGTGCGTCGCTGCTCGGCATCGAGCATCAGGGATTCGTGAACGCGTGGGCTCCGCTGTTCTTCTTCGCTCTGTTGTTCGGATTGTCGATGACTACCAGCTGTTCCTCCTCGCCGCGATCAAAGAGTCGCGTGACCGGACTGGCGACGCCCGGCTCGCCGTGCGCCACGGCATTGCCCGCACCCGCAAGCCGATCACCAACGCGGCACTCATCATGATCGTGGTGTTCATCGCCTTCGGGGTGACCGGGCCGATACCGCCGACCGAACTCGGCTTGACGCTTGCGTTGGCTGTCGCCCTCGACGCCACGATCATTCGCATGATGCTCGTCCCCTCGCTGCTGGCGATGCTGGGCGAACGGGCATGGCGCCTTCCCACATGGCTTGACCGAGCACTTCCGAACGTGAGGTTCGAACACTGATGAGCACCATCGACCCATTACCCTCGTTCGTCGTCCCGACCGGGTTGTTCTTCCGGCAGTACCACCTTGAGTGCCTCTCGCTGTTCTCGTACCTGATCGGAGACACCACGACAGGTCGCGCCGTCGTTGTCGATCCACAGCGCGACATCAGCGGCTACCTGGCTGACGCAGAAGCAAACGGTCTGCGCATCGAGCGGGTCATCGAGACGCACTTCCATGCCGACTTCGTTTCGGGTCATCTCGAGATGGCGCGCGCGACCGGAGCGATGATCTCCTACGGCAGCGAGGCCCGAACCGACTTCGAAATCGACCCGCTCTCGCATGGACAGATCCTCGAGTTGGGCGCCGTGCAACTCGAGATCCGCCACACCCCGGGCCACACGCCAGAAGCGATCTCGATCGTGTTGTCAGTGCCACAGGCCGGCGACGTGAAGAGGGACAAGCCGTGGGCGGTGCTCACCGGTGACACGCTGTTCATCGGTGACGTCGGCCGCCCCGACCTGCTCACCTCCGTCGGACGAAGCGCCGACAGCCTCGCTCGTGACCTGTTCGCATCACTCCACGAACAGATCCTTACCCTCCCCGACGCGACGCTCGTCCTTCCGGCCCATGGTGCCGGTTCCGCGTGCGGCAAGCGACTCGAGAACGCGTCATCGTCGACCATTGGGGAGCAGCGAGAGTTCAACTATGCACTTGCTCCGATGAGCGTCACGAACTTCGTCGATCTCGTCACCGAAGGCCAGAGCGTGGCGCCGCTCTACTTCGCGTTCGCTGCTGATGCGAACCGACGCGACCGACCCTCACTCGACGAGCACTCCGCCCCCGCCCTGTTGTCGCTCGAAGATCTGCTCGCATATCAATCGGGCGGAGCAGTTGTGCTCGACACACGTTCTGCGGATGTGTTCGCGTCGGGTCATCTTCGGGGGTCCGTGAACGTCGGCCTCGACGGCCGCTTCGCCGAGTACGCAGGTGACGTGTTGCGGCCCGGCCAACGGGTCGTGTTGGTCGCTGAGGAAGATCGAGCCGTCGAGGCAAGAGTCCGTCTCGCCCGAATCGGCTTCGACAACGTCATCGGCGCGTTCCCCGATGTCGCACAGGCAATCAGCAATCGCCCCGAACTGAAGTCCATCGCCCAGCGACTGAACGCTGGCGACCTGGTTACGTCGCTCGTCGATGACGGCAGTGCGACGCAGATCGTTGATGTCCGAAATCCGAGTGAGGCGAACGCGACCGGAACGATTCCAAACGCGATTCACATGCCACTTCCGCAGCTCCTGGACCAACTCGACCGCCTCGACCCGTCGGCGCCGACCGTTGTGTACTGCGCCGGCGGGTATCGGTCGTCGATCGCCGCTTCGACGCTTCGAGCTCACGGATTCAAGCGTGTCGCAGACATCACCGGCGGGTTCGCAGCGTGGCAAACCGCGACGACATTGCCCGCTACCTAGAGGACGACGATGACACTTCGAGCGTTTCTCGCATCCCCACTCGGCTTCCTCATCGGGCTTTCCCTCGGCGCACTCGGTGGCGGCGGATCAATTCTCGCCGTTCCTGTCCTTGTGTACGGAGCGGGGCAGGACCCGAAGTCGGCGACCTCGACAAGTTTGCTCTTGGTCGGGTCCGCTTCGCTGGTGGGACTGTTCCCGCATCATCGAGCCGGGCGGGTGAGAGTCGTGACTGGCACTGCCTTCGGGCTGTCGGGCATCGGCGGGTCGCTGCTCGGGTCGTCGCTCAACCGCCGCGTCGATCCAAACTTGCTGCTCCTCGGCTTTGCGGCCCTCGTCTGCGTGGCGGCATGGCGCATGGTCACGGGCTGCCCGACGTGTACGCGAGTCGGTGAAGCCGCCGCGTTGTCTGGCGCCTCGGGATATCCAGCGGAGCGTCGAGGAATCGACCCTCAGACCGTGGCCACCGTTCTCGCTGCGGGTACCGCAGTCGGATTCCTCACCGGGCTTTTCGGCGTCGGCGGAGGCTTTGTGATCGTTCCCGCACTGACGTTGGCACTCAAGCTGCCGATGCCCGAGGCCATCGGAACATCCCTCCTCGTCATCGTGATCAACTCCGCCGTAGCGCTGTCCACTCGACTAGCGACCACGAGCATCGACTGGGCCACGACCTTGCCGTTTGCCCTGGCGGCCATCACCGGCGTGTTGGCCGGTGGCAAGGCGGCCGGCAAACTCGACCCGAAGCGCAGCCTGCGAGCGTTTGCGTCCCTTCTCGTTTTTGTCGCTGCCTACACGGCGATTCGGGCCGCAACGGCGCTGGCATAAGTCAACGGACGACGGAATACCCGGCAGCCTCGTAGGCCACGATGCCGCCGTCGAGGTCCACAACATCGCCGAACCCGAGTGCCCGCATCGCGTCGGCCGCCTGACCCGACCGATTTCCCGATCGACAGTAGATCGCATATTTCTTGTTCGGACCGATCTGTTGGAGGCCGCGGTCGAACTCCAGGGACCGAAAATCCAGCAGCACTGCTCCGTGGATATGCCCCTGGGCGAACTCCTCGGCTGTTCGCACGTCGATCACCACTCGGCCGATCGAGGCATGGAGCTCTGCCACGAAGGAGGCCACGTCAATGGTTCGAACGTGACGGGTCCGGGGGTCAACCGTGGAGCTCATCGCCCGAGCAAGCGTCGCAGTACGGATCGACGAGGGATGGCGGCAGCCGACGTGCACGAACACCGCTCTGCCACCTTGACATCGCCCAGTACCGCCTCGACGTGGGCGCCGCACCCAGCCCAGGACGGCTTCGAACACTGGCGGCAAACAACTCTTCTACACATACCCCCCAGGGTATCAGCACCGGAAGGTCGGCTGGCCCATCGAGCGGCTTCGACACGAGAGATCGAAGTCCCCGACCAGCTTGAAGCGGCGCAGGCTGCCGACGCCGTGGTCCTAGCTGGGGGCCTCCTCTGGTCGCACCCCACGCAGACAACACGGGTCCAGCTGGTGTTCGACACGATCGTGGTGCCCTAGGTCGCGTTCGGGTTCTTCGTGGACGTCCTCACGGAACTTGCGAACGGCCACGAAGTGATCGTCGCGCCGGTCTTCGCCGGGCTCACGACACAGCAAGCAGCGGATCTCTTGAAACGTCAGTCGGCGGTTCCTCCTCAAGCGCCTCGTTGACCCTGCCATCCCGTACCGACGCGTCGGTAACAGAAGGAACTACTTTTGGCTGACGTGCTCACGTATCGCTTCAAGAGCGAAGCGCTCCGACGTGACATCGCAGACGAACTCACCCGCGAGGCCCGAACCTTGGGTCTCGAATACGGAACCTGGCAACGCTTCCGAACAGTTCGACGTACTGCTCCGCCAGCGCTTCGTAGGCCTCCCGCACGGCATTCGCTGTTGCATCAAGCCGCCCAGCGTCGGCCAACTGAGCGGCGACATCTGAGGGTTGGTCCTTGGGGCAGCTCAATCACGGAGTCGACCGGTCCATGGCGTGAATCGTCCTACAGCGCGCTCGTATGACGTGAATGCAGCGCGGTGAACGTTGCGGAGGTACGGCTCTTCGACGACTCGCACCTGAAGCTGCACCGCTGCGAGCAAACAGGCGAGTCCGCCGACGGCGATTACGTTCGGAGTCATGAGCGCGAGTCCTGCTGCGGTCGTGAGCATCGCCGAGAAGATTGGATTCCGGACAATGCTGAACGCGCCGTCGGTCCGGAGTGTCGTCAACTCGTTTGCATCGACTCCGATTCGCCAGGAATCGCGCATCGACGATTGGGCGCCAAGAGTTGCGCCGATCCCTGCGAGGGCGAGACAGATGCCCATGATCGTGTTTGGTGACCATTCGATCATACGGTTAAGGCCCCGTAGTTCTGCAACGGGGGCGACAAAGCCGATGACGAGGGCGACGACGAACAGCACGCCTCCCCACCACTGCGCGCTACCGGCCTGTTCTGAGATGCCGCGCCAACCTGTGTCACCGGTTCGCCGAAGGTGCAGGTAAGTCCGTATCCCGAATGCGGTCGCAAGCCATGTGACGTAGAAAGCGATCGATAGGCTCGCAGTCATGATGCGGGGATGACGGGTTGCGCGCAGTCGAGGGTGAGTTCGAGTTTCAGAAGGTCCTGAAGCGCGTGCGCCAAATCGTCGGATGCGAGTTCGTAGCGAACCCGACGGCCGACTGGTGTCGTCGTGACAAGGCCACAACCTCGCAAGCACGCGAGGTGGTTCGAGAGGTTCGCACGTGTCGTTCCAATGAGGTTGGAAAGCTCTGCGGGATGGGCTGGTCCGTCGAGCAGCGCAATCAGCACCCGCTGCCGGACGGGGTCGGCGAGCGCAACGCCGACCCTTGTTAACGATCGCTGTTGTTCGGTCATGTCTCTATCATTACAGCTAGTAATGAATTCAGTCAAGACTGAACTCAGTCCCAACTGGTCCGCTTGGCGTTCGATTCGCAGGTGTCCGCACTCGAACGCGTTGGAGTCTGTTGGTCGCTTTGGGTTTTACCGCAGCCGCAGCGAGTTATCGATGTCGCCTTGTCTCAGTTGTTCGATTGCGTCGACTGCGAGGTCGAACTCGAGCGATGGGGTTGGCCACGAGGAACGTGAAGGTCATAGGACCTTCGAGCTGCAGTTGCCGAAATCGAGCCTGAGGCTGCCCCGCCCCGACCCGTTCCCGAACCACGCGGAGGTTCCTCCTGCGTTCACCTTCGATATCTGCACCTTCGGCGCGGTGACGGTCCCGGACTCGACAGCCTCGCCGCTGGTGAGCGAGAAGTTCCCCTCCACCGACAACACGTAGCTGCTGGCCGGCGACAACGTGATGATCTTCGCCCGGCTCTTCACCTTGGACTTCGCCGAAGCGGCGTGCAGGGGTGCCGCGCCGGCGAGGAGGGTCGCGGCCACGACGGCAAGGGCACGCCGAGCGCGGCGCTCGCCGCGAGCGCGGACCGACTCGTTCATGCCTGCATCCCCATGGCGTTCAGCCTCCTTTGCTTGCGTTCTGGAACTTGGGTGTGCCCGTGACCGTCGCCACCATCCGGACCGTCACGTGGGTCGGCGAACCGCCGGCATTCGGCACGTCGGCCGAGCACTCGAGCGAGTACACGTTCGGGTTCTTCGTCGACTGGTTGAGCCGCAGACCCGGGAACCGTACGGCGGGATCGCAGCCGGGGAAGTCGTTCTCGTTGAAGAACGACTGGGTGAAGCTGGTGGGCTGTCCGACGGGAATGCGTTGCACGCAATCGCTCCGGGCCGTCGAAGCGGTGTACACGCCGGCGATCGAGCCGAGCCAGGCGAACATGTACTTCTTGCCGGTCCCGCTCACTTGGTAGAACTGGACGCCGTCGTTCGGCCCCTGGCTGGGGACGCCGGTCCCGGAGCTCTCGGTGTGGAAGCACGGTTCATCGGTGAGGTGTGTTGCCGTCGCCACCGCCGTGGTCGCCACCCACGGCACCGACCTCCCGGCGTAGGTCGGGAACGACGCCACTCGGTAGTCGCCCACGACCCGGAACGTGTCGGTCTGCGTGGACCCCGATTCGTTGCGGACACCTTTGAGGTCGACGTCCATCCTGATCTTCACCGGACCGCTCGCGGCTTTCGGCGCGGCCTTCTTCTTGACGGCGTGTGCGGGATCGGAGAGGAGGATCGCGGTGGCGGCGACGGTGACCGTCACGATCGCGAAGCGGGACAGATCTGGTGACCAACGGAACCGGGGCATGCGGACATTATGGCCGACCCGCACCGAAGGGACATAGGTGGAACCCCCCGTTGCTCCGCCCGGCGGAAGTAGGGTTCGTCCGTACCGAGCGCCGTAGACCGACGGACCGGCACCGCAGCCGGCCGCCGAGGCGCGCACGCCGACGTCGCGGCCGAGACCGGAGCAACCGCGGGCATCATGGGCCGCAGCGAGGAGGTCGCCCGGATCCGGCGCGCGCGTGATCGATGACGCATCGGGTGGAGCGGGTCAGGCACTGGTGATCGTCGGCGACGCCGGCATCGGCAAGAGCACCTCCTGGATGCGATTCCTGCGCTCATCCGGCCGAACTTATCGACAATGCGCGCCGAGAAATCGGTCGCCTCCTGGACGATGAGACAGCGGCCACCTGGACAGCCATCGTGTTGTCCGCCATTGAATCTGGCATAAAGCCGATTCTGCGCAGCGGAAACGCAACCGCGGTGGGCGATCGGTACCTCGCGCCCATCCAACCCGACCTCGACGCGCTCGCATCAAAGGTCAACGAGCAGTGCATTGACGCCGGCGTGGCGCAGTTCCTGCGGGCGAGCGCCGTGACGGCCCTCGATCCAGCGAGCCCGTTCTGGTCCGACATCGTCCACTACCTTTGCGTCGGCTATCTCCTGTTCCGGCACGTCGATCGCGTCGATGCGACGGCTGCCGCCCATGGCACATGGGCCGACGAGACAGTATTTCTGGACACGCCGATTCTTCTGCAGCTTCTCGCCGCACCCAACGAGTCTGCGCCCACGTGGGAACTGATTTCGGAGCTAACTCGGCTTGGTGTTCGCATCGTGGTGCTGTCCTGCACCTTGAGCGAGCTGAGGGCGAACGTCGAACAGCGCGGATCACCAAAAGAGGATTGCGTCAGACATCGAGACCGGGGTCTCTCCCGCCTTCCTGATCAGATCTCTTCGAGGGGCAGCTCACGCGTGGGTCACTCATGCGATCTCCTCCGGCGTTCTACCAAGCTGGAAGGATTTCGAAAGACGTGTTGAAACCTTCGAAAAATCGCTTTGCGACGTTCATGTCGAGGTTCGAGCCCACACAGTTGACTTCGCCGACGCTGCCCATATCATCCAAGCGCAAGAGCAACTCAATATCGCACTCAAGACCCGCAAGGGCTTCAGGGCACCAGCTGCAGTGAAGCACGACTCTTACCTTCTTCACGAACTTGACAAGACACGTCGCGCGCATCCGGCCGCATCGACCAAAGTCTGGCCCGGTGCGGTGATTGCCACGACGGACACCTATCTCGATCAGACCTACCGTGCAATCAACGGGAAAGATCACTCGTTCCCGGTCGTTATGTCCTTGGGACACGTCGCGACCCTCGCAGCAGAAAGCGCCTCCCCCGCTGACTTCGAAAAAGTTGTTCGAGCAGCGAGCCGTGACCTCGTCTCCGGAGCGCTGCTGATGCTGACGCAGGCCGTGCCAATCGAGGTTGCGCTTGAGCTGGCCGGAGCTGCGCAATCACCGACCGACGTTCAGATGACCCTTCACGACATCCTTAACAACCCGGCAACGAATTTCGCCGACCCCGAGACAATCAGATCGAGCGCCGCCGCAGCGCTTACGCGAAGAGCTGTCCGACTCAACCAGAGCCGAGACGAAAGCGACCGGCGACAGACAATCCGCTCGGGACGACTCCGACGGGACAACGAACTCGAACCGCCAGAGTGCAACAATACCGACAGCACACCGAAGCCCTCGAACGAACCCTTCGTGAGTCCACGGCCAGTGCCGCAACGGACCGCCTCGTCCAAGAACAAAAGAAGATGTCAACCGTCGCTGTGCTGGTGCTGTAGTTGCGGACTCGGGTGCTGATCGGCGCGAGACGAAGACTGAGTCCTTGAAGGTCGCCCTTGCCGAGGATCTCGCCTTGATGTGTCTCGGCTCGATCACCGAGTCGTTTCCGTGCTCCGAGAGAGGTGATCGAGTCCGCCATCGATCGGGCCGTTTCGGGTGAGACGGCCGGGAAGAGCTGCTCGTCGAGTTCGAGGAACCGGACCGCGGCGTGGACCGCTCCGAGCTTCGAGCGGATGCCTTCAGCGGCATCGATCGCTGCTGTCTTCGGTCGTGTCGTAGGCGCGCTTACTGACGTGGCGTTGGTCGTTGCGGCGGAGGAGGTGCTGCTCGGTGTGATGGGTGCTGGTTTCGATCTTCCGTGGAGGAGTTGCCATGCGCCGGTCGTGGCGACAATTCCGGTGAGGGTGAGTGCGGCGATGGTGGTTCGTCGCATGTCAGGCGCCGGCGGCGGTAAAGAGCTTGTTGACGATCGTGACCGCAACACTCGAAATGAGTGCGCCGATGATGCCGCCGAGGACCCAGTTCTTGCCTGACACGGCGTAACCGGAGTTGCCCCACTTCGACCACGTCCACGAACCGCCGCCGTAGATGATCGAACCGACCGACAGGGCAAGGGACAGGTACATGCCCCACTGGAGAAGGTTGGCGAGCAGATCGGCGCCCGGGAAGTCCTTCGATGGGGCGACAGGGTCGACCTGGACGAGGACAGAGGCCAGGAGGGCAGTTGGGTTCATGGGCAGTGCGGACATCGAGGGGCTCCTTCAAGCGTTCGAGAGGGTGGAGGAGATCTCCACCGCACTCATTCGCCCAGCCCGTCGAGCCTGCGCCGTGTCGAAACTTCTGTTGTCGCATCCGTGGAAACGGCGGCGAATACCTTTCCCGTGAACCACCGTGCGCGCAGCAATCAACGCAACGCGGATGGACCGGTTCGCATCGCCGAATCACTTGCCGCCGTCATCGGGCAACGTGATCATGGAAATCCAAGCTTGGGAGCGCACCGCCGGCCAAACGGACCACGTCAAGAAGGGCCGCGTCGTCGCTGTTGACGGGCAACTCACCCAGCACGAGTTCCTCGGACCAGACGGTCGCCGCCAGAACGAGCGACCGGAGTCGACGGTCGACTTCCTCGGACGGTCCGACTGGATCGTCGCATGGCTCGGACTCGCCGCGTCCGACACAGCGCTGAGACTTCCGAAACGGATAGATCAGGCGGGCAGAGATGACATCCGGTCCTTACGCAACGCCGTTCGAGGGCTCCTGTCAACGGCAACGGAACGCCACGGGCGGCCAGCTCCGTCGGATGTTTTGACCTTGAACCCGATTCACCGATTCGGGCCGGTTCCGGTTTCGGCTCGAGTGGACGGCCGACACCCTGCGAGGTCGGAAATCATCCCGACAGGACGCGGTTTCGACGCGGTGCTCACCCATCTCGCGATCGAGAACGATCGGGGCGACCGTCATCCTCGATCGTTCAACAACCTGCGCACTGCCGGCCGGCCGCGACAACGCTCTTGGCGGCTGCGGTCACGGACTCGGCTCGGGGGCAGCGTCAAGGGTGGGATTCGCAGGATGCGTTGACCGGTGACACGGCGAGACTCCGCCCGTTTACAGACCTCACGTTGCAATTTTGGGAATGCCCTCAAATGCAGAGCGTGATGCTCCGGCAACTGAAAGAGACGATGCACCCTGGCGTGGCGGCACGCCTGCCTGCCACGCCCCTGTCTGCCTCGTCGTGGACCTCCTACCCGGCATTGTCGTCGTGCTGCTTCTCGAGGAAATCGATCACGATCCGCATGCCGTCTTCGACGATCACGCGATGGGCCACCCCGGGCGGAATTGCCTGTTCATCACCGACGACGAGGTGGACCGCGACTGGAGGGTCCGTGTCCATGGTGAACCCGACCGTACCCTCCAGCACCCGGAGCATGGCCCACCTGCCGTCGGCGACTCGATGGTCGGCTCGCAGGCCTGTGGGCAGGGTCGCGGCATCGAAGGGCCCGGCAGTCCGAACGACATGCAGACCGTCAGGGATTTCTGCCCGGTCGCAAAGCGGGCAGTCGAGATCCAAGCCGAGGCGCTCCGCTCGACCCGACTCGGTCAACACCCAGGGGCGGTCCCACAACGGTGGCCGGTGGCGCACATGCTGACGGTGCAAACACC
>JANNBN010000045.1:0-33277 GCA_031385545.1 Acidimicrobiia bacterium | reverse complement strand
CCAGCTTCACCATGGCATCGGAGCGGTCAACGGATCGTCGCGCCCGTGCAAATATCCACACCAGCGAAACGACGACACCTGCCCAAAATTCCATTCCGGCTCGGACAACCATGAGGTCCTGAATCCGGAACACCGAGGCAGGATGATCGAGCAAGACAAACACGACTCGTGCAGCAACCAGTCCCACGACCACCGGTGTCGAACCCAGTTCGACCAGCTGCGCCCGGTCAACGCCAGCCGGTGGCGCTACGCGCAACGCCGACAGAACGCCACCCACCACGATCAACACTGTTAGGAGAAGTCCAACATCCATCACGAACCCTCCCCAGCGTTTTGACGCATCACACGCCTCATGGCGTTCGAAGGGATGCGTCGATGGAAGCAGCGAGGCGTTGCTCCGAGATACCTCCGAACACGCGTGTGACGAGGGATCCGTGACGATCGAACACCAGCGTGGTTGGTAACCCGTTCACCTGAAGGAACGGGCTGATTTCCGAGGTTGCGTCGAGCACGCTCGGGTACGCCATGCCGTAGGTACGCATGAATTTCAATCCGGCACCTGGACTGTCGCGAGATAACACTCCAAGGAACGTGACCTTGCCCCGGTATCGCTTCGCCGCACGGGCCAACAGCGGAGCTTCAGCCCGACACGGAGCGCACCACGAAGCCCACACGTTGACCACCACTGGCGTCCCTGCCCCGCTGACCATACCCTCGAACTCGTTCAGGTCGGCTGCACGAATCGTGCCTTGCTCTGGCAGAGCGAACGCTGGTGCCGATACGACAAGGTCGCCGCGGTCCGTCATACCCGTTGCACAGCCGCCCAGGGCGACAGCAATGAGTGCCGCCGCCCCCACCACTCGGGTCGAACAGCGTCCCCGGCGCACCTTGGTGCAAAGCCGTATCACGGGGCCGGCCGGTTCGGATTTGTCCTGATAAGCGATCGGCCGGTCTTCTCCCACGCCAACATCCCACCGTCAAGATCGGACACGTCTCGATACCCGAGTCGGACCAGTTCCTTAGTCGCAATCGCCGACATCCGTCCGGAACGACAGTAGACAAGCAGCGGGGTATCGAGGTCCGCAGGCAGCAAGCTTGCCTGGTCAGTGATCTTGTCGAACGGGATCGAAAGTCGCGTGCCCTCGATGTCGCCTTCGAACGGCACGTGGACATTCAGCAACACCGCGTTGTTGACCGCCGTCCGGGCGACGAACCTCGCCGGATCGAGAAGCGCAACCTCGGCGCGATCCCCGGCGGCCAGAGTTTGCGCTGCCGTGGAAGACCCATGGTCCATCGATGACGTCGTGTCGCCATGATCCATTCCCGGCATCCCAAAGCCGAAGTAGAGCGCAACTGCCACAGCACCGACTACTGCGGCGATGATCAAAACCTTCGACCGTGACTGGGCTGATGCTTGCGTGTCCACCCACCCAGAGTACTACGACATCACGTCGTAGATTGCGGTTTCGAGAGACGGGAGGGTGTTCCAGCGCGTTCATCCGGGCTTGCGGCGGGTGCGCGCGGCGCTTCAAACTTGTTCCGAACATGGTGATTCCTTTCATTTGCCGACGTGTGTCGGATGCTGTGAATTCGACCGGTCGCCGAACTCCGAGTTCATCAATACACACAATCGCAGCACCGCCGACATCCACTTTCACACGGTATATCGCGACAAAACAAACGACTGCGGCAGCTCAAAGCCCAGCTGACATGGCGCTCTGCCATTCCGCCACAGATCAGGACGGCACCGACAATGCGCAGAGCTAGCTTCCTTGCTGCGCTGGCCTTCAGTCTCGCGTTCGCAGCAGCTACCCCAGCAGGTGCTGACGCACCAGACGAATACGGCCACAACACTTTCTTGTCTCTTGGCGTCGAAGGTGTTCGAGTCGAAATGAACCTGACGCCAGGCCCGCTGGTTGGGTCAAAGTTCGAAGCACTCATCGAATTTAGCGCAGCGGTCGTTTCACTTCTCGGCCTCGCGATTCTGTCTGGCCGAGTCGTGTAAGGCGACTGCGATCACGGCCCGGCCTGCAATGACGCCTTGCACACCGAGTCCTTCGCGGTTAATGAACGACTCCACCGGCTGCAAGATCCCGAGACGTTCCCTGGCAGCGGTCGCGATCGCTTTCGCGACGGGGATGCTCCGACGCGTGCACAACCGCACCCACCAGCGATGTCGTCTCCCTCCGCCCATCCCGTTCGACCGCATCCAAACCGTCCGTCGAATCGTCCAGCCACAGGAGTAACCATGCCAACCAGGTCCTCTACGTCCGCCACTTCTGCTGCGCAAACCGAACGGTTACCCTCAGCGTTCCTGTCGCCGCCGCGATGGTCGGAATCGATCGCTCGACGCTTACGAACTCGTTCGCTCCGGCGAGGTTCGAAGTGTCCGACTTGGGAAGCGAATCGTCATCTCCGTCACCGTCACCGTCATCGAGGCGCTCCTAAAAGGCGAGACGACCGGATCAATCTGAGATTGCCGTCCAACTGGCCGCTGACGGAAACCGGGTCGTTGTAACGGCGGTTTTCGGAGTCATCAGCCAGCAGGTGTGACCCGTTTGAGGCGTCGAGAGAGTGACCAGGCGGGACCTGAACTCTCGAACGCACTCATCCGTCCGAGCGCTGAGCCACGTGCTCGAGGCCGCCCATTGCCCAGTCCGACGTATCCTGAGGCCACCGGGACGCTAAAAAAGCACGAAGAACTATCGTGCTGAACGCACCGGACGGGGCTCCATTCGCCGGCACGCGCTTCCGCAACCCGCCTCCGCGCCGGGCTGAGGCGTCCGTCACGTCCGGGGAGATCCGGGAATTCTGTGCACTTGTTGTGCATTTGGCGCTATTCGCGCCCCTGATTCACGACGAGAAACAGGCTGTGACCTGCCGAAATATGGGTGGGCGATGCAGGACTCGAACCTGCGACCCCCGCCGTGTGAAGGCGGTGCTCTACCAACTGAGCCAATCGCCCGGGGACGAACAAAAGTAGCACAGCGAGCCTCAGGAAATCGGGGTAGAGCGGTCTAACAACCGGCCAGATGCCCTACTTCTTCGTGGTCGGTGCCGTCTTGCGGACGACTCGCCGCTTCACGGTTGCTTTCGGCTTCGGCTTGGCAAGGGCCAACTCGTTCGGCGCAGCCGACGCTGTCGGCTTCGGAGCAGCTGCAGCGGTCGACGTCGTCCGGTTGTCGGTGTCCATGAACTGCTCGGTGACATAGAACCCGGTGTTGTCGTACTCGATGGTGACAGCGATCTGGTCGAACGTCGGGTCGACCAGGTTGCGGTAGTGCGCAGCGCTCTTCACGAAGGCCGCGTGGAGTATCGGGACATCAGGACCAACACCGACGTTCTCGCCAAGCTTGCGCCAGTCAGCTGTCACTTCGGTGGACAGGTTGGGATTGTGCGAGATCGCCCCGTTGGCCTTCATCTTGGATGTCCAGCCACGAGCAACCCGGACGAGGTCGGGGTTAACCGTCAGCGGCTCCAAACCCTGCGTCGTTCGCAGTTCATTGATGAGCGTCACGAATTGCGCTTCGTCGACGTCGCGATTCGGCGATGCTTGCGCGCCTGCGCCATGGATCGACATCGGCAACACGCCGATGCTGATCACGAGCGCGCCGAGCGCCATGCGTTTCAACACACGTGAGCGGGTCGACCGGTGCGAGCGTTCGGTTGTCGGGGAAGCGAGCTGTGCCACGAGAAGTCCTTCGGTAGCCGGCTGCCGTGTGCCATTCCCGACGGATCGGTCTGACAGGTAGGCCCCTGGCGTTGCGCGTCCCGGTTTCCCGGGGTTTGCCTTTGTCTGAACGACCGTCAACCTAAAGACACCACTCTGTGCGGTCAACATCAGGTTTCGTATTTCACGTACCGCAGCGACGCAGCGCTGAACCGATCTTCAGTCCAATGTTCAGTCCACTGTTCAGTCGGTGGGGAGCGGAGCGACAAAATCGATGAGCTGTTCGACTGCTCCGACCAACGTCGGATGGAGGTCCGCGTAGGACCTGACCGATCCCAGAATGGTGCGCCAGAACGAGCGTGGATCAGCCACCCCCAATGCCTCACAGACCCCCTCTTTCCACGGAACACCGCGAGGCACCTTTGGCCAGGCAGAGAACCCGACGCCTCGCGGGTCCACGGCTTCCCAGATGTCGATGAACGGTGTTCCAACGACAAGGACCACGTCGGGGTGGGACTGCATCGCAGCGTTTGCTATGCGCGCTTCCTTTGACCCCGTGACCAAATGATCCAGCAACACCCCGATGCGGAACTCCGAATCGGGCTGCACCTCGTCGAGCCGCTCAACCAAGATGTCCGCACCGTCGAGGCGTTCGACCACCACTCCTTCGTGTCGCAGATCGTCACCCCACACGCGCTCGACCAACTCGGCGTCGTGGACCCCCTCCACCCAGATCCGGCTGGCTCGTGCAACCTTCGCCGGTCCGCGTGGTGGGGCAATCGAACCTGAAGCTGTCAGCGCTGGGCCAGCAGGACGAGCGACCGGCCTGGCAACGATGGTGACAACAGCCCCGTCGATCGAGAACGCGCCCTCGATCAGCCGGAACAGTCGTCGATCACCGCTGACCCCGGTGAGTTCGACACCACCATCACGAAAATCGTTCACCACACCTGTGAAACGCGTTGCGCGGTGCTGGACCTTCGCACCGATTGAGACCCCGACCACCTGAGGAGGCGCAGTCCGGCGAGGACGACCGGACATGTCCAGAGGTCCACCGAGCACGACCATCAGATCGACCGCGTTTCGTCCGGGGCAAGCGCCCGATGTAGCTCCGACAGAAGGCCGTTCTGGCGGCGTACGAGGATACGCAGCGGCGGTTCGACCCCCAATTGCCGCATCACTTCCACTTCGGTTGCTGCACCGATGAGCCTGGCATAGGTGCCCATCAGCAAGGCATGTGCGTCGTGCTGACGAACGGCCCCGTCGTGCACCGCCCGGTCCAGATAACGCGTCGCTGGAACCGTCAGCGGGTCGAGGGCGCGCAGCAAGTCAGTGGTTTGGCGGTCACCGAGGCGCGCGACCTCGCGGGTGAGTGCGATCAGTTCCGGACGAAATGCGGCCAGCCGAAACGCGGCGCGCACAGTTCGGTCTACGACGCTCAGAACGGACTCGGTTGTCCGGCTGCTGATCGGAGCAGACCGGAGCGCTCCGCCGATCGCCGCCACGAGTTCAGCAGCGCTCCGTGCGACGATGGCTCCCAGCAGGCCGTCCTTCGAGCCGAAGTGGTGCAGGATCGTTTGCTTCGTGACCCCGATCGCTGCGCCGAGCGAGTCGAGCGAGGTGCCCTCGTAGCCCCGGCTCGCGATCGACCCAAGTGCGGCATGGAGGATGCGTTCACGCGTCTCAGCAGCGGCCCGGGATCGCACGCTGGGCGGGCGCAGGTGTGCCGAGCCCGTGGTGGTCGGAACGGTGTTCGGGAGGGTGTTCGGGAGGGTGGTCGACGCGGTCACTTACCAAATGGTAGACAAGAGGACGTGACCGATGGTTCATCCTCTGCTCCGGACGCCGCAAAACAACCTCCGGACGCCATCGGTCGTGGATCGATTGCCGATCGCCTCGACGGCGCGCGCATCGGGGTCACGGGGGCTACGGGCTTTCTCGGAACGGCCCTTGTCGAGCGACTGCTGCGAGGTGCCCCAGGCTGTGAGATCGCTCTCATCGTTCGCTCCTCACGCCGCACCAGTTCGGTCGAGCGTGTGCGACGCGAAATTCTCCGCAACGATTGTTTCGACCGGTTGCGAGAACAGCTCGGAACCTCCTTCGACTCTGAGATGGAACGCCGCGTGCTGCGTCATGTGATCGACGGCGACGTGTCACGTGACGGAATGGGTATCAGCGCCGAAGGCCTTGCCATTCTCAGTTCGTGTCACACCGTCATCCACTCTGCTGCTGCAGTGGCGTTCGATTCGCCGCTCGATTCGGCTGTCGAGACCAACCTGATGGGACCAACCCGGGTGGCCGAGGCGATGCGCTCGGCAGGCTGCACCGGACACATGGTTGCCGTTTCCACCTGTTATGTCGCTGGCAAACGCCGCGGAGCGTCTCCCGAGCGCGTTCTCGGAGAAACTCCGTTCTCGACCGCAGTTGACTGGCGGGCAGAAGTCGCCGGGGCACGCCGTATGCGCGCAGACATCGACGCAACATCACGCACCACGGCGCAGCTGAAGCAGTTCCGCAAGTCTGCTCGCACCGAGTTGGGCGCGGCCGGTGAGCCCGTCCTGGCAGCGAAGACGGAGAAGCTCCGAGAGGAATGGGTGCGCCAGCAATTGGTCGATGCAGGCATCGCTCGTGCGTCCTCGCTCGGTTGGCCCGACGCGTACGCCTATACCAAGGCGCTCGGCGAACGTGCGCTGCAGGAGACCAAGGGCGCTGTACCGGTCTCCATCGTGCGCCCCTCCATCATCGAGTCGGCATTGGCCGAACCGGTTCCTGGCTGGATCCGCGGGTTCCGCATGGCCGAACCGATTATCGTGTCGTATGCGCGCGGACTGCTCAAAGAGTTTCCTGGCGTGCCCGAAGGCGTTATCGATGTCATCCCCGTTGACATGGTGGTTGCAGCCATCATCGCGGTCACTGCCGCCGGACCGGATCTCACGACAGACGTTCCAGCCGTCTATCAGGTCGCTTCGGGGTCACGGAAACCGCTTCGCTACCGGATCCTCGTGGACAACGTGCGCGACTGGTTCACCACGAACCCGGTCCACGACACCGACGGTTCACCCATCATGGTCCCCGAGTGGAATTTTCCCGGACGCGGCCGGGTCGAGCAACAGCTGAACCGCGCCACCAACACGTTGAAGCGCGCCGAACGCATTGCCAGTTCGCTGCCCATCCGCGGCACGAAGGCCGAGTTCGCAGCCAAGCTGGAAGAGAAGCGTGCCCAAGCAGAACGGGCACAGGGTTATGTGGCCCTGTACGGCGCCTACACCGAGACCGAGGCCATCTTCCAAGTCGACCGGTTGCTAGAGCTCTACAACCGTCTGTCCGCTGATGATCAGCGTGCATTCCTGTTCGATCCGGGCGTCATCGTGTGGGACGACTACGTTCGAGACGTCCACCTTCCGTCGGTCGTGCGCAACGCCCGCCTCAAGATGACACCGGGCAAATCGAAGACGACGTCGCGCGCGGAACGTGGCCGCAGGACCATTCTTTCCCCTGATCGGCACGTGGCCGCGTTCGATCTTGAGAATACCTTGATTGCTTCGAATGTGGTCGAATCGTTCGGGTTCCTCGCCACGCGCGACATGAGCGGGCCGGAACGAACCCGGTTCGTCCTCGACATGTTCCGCCAAGCGCCATCGATGCTGAAGCTGGACCGCAAGGACCGCGGCGACTTTCTCCGTTCGTTCTACCGCCGCTACGAGGATGCTCCGGCCGCCCTGCTCCGCGAGGACTCCTGGGAGTACCTCAGCCAATTGGTCATCACCAAAAGCTTCCCTGCCGGGATCCGCCGGGTCCGTGAACACCGTGCGCTCGGTCACCGAACCGTGCTCATCACGGGCGCTCTGGATTTCCTCGTCGAACCGCTTCGTCCGCTCTTCGATGAGATCGTGGCGGCGTCGATGCTGGAGCGCCCCGATGGAACCTTCTCCGGCGAACTCGACGTCTCACCCCCAACGGGTGAAGCACGAGCACTGATCCTTGCGAACTACTGCGAGGCGGAGAACCTCTCACTGGAAGAGACAGTTTCGTATGCCGACTCCGCGTCGGACCTTCCGATGCTCGAGATCGCTGGTCACCCGGTGGCAGTGAACCCCGAACCGAAGCTGGCCACCATTGCCCGCAAACGCGGTTGGCATATCGAGCAGTGGGAGAAGGCTCCCGGTGGACCGCGTTCGCTGCTACCCATCGGCCCGCTCAACCCCACCCGATCCTTGGCGGCACGCTCCGCCTCGGTGTCCACTCGTTCTCGCTCGTTCGGTGTCGACCGTTGAAAGCACTTCGCTATCACCGCTCCCCCGTTCGGTTCGCAGCATCTCGGGTCGCGTCGGGGCTCCGTTCCGGCAGCGGCGCGGCATACGGCCCACTGCAACTTGAAGAACCTTCGCCCAGCAACCTTCCTTCGCAGGACTGGGTTCGCATCCGTCCACAGCTCAGCGGCATTTGCGGCTCAGACCTTGCGACCATGGAGGGCCGCTCGTCACGGTGGTTCGAACCCATCGTCTCGTTCCCGTTCATCCCCGGTCACGAGGTCTTCGCGCTAGACGCCGAAGACAACAGGGTTGTGGTGGAACCTGCTCTGGGTTGCGTGAGCCGCAACATCAGCCCGGTCTGCACGTGGTGCGCGTCCGGCCAACTCGGGCGTTGTGAGCGGATCACATTCGGGTCGCTGCGCCCAGGACTTCAGTCCGGGTTCTGTGCAGATACGGGTGGCGGCTGGTCGACCGAGATGCTGGCCCACCCGTCGCAGTTGCATCGCATCCCCGATGAATTGACCGACGCCGACGCCGTCATGGTGGAGCCAGCTGCGTGCGGGGTACACGCTGCGATGGCAGCAGGCTCGCTCGACGGCGCAGTCGTCGTCGTCGTCGGAGCCGGTACCCTGGGTGTACTGACCATCAGCGCGCTCAGCATGTGGAACCGGCCAGCCACCATCATTGTTGGAGCGAAATACCCCGAACAGGTCCGGGCCGCCCGTCAAGCGGGTGCAAACGAAGTGGTGGACCCCAATGCATTGGTTCGAGCGGTTCGACGCACGGTCGGGTGCCTCGCAGTTGGCGACGGCGATCTCGAACGGCTTGCCGGTGGCGCCGATGTGGTGTTCGACTGCGTCGGAAGCGCCAATTCGATTGATACGGCGTTACGGATGACGCGTCCCGGCGGTCGAATCGTCCTCGTGGGCATGGCTGGTCCGACTTCTCTGGATCTCACCCCGCTCTGGCACCGCGAAGTGTCGCTCAGCGGCGCGTATGCCTACGGAGTGGAACCGTTCCTGGGCGGTCGCCGCACGTTCGATGCAGCCATCGAACTGGCCGGCACAGAACGACTCGGTCGCATGGTGAGCGCCAGGTATTCCCTCGACCGTTACACCGAGGCGATCGACCACGCTGCAAACGCTGGCCGGCGAGGAGCGCTCAAGGTCGTCTTCGACCTGACCGACGCAAAGGCTCGTCGCTCGGCACAGTCACCGTCAGCACCGTCAGCACCGTCAGCACCGTCTTCACCGTCTTCCCCGATCAAGGACCGCACCGCATGAGCGCACCAAAACGAGCGCCCCGCCCGGGGTTCGTACTCGATGTCGACCGTTCGACACCCCCTACACTGATGTGGCACGGCGAAGGGTTTCGGCTCGAGCGATTCCCAGTCGGCACGAGGGTCATCTACGCGCCCGAACCGGTCGATCCGCTCTCCGATCCCAGGGGCGCCATCCGCCATGCGCTGGCGAACCCGGTCGGCGACAGTCAACCGCTGTCGTCGCTGCTGTTCTCCGGTATGCGCCTCACCATTGCGTTCGACGACATCTCGCTGCCGCTGCCGCCGATGGAGCGGCCTGACATCCGCCAGATGATCATCGAGGAAGTGCTCGACCAAGCGGCTGCTGCCGGGGTGGACGATGTCGAACTCATCGCAGCTCTGGCTCTGCATCGTCGCATGACCGAAGCGGAACTTCGCCACGCCGTTGGTGATCGCGTGTACGACGCGTTCGCTCCGAGCGGGCGGTTGTACAACCACGATGCGGAGGACCCCGAGGCGATGACCTTCCTCGGAACCACCCGCCACGGCGAGCAGGTGCAGTTCTCTAAGCGCGCAGCCGAAAGCGATCTGCTCGTCTACGTCAACATCAACCTGGTTGCCATGAACGGCGGCTGGAAATCTACGGCCACAGGCCTGGCGGGGTACCAAGGCATTCGGCACCACCACAACCCCGACACACTGCGTGCCTCGAAGTCGATTATGGACAAGGACCGATCGGCCTTCCACGACAGCAACTGGCGGATGGGCACGGTCATCCGAGAAGCAGGCGTGAAGATCTTCCAGATCGAGTCGACCATCAACAACGACGCGTTTCCGTCAACGATGAACTTCTTGCAGAAGCGGGAGTGGGAATGGAACACCCGTGACCGCGCCTCGTTCGTGGCCCTGTCAAAGACGCTCGACCGCGTTCCGTCGCGCACCAAACGATCGATCTTCCACGCCACGAAGGCACCGCACAAGATGACCAGTGTGCAGGCAGGCGAGGTCGAAGCCGTGCACGAACTCACCATTGCACAGGTGCACCGCCAGCAACTGGTTCGGGTCGAAGGCCAGACCGACGTCCTCACGATGGGCCTGCCCTACATCGGCCCGTACAACGTGAACTCAATCATGAACCCGGTGCTGGTGATGTGCTTGGGCCTGGGGTACTTCTTCAACCTGTACCGCAAACGCCCGCTGGTTCGCGAAGGCGGCGTCCTGATCATGAGCCACCCGACACCGTGGGAATTTCACCCGGTGCATCATCCGAGCTACATCGACTTCTTCGAACAGGTCCTGGCCGACACCACCGACCCGAAAGAGATGGAAGCCAAGTACGAGAAGCAGTACGCGGAAGACGAGTGGTACCGCCATCTGTATCGCACGTCTTACGCGTACCACGGGGTGCATCCGTTCTACATGTGGTATTGGGGTTCGCATGCTCTGCAACACCTGGGCAAGGTCATCGTCATCGGTGGCGACCCCAGGGCTGTTCGCCGGCTCGGGTTCACGCCCGCATCAACGTTGCGCGACGCGCTGGAGATGTCCACCGACGTCGTCGGACGCGACCCATCGATCACACACCTTCACAACCCACCGATCTTCATGTGCGAGGTCGACTGATGTCAGCCGAAGGTTCGCCGACCCCTCCTGAACGGCTCTCGGGGCTTTCCGACCGGTTGAAGGAACGCGTTGGCCGACCGCTGTTCGACGCAGACGAAGAATCAGGCGTCCGAGCCCTGCTGCGACGCGGTCCGCTGGGAGCCGGGGTGGGCAATTCCGCCAAGACACTGCTGCCGCGGCAGTTGCGGATGTTCCCATTCACCAGCCCCACCTGGCCCGGATCGGTACCCCGCGAACAGGACCGCTCCACACTGGAGGTGAACTACGACACCGAGTGGGCACGCGATCCGTGGGCCAGGGCCATCAGACGAGCGTTGACCGAGGGGCTGATGCGGCCGGGCGTCGGCATGCTCGCCTCGCCACAGGTGCACGGCACCGATCGGATCGACGGCATTGAGGGGCCGGTCATCTTCGCGGCCAACCACATGTCGCACCTGGACACCTTCCTGCTGCTCAGTACCGTTCCGTCACGGTTTCGCAAGAAGATCGTGGTTGCTGCAGGTGCGGACTACTTCTTCGACACCAGGGTCAAAGCGGTACTCAGCGCGCTTGTAATCGCTGCCATTCCCATCGAACGCCGCAAAGTCTCTCGAACATCGTCCGACCGGGCCATCGAGGTCCTACGAGACGGGTGGAGTCTCGTGATCTTCCCCGAGGGAGGACGTTCGCCAGACGGATGGGCCGGGGACTTCAAGCCGGGTGCAGCGTTCCTCAGCACACGTACCGACGTGCCGGTGATCCCCGTGCATCTCGAAGGAACAGGTCGGATTCTGCCCAAGGGCAAGAACCTGCCCACCCGCGGGTCGACCACAGTCACGTTCGGCTTTCCGCTCCGGCCCCAGGGCGGCGAAGATCCCCGCCGCATGAGCGAGCGGATCGAAGCTGCCATCGCCGAGCTCGCCGATGAAGAGGCGAACGGTTGGTGGACAGCTCGGCGTCATGCCGCCCGAGGTGAAACACCGCTGCTGCAGGGTCCGGCGATCAAGAGCTGGCGCAAGGAATGGCTGCGCAGCGACGCGGAGAAGCGCCACGAGCCGACAAAGCGCTCCTGGCCGTAATCGGGATGTCGTCCGGCCCGCGTCTTACGGTCCGTCCGCCGCACTCCGGTCAGTGTCGCTCCATAGTGTCCCCTGCCGCGCTCGTCGGGATTTGATCAGGCTTCGGGGCGGTTGCGTCGGCCCGCCTGCCACATCTTCACACCGCGAGGCACGTAGCCGTTGGTGCCCGGCCTGTCGGGGCCTTGACCGTCGCCACTTGGACGGCTGTCACGACCTGCCGGTGCACCACCGCTGCGGTCAGACCAGGCGCCTGACCGGTTGGGTGCTCCAGCCGGACGCGATGGCCGTCCTGCGAAACCACCGTCCCGACGGGGCGGACCGCTTGGACGTGCCGACCCTGACGAGCCGCGGTCCCAGCGGTCGCCGCCGGGAGCCGCGCCGGCTGGACGCTCGTCGAAGTGGCGCGGTTCGCGTGGCGCCCATGGACGATCGCCACGAGGGGCGCCGGCACCAGAACCCGAGCTGCGGCCGAAACCAGGGCGATCGCCGCTGGGACGGTCACCGCGGTCGGACCCACCGAACGGACGGGGACCGCGGGGCGCGCCATCGAAGCTGCGCGCAGGACCACGATCGAAACCGCCCGGACGAGCACCGTCGCGTGACGGCCCCCGATCGTTGCGGTCACCGAAGCTGCGTGGACCACGATCAGCGCCACGATCGAAACCACCCGGACGGCCACCGTCGCGAGAACCACCCCGATCGTTGCGGTCGAAACTGCGTGGGCCACGGTCAGCACCACGGTCAGCGCCACGGTCAAAGCCCCCGCTGCGCGGTGGCTTGCGCGCATCCCACTCTTCCTGCGGAACCCATGGGCGGTCACCACGAGAGGCGCGCTGTGCGTTCCACTCTTCCTGCGGAACCCATGGGCGGTCACCACGGTCGGGACGATCGCCACGATCTGGGCGAGGGCCGCGGTCGAACGAACCTTCGCGCTTCTGGAAAGGACGGTCACCGCGCGCAGCTCGCTCGGCATCGCGTTTGGCGGCCCACTCTTCCTGTGGGATCCACGGGCGGTCACTGCGCTCGGGACGGTCGCCGCGGTCGGAACGCTCGAACCCGCGATCGCCTCCGCGATCTCCGAAGGAGCGATCGTTGCGAGGGCCGCGGTCGAAGGAGCCTTCGCGCTTCTGGAATGGACGCTCGCCACGCTCTGCACGTTCGGCGTCACGTTTGGCCTGCCACTCTTCCTGCGGAATCCAGGTCGGGTCGTTGGCAGCACGGTCGGCGCGCTCGGCGTCGCGCTTGGCCTGCCACTCGCCCTGTGGAAGCCAGGCGGGTTCGCCGCGGGCGGCACGCTCGGCGTCGCGTTTGGCCTGCCATTCCTCCTGTGGAACCCAATCGGTCTGGCCTGGCTTCGGGCCACGAGGACCACGATCTGGACGATCGAACGAACCGCGTTCAGGGCCACGGTCGAACCCACGGCTGGGACCACGATCGCGGTCACGTCCGTAAGCCGGACGCTGGCCCCTGCCTCCCTGGAAACCGCGATCCCCACCACGATCCCCGCCGCGGTCACGACCGCTATCGCGGCCGCCGTCGCGGCCCCAGCCGCGCTGTTCGCCCGACTGGTCGTAGTCGATGGCACCCTCGACCACCGGTAGCGGTGTTGCCCCACGGGCCGACACCGGAGCAGCTTCGGACTGCTTGACCTGCTCGCGCAAGCGCTGGACGACATCGTCGAGAAGCGCTTCGCGTGAGGTCACGCCGAGCCGACGCTCCATCGCATCGGAAAAGCGCCGCTGCTCTTTGCGGATCAGGTTGACCACGGTTCCTGCGGCGCCAGCGCGGCCGGTACGACCACTGCGGTGGATGTAATCCTTCTCGTCCTGCGGTGCATCGAGATGGACAACCACATCGACATGGTCCATGTGGAGGCCGCGGGCGACCATATCGGTGGCGACAACGGTACGCACGTCGCCGCGCGCCCAACTGGTGATGACCCGGTTACGGGCACCTTGGGTCAGGCCACCGTGAAGGTGTGCTGCAGTAACGCCGCGCTCGTTGAGCGCATCGGCAACACGTTCGCTGGCAAAGCGGTTCTTCACGAACATCAGTGAACGGCGGGCAGGCTCGGCGATAGCTGCTGCCACGTCGATCTTGGACTCGTGACGAACGAGCACCCGAAGGTGGTCGCCGACCGTGTCGACGTGGTCCTCTTCGCTCGACAACCCGACCCCGGCCGTCGAATGACGGACCGGCTGGTGCTGATAGCGGCGGACCAGTTCGCCGACGTCACCGTCGAGCGTGGCGGAGAACAAGAGCACCTGTGCACGACCGCCGCTGCCGTTCTGCGCACCGTCGGACAAGATCTGTTCGACCTGCGGCAGGAAGCCCATGTCGGCCATACGGTCGGCTTCATCGATCACGACGACGCGAAGATCATCGAACGAGACGTCGCCGTGGCTGAGCAGGTCGATCAGGCGACCTGGCGTGGCGACGACAATGCCAGCGCCCTTACGAAGTGCGTTTGCCTGACGGCCGATGTCGACGCCACCCACGCATGTCTGTACCCATACGTTGCGGGCCTTGCTCAGCGGCTGTAGCGCACGTGACGTCTGCTCGGCAAGCTCGCGGACAGGAACGAGCACCAGCGCGTGTGGGCGGCGGGATCGGACCTCACCGACTGCGCTGACTGCGACGATGCCGTATGCGAGCGTCTTACCGGAACCGGTGGGCGCTTCGCCGCAGATGTCCTTGCCAGCTAGCGCGTCGGGCAGTGTGGCGATCTGGATGGGGAACGGCGTGGTGATGCCGGCGTGGTCCAGGGCACGAGCAAGGTCTGACGGGACACCGAGCTCGCTCCAGGTCGGAACGCGGTCTGCCGAGTCGTCTTCGATACCGGCATGCCGAGCCGACGCATCGGCTGAACCGAGCTGTTCGTCGCTATCGGGGTCGATGTCATCGTCCTCGTCAAATTCAAGTTCGACGTGCGGCCGATGGGCCAGGTCGTCTTCGAGATCGACATCTTCTTCGACGAATTCGTCGCTGACGTGTTCTTCAAGGTCGGCCTCGTCGAACAACAGTTCCGGATCGACCGGGGCGAGGACGTGCGTGGTTCCGAGGTCCTCGGAAAGAGGATCGTGGTTCATGGCTCTATTTCTCTGATCGGGCTGCCGCGCAGCCAAATTGGGGTAGGTCAACCCACAATCAGAAGGGCCGACCACATCTCGTCTACTGACGAGAGCGGAACGATCTTACATCCTCAGCCACACTCGTTGTGACGATCTGACGTGACCTTCGGCGCACAACCACGAATCGACCCCATCCGTCCGATCAACCGTGAGCACCGTACAGGGCTCATCCAACAACAGCCCACCGACGAACTCGATCTCCGCATGAACGACCTGACGCCCGACCAAGCAGGCCTCTACCGCACACCAGTGCGCTGCGTTGTTCACGTGGCCAAGTGTGTCCAGGTCTGTGTAACGCAACGGCCACCGAGCAGCGACGGCAGATTCTGGTGCCCTTCCATGACTCAACCGAGCTTCGACCCTGCGTCCACCGGCTGCTTCGGCGTAAGCCGCCAAAAAGTCGTCGGGAAGCCGGCTCGGCCGCCCGGCACTGTCGATGGGAACCCAGATCCCTGACGTCTCGACGACGGCCCCGCGATCGCCCACCACCGAGGTGCGCCGCTCGGCCCAGCTACGAGCGGTTCCGCCGCAGAACGTTGTCAGCGTGAGCCGCTCACCGATGCTCGGTGTCTGGTTGATGGACAGGACGAGCCGTCGCAGGACATATGCGTACGCACTTCCGGACAGCGCATCGGCAGCGTCTGCGGTGGCAATGTCCTGGATCACCCGAGCCAACCCGTCCAGCCGTATGCGGCCATATGGGTTGACGTCTCCAAGGCTGACGGTACGTGTGCGTACGAACGTGCGCCCCCGGGTGGGGACTGGGACCATTTCGAACATCGGCCGACCGACACTCGCCTCTGTCGACTGGGTCATCGGGGCGGCCCTGCCTGGGTAAAGCGTGTTCCTTCTGGATCAGTGGCCCAGGGTGGGGCGCTCCCCCACGTGTCACCGCTGATCAGTTCCGCCAGCGGCCGGCGCCGAACAGGACCGTGTCCACCGCCGACGGGGCGACCCAGCGGAATCACCGCACACAACGCGATGTCCTCAGGAATGCCGAGAATGCCGCGCAATTGGTCCTCCACGCCGTGGTGCCACATGGTGATCACACCGCCGTAGCCCAACACCCGAGCGGCCAGCAGCAGGTTCTGTACCGCCGGGTAGACGGACGCGCCCTCCGACGGCGTGGGCGAGCGGTGACGTCGGAGGCAGGGAATGACGACGACCGGGGCTTCGTCGAAGTGTTCGACGAACTGCGCCATGGTGGCGGCCATGCGTGCCTTCGGAGTGTCGGCGGTGCCAGCGCTCCCCGTGTCGTAACCGTCGGCCGTACGCTTCTCTGCCCACACTGCCCGAGCGACGTCACCCAACACATGTTTCGCTGCGACGGACTTTTCGGTATCGGTCAACACGACGAAATGGAACCCTTGCCGATTCGACCCCGTTGGTGCCCGGGTGGCTGCGAACAGCATGCGTTGCAAGTCGGCATCGGGAATCAGTTCTGGGCGGTACCGCCGAATGGCCCGAGTCGTGGCTAGCACGTCGAGGAAGTCTTGCGGATCACTCATCCGACCATGCTCGCATTCATCCCGTGTCGAGTTCGAACACCACATAACTACGGGTTGCCGCGGACCGGTCACTAACGTTCCTGGTATGGCTCCGTCCGACACCAAGGCGCGGATCATCGGTGCCGCAAAAGAGGTGCTGCGTGATGAAGGGATCACCCATGCGAGCGCTCGCACCATTGCTCGCCAAGGAAACTTCAATCAGGCCCTGATCTTCTATCACTTCGGTTCGCTCGAAGGCCTGCTGGTCGAGGTTGCGAAGGACGAAGGACAACAGCGCGCCAACGTGTACGCCGAGCAGTTCCAACGGATCACCAAACTTTCTGAACTGGTCCGCATCGCCCAAGACGTGCACCAGCACGAACTTGCCACCGGTGGCCCAACCGTGCTGAGCCAGCTTCTGGCCGGAGCACACTCCAGCGAGATCATCGCCGCAGGCATGGTCACCGCCATGAAACCGTGGATGCAACTGGTGGAGGCTGCTGTCGACCAAACCGTGTCTCGGACTCCCGTGGCGGGTCTTCTGCCACCGCAGCAAGTGGGCTTCGCTGTTGCATCACTGTTCATCGGAATGGAGTTGCTGTCGAGCCTCGACCCCGGTGCGAAGCAGGCCGAATCACTGTTCGAAGTGTTCGCCAACCTGGCGTCCGTCGCCGATTTGCTCCTGGCCAACCCAAACCTCGTCGGATCACTCATCCAGCGCTGACGCAACAGCGTGCGCGGTCGGTCGGTTTGTTGAACAATGGTTGTGTGACGAGACCGACGAGACCGATGACGCCGACGACACCGACACACAGGCCTTCATATGCCAACGGAGCTTCGAACGCGCCGTTGCTGGGTGAAACCATTGGAGCCAACCTGGAGCGGACGGTGGAACGCTTCGGCGACCGCGAAGCGCTCGTCAGTGTTCATCAGGGCCTGCGCTACACCTACACACAGTTCGACGATGAGGTCAACCGAGTGGCCCGCGGCCTGCTGGCAATGGGCCTCGGCCGTGCCGACAGGGTCGGCATCTGGAGCCCCAATTGCGCCGAGTGGACGCTCGTCCAGTACGCCACGGCCAAGTTGGGCATCATCTTGGTGAACATCAACCCGGCGTATCGATCACACGAACTTTGCTATGTGCTCAACCAATCAGGCTGTGTTGCGCTCATCGCAGCGACCAGCTTCAAGTCCAGTGACTACCTGGCAATGGTCGACGCCGTTCGGGTTGACACCCCGTTGCTCACGCAAACAGTGTTCATCGGGTCGCCGGACTGGGACGCCCTGCTCAGTCGGTCCGGTTCGATCAGCGCGGATGCTGTGAGGTCCCTGTCTTCCGAGCTGCAGTTCGACGACCCGATCAACATCCAGTACACGTCGGGGACGACCGGGTTTCCGAAGGGGGCCACCCTCACCCACCACAACATCCTGAACAACGGGTTCTTCGTGGGTGAAGGGGTGGGTTACACCGAACACGATCGGGTGTGCATTCCGGTGCCGCTCTACCACTGCTTCGGCATGGTGATGGGCAACCTCGGCGCGACAACCCACGGTGCCTGCATGGTCTACCCGGCTGCCGCGTTCGAACCAGCGGCAACCCTGCAAGCCGTGCAGGACGAGCGCTGCACGTCGCTGTACGGCGTGCCGACCATGTTCATTGCTGAACTCGGCCTTCCCGACTTCGAGTCGTACCGACTGGACACCTTGCGAACTGGCATCATGGCCGGATCACCGTGCCCGGTCGAAGTCATGAAGCAGGTCCAAGAACGTATGGGTGCGAACGAAGTTGGCATCTGTTACGGAATGACCGAAACCTCGCCTGTCAGCACACAGACCGCGATCGACGACTCCATCGACCGTCGGTGTGGGACTGTCGGCCGGGTGATGCCGCACGTCGAGGTGAAGGTTATCGACCCCGAAACAGGCGCCATCACACCGCGTGGGACGGCCGGGGAGTTCTGCACACGGGGTTACTCGGTGATGCGCGGCTATTGGGAGAACGCTGAGAAGACTGCCGAGGCCATCGACCCCGGCAACTGGATGCACACCGGCGACCTCGCCGTGATGGACGACGAGGGATACATCAACATCGTCGGCCGCATCAAGGACATGATCATCCGTGGTGGCGAGAACGTGTACCCGCGTGAAATCGAGGAGTACCTCTATACGCATCCGGCGGTTGCAGACGTGCAGGTGATCGGCGTCCCCGACGTGAAATACGGCGAGGAGATCATGGCGTGGGTGAAGCTCAAAGAGGGCGAACACCTCTCCGACACGGACATCAAAGAATTCTGCAAGGGCCGCATCGCGCACTACAAGGTTCCGCGCTACGTGACGTTCGTCGATGACTTTCCGATGACCGTGACGGGCAAGGTCCGCAAGATCGAAATGCGTGAAACGTCGATTGCCGATCTCGGCCTACAGGCGGCCGCTGCGGTCAAGAACGCGTAGGTTGCGCCGGCACGTTGACTGCAACGGTCAGCAGTCCTGCGAACAACGCGCAGAGGACGGGCAACCCAGCCCACATGTGCACGCTCCACGTAACCCGATCCTGCAGCGCCACACCAGCCAGGATCCCGTAGTTGGTGATCAGGGTCAGCCAGGCGACCCATGCAGCCGTCCGAAGGACGGTTCGTCGGATCCGTAGCCAGGACCATGTGAACTCAGCAAAGACCGTCGCCACTGCCGGACCGAGCAGCCGCGCCGAGGTGTCGAAGCTGGTCAGCACCGTCTGCAGGACGGCCGGAGCGACCAGGAGCACGACGAAGGAACCGCGGGGCGGATCAACCGTCCGGACGACGAAGTTCACAGCGACGGCGACGAGGATCGAAAAGAGCAGGGCGGATGCGATTCCGTCGGTCAGGACCTCGTTGGCCAACCAACCGCTGCGCGACACGGCCGCTTGGTAATCCGAGTCGTACTTGCCGTAGTCGTACGGGCTGGCGTACATCACGAAGAACTGCAGCAGCGCCAGAACGAACGCGACCGTGCCGACTACCGGGCCGGCTGATGCCCACGTCGGTTGCTGGCGGTCGGCCTCTCGACGCAGCGTGGAAGCGATCGGCCCCGCAGCCATCAGCAACCCACCGGTCAGCAGCACCAGATGGGTTGGCGACAAGAGCGCTTCGATGTCGGCTTCGATGCCGAAGACCTGGTGCCAGACCAGATCGGCCATGGCACCGGCACCGAAGACAGCGACCCCGATCGAACGCAACCCGTAGCCCACCGGGATCGAGTCCCGCCATGCCGTTCCAGGTTTCTGGTGCGATCGGAGCACCCGCAGCATCCACACCGACGATGCGATGAAGCCCGAGTACAGGATGCCGTGCCAGGGAGTGAAGAACGTCTCGGGCTTGTCGTTCCTGTGCGCCCAGCCGTCGATGAACAACCCGGCGATCATCCAGACACCGCACAACCCGGCGATTGTGTCATCCCGCCGCGAGGCGTAGACGGGATCAGCAGGCCGGGACACCGCCGAATAGTAGCGGCCCCGTCATTGGTCAGCCGATGATGCGCCTGGCACGAAAGTCGGCGGCTTCGGCCTGGGTGAGGCCGAGTTCGGTCAACACCTCGTCGGTGTCGTCCCCAACAACGCCGATGTGCGTTGTGGTGACCACCGAACTCTCGCTGAACGTCCACATGGGTTTCGGCTGGCGAATTCTGCCGATGTGCGGGGCGTCTTGCACGGTAATCAGCCCAAGCCGCTGCACAAGCCCATCCTCGTGCAGCGTTTCTCGTTTGCGCACCACGCCGGCGGCGACATCGTTGGCGGCGAAGTTTGCGATCAGCTGGTCGGTCGTCTGTTCGAGTGCTGCCTGTCGCATCTCGGTGAGCAAGGCCATATAGTTCGCCCTCCGCGCCGACAGCGCTGCGAACCGTTCGTCAGCGACCCACTCAGGTCGGCCCAACGCGATCGCAAAGCCATCGAACGGAGGCGTGCCGGGACCGCAGGCGATTTCTCCACCGTCAGACGTGGTGAGGATATGGAACGCCTTGGCCGGCAGAAGCGGCGTGTGCGGAAGCATGTTCTTCCACCTCGACTCGACCTCGGCGAAGTAGTTGCCCATCGCGTCGGGCCACTCGAAATGCAGACCCACCTGTGCCATCGGCACGTCGACGCGTTGTCCACGGCCGGTTCGCTGGCGTACCAGCAGTGCCGCGAGAACTGCCTGTACAGCAGCGTTGGCCGTCGCCTTGTCGACCACGAACTGGCTGATCAGCGACGGCTTCCCGGTGTCAAGATCGCGTTGATAATCGACCATACCGATCTGGGCTTGGACCACGTAGTCATACACAGGCACGTCGGCGTCTTGACCTTCCGAGCCGTACCCCGAGATGGCCACGTACACCAGACGTTCGTTGACCGCCGAGAGCGTTACGTAGTCAGCTCCCAGCGATGCAAGTTTCGACGGCCGGACGTTGTGCAGAAAGACGTCGGCTTCCCCGACGAGCCGGTGTAGCAACGCCTGACCTTCGTCGGTCGTCGCGTCGATAGCCACGAATCGTTTGCCGCGGTTCAACGCGTAGAACGCTGGCGATACTCCATCGGGATCCGCCGTCGGCGAGGTGCGGCGGGTCATGTCGGGTCGGCCCGGCGCCTCGATCTTCAGCACGTCGGCACCGAGTTCGGCGAGGATCAGGCCCGCATAAGGACCCGAATACACGGCGGTCATCTCGACCACCTTGATCCCCACCAGCGGTGCATCGCTCATCACGACACCTTACGATTCGGCTGGACCGCGATCCCGGGTCGACCAGTAGGCCAACCAGACGAGCAAGGGCTGGAAGAGCAATCGGACGGCTCGGCTGGTGTCCGAGCTGAGCCCGAACGCATCGGTGTGGGTGACGAACTGCGACACGTTGCCGGGGAAGACTCCGACGAAGAAAGCAGCGACCACGATGCCGACCTGCGAACGTCTGGTGCGAAGACCGAGCAGCGCGCCGCCGAGCGCAAGTTCGACAATTCCCGAGCCAAGCACGACAGCATCCGCGCTGAACGGCACCCACGAAGGCACTTGGGCCTGGAACTCGGTACGCGCCCAGGTGAGATGACCGATGCCAGCGACCAGGAGGATCAACGCAAGCGCGATACGCGCCCCATCACGAACGGTCGAACGAGGGCGCACCGCTGCAGTATCGCAGGCTCAGTGTTCGAGCGCCCGCTTCACGATGTCGCCGGTGAGCTTGTCCTCGATCAGGAACGCATCGTGGCCGGTCATCGAGTGCACCGTCTCCAGCGGTTTGTGTGTATGGAACGCCAGCTCTCGCTGCAACCGGATCGGATACAGTCGATCGCCTTCCAGACCGACAATCGTCAGCACTGCGCTGACGCGCTGCATCGCTTCGTGCACGCCTCCCCTGCCGCGGCCGACGTCGTGGTGGTTCATCGCCTCGTTGATGGCCAGGTACGTGTTCGGATCGAATCGCCGCTCCAGGCGGTATGCGGCGTGGTCCAGGTACGACTCCACACCGTAACGGCCCTTTCGGTCGGGCCCCACGGGGGTCTCGTGCGCGTGCGGTCGGTTTCCGAAACGCTGATGCAACTCAAGTTCACTGCGGTACGTGATGTGCCCCAAGCGGCGAGCCTGAGCCATTCCTTGGACCGGGCCGCGGCTATCCCCTACCTCGTAGTAGTCGCCTTCGTGCCAGGCCGGGTCCTCGATGATCGAGCGCATCTGGATCGACTGCAACGCGATCTGCTCTGCGGTCGCCTGTGCACCGACGCCGATGATGATGGCCTTTTGCACCCGCTCCGGATACCCGATGGCCCATTCCAATGCGCGCATACCACCGAGCGACATTCCGACGACCGCGTGCCAACGGGATATTCCCAGCTGGTCCGCTAGCAACAGCTCAGCAGACACCATGTCGCGGATGGTTGTCACCGGCCATCGCGAACCCCATGGCTTGCCGTCAGCCGCGAACGATGCCGGCCCGGTTGAACCCTGACAACCACCCAACACGTTGGGGCAGACCACGAACCAGCGGTCGGTGTCGATCCACTTGCCCGGACCGATGACAGCGTCCCACCAGCCGTGCTCCGGATGCCCCGGCCCGGCTGGCCCGGATGCGTGACTATCTGCGGTGAAACCGTGGAGCACCAGCACCGCATTCGATGCGTCTGGGGCAAGCGTTCCCCAGGTCTCGAAACACATGGTGACCGGAAGCTGGTCACCCCAGGGGGAGCGGCCGATTTCGAGCGCGATGGGGCCAAGGTCGGCGAACTGGCGCTGCCCTGCCGGCTCGTCGCCCGGGCGCACGACGGATCGCCACGGGCCGACAAGTTCGTTGGCCTCCTGGCTCATGGGTCAGCCGCGTGCCGCCGCGAAACCCGCGTCCAGGTCTGCAATGAGGTCTTCGATGGTCTCAAGACCGACGGACAGGCGCAGGAGCCCGTCCGTGACACCGGTGGTGAGCCGCTCCTCGGGAGACAGCTGGCTATGGGTCGTCGAAGCCGGATGGATGACCAATGATCGAAGGTCGCCCACGTTCGCGAGGTGCGAGAACAGCTTCAGTGAGTCGACAAACTTCTTGCCTGCTGCAGCCCCACCTTTCAGCTCGAAGTTGACTATTGCACCTGCCCCCTTCGGCAGGTACTTGGCAGCGTTGGCTGCCCATGGCGACGAGGCGAGGCCCGGGTAGCGGACCACTTCGACCTCGGGGTGCGCTTCCAGGTATCTGGCCACAGCAACAGCGTTCTGCACGTGCCGATCCATACGTACGCTGAGGGTTTCAGCACCCTGCAGGATCATCCATGCATTGAACGGCGAAATGGCCGCGCCATAGTCACGCAAAGTCTGGACGCGTGCCTTGATGATGTAGGCGATGTTGCCGAGCGCCGCTGCGTAGTTGAGTCCGTGATAGCTGGGATCAGGTGTGCTGAGGCCGGGGAACTTGTCGTTCTGCGCCCAGTCGAACGTACCGCCGTCGACGATGACGCCACCGATCGAAGTGCCATGTCCGCCGATGAACTTCGTGAGCGAGTGGACCACGATGTCCGCACCGTGCTCGAAGGGGCGCAACAAATACGGCGTCGTGAGCGTGTTGTCCACGATGAGCGGAACCCCTGCGGCATGGGCAACATCAGCCACACCGCGGATGTCCAGGACGTCACCCTTCGGGTTGCCGATCGACTCACCGTAGAAGGCTTTGGTGTTGGGCTTGACGAGCTTTCGCCATTCGTCGAGGTCATCGGGGTTCTCGACGAAATCAACCTCGATGCCAAGCTTCGGCAAGCTGTAGTGGAACAGGTTATAGGTGCCGCCGTACAAGCTTGCGGAGGCCACGATATGGCTGCCGTGCTCGGCCAGATTGAGGATGGCCATCGTCTCCGCGGCTTGGCCCGATGCGACAGCAAGGGCGGCGACGCCGCCTTCCAACGACGCTATGCGCTGCTCGAGCACGTCCTGTGTGGGGTTCATGATGCGGGTATAGATGTTGCCGCTCTCTGCGAGACCGAAGAGCGCAGCTGCATGGTCGGTGTCACGGAACGCGTAGCTCGTCGTTTGATACAACGGCGTCGCGCGAGCTCCTGTCGTTGGATCGGGAGCGGCCCCAGCGTGAATCTGGCGAGTTTCAAAACCCCAATTGGTCGTCATGGCACAGTCCTTTGCAGCGTTAGCAGTGTGGTTTGGGTATTCGGATGGGTATTCGGATGGGTGTTCGGCGGGTGCGTCGGAGGACAACGAGTCTCGCATCCAGCCGGTGAGTTGGCCGTTGGCGACGCCGAAAGGCGTGCTACCGCGCGTTCATCGTACGGGCGTTGGCACCTGGTGCTTTCGCACTGGTTGCCGCAGCGTCAACGGGCCCGTCCCTCAGCTGCTCTGGATGATGCAAGCACTCTGCCAAAGCAAACCTGATCATGTCAATCAGGTTTACCAAGTCCCCTCCGGCGGGATCGATGGGACAAACTGGAACCGTGACGACTGACTGGTTAGGCCGCCGGGTGCTGCACTACGCGCACCAGGGCGGTGCGCGTGAGGCACCGTCTTCGACGCTTTTCGCTTTCCGCCAAGCCGTGGACGCCGGAGCCGACGCGCTTGAGATGGACGTTCACATGACCCTCGATGGGCATCTGGTCGTCGCCCACGACGAAACCATCGAGAGGACCACGCCGGCTGCGGGGCGCATCGACCTGCTCACCCTGCAGCAGTTGCAGGCCCTCGATTTCGCCCACTGGTGGGCGCCGGGCTACGACGCGGTGACCGGGCTCGAAGACCATCACTATCCGTTACGCGGTCGCGCTCCCGCAGAGTCTGCACTCGGCGTGGCCTTGCTCAGCGAGGTGTTGACAGCATTTCCCGCAACCCTCCTGAACTTCGACATCAAGGGAGGTCGGGTTCCGTACGAGCAGGAATTGGCCGACACTCTGCGCACATACGGACGAGCCGACGATGTGATCGTCGCGTCGTTCCACGACAAGCATCTGCGCGATTTCAGAAGCGTGGCGCCAGAAATCTGTACTTCTTCTGCGTTGGACGAGTCGTATGCCATTGCCAAGGCATTGAGCGAGGGAAGCACGATCGAGCTCGCCGTTTCGCTGGTCGCGCTCCAAGTCCCATTTCGGTTCACCCCTGAGGGGGATACGTTGTTCGATGCGGGGCTTGTCGATGCAGCCCATGCACGAGGTCTCGCCGTTCATGTCTGGACGATCAATGACGAGGCGGAGATGTGCGAGGTGATTGCAACCGGGGTCGACGGAATCATGACCGACTACCCGCGCCGTCTCCAGTCCGTCATGTCACGCCAAGGCGTCCCCCGCTGGCGTTGAACGGATGGTCTCGGCACAGAAGCGTCAGCGCGCTGACGGAGTGGTCTCCGACAAGAACTCGGATGCGACGAGTACCTCGCCGGTGTCGTCGTCGATGACCACCACGACGTCGGAAATCACCCGCAGCGAAACGGTGCTGGGCGGATGGGCAGCGTCGCGGCGCCTGGTCACGACGCCGGTCGATCTTGACGACTCCATGCCGCTGAACACAACGAACCATGCCGACCTCGGCTCGGTCTCGACGGACTCGACCTTCCCCAACCACTCACCGACCGGCGCGTCGAACTCGGCGAAGAACGTGTCCACGTCGGCTGGCCGAAGGGAGCCTCCGAACTGCTGCGCGGCGAGTTTCGTGGCGATTGCCGTAATGGCAGACCGGCGCCGGATCGGTGCGACCGATCTCGGCAGGGGCCGGGCTTTGATCGCACCGCTGGCGTAGGCCACCGGGGTGCGAAGTCTCCATGCTGGTAGCGCTGCCGTTTGCGAGGACGGAAGCTCCGTGCCGACCGGGGCCGGCACGGGCCGAGCAGCGATGTCTGGCAGCGAACCGACCGTCCGACCCGCACGATCTGCAGCACCGGCACCTGTCGAATCCGCCAGCGGGTGTACCTCCGGACCGGAGCGTGCTGCGCCGGTAGGACCGCCCGGGCGTTCCACGACCGTGCCCGCAACAGTCAGGCCGGCCGTCTCGTTGCCCGACGCACTCCCGCCGAACGTCCGGTCGCCATCGGTTGAGCTCTGACCCCCGAACAGAACGAACGCGATCGCAGCGAACGCAGCACCGACACCCAGAAGCGGCCGAACTCGGACTCTTCGTTGGCTGCTTCGAGGTGAAGCCCAGGTGAGCACCCCCCTACGCTAGAAGAGGCGAGCGCAGAAGCGGCGGACCGCCCGATCGTCGACGAAACGGACCAAGCAGGGGGAATTCCTCAGCCGCCCGGTCTCCCCGGCAGCGTTTTATCGCTTTCCTGGAGGAATTTGCTCGGTCAAGCTCTTGATTGTCAGAACATTCGCGACTCGGAGAGTCGGACGCCGTCTGAACAAACATGTACTCGTTGGTCAAGTTGCTCGCCCTGGGCACCTCCTACGATGGCGACCCAATGGACGAAGTCCCCGACGCACGGTCCTCATTGCCGTTCCCCGGCGGCGGACTGTTGGACGTCCAGCCTGCGGCCAGCGTCACCGCCGCCATCACGGCAAACGTCACGGCCAACACCACGAACACCGCTGTCATGACCCCCGCAACCGACCCTCGGGCGGTGATGCAGGCCATGATCGGCGAACACTCAGCAGCGATGTTCCGGGTGGCAAAGTCGATCGTAAGGGACTCGGCCCTTGCTGAGGACGTGGTGCAGGAGAGTCTGCTGAAGGCGTGGCAGGCGGCCAGCAGGTTCCGCGGCGATTCCTCGATGCGTTCGTGGATCCTTCGAATCACCCAGAACACAGCAATCTCGATGCTCAGAAAGCGTCGCGAAGACTTCCGTGACCCGGTTCACATGCCGGAATTACCCGACCCTGTCGGCCAACCCGATCGTCAGGCTGCTGGCCGGGCGATGGTGCATGACCTATGGATCGCCCTTGGCGACCTCGACCAGACTTCCCGAACGATCGTCGTGCTCCGTGAGCTCGAAGGTCTTACCTACGAGGAGATCAGCGACGTGCTGGACCTTCCCCTTCCCACGATCAAGACTCGGCTGTTCCGTTCGAGGCGCGCCTTAGCGGCCGTACTGAAGGAATGGCGATGAATACTGCCGCCTCAGACATCAGCCTGACGTCGCTCGACAAGCAACTTCTTCGCTGGCTCGACTCCGACACACCCCGGTTCGAGCGGTATATCGCCGCCCACCCCGAAGCTGCCGACCGGATCGACCAACTCCTTTCGCTCGGCGAAGACGTCGCACGTCTCCTGAGCACCGCGTTGGATGACGTGCTTGCGGTTCCCCACGACCTCATGGCCCGGCTGTCAGCTGCATTCGGCACGGGCGAAGACACGGGTGCGGCCACGGTCGGAATGGACCTGTTCGGCATCGCCACCGACACGTTTACCATCTGGCTGAACCCCTAACCCCACCTCCCTCTCAGGCCGCGGTTCGCCGTTGACGTATCGTTGCGGCCATGCAACATCCCACGCAACATCCAGGGGCAAGCGCTGATCAACGGGCTACCGCTCGGAACCGGTGTGGTCGATGATCGTTCTTGTTGCCCGGCCGGACGGAGCGTTGCTGCAGCTGTTGATCGTTCTGGCGGTTTTCGTTTCGTTCGCCATCCTGACCCCGGTTGTCTCGAAACTGGTTTCCCGATGGCTGTCGAAGCACAAGTCCGAAGGGCATCGGGCGTTGGCCGAGCCTGCGCGGCGGTTCGTCAGCACACTGATGATTACCGCCGGACTGATCATCACGTTGGGGATTATTTCGCCGTCCAGCCTGGAGCCCTTCCCCACCCAGATCGTCCAGTTCCTGCCACGGGTCCTGATCACCGTGCTGTTGTTCCTGGTGGGGTCCACGGTCGCATCGATCGTGTCGGGGGTCGTCGGCCTGGCCGCCACCAAGTCGACGGGGAAACCGCAGCCGGGCATTGTCCGGCTGGTTCGCTCGGTTGTCACCGGGCTCATCGGCCTCCTGGCCATCGGCCAGCTCGGCGTCAACACCAAGGTGCTGGACACGCTGACGCAAGCAGCCGTGTTCGCAGCGGCAGCCACGGTGGCTCTGCTGTGCGTGGTCGGTGGGCGCGATCTTGCTTCGAACATTTCCTCCGGTCGGTACTTGCGGCGGATCATCCGCCCCGGCGATCACGTCGAGTGCGAGCAAGGATCGGGAACCGTCGTGGCGGTGCACGGTGCCACCGTTGAGATGCACGACGACGATGGATCAGTGGTTCACATACCGAACCAGCTGCTCCTGCAGAACCAGATCCGAATTCGGCCGGCTGACCAACCGTAGGGAGCCGACCGATAGCGGGGCAGGCTCAGCTCGCAGCTGCGAATTCGTCGAACGGCTCGAAGCCCGGTTGGTCCGCCTGGGGGTCGGCGGGTTGACCCACCGCAGCGAACGAAGACGGACCGGTATCGAAGCTGGACGAATCCGATCCGCCAGCCGCCTGGGTGGCACCCGATGTTTCTTCCGTCCCGTCGGGCGCTTCGGTCACAGCACGGGCCGTGCGGTCGATTCGTGCGGTGCGAAAGCGGAGCGACGCCGCCACATCGTCGGCCACGATGTCGAACGACGAATGGCGCTGTTGGGCTTCATCGACCCACGAGCGTTGTTCGACCCGCCCGCTGATGGTGACCCGATCGCCTTTCCGGAGCGACTCACTGACGTGTTCGGCGAGCTGCCCCCACACGATGACCGTGAAGAACGAGGTGACCTCGGTCGGCTGATCGGCTCCCTTGGCCTGAAACCTGCGGCTGGTGGCAACCGGCATGACGGCCCGTGGGCTGCCCCCGGCGGTGTATCGCAGCTCCGGGTCACGAACGATATTGCCCGTGAGCGTGAGATGGTTTGACATGACAACCCCTTCCTTCGCAGCCACCCTGGCCGCGTTTCGGTGTTCGTCATGCAGTATGAGTGAGGGGTGTGACACTCTGCCCAGGTCGGTGTCGTTCTGGGCGGTTCCCCGTGCGAGGCGCGCAACTCGGCCAGCGCATACGCGCAACTTCGTGCTTTTGGTCGAAATCCCGGGGGCAAAAGTGCCAAGTTACGCGTATGTTGCCCCCGAGTTGCGCGTATGTTTCAAATCTGGGCGGGCGACGCTCAGCTCGGGTCGGTGAACTGCGGGGGGCGTTTTTCGAAGAAGGCACGAACGGACTCAACCTGGTTCGGGCTGCCGATCAACCGGCCGATCTCCTCGCGCTCGAGCGCGAACTGGTCAGCCGCAGTGTTGAGCGTTGCGACGTTGAAGAGCCGCTTCGCAGCCCGCACCGCATGTGGGCTCTTCGAGGCGATGTCGGCTGCAAGTGCGAGCGCATCGGCCAACGGATCGACGCAGACGCGAGTCGCCAGTCCGAGGCGTACCGCTTCTTCGCCCTCCACCATTCGCCCGGTGAAGGTGAGTTCCTTTGCCACGTCAAGGCCGACCAGACGCGTCAAGGTGTGCGTGCCCGTCATGTCCGGGATGAGACCCCACCGGATCTCGAGCACCGAAAACTTCGTATCAGCCGTACACAAGCGCATATCGGCACCCAGCGCAATCTGACAGCCACCGCCCAACGCCACGCCGTGCACAGCGGCTATCACGGGCACCGGGATCTCCTGCCATGTCCACGCCGCCTGCTGCCCGAGATGCGTGATGCGGCCATCAGCGATCTCCGACACGCGTGCCACACTCTGTTCGGGCTTGGCGTCAGAAGTCGCTGGACCGGCCATGGACTGAAAACTGCCGAAGTCAAGACCGGCGCAGAACGCTCGCCCCTCTCCGGACAGCACGACGGCCCTCACCTGTGGATCAGCCGCAATGGCCGCTCCAGCCTGCACCAACCCACTGAACATCGCTGTGTCCAGGGCGTTCATCTTGTCGGCGCGATTCATCCGGACATCGGCTACGCCATCGGTCACGGTCCAGGTCACTCGGTCGCTCATGGTGGGGCACGCTACCTGTGGCCCTCGACGTGCTACAAGCCGGTCAGTCATCCATCGACACGAGCGCCCGAACCCTGCAGGTGAAGATCCAGCAGCCTCGCCCCCGGGAGCAACGCAATCAGAGCAGTCAATCTCCTTTCGAAGCTCGCAGCCGCCGCCGGATCCGGCGGAGCAAGCAGGGTGACCGAGCCACCATGGCCGCCTGCTCCGTTGACCTTGGCTGCCCCGCCCATGTCACGGGCCAGGTCGATCAGGTGTTGCGCACCTTGGCCGATGAGGTCGGCGTGCAACCCACGCTGCGCCTCGACCGTTCGCAAGAGCGCATGACCGTACGCGCGCCGATTGTCAGTACGCAGTGCTTCTGCTGCATCCCTTGCTGCCTCACGCAGCGCCTCCAGTTCGGGCGCGGCCGCAGCGTTGCCGACCTGCTCCAATCGATCGATGACCATCCGGTGGGTGCCAGACGAGTCATGGCGACCGAGAAACACCGTGCGCAGACCGTCACTGAGCCACAGGCGGGTGGCAGGGGACAGTTCGATCGGTAACACCTCGAAGTCTGGATAGGAAACAGCGATGAACGATGCTCCTCCGAATGCAGCCCCCGCATGGTCCTGCACACCCGACTGCAGCCCGGCGCCCGTCTCAGCCTGGTGCGCCAGTCGGGCGAGTTCGGACGGAGCATCTCGGTGGCCCGATGCCGCCCGAATGGCCGCGATCAAAGCCACTCCGACCGCAGCGGACGTCCCCAACGAGGATCCGGCCGGAACCGCCGAGCTGATCCGAAGCGAACCGATCGGAGAATCGGCCGCGAGGTGGCGCCGCACGATCTCGCCAAGCACCGGATGCTCGATGAACAGGGCCGAGCAACCGTCTTCGTCCAGCAAGAACGCCGTCTCGAAATCAGCAAGGTGAAGGGTCGGCACTGACGATTGCGACGTCGTCACGTTGGTGACATCGGCGACGACGGTGACCCCTGGTCCGACCGCCAGGCTGCAGACGGAACCTCGCTGCGCGAACCAAGTATCCGTCCAGCCACCTGCGTCGGCGATTCTGACCGGTGCGGTGGCCACGATTCGCCGCGCAACGTGGGTCCGGTCGTCATGCATCTCCGACATTCTCGCCCCAAGTAGGCTGATCCCCATGAATCTGTCTTCCGGTCGGTCGCTGCGCGCCCAGCCAGCTCACTCCCCGGCGGCCAACGCTCAGCTCCGTCACAACCGGCTTGGAACGGGCCTGGTCGCCACGGCGCTGCTGGCCGTGATCACGTCCGGCTGTGTCACACCGAGTTCGTCGCAGGCCGACAAGCCAACCGGCAAAACGGCAACAACCGTGCCGACACTCACCGCCGATCAGGCAGCCATTGCCCCGTATGTCAAGCAGGCCGATGCGATTTGCGAGAAGGCACGCATCACGATGGCAGCAAACCTGGGAGCCTTCGAAGTGCACAAGTCCGTGTCCGGTAGCGCACGCCGCAAGACCGTCAAGCTGGCCAAGCCGGACGAAGTCGCCGCGTACGTCAAGGGACAGGTCGTCCATCTCGAAACGCAGCAGCGCACGATACGCGCACTCCCGCTTCCTGAAGGCGAGAGCGGCAAACGCCTCGATGCGCTCTGGACCGAGGCCGAGTCAGTCATGAAGACCGTGAAAGAGAAACCTGAGGCGGCGGCGTACGACGATCCGTTCCGCCCGGTCGCCCAGTCACTGGGAAAACTTGGCTTCGACCAGTGCTTCCAGGGTTCTCGTCCTGTGGAAGAGGAAGCGACCGGCTGACCCCGGCGAACGAGAGCAGATTCGCCGGACCAGCCGGACGCGGAGCAGACTCACAGCATGCAGCGCACCATCTTCTCCGACGAGCACGACATGTTCCGCGACTCGTTCAGGCGGTTCATCGAGAAGGAACTCGTCCCCCACTACGACCGGTGGGAAAGGAACGGCATCGTCGACCGATCGCTGTTCACCGCTGCAGGTGCGAGCGGGTTTCTCGCCCTGCAGGCACCAGAGTCGTTCGGCGGCGGAGGCACGGATGACTTTCGCTTCAACGCAATCATCGCCGAGGAGCTGATGTACTCCGGCTTCGGCGGCGCCGGCCTCGGGCTCACGCTCCACAACGACATCACGCTCCCCTACTTCTTGCATCTTGCCAACCCCGCGCAGCAGGCCCGTTGGCTCCCAGGCATCTGCTCCGGTGAGCTGATCACTGCGGTTGCCATGACCGAGCCTGGAATCGGCTCGGACCTCGCATCGATGGCGACCACGGCAATCCGCGATGGCGATCACTACGTCGTCAACGGATCGAAGACGTTCATCACGAACGGCATCAACGCTGACCTCGTGATCACTGCGGTGAAGACGGACCCCGCCCAGAAGCACAAAGGCATCAGCCTGATGGTGTTGGAGCGAGGCATGCCCGGGTTCGAACGGGGCCGCAACCTTGAGAAGATCGGTCAGCACAGCCAGGACACCGCCGAGCTGTTCTTCACCGACGTGCAGGTACCCGTGGCCAACCTGCTGGGCGGCGAAGGGCAGGGGTTCACGCTGCTGGTCCGCAACCTCGCACAAGAACGCCTGTCCATCGCCATCGCAGGCATCGCTGCGGCACGGGCTGCGCTCAATTGGACCGTTCAGTACACCAAGGACCGAAAGGCGTTCGGCCAACCAATCGCCCAGTTGCAGAACACGAAGTTCAAGCTGGCCGAAATCGCCACCGAGATCGAAGTTACGCAGACGTTCGTGGACCGGTGCATCACCGAGCTGAATGCACGCACGCTTACAGTCGAAGAGGCTGCGATGGCCAAGTGGTGGTGCACCGAACTGCAGAAGCGCACCGTGGACACATGTCTGCAGTTGCACGGCGGTTACGGGTACCTGCTGGAGTACCCCATCGCCCGCGCCTACGCCGACGCTCGTATCACCACGATCTACGGTGGAACCACCGAAATCATGAAAGAGATCATCGGCCGCAAACTGGTCGGTTGACCACGAAACGGCTGGCGACAAAACATCGAGCCGCGGCTCAGGCCAGCACCAGGTGACCAGCGGTCGGCACATCCTCCAGCTCCATCTCGGGTTCGGGCAGCCTCGACTCACCATCGATGTCGATGTTCGGAAGCAGCCGGTCCAACCACGCGGGGAGCCACCAATTGGCGTCGCCCATCAGCTTCATGGTTGCCGGGACCAGAATCATTCGCACGACCGTTGCGTCGACAAAGATCGCCGTTGCCAAGCCAAGGCCCATCATCTTTGTCGTCGGGTCATCGCTCAGCACGAAGCCAAGAAACACCGAGATCATGATCAGCGCAGCAGATGTGATGACACGGGCCGTCCGACTGATGCCGTGGAGAACCGACGCATCGCTGTCGCCGGTGACAAGGAATTCCTCACGGACCCGGGACAGAAGGAACACTTCGTAGTCCATGGATAGCCCGAACAGGATGGCGAACATGAACATCG
>JANNBN010000032.1:0-3049 GCA_031385545.1 Acidimicrobiia bacterium | reverse complement strand
GGCGGAACGCTCGAAGCTGCCCTGGACGAGTGGCACGCAAAGGCCGCTGGCGAATGTGCCATCGATTACGGCTTCCACATGATCATGGCGGACGTCAACCAGCAGTCGCTGAAGGAGATGGATGTGATGCACAACGAGGGCATCACATCGTTCAAGCTCTTCACTGCATATCCGGGCGTGCTGTACAGCACCGACGGCGAGATCTTCAGAGCAATGCAGCAGGGCGGAAGACTCGGCTCGATGATCATGATGCATTGCGAGAACGGCATCGTGATCGACGAGATCATCAAGGACCACCTCGGCCGTGGCGAGACCGCCCCGTACTACCACTCGGTGTCACGCCCCGAAGAGATGGAGGCCGAGGCGACCCACCGCTGCATACAAATTGCCAAGGTGGCAGGGGCCCCGATGTACGTGGTGCACCTGTCAGCTCGAGAGGCGTTGGAACAGGTGATGATCGCCCGCGACCGGGGTCAGAACGTGTTCGCCGAGACCTGCCCGCAGTACCTCTACCGCTCCATCGACGACTTGGCCCGGAAGGGCTCGAAGGGGTTCGAGGGAGCCAACTTCGTGTGCTCGACACCGCTGCGGCACAAGGAGCATCAGGCCGATCTCTGGCGGGGTTTGCGTACGAACGATCTGTCGGTCGTGTCCACCGATCACTGTCCGTTCTGCTTCAAGGAACAGAAGGAGTTGGGCCGTGGCGACTTCTCGAAGATTCCGAACGGTATGGCTGGTGTCGAGCACCGGATGGACCTGTTGTATCAGGGAGTGCACGACGGCAACATCTCCCTCGAGCGGTTCGTCGAGGTTGCCGCAACAACACCGGCCCGCATGTTCGGTCTCTACGGCAAGAAGGGTGTGATTGCACCAGGGGCCGATGCTGACATCGTGATCTACAACCCCAACGTCACCCAGACCCTGGGCGTGGAAATGCATCACATGGCCGTCGACTATTCGGCTTACGAAGGCGAGCAGATCAACGGAACCTGCGAGACCGTCATCAGCCGCGGTCGCATCATCATCGACAAGGGTAAGTACAAAGGACGCAAAGGCCAGGGCAACTATGTAAAACGTGGCCTCAGCCAATACCTCGTCTGAGCTTCCGGTCGGCTACAGGCTGATCAGTCGATTTATCGGATTGCGATGAGTGTGACTGCGCCCAGCGCCGCGCCCCATGCCCATCCGGCAAACACGTCGGTGGGGTAGTGGACGCGCAAATGGAAGCGTGAGCATCCAAGAAGGAACGCGAGCACGGCCATGGGCACGGTCCAACCAACGGCGGTACCGACGAACACGGCGGCGAACGCGGAAGCTGAGGAGTGTCCCGAGGGGAGACTCGAAGACGACGGGCGTCGCACTCCGAGAGGGTCGGGATGCTCCGGGGTCGGTCGCTCGCGCCAGATGAAGCGTTTCACCACTCGATTCGTCAGCACCCATTCACCGACGATGCCGAGGCCGAGGGCGATCGCCTGACCCGTTGACACCAGCACCATCGCTGCCGAGACGGCTGTAATGACGAACCACACCGCGCTCACCTCGCCCATCTGCGACAAACGGACCGCTGCGAGGTCGAGGAACGAAAAGCGATGTGTCGACGGCCACAAGCGCATGACCGCAGAGTCGACGCCCGTTGGCCCCGGTGGTACCCGCAACGAGGCCGATTTCATTTGTCCTGACATTTGATCGTCTGTCCCATGTGACTCGTTTAGGCTGTCGGCAACATCATCGCCCGCCTGAAGGAGCTACACCTGTCATGAAGCGCATCAGCCACTGGATAGACGGTCAGATCGTCCCCGGCAAGTCAGGCAGACGAAGCCCGATTTTTAACCCAGCCAGGGGTGAACAGCAGGCCGAGGTCGACCTTGCGAGCAGCAAAGAGATGGACCATGCCATCGCCGTGGCCAAGGCAGCGTTCCCTGCATGGCGTGCAACGTCGCTCAGCCGTCGCGCCGAGGTGATGTTCCACTTTCGTGAGCTCATCGACGCGAACCGCAAAGAGATTGCGTCGCTCCTCACGGCCGAACACGGCAAGGTGCTCAGCGACGCGATGGGCGAGCTTGCCCGTGGCCTTGAGAACGTCGAATTCGCCACCGGGGTGCCCCATCTTCTGAAGGGCGGTATGAGCGAACAGGCTGCGACCGGCGTCGATGTGTATTCGCTGCGCCAACCGCTCGGCGTCGTCGCCGGCATCACCCCGTTCAACTTCCCGGCCATGGTGCCGCTGTGGATGCTCTCCAACGCCATTGCGTGCGGCAACACGTTCATCCTCAAGCCGTCGGAAAAGGACCCTTCACCATCGCTGTTCATGGCGGATCTGCTGAAGCAGTCGGGCCTGCCGAACGGGGTCCTGAACGTGGTCAACGGCGACAAGATTGCGGTCGACCGCATCCTCAGCCACCCCGACATCTCGGCCGTGAGCTTCGTCGGTTCAACGCCGATTGCTCGCTACATCTACGAGACCGGTACGAAGAACGGCAAGCGCGTCCAGGCACTCGGTGGTGCGAAGAACCACATGGTCGTGCTGCCGGACGCCGACCTCGACATGGCCGCCGACGCTGCGGTGTCCGCCGCATATGGTTCGGCAGGCGAGCGGTGCATGGCGATCAGCGTGTTGGTGTGCGTCGGCAATTCCGCAGACCCACTCATCTCAAAGATCAAGGACCGGGTGAAGAAGTTGGTCATCGGCGACGGCATGGACCTGTCTTCGGAAATGGGCCCGCTCATCACCCGCGAACACCGCGACAAGGTGGCCGGCTATCTCGATATCGCTGTCGGGGAAGGAGCGAAGGTCGTCATCGACGGGCGCAAGCACAAGTTCACCGGCGCGGCTGCCAACGGCTTCTTCCTCGGTGTGTCGTTGGTCGACAAGGTCAAGCCGGGTATGCGGGTGTACGACGAAGAGATCTTCGGCCCGGTCCTGGCTGTCGTCCGTGTGAAAACATACGAAGAAGCGGTGCGGCTCGTCAACGATCACCCGTACGGCAACGGTGCGGCGATCTTCACCCGCGACGGTGGAGCCGCACGCCAGTTCCAGTTCGAGTGCCAG
>JANNBN010000114.1:0-3043 GCA_031385545.1 Acidimicrobiia bacterium | reverse complement strand
GCGGCCAATTCTTCGAGGTTGTACGTCGCCTCGGCCGGATCGAGGAGATAGCCGGCGATGGCCGTGTCGATGCCGATCAGGTCAGCAACGGACCGGCAACCGGGCAACGACCCGAGCAGGTCCACACCGTGCTCGAACAGGCTGCGCATCAGCTCTTTTGCTTTGTGGGCATGAAGCTTGGCGATCGACAGAAGCTGTGGTGCGGCAGCTGCCAACTCCGCCTGCGGTACCCACCAGACGGTGCCTCCATGAGCGACCGCGATGCCGTCGAGTGCGGATCGACCCTCGGGCCCGCGCCAGCGCCCGACAACCGCAACGGCATCGAGCCCGGTGATGTCGAGCCGCCCCTGCCGATCGATTTCGAGGCGCTCGGTTGCCTGCGCATGGGTGGTCGGACCGGTCTGAGTGCCCCAGGTGGCGGTGAACGCGTCGAGGATGCGTCCGCTGAGCGCCTTGAACTCGAGCGTCTTGAACAACTCCCCTGCTGCTGACAGGTCCGGGCTGGGCGCCGTGATGGCTTCGATGGTCACGTCCGGCACGTCTCGTACCAGCGGTGTTGCGGTTGCGTTGCTGCGTACCTGCGCTTCGTAGTTGGTCAGGTTCTCTCGGAGCCTCGGGGTGAGCGCAGCGAGGTTGGCGTAGATGCCGTCGATGTCGCCGTAGTCGTTGATGAGTTTCGCAGCCGTCTTCTCGCCCACACCCGGCACGCCCGGGAGATTGTCCGACGGATCGCCGCGCAGCGCGGCGTATTGGTCGTAGATCGTGGGATGCACGCCCGTGCGTTCCTGGATACCGGCCTCGTCGTAGAGCGCGTAATCGCTGACGCCACGCCGGTTGTACAGCACCCGGATGCTGCCGCCACCATCTGCCGGTGCATCTTGCACCAACTGGTAGCTGTCACGGTCACCGGTGACCACAATGACCTGGTCGCCTCGCTCGTAGCCCTGTGTCGCAAGCGTCGCCAGCACGTCGTCGGCCTCGTAGCCGATCACTTCGACTGTCGGCAGGTCCAGCACGTCGACGACCTGGCGGACGATGCCCATCTGCTGGCGAAGAATGTCCGGCGTCTCGGCCCGTCCGGCCTTGTAGTTCGGGATCATGTGGTGCCGGAAGCTCGGCTCGGGCCGGTCGAACGCGATGCCAACCAGGTCCGGTCTGTGCTCGTTGAGCATGTACTGGAGCATGCTCGTGAACCCGAACACGGCATTGGTGACCTGCCCCGAAGCCGTGGCCATGTCGGCCGGAAGGGCGAAGAACGCCCGGTAAACGAGCGAGTTCCCGTCGAGCAGCATCACCGTGGCCATGGCACGACTCTACGGGAGGTGTGCAGGTCCTCCTGCCTGCGTTCGGCCGGTCAGGTCGCCCGCTCGGCGAGTATTGATTCGGCCACGGCCCTCATGGTTGTCCGCTCGTCCATAGCTCGGCGTTGGATCTCCGCGAACGCCTCCTGTTCGGAGCGTCCGATACTTTGCAACCTCGCCTTTGCCCGATCGATGATCTTGCGTGTTGCAAGCTGATCAGCCGCCGATGCGGCCTGGGCAGCTGACGCAACCAGTTCGGCGAAGCGTCCAACCGCTACCTCGATCGCCGCGACAAGCTCGGCCTGGTGAAAAGGCTTCACGAGATAGGCCATCACGCCAGCGTCGCGCGCCTGTCGGACGAGTTCACGTTGGCTGAATGCTGTCAGCACCACGACTGCTGCGAGGCGTTCGTCAGAGATGAGCCGAGCGGCGCTGATGCCATCGAGGCCGGGCATCTGCACGTCCATCAGAACGAGGTCTGGTTTTGTCAACTGGACAAGAGCCAACACCTCGTCACCGCGCCCGGTCTGCCCGACCACCTCGTAGCCCTCTTCCACGAGCATCTCGGACAGGTCCAGCCGGATGATGGCCTCGTCCTCAGCGACAACGACCCGTAAGGGCGTCACCAGGAGCCGCCCGCCCCGTTACCTGTTTGGTTGCCCATGCGGTCGAGTAACCGGTCCTGTTTTGCCCGCAGCTCATCGACACTCGACTCAAGATCGGAAACGCGCCGACGGGACCCATCGAGGTGACGTTGCGCTCGGAACGCTTCGTCACGGTCGGCTGCCGTGCCGCCGAGCGAAGCACCGTGCGCATCCGCTGCATCGTCTGTGTAAGACAGGCCCTGCTCGCGTTCGACGCGTAGCTCAGCCTCGGCTCGGCGGAGCGCTGCTGAGGTGATCTTGAGCTGCCGAGTGCTGACCCATCTGTTGACGATTCCCACGGGGACCATCGTACCGACGGTCTGATGGCTTGATAGCCCTAGAGTGCGTTCGGACGGGACGACGCTGATGTCCGATTTCCGCCAGACGATGGACAGCGACCCTGACACACTGCTTGTGTGACGAGAATGCTCGGCCCTTCGGGTCTCATGGACGACGAACAGCGATATGCAGCGATGCTCGCCCGCGAAAGTCGGTTCGACGGCGAATTCTTCGTTGCCGTGAAAACGACCGGCATCTATTGCCGTCCCAGTTGCCCTACTCCGGTCCATCCGAAGCGGGTCAACGTGTCGTTCCATCGCAGCGCCGCCTCGGCGCAGCAAGCTGGATATCGAGCATGCAAACGGTGCCGGCCGGACGGGTCGGTCGGGGCTCCGTCGCAACTGCGCAATGACGATCTCGCCGGACGAGCGCTACGGCTGATCGACGATGGTCATGTCGACCGGGTGGGGGTCTCGGGCCTTGCGGACGCATTGCACGTCAGCGAGCGTCAGCTCAACCGAGTCCTGACTGGTGAGCTGGGCGCCGGGCCTATCGCACTCGCTCGAGCCCGCAGGGCACAAACCGCCCGGGTTCTCATCGAAACGACCTCGATCCCCTTCGGCGACGTGGCATTTGCAGCAGGCTTCTCAAGTATTCGCCAGTTCAACGAAACAGTCCTCGACGTGTTCGCATCGACACCCTCCGACCTTCGGGCAGGCCGCCTCCGGTCCAAGCGAGAGGCCGGTGTGATCCGGGTGCGGCTGCCGTTCCGAGAACCCTTCGATGCTGCCGGACTCTTTTCATTCTTCGCCGCTCGTG
>JANNBN010000105.1:0-7984 GCA_031385545.1 Acidimicrobiia bacterium | reverse complement strand
ACCTCGAGGATGCGGTCGGCTGCGGGGCTGTCCGGTCGTCGGTTCGCAACCTTCTCGAACGCCATCATGCACCTGCCGCAGCTGCGTCGGCTGCATCGGGAGCAGTCGCGACAAGGGTTGTCTCGGGCGTCGCCAAAGGGTTGGCGGCGATGGTGGTGTCGACAACTTCGGTGTCGTCGATGAACACTTCTTCTTCGGCGTCGAACATCGGCCGCAACAGCATCCACGCCAACCCGACGCTGAGCAGCAGGCCAAGAACACCGGCGAACCTGGCGATCTTGTTGTTGCCCGGTTCGGGTTCGTCGGCCTTCGCCAACCCCCGCTTCAAGGCCCAGGCCTTGTAGGCCGTGAAACCGCCGAGGAACGGAACGAACAAGCTGGCAATACCGAGGTTGAGATGCCGATCGGACGCGGCAAGCACTCTCGCCGAATTCTCCGACACCGCACCGTCGTCGCCCCTTTCGCGGCGAGCCTTCACCCGCCTTGGCAACAGACCCTGCGGACGGAAGATCATCATGAACATGAGCACGAGCCCGAACATGAGGTACCGCATCTTGTCGAACTCTTCCCAGAACTTGAAGTGGTCCTTCAAGTAGCCAGGCGCAACGTCTCGCATCTTCTCCGGAAGCCACACCACGAGGAACGCTCCAAGAATCGCTCCGTACCGGTTGCCAAGGCCACCAAGCACAACGGCAGCGATGAACAGGATGGACTTCTGAATGTCGAAGTTGAAGTCGTAGATCGCGTTGTTGCGGGTGGTGAAGAACACGCCGCCCAGCCCGCCGACCGCAGCCCCGATCGCGAATGCCCACAGCTTGAACGTGAAGGTGGGCACGCCCATCAGTTCTGCGGCGTCTTCGTCTTCGCGGATTGCTGTCCATGCGCGGCCGACACGGCTGTGTTCCAGCAGCGACAACAGGAACACCACCGCGAACACGACGGTGAGGCCGATGGTCCACAACCAGCGGGGTTCGAGAACGCTGATCTCGAACCACAGGAACGATGGCATCGACTTGATGTCGCTGATGCCGCGCGCATCGCCCAGCCACGCCGTGTTCTTGGCGACGATCCGGATGATTTCGCCGAACCCGAGCGTGACGATTGCGAGGTAGTCACCACGCAGGCGCAGCGTCGGCCCACCCAGCAACACACCGAAACCCATTGCGACCGCAACGGACAGGAAGGTTGCCGCCAGCCACAAGATGCCGTCCCAATGAGCATGCATCGACGTGAGAACACCCATCGTGTACGCACCGGTTGCGTAGAAACCGACGTAGCCGAGGTCCAACAGGCCAGCCTGCCCAACGACCACGTTGAGGCCGAGCGCAATGAGAATGTAGGGGATAACCGTGCCGGTGAGCAGGGTTGGGAAGTCGTTCCCGATGGTGGAGATGATTGGGAACGGCCGCACCCTCTCGTAGCCCTGTGTACTGAGCCACGGCAGCGTGTAGAGAAATAACAGCGGTGTCGCGAGCATTGCCAGGCGTTTCGGACGAGCAAGGGCAGCGAATGCGTCGGTGACAGGGGTGCTGCGGACCACCGTGGACCTAGTTGCCGCGAGGATCGCCTCTTTGGCGTACGAGTCGTCGACAGGAACGCCGCTTTTATCGATCTTGCTCATACCCGGGCCCTTCCGAGCGACTCGCCGAGAAGCCCCGTCGGCCTGAACATCAGCACACCGACCAGCACGACGAACGCAACGACGTCTTTCCATTTCCCGCCGAACCCGCCGGCGCCCCAACTTTCGAGCACGCCGAGCAAAATGCCACCGAGCAGCGCACCCTTGATATTGCCGATGCCGCCCAGTACCGCAGCGGTAAAGCTTTTGACGCCGAGCAGCGTGCCCACGCTGTAGTCGGTCTGCTTGTAGAAGACCATGTAGAGAAACGCGGCAGCGCCGGCCATGATGCCGCCGAGCGCGAACGTGATGACGATGATCTGATCAGTGTTGACACCCATGATCCGCGCCGTTTCCGAATCCTGCGCCACGGCTCGCATACCCCGGCCGAGGCGGGTCTTGGCCACCAGGGTGGAGAGCACCAACATCATGAGCAGTGCGCCGCCGACCACCACGACGTGGCTGTACCGGATGTTGCCGACGATCGCCTTGTCGATCAGTCCCCAGGGAGTGCCGGTGGAGTACGAATCGCTCTTCTTCGGCCCAAGGCGCTCGACTGCCGCTGAGAGGGCTAGCGAGGCACCGATCGCCGAGATCAGGAAGACCAGCCGCGGTGCTCCACGTTTGCGGAGCGGGCGGTATGCAAGGAACTCCAGCAGCACAGCAACCGTCGTGGAGATAGCACACGACAGGATGAATGCGAAGAGCAGCGTGCCGATTGCGCCGAGGCCACCGAACGGGGAGTCGTTGATGCCGAGCCCGACGAGAGACAGCGCGATGACCGAACCGAACGTACCGAGCATGAACACTTCGGAGTTGGCGAAGTTGATCAGTCTGAGAACGCCGTACACCAAGGTGTAGCCGAGCGCGACGAGTGCGTAGATCGCCCCGAGGCGGACGCCGTCGATCGTGTTCGGCCAGAAGGTTTGGAGAAAATTCTGCAGGTCGAAAATGGCCGCGAGCATGCGGGAACCTTGGGTTGTGGGTGGAGGCGGGCGGACCGGAGGGACCCGTACGAACAGGCACAGACCTGACGCTTCGGCTCGGTCCGGTGCGCTCGCCAGGTGAGGGCGAACGATAGTACAGACCACAGGCCCGGTGACTCATGACACATCGGAACGCGTCGGACCCAGGGGCCGTCGAAGTTGGGAAGAACGAAGAGCTGCCGAATGACAACGGGTCGGCACCGCTTTCGCAGTACCGACCCGTCGACGTTTCAGTTGGTGACGCAGTTGGCCGCTCGTGCGAACGGCCGACTCTCAGATCTGGCCTTCGCCCTCGATCTTGCCGCCCTTGACGACGTAGGCGTACACAGCGTCGCCGGCAACTTCGCCGGTGGCGTCGAACTTGATCGTCTTGGTGACGCCCTTCTTGTTGTATGCCGAGACGAATGTTGCCATCGACTTGCGGTCGAACTTCTTGGCGGCCAAGCCGTCGAGGAACACCTTGGCGCAGTCATATGCCTCTGGGGCGTACAGCGTGGGGTCCTTCTTGTACGCAGCCTTGAACTTCGTGAGGAAGGCTGCGTTGACGTTGGACGGGGCGCCCGTTGCGGTGAGGAGCGTGCCCTCAGCGGCGGCAGCGCCTGCGTTGTCGATGAACTTCTGGTCGAGCACGCCGTCACCTGCGACGAACGTTGCGGTAACGCCAGCGGCACGCATCTGCTTGAGCAGGTTCGCTGCTTCGGCGTAGTAGCCGCCGTAGAACACGGAGTCCACGCCAGCTGCCTTCATCTTGTTGACGGCGGCCGAGAAGTCGGTGCCCTTCGCGTCGATGGTGTCATCGGCAGCCTTGAGTGCACCCAGTTCCTTGCGGACGGTGTCGGCGAGTCCCTTGCCGTATTCAGAAGCGTCGTCGATCACGCCGACCTTCTTGAAACCCTTCTTCTGCAGCAGGGCGACGACTCCGGGAGCCTGCTTGTCGTCGTTGGCCAGGATGCGGTGGAACATCTTCCAGCCGTTGGTCTGCAGCTTGGCGTTTGTTGCGCCAGGCGTGATCATCGACAAGTTGGCTGCTTCGTAAGTAGGCATAGTTGCCTTGGTCTCGCCGGAGAAACCGGGGCCGATGAGGCCGACGATCTTCTTGTCTGCGACGACCTTTGGTGCCAGCGGTGTGGCCTGGGCAGGATCACCCTGTGAGTCGAACTTCTCGATCTTCACCTGGCAATTCTTGTTCGCCTTGTTCCACTCGTTGACGGCGATCTGCGCGCCATCGACCATGTTCTGGCCGAGTGCGCCGTTCTCGCCCGAAAGTGCGCCCATGAAGGCGAGTTTGATGCCCTTCGGGCACTTGACCGACGCTGCGGCATTTGCCGAACCGACGGACACGCTGCCGAGCAATGCAACGGCGAGGACCGCTGCAACTCCAATACGTTTCTGCACGCTAACCCCTAGGTGGTGTGGTGTGTGTGTCCCGGCCTTGTGCCGGGGTGAGAGCGGTTCTGGCCAGCACAGGCACCGAAGCACCTGGCTCGACAAGAACCACCCATAGCCCGGCCAGTGTAGCCACGGTCACAACTTGTGCCAGTGAACGCGGCTAGCGCGACACGCTGTTCATCGTTTTCGGCCGCAAACTGTGTTTCAGCAGGTAAAAGTACGCCTCAACAGGGCACCGCCCCGAGAAGGGCGGCCCCACACAGTGGCCGCTCCCACAGCCCGCCACCGTCCAGGCCCGACAGACCGATCAACAGCGTCCGACCGGTGTCCGGCAAGACCACGATGCGGGCGCGGCCCCCGGTCGGGACGTCCCGGAAGGGAAGCGGGATCGACCGCCACACCCTTCCATCACGGCTTGCGGCGAGTTTCAACACTCCAGCCATCCGAGCGCCGACCACCCACCATTCGCCGACCCGTGCAACTGATGTGACCGCCGACAGAGGGTCGTCGTTCACCGCGAAGGGCTTGATGACCCGTTTGCCTGCGCTGCTCCAGAACACGACCCGGACGGTGCCGTTGACCGAATCCGTACCCGCAGCGACGAACTGGTCGCCCGAGACGTGAACGGCGGTGATCCGCTGTTCACCCGGCCCGCCGAGGACGAACCCCTTCGGCGACCATCGTTCCCACGAGACGCCGTCGGCGCTGCGCCACAGAACGGCGTCGGTGCCGATGGTGTCTGCGGAGTTGGCAGGATCCCACCACAACCGCTCGCCTGCCGCGATGAAAACAGGGCCGCTGTTACTGGACCCCCGGGTGATGGCCAGACCCTGCACCTGTTCGTTCGGTGCACTGAAAAGTGCCGGTTCGTCGTCGTGCAGCGCGAACTCGGCACCGTCTGCGCTGGTCCACGCAGCAGCGCCCAACCGACCGTTGCGGTTGACGCGCGATCCAATGATGACGTAACGCCCGTTCGCATGCGTGATGCCACGGACCGCGATTTGGCGCGGCCCGTTGTACAGCTCGAAGTTCGCGCGCACCTCGCTGAGCCCCGCCGCAGAACCGTCCCAGCTCGCAGTCCGGGGATTACCGTGTGCACCGCCGAATGCCTGACCGATTGCTGCAATGTCACCCGCGTCGGCGACATCAGCGCCGCTGGCGTCGGCGACATCAGCGATGTCATGGCCGGCGACACCGAAGATCTCTGCAATCTCGCCATAACCCGGGAACGCTGCCATCGGCACTCGTTCGAACCCGGCGTTGGACGACGTGTTCAGGCCCACCGCAACCCACACGGCCGGCGCCCGCTCGGGCGGTGCTGCAGCCGTCGCCCCGCCAAGAATCCAGACCGGCGAACCTCCGGGCGGAGCAGCAATGCGGACGGCACTGACGACCTGGGTCGACGGGCCGTCCGGTTGCAGAACCACGCGCTGCCACTTCACCGAGCCAGCGCGGACGGTGCCAACATCGATCATCTGCACACTGACCATCAGCGCGCAGATGAACCAAGCGATGCGCCTACGGGGTACGGGCACGCTCGATCTGCGCCATCCGCTTGAACTGCTCGAGGATGTCAGCGCCACGGTGCGTCTCGTCGCGTGACCGGTACGACGTGTCAACGTTCACTGCGATGCGTCCGAACTCGCCCCACTCGGGCATGGATGGCACTTTGCCCCACATCTGTTGGTGGATCTCCTGCGCGGCGTCCCAGGCGCTCATTCCGGCTGCCTGGCGCACCGAGGCCTCGTGGTCGACGGTCACGAGGTAGTCCCGAACCGCACGGACTCCGTCTGCGTCGGTCACCGGACCGTGACCCGGGACGATCGTCGCGGCGCCGAAGCCGATGATGCGGTCGCACGCCTTCACCCAGTTGCTGAGCGGGCCGGCCCACACAATTGGCGTGCCACCGATGAAGAGGATGTCGCCGGTGAAGACCACGCCATCCTCCGGCGAATGCACCAGGACATCGCCACGGGTGTGCGCGGGGCCGACCTCGACCAGTTGTACCGGCTTATGACCGACCTGCACGGTGAGTTCGCCGTCGAAGGTGAGCGTTGGCAGAGTCAGCGTGATACCGGAGAAGTCGAACGCACCGAAGTACTGCCGGAACACGTCACCGCTCTCACCGGGAATGTCGCCCATCGCAGCGAGCATCGACGGAGGGACTTCCGGCATCTCATGGGCCGTTGCTGAGGAGGCGATGATCTGCGCTCCTTTCACCAGTTCGTTGCCAAAGGTGTGGTCACCGTTCGCATGCGTGTTGACAAGCGTTGCGATGGGCGCCTTCGCTGTTATGGCCGCAAACCCGTCCAGCATTGCTTGGGTGAGGTGCAGATCGAACAGTGTGTCGACCAGCAACGACACCCCGTCTGCGGTGATGAGCCCCGCGTTGCTCCATCCCCAACTGCCATCGGGTTGCAACCAGGCCCAGGTCTGATCACCCAGCCGACGGGCACCTCGTTCATAGGTGACGCCATTTCCCGATGCGTTCATCAGGCCATCGTCGCACAAACTGTTGCTGTTCTACCGGGTTGCCGTTTGCCGGACTCTTGCGCCCAGATAGGTCCACCACTCGTTCGAAAATCGGGAGAACTCGGCTGGTAGCAGTCAAGTGGTGGACTTTCATCTGTGCAGAAGGGGACTAACTGCCTGTATCGCCGCGAGCAAGATGGGACGGTGAACGAACAAGCCCCCATCCAAGGGCCTGAAGCTGACCGCCACAGGCTGACCGTGACCCTCACCCGCGGGCTTCCTGGGAGCGGGAAGTCAACGTGGGCAAAACAACGCGTTGCCGAGCATCCCGGGACGACGATCCGAGTGAACAAGGACGACATCAGGGCGATGCTCCACGACGGCCGGTGGTCCGAAACAAACGAAGTGCTCGTGGAAACCGTGCGCGATGCAACGATCCTTGCCGGGTTGGATCACGCCTGCGATGTGATCGTGGACGACACCAACCTTGCTCCTCGACACCTGGAGCACATCATCGAGTTGGTGGCCGCCCGCGCGATCGTATGTGTGCATGACTTTACTCATGTGCCGATCGACGAGTGCGTCCGTCGCGACAGCGAACGAGATCGATCCGTGGGCGAACGCGTGATCAGAGAGATGTCCGACCGACACCTTCGCCTGGCCTCGGAATGACGCACCGCACTCCTGTCGCCGCGATCCCTCTACGTTTCCCCGATCTCGGGTTCACGCAACACGCAGCGATCTCTCGTCAACGTTTTCGAGCCGGCGGATTCAAGGTGTTATTGCAACACGCCCGTTTGCGAGTTGCGTGTCCTGGTCTGACATGTGCGAATCAGATGCCGATGCGCTGGGCGAGCTGCTCGCGGTGGTAGGTGGGGTCGCCGAACAGCAGCTCGGAGGACTTGGCACGCTTGAAGTACAGGTGCGCATCGTGTTCCCACGTGAAGCCGATGCCACCGTGGATCTGGATGTTCTCGGCGGTGGCGTGGAAGTACGCCTCGGAGCAGTAGGCCTTGGCCAACGATGCGACAACTGGCAGCTCGTCGTTGTCCTCTGCTGCGGCCCACCACGCGTAGTACGACGCGCTCTTGGCGGACTCGACCTCGAGCAGCATGTCGGCGCACTTGTGCTTGATGGCCTGGAACGAACCGATGGGGCGGCCGAACTGCACACGCACCTTGGCGTACTCGACGCTCATGTCCAGCACCTTCTGCGCTCCACCGACCTGTTCGGCCGACAATGCAACCGATGCGAGGTCGAGCATCTTGGTGAGGTAATCCCAGCCTTTGCCGTCTTCGCCGACCAGCGTTGCGGGCGTGAGGGCGAACGACACCTTGGCCTGTTTGCGGGTCTGATCCATGGTTGGCAGCGAGGTAACTGCCACACCTTCGGCCGTGCCGTCGACGGCGAAGATCGCGGTGCCGGCAGCAGTCTTGGCCGCAACCAGCAACAGGTCGGCGTTCTGACCGTCGATGACGAACATCTTCTCGCCGCTCACCTTCCAGGTGTCACCGGATTT
>JANNBN010000083.1:0-17246 GCA_031385545.1 Acidimicrobiia bacterium | reverse complement strand
CGGGAAGGTTGACCCGGGGTTGCGGGCGCCAGAAGTGGCCTTGGACATTCGAGAAGTTGCGGCTCAGGCGGCCAGGGTTGAGGCGCTCGGGTTCGACGGGCTTGTGGTCGAGGAGACCAAAGACGATCCGTTTCAAGTGCTTGCGCTGGCGGCACAGAACACCACAAGTCTGCGCGTCGGCACAGCAGTAGCCATCGCGTTTCCACGCAGCCCCTATGTGACCGCGATGAGCGCGTGGACGCTGCAGAAATTGTCGGACGGCCGCTTCACGCTTGGTCTTGGTACACAAGTACGCGGGCATATCATGCGCCGATTTGGGATGGAGTGGCACCCAGCCGCACCGTGGATCCGCGACTACATCGTGGCGTTGAAGGGGATCTGGGATTCGTGGCAGAACGAGACCCCGCTCGATGTTCGTACTGACCGATATTCGCTCAACCTGACGGTTCCACTGTTCGTGCCGGCGCCGATCGACTATCCAGTGATCCCCGTGCACATTGCCGCAGTGAAGGCCGGGCTGTGCTCCGTCGCCGGCGAGGTGGCCGACGGTGTGCGCCCACACCCGGTGTGTACGCCCGACTACATGCGGTCGGTGATGCTGCCGGCCTGTGCGGTGGGGGCGGCTCGGGCCGGCCGTTCACTTGACGGTTTTGCCGTTGCGCATAAACCGCTTGTCGCCACCGCCCCTGACGAGCAGGTGCTGCAGGAGCGCATCCGCGATGCACAGGCCCGGATCGCGTTCTACCTGTCCACTCCCGCATATCGGCCTGCGTTCGAGCACCACGGATACGGTGACCTGGCCGACGCAGCAGCCGTGCTGTCGAAACAGCAGCGCTGGGAAGACCTGCCGGGACTGGTGGACGACGAGCTGTTTCACACGTACGTGACGTCGGGAACCTGGGACGTGATCGGCGACCGGCTCGCAGAGCGATTCGGTGACGTTGTGACGAGCATCGAGTTCTCGGTCAACCCGCGCAACGCCGACGAGGCGGATTTCATGCGATCACTGATTGCCCGCCTCGGCTGACTGGCGATTTCAGCCGTCACTTTTTGGTCGTCAACGCGCGAAAACTGACATCTGAATGCGAACCGCTACCGGGGTAGCAGGCCGATGTTGTCCATCGCTCGCTTGAGCACTCTGGACGCAACTGCTTGGGCCTTCTCTGCGCCAAGCGCCAGCACGTCTCTGACATGGTCCGGGTTGGCCTGCAACTCGGCATAACGCTGCTGCACGGGACGCAGAAACTCGACGAGGGCCGCTGCGGCATCGGCCTTGAGCGGGCCGTACTGGCTGTAGTTGGCAGCCAGCACCGCTGGGTCTCCGCCCGTCGACGCAGCGAGGATGGACAGCAGGTTGGACACGCCAGGCTTGGCGACCGGGTCGAAGCGCACCTCGGCCTCTGTATCGGTGACGGCGCGTTTGACCTTCTTCTCGATCGATTTCGGGTCTTCCAGCAGGTAGACGACACCTTGGGGCGCATCGGCTGACTTCGACATCTTCGACGTCGGTTCCTGCAGGTCCATGATTCGGGCGCCAACCTTGGGAATCGCTGCCCTTGGCACGACGAACGTCTGGCCGTAGCGAGAGTTGAACCGCTGGGCAATGTCGCGCGTGATTTCCAGGTGCTGACGCTGGTCGTCGCCGACCGGTACCTCGTCGGCGTCGTAGAGCAAGATGTCGGCTGCCATCAGCGACGGATAGGAGAACAGACCGGCCGAGACGAACCCCTGGTCGCCGATGCGGTCGGACTTGTCCTTGAACTGGGTCATGCGCGACAGCTCGCCATAGCTGACGGTGCAGTTCATCATCCAACCCAGCTGTGCATGCTCAGGCACATGCGACTGTACGAAAACGGTTGTGACATCCGGGTCGAGACCAGCAGCAAGGAGCACCATTGCGGTGTTGATGGTGACGGTGCGCAACTCGGTGGGGTCCTGCTGGACGGTCAGCGCATGCAGGTCGACCACACCGTGAAAGCTTTCGGGACCTTGATCGTCGACCCAGTACTTGATTGCGCCCAGATAGTTCCCCAAGGTGATGTCACCGGACGGTTGGATGCAGGAGAGCACGCGGGTCATAAGGCGTTTCAGGCTACTTCCCACACAGACGCGCAACTCGGGGCCTTTACCCGCGCAACTCGGTGGTTTCGGGCAAATTTTCTGCCCGTGGCCGAGTTGCGCGTATGTAGAGGGTGAGTTGCGCGTCTGTGGGGGCCAGGAATGGGTTGCGTGGAGGCGCACTACGCTGATCCACCGTGCCGTACGCCGTCAGTACCCCGGTGTTCGAGGGGCCGTTCGACCTGCTCCTCCACCTCATCACCCGGGACCAGGTCGATCTGTACGAGATCAGCCTGTCGGCCATCGTCGATGCCTACTTGGTCGAGCTCGAGAAGCTGGAAGCGCTCGATCTCGAGGTCGCCACCGAGTTCCTGCTCATCGCTGCGACGCTCATCGAGCTGAAACTTCGGCGGCTTCTGCCCGACCGCGAGGGCATCGACCTCGACGAAGAATTGGCCTTGCTCGAAGAGCGCGATCTGCTCCTGGCCAAGCTGCTTGAGTACCGCACGTTCAAACAAGCGGCGAAAGAGATCGACCGGCGGATGACCGCTGCAGCGAAGAGCGCCCCTCGCCCGGGCGGCCTTGAGGATGCGCTCGTTGATCTGACTCCCGATGTGCTGGCCGGCGTGACCCCCGAGCGGCTGCGCTCGGTGTTCCTGAACGCGGTCCAACGGTTCCTCACACCCAAACCCGAGCAGCGTGTCATGCTCGACCACATCACCGCAGTACGGGTGACCGTTGCCGAAACAGTGGGCGAGCTGGCGCAATCGCTTCCGGGTCGTGGCCGCGTGTCGTTCCGTGACCTCACCGAGGATCTCGGGACGCGCATGGACGTCATCGTGCACTTCCTGGCGGTTTTGGAGCTGTGCAAACAGGGGTGGGTCGATCTTGACCAGAGCCGCAGCTTCGGCGACCTGTTGGTGAGCTGGCGGCCGGGCGGCCCTGACCTTGATGACCTCGACGCGATGGACGCTTCAGTGCTGGCGAGGTCGTTCGACTCCGGTCCGGCGCAAGGTTCATACGCTCCCGACCTGATCGACCTGATCGACCCGGACGACCTGCATGACCTGGACGACCTCCACGACGAAGCCGGCCTTCTGGCAGTATCGGCCGGAGCGCGGCCGCGGGTTGTGCTGGCCGAAGTCGACGACTACGAAGGATGAGCCGGACATGTCCGACCAGGAATTGACCGAGACCGTTGCCGCCAGTGCGGTCGCCAGTGCGGTCGAACCTGTTGCCGAGAGTGCTGTCGACCAATCAGAACCGTTGGTTCCGAGCGGTGAGACACCGACGGACGAGTTGCACGTCGACCTCACCGTTGCGCCGGGTTCCGATGACGACGGCGACGACGAGCCAGTCATCGGGTTGGCCGCAGCGCGTCGGGCTGTCGAAGCCATGTTGATGGTGGCCGACCAGCCCGTTCCCACGGCGACGATCGCGCAGCTCCTCGAGATGCCGGAAGATGGCGTGAACGAACTCTGCGTCGAGATGGCTGCTGACTTCGAGGCCTTGGGCCATGGTTTTCAGCTAGTTGTCGTGGCCGGCGGATGGCGCTTTCAAAGTCACCCGTCGCAGGCGCAGTACGTCGAGCGATTCGTGCTTGATGGGCAGGTTTCGCGTCTGTCTGCAGCGGCGTTGGAGACGCTCGCCATCGTCGCGTACAAGCAGCCGATCTCGCGCGCCCAGATCGCCCAGATCCGCGGTGTCAACGTCGATGGCGTGATGCGGACCCTGTCCCAGCGCGGGTACGTGGCCGAGATCGGGACCGATCCCGGGCCAGGCCAGGCATCGCTGTTCGGCACCACGACCAAGTTCCTGGAAGGGGTTGGGATGGGTTCGATCGCAGACCTGTCACCCCTTGCGGACTTCGTGCCGGGTGCCGAAATTATGGAGGCGCTCGAAGCAGGGCTGAGGGTCGACACGACAATCGATACCTCACTCGACGGCCCGACCGAACAACCTGCCGAACAATCTGCACGGCCTGCTCCGACCGCCGACGACGATCCGGTCACATGACCGGACGCGGGCGCGGCGAGTGGGGCTCGCACGGTTCCGACGGTCCTCGCCGAAACGCGGACCAGAGAGCACGCGCCGCAGCGCCGCAGCAACCGCGTTCGGTCGACGAATTGTTCGACTGGATCCCCGCTGACCAGACCCAGCCGGCGGCCGACGGCGAGAAGCTGCAGAAGGTCATCGCCCGCGCAGGCCTGGTCAGCAGGCGGGCGGCAGAGACGCTGATCGACGAAGGACGTGTGCGTGTGAACGGCGACGTCGCGCAACTCGGTCGGCGGGTCGACGCTGCGGTCGACCGGATCGAGGTGGACGGGGTGCTGCTCAGCGTCGAGCAGGGACTTGTGTACTACCTGCTGAACAAACCAGCCGGAGTGGTGACGACCGCGTATGACCCGCAGGGTCGCCTCACCGTGATTGACCTGGTGCCCGACGTCCAACGTGTGTATCCGGTCGGGCGGCTCGATGCCGACACCGAAGGGCTGCTGATCCTCACCAACGACGGACCGCTGACGCAGCTGCTCACCCACCCCTCCTTCGGTGTCGAGAAGGAGTACGTGGCCAAGGTCGCCAGCGAAGTGTCAGCGGGTGGGCTGCGCCGGCTGCGTGACGGCATCGAGCTCGAAGACGGACCCACAGCACCGGCCAAGGTGTCCCAGCCAGCACCTGGGCTCATCAGGCTGACCATTCACGAGGGACGCAATCGCCAGGTCCGCCGCATGCTCGACGCAATTGGTCACCCGGTGCTGGAACTGGCACGCATGCGAATCGGCCCGATCACGGACCATTCGCTGCGAGTCGGCGCGTGGCGTGCACTCGATCCGGCCGAGGTGCGGGCGCTCGCCGAATCGGCCACGCCGACTCGTCGCGGTTACCGACGCCCCACCGGCCCTCCGCCTGGCAAGATGCGGCGCTCGCCGTCGCACTGAACTCCGATCCCTCCGTTCACCGCTCGTTCGCTGCCGGGCAAGATGCGGCGCTCGCCGTCGCACTGAACTCCCATCGGACAACATCATCAATGCTGATGATGCGCTCGGCCGATCGATTCATTTGACCGGTCAAGGATCTGTCGAAGATCAAATAGTCCCGAAAAACCACTCATAATGACGAACGGTTCACTGGTGAACGCGACAGGTGGTCTTGTACCGTTGTTGCTGTGAGTGAATACCCAGATGAGCGGTTGCTGCGCGACACCATCAGCCACCAGCCCGACAACGTGACGGCGCGCTACCGGCTGGCGGAACTGCTGCTCGACACCGGACGCGGCATCGATGCGTTGAGCGAGGCGCAGGCAGGTCTGGGGTACATGCCCGACCATCCCGGTCTGCTGGGAATCGCAGTCATGGCCGCCGAACTCGGTGGACAGCCAGACCTCGCCCGGCGCTACGCCCGGGTGATGTCCGTGGTGACCGACGAGGCGCTGCGGTCAGACCCCAGCTTGGCGTCGGCGGCAGCCCTTGTGCGCTGGGGTCGTCGGCAGTCTGACCAGATCGGTGACCAGGATCTCCTGGCGATCAACGAAAGGTCCGAAGGACTGCGTTCCTTCGAGATCGACCTCACCGAGGCCGACGCGGCAGAACAGGCCCGCGTCGCCGACGAATCTCCTGCCGAGATCAAACCCGAAGGCGAATCGCGGTGGCCGCTACCGCGCCGCCTGCGCCCTGGCCGCAAGCCTGTCGTTGCCCCTCAACTGGCTGTCATCAGCCCTCGGCACACCTTCGCCGACCTTGCAGGCATGACCGACCTCAAATGGCGTCTCCAGGGTCTCGTCGGGTCCTCCAACCGTGGCCAGAACGCTGCCGCGGGATTCCTGCTCTTCGGGCCTGCGGGCTGCGGCAAATCGTTCTTCACCGAGGCAATGGCTGGGCAGCTTGGCATGCGGATGTTGAAACTCAACCTCCACGATGCCGTGCGTGCCGGCGACGATCAGGGCTCGCTGCTCATCCGCGATGCCTTTGCCCTGGCCCGTAAGGCCGGCCCGTGCATGCTGGTCCTGGAAGATATCGATGCCGTCAGCGACCCGCATCGCCTGCACGCCCGCCGGGTCGATCTGTTGGCGATGCGTCTCGCCATCAAGCTCGACGAGTGCCGTGGTGAGGAAAATCTGCTGGTGGTTGCAACGAGCAGTGCGCCGTGGCGAATCGACCCAGCGCTACGGTCGGTCGGTCGGCTTGACCGTGGAGCGTTCGTGCCACCACCGGACCTGCTTGGCCGTGGCCGGATCATCGTCGATCGGTTGTCGTTCCTGCCGATCTCACCTGATGTCAACCCCGGCGAACTGGCAGTCGAGACCGAGGGCTTCACGGCCCGCGAACTGATCTCGATGGTGTCAGCCGCTGCAGAGCATGCGTTGTGCGTGTCGCGGCACTCGGGCACGTTGTGGGCCATCCAACAACGGGATCTGCGGCGCGCATTCGAACGCCTCGAAGGCACATCACGGGACTGGTTCACCCGCGCACACGGTCACCTCCGCAACGGGTCCAACGATGTCGATCCGGTGTACGACTACATCAGGCGCCACATCCGCGCCATGTGAAGTGAGCTGCGGTTCTCAGGTCTGCGGTTCTCAGGTCCGCGTACCCAGCTCACCGACAGCTAACCGGTACCCATCCAAACGGTGTCGGGGGCTCTCGTAGACTCTCCCCTCGTGCCCGTTCGCATCCACGCCCTCCGAGGGGCCACCACAGTCGAGTCAGACGATCCGACCCAGGTCGACGAACGTACCCAGGAGATGATGGCGCTGCTGCTGAAGCGCAACGACCTGGTTGCCGACGACCTGATCTCCATCCTGTTCTCCGTCACCGCCGACATCCGCAGCCGTAACCCTGCCACGGCCACCCGCGCCATGGGCATTGTCGATGTGCCACTTCTCGGTGTGCAAGAGGCCGACATGGACAGTGCGCTGCCCCTGTGCATCAGGGTGATGCTGCACATCCAGACCGAAACGGATCGGTCGTCGCTGCACCATGTGTTCTTGCGCGGCGCCAAGGTGCTGCGTCCTGACCTGGTCGAAGACGATGAGTGACATTGCTTCGGCAGCAGCAGAACGCCAGGAACGGGCGGTGGTCATCGGTGCCGGGTTGATGGGCGGGTCCGTGGCGCACGCGCTGCGCGGGCTCGGCTGGTACGTCAGTGGGGTTGACCGTGATCCAAGCCGCGTCCAGCGTGGCATCGCGCTGGGCGCCTTCGACGCTGCGGGGCCGGACCCCGATGCCGATGTCACGTTCGTCTGCACGCCGGTTGCTTCGGTGCCGGAACTGGCTGAAGCGGCGCTGGCCAACGGTGGCATCGTCACCGACATCGGGTCGACCAAGCATCGAGTGGTGACCAGCGTCAGGAATCCGAAGTTCGTCGGTGGCCACCCAATGGCCGGTAGCGAGCAGGACGGAATCGAAGCCGCCGATGGGTCGATGTTCGTCGGCCGGACCTGGGTACTGACGCCGACAGACACCACCGACCCCGATGCGTATGCGCGCATACATGCGTTGGTCACGGCCTTCGGGGCGGTCGTTGTAACGGTGTCGCCTGAACATCACGATGAGCTTGTCGCGGTGGTTTCGCACGTTCCGCACCTGGCTGCTGCGTCGCTGATGTCAGTCGCTGCTGATCGCAGCGAAGAACACAGCACGCTGCTTCGGTTGGCTGCCGGTGGTTTCCGTGACATGACCCGTATCGCGGCCGGGCACCCGTCCATCTGGCTCGACATCTGCCACGACAACCGTGAAGCAATCGTTGCGGCGATGGATCGCCTCATCACCGATCTCCGGGACATGCGCGACGTGGTCGACGTCGGCGACCGTGCCCGCCTCGACAAGATGCTGACTGCTGCACGGGTGGCGCGCATCAACCTGCCGACGGGCGCGCCGGCTCCTGAAGAGCTGGTTGAAATGCGCGTGCCCATTCCAGACAGGCCCGGGTTCATCGCCGAGGTCACTCGGTTGGCAAGCGATCTTGGGGTCAATATCTACGACGTCGAGCTGTCGCACTCCATCGACGCTGCCGATCGGGGCATGCTGGTCCTCGTCATTGCCAAGACGCTGTCTGACCTGCTCCGCGGTGGGCTGATGGCCCGAGGGTTCAAGCCGTCGGTGTCGTCGCTCGGTGAACGGTGATCGCTCCGGTGCTGCCTGACCCGTACCCGATCCGGCCGTTCAACGGGCCGGTCGAAGCGATCGTCACCGTGCCCGGATCGAAGTCGATCACCAACCGAGCGCTGCTGTGTGCCGCGCTGGCGGTCGGCACCACACGCTTGACCGGCGTACTGCAGGCCGAGGACACTGCGGCGATGCTGGAGTGTGTCGCAGCGCTTGGCGCCGGCGTGGAGGTTCATCCAGCCGACCCGAGGGTGGTGGCTGTCACCGGCGTTGCGGGCCGTTGGAAGCCGGGTCCGATCACCGTGAACGCTCGCATGTCCGGGACCACAGCCCGATTCATCGCGCCATCGCTGCTCCTTGGCTCGGGTGGCTACACACTCGATGGTACCGAGTCGATGCGGGAACGACCGATGCGCGACGTCCTCGACGCGATTGGGGCGATCGGCGGGCGAGTCGAGTCCCGGCAGGGTGGCCGTCTGCCGATCACGGTCATGTCCTCAGAAGATCCGACAACCGGGGGTCATCCGCCGGTTGTCGAGGTCCTCGGAAGCGTCTCATCGCAGTTTCTGTCCGGGCTGCTGCTGACCGCTCCTTGCCTTGGTGATGGCGCGTTGATCTCCTGCTCCGGAGACCTTGTGTCAAGACCGTATGTGGACATGACAATCGCGGTGATGGCGAGTTTTGGGGCACTCGTCGAGGAGGTCGAGCCGGGTGTGTTCCGGGTCAACCCTGGCGGCTATGTCGCGCCCACCGAATACTCCGTCGAACCCGACGCGTCAGCAGCCAGCTATCCGCTTGGGGTAGCAGCCATTGCGGGTGGGACGGTAACGATTCGCGGGCTCGGCCGTGGGTCGACCCAGGGCGATCTGCGGTTCGCATCGATACTGGGTGATATGGGTGCAGACGTTCTCATCGGCGACTCGTCCACCACGGTGACGGGTGCTGCGCTGCGCGGCATCAGCGTCGATATGGCCGACTGTTCCGATACTGCACAAACCCTTGCCGTGGTCGCTGTCTTTGCCGACGGCCCGACCACGGTGACGGGAATAGAGTCCAGCCGCAAGAAGGAAACGGATCGGCTGGCGGCCGTTGTCGCTGAACTCAATCGGTGCGGGGTGCGGGCTGAGGAGCATGCCGACGGTTTCACGATTTATCCTGGCCCGGTGCAGCCCTCGATCGTGCAGACCTACCGTGACCACCGGATGGTCATGAGCTTTTCGCTGCTCGGCCTCCGGTCGCCCGGCATCGAAATTGCAGACCCAGGTTGCGTTGCGAAGACCTTCCCGGGGTTCTTCGACGTGTTCGAGTCGATGCGTCCTGACGGTGCCGACCGAGGCGAACCATGAGCGAGCCGACGGTAATTGCAGTCGACGGACCGGCTGGCTCTGGCAAGAGCACCGTCGCCCGAGCAGTTGCCGCACGGCTGGGCATCGAGCACCTCGATACCGGTGCCATGTACCGCGCAGTTGCGTGGGCCTGTGCAGATCGTGGCGTCGATACCGCTGATGTCGATGCGATGGTTGGCGTCGCTCAGTCCGTTGTGTTGCACGTCGGCGTCGACCCGGAAGGTAGTCAGCTGGTCACCGTCGACGGTACCGATGTGACGCAGGCGATTCGCACCCCTGACATGGACCGCGCCGTGGGCGCTGTTGCGTCGGCCGGCCCGGTGCGCGCCGCGTTGGTGAGCGAGCAGCGCAGGTGGGCGGTTGAACGCGGTGCGGGCGTGATGGAAGGCCGCGACATCTCCACCGTCGTCTTCCCCGACGCCCCTGTGAAGGTGTACCTCACGGCAACGAGCGAAGAGCGCGCACGCCGTCGGGCAGCGCAGTCCGGACTGCACCTGGCCGAGGTACTTGCCGACATGAATCGGCGAGACCTGCTGGATTCCACGCGGGCTGCCGACCCGCTGCAGATCGCCCCCGGTGCCACCGTGCTGGACACCACAGGTTTGTCGATCGACGAGGTGGTCGACCGCATCGTGGCGCTGGTTCCGGGTGATGCCACGGTGACGCCAGCCTCGTTGACACCTGCCTCACCTGCCGATTCCTCCGCCGGCTCGCTGGCCGGTTCACCCGAGCGAGCGTCTGGCGCATCGCCTTCCATCGCTGCAACCACGCTCAACCTGCCCGAACGGATTGTCTACGGAGCGGTTTGGTACTTCGCCCGGCTCGTCACGCTGACGTTCATCCGGACGACATACGTCGGGATGGAGAATCTGCCCAAGACTGGCGCGTATCTGGTCGCCCCGAACCATCGGTCGGTGGTCGACTTCTTCCTCGTCGGGCCCATCACCCGCCGCCGCATGCGTTACCTCGGCAAAGATACCGTGTGGAACGTCAAGTGGTTCGTGCCGATCGCCAATACATTGGGCGGAATCCCCATCAACCGAGGCTCGGCCGACCGGGCCTCGATGACCAGGTGTATCGAGGCGTTGCGTGGTGGTGAACCGTTGGTGCTGTTCCCGGAAGGAACTCGCAAAGCCGGCCCGCATATCGAGGAGCTGTTCGACGGTGTCTCGTACATCGCGCTGAAGGCCGGCGTTCCGATTGTTCCGATGGGCATCGGTGGCTCCGACCGCGTGCTTCCGAAGGGCAAGCTGATCCCGCGTCCGCGGCGGGTGACGGTGATCATCGGCGAACCGATGCATGCGCCACCGGGCGGTCGCAGTGCACGCAAGGCCGCGCCGGAGATGACCGCTGTGCTTCGCTCGCGGTTGCAGGCGCTCTACGACGAAGCGCAACGCCATGCCACGCGTTGATCAGGAACCGGAGCCGATCGCTGTGCGGGGCTTGGCGAAGACTCGCCTTACCATCGGCTCGAAATGTTCGAGCGGAAGTGTGTCGCCGTTGGGGTCGAACGCCTTCTGATCCCATTCGTCTGCGAACTGCTCGGCCAAGCCGTAGGCGGGATTGCCTGCGTACTGATTGCGGGCATTGCGGTCGCCGCCGAAGTGGTGGTAGTAGTGCCGGCCCTGAAAGTCCTGGTGGGCGGCAATCATGAAGTGCACGTCATCGCTGACGTAGGGCTTCAGGATGGACGCTGCGATGGCTGGATGGTTCGGTACGCTGATGGCCTTGCCGATGTCGTGACACAGCGACGCAACCACAATTTCTTCGCTTGCTCCGGCACGTTCAGCCAGCGTTGCCGTCTGCAGGCAATGGACCAGCTGGTTGGTCACGAAACCGTCCTCGATGGATTCGAGTGATCGCAGCAGTCCAAGCACGTTGTCCGCAACTCGGGGCTGGTTCCTGCTCGTCTCTACACCGATGCGCAGCCACTCTTCTCTGGTCGAGACGTCCATCGAGGTGAACGTGGCCCGCTCAGGCAGCTGGTCGGCAGTCAGTTCTGCAGTCGGGCCAGTGGTGGCATCAGCGGTGGAAGCGGACTGATCGGTGAGCATGGCGAATTGTCGCGCACTTGCCCTGTCAAAGGCCATCTTCTGTTCATCTCCTGTCCGACTTCTGTCCGACTCCTGTCCGACTCCTGTCCGACTTCTGTCGGACGACGCGAGGTCGTTCGTCACGCGGGCGGGCTGATGGACAACCACGCCGGAAGCAAGTGGCTACTGTTACCCAGCCCCGCCCCCACCAGGCCACCGTCGGGGACGGGAACGAAAATCCATGGATGCACAGACGCTGCTCGGTTTGGAGAAGAGCCACACGCCACTTCAGTGGTCGATGGCCGTCGCGCCCGCGCTCTGCAATCTGAGCGGTGTTCTGTTCGGCGGGGCGGCGCTCGGCGCAGGTATCGAGGTACTCGAGCAGGCCACGCAGCGACCAGTCGTGTGGGCCACTGCGCAGTATCTGCAGTTTGCGCCGCAGGGCTCGCGCCTCGATCTGTCGGTCGAGATCCCGGTCAACGGAAACTCCACCAGCCAGGCGCGGGTCATCGGCCGCGTCGGCGACACCGAGGTGTTCACGGTGTTTGGCGCCTGTGGCGAGCGAGACGTTGCCGGCGAAGGCCGTTTCGCAGATCGGCCGCTCGTTCGTCGGCCTGACGATTCCCCGGAACGCACGTTCCGTCAAAGCATCGATAACTCCATCAACGAGCACCTCGAGATGCGTGTTGCGAAGGGCCGGGACTGGGAAGACCTCGACGGCACACCGTCGCCGGACGGACGCTGTGCGCTGTGGGCACGGATGCGGGGTATCGATCAGATGTCAGCCTCTGCGCTGGCCATTCTCGGTGACTGGGTGCCATTCGGTGTCGGCCAGGCGCTCGGCCTGCGCGCTGGCGGGAACTCGCTGGACAACACACTGCGTTTCGTGAGTTCGGCCCCGACGAACTGGGTGCTGCTCGACATCCGCGTCCATTCGGTGCACAACGGGTTCGCCCACGGTCTTGTGCATCAGTGGGCCGAAGACGGCACGCTGTTGGCCACTGCGTCGCAAACTGTGATGGTGCGACACTGGGGCCAGGTGGTCGGCCTGCCCCATACCCGCTGACCATCGGTGGCGGACAACTGACAGGTCCGTGGGATAGTCAGTGCGCGTATTTTCAGTACGCGTAACTCAAGTGCTTGATGCCGTTGATGAAGCTCGACGTCAACCGGTCCGGGTCGCCGGTGGCACGCAGTGCCGGCACGCGGGTGAGCAACTCTTTCCACATCACACCGACTTCACGCCGGGCCAGGTGGGCGCCGAGGCAGAAGTGCGGGCCGGGGCCGCCGAAACCGACGTGCGGGTTCGGTGAACGCGTGATGTCGAAGCGCAGCGGGTCGGCGAAGACCCGCTCGTCGCGATCGGCCGACCAGTAGTACATGATCAGCTTGGAGTCGGCTGGAAGTGCAACGCCTCCCACCGTGGTGTCCTGCGTGGTGGTGCGCCGCATCCACATCACGGGCGAGGAGTAGCGCACGATCTCTTCCACGGCGTGCGGCGTGTGGGCCTCGATGTCGGACTGCCACAGCGACATCTGGTCCGGATGGCGGGTCAGCAGATCGAGCCCGTGAGCGATTGCATTGCGCGTGGTCTCGTTGCCGGCCACGACCAGCAGGATGAAGAACGAGCCAAGCTCTTGGTCCGAGATCCGCTCGCCGTCGACCTCGGCATTGACCAGTGCGCTGGTGAGGTCGTCGGTCGGTTGCAGACGGCGCTGTGCACCAAGCTCGCTCACCAGTGTGTGGAGGTCGTTGCCTGCGGTGAGCAGCTTCACGATGACCTGGTCCGCATCGGTCTCTGTCACGTACTCGGCGTCGCCTGCCCCGAGGATGATGTTGGACCGGGTGAAGATGGTGTCGTATTCCGAAGACGGGATGCCCATCATGTCGCAGATCACCTTGAGTGGCAGCTTGGCGGCCACGTCCAGCACGAAGTCGCCAGTTCCTTTGCCGGCGAGGAGGTCGTCGACGATGGCCGTCGCAGCCTTCTGCACGTCGTCCTCGACACGCTTGAGCTGTTTCGGAGTGAACGCAGCGGCCACGATCTTGCGAAGCCGAGCGTGCCGAGGGTCGTCCATGTTGATCATCGAACCGAAGAAGTCGTTCATGAACTCGGGCAGATCGGCGATGCTGGTGGCCCCTTTGCCGGAACAGAACAGCTCGGGCTGGCGGCTGATCTCGAGGATGTCCGCGTGGCGGGTGATGGGGTAGTAGCCCGGGCCGACAGGGATGGAGGCCGAGCCGATATCGGGTTCGGCGAGGAAAGGCAGCGTCGGCAGTGCTCGCAGCTGCGCGAATGCGTCTTCTCGAATGGACAGCGGCTGCTTCCAGAACTCGATGTCGGACAGCGCTGGAATTCCCGCGGCGTCGTGCAGAAAGGGGGAGGAGGCGTTCACACGACGAGGGTACGTGGCAGGTGCCACATCGACGAAATCCCGGGTTCGTCGATCACGCGGCGGTCGGGCAAGATGTGGCGCATGCGAATCGTGGTTGACCTGTTGAAGTGCGAGAGCAACGGCTTGTGCGTTGCGCAAGCGCCGAACTTCTTCGCGCTCACCGACGACGACGAATTGCTGCTGCTTGCCGAGGTTGTGCAAGCCGCTGACGTTCCTGCAGTCGAAGCGGCCGTCAGGCTGTGTCCGAAGCAGGCGTTGTCGCTTCAGCCTGCGGGCTGACGCGCCTCGAGCCGCTAGAGCCCGTCCAGCACGTCGGACGCCCGCACGTCGCGGTCGCCCGCAGCGGGATTGACCGTCGGCACCGGTGCGCCAAGTCCGTAGGCCCAGACCGACGCGATCGACGCCACGAAGTCGCGCAGGCCACGCGGCAGCGGGAAGTATTCGTCTTCGTCGATGACTCGTTCGTGGCGGACCCGTTCCGGGGGCGCCAGGCGGTCGACGATGGCCTGCACCAAGCCATCGGGCGCGGAGGCCCCGCTGGTGACCACGACACGGCCGGTGAGGTCGTCCGGCACCTCGTCGACGGTGTTGATCCGCAGGACACGCCGCACGCCGGTGGCAACTGCGACCTTGGCGAGCGCGACGGTGTTGGACGAGTTCTGCGAGCCGACCACGATGACGGCGTCGGCACCGTCTGACACTGCCCTCAGTGCGGACTGGCGGTTGGTGGTGGCGTAGCAAAGGTCGGAATGCCCGGGGACCCACATCTCTGGGAATCGTGCCTGCGCAGCGGCCTGGACATCGGCCCAGTCGAAGTGGGACAGGGTGGTTTGGGCGAGGAGTGCCACCGGGCCTTGGATGGACAGCTGTTCGACGTCCTCGACGGTCTCGACCAGGTGCATGGCATTGGGTGCAACGGCCATCGTGCCGACAGCTTCGTCGTGGCCCTCGTGGCCGATGTAGACGATGTTGAAACCCTTCCCGGCCCGCACCCGCGCCTCGTGGTGAACCTTGGTGACCAGCGGACAGACGGCATCGACCACGAACCCCCCGGTCAGCTTGGCCGCTGCAACGACCTCAGGCGATGAACCATGCGCGCTGAGCATCAGCGGCGCCCCGGGCGGCACGTCGGAGATGTCATCGACGAAGATCACCCCTGCCTCGCGGAAACGATCGACCACGATGCGGTTGTGGACGATCTCGTGGTAGCAGTACACAGGCCCCGGGAAGGCTCGAACCATCCACGCCAGTGCCTTGATCGCCATCTCCACACCAGCACAGAACCCTCGTGGTGTGACCAGAACGACCTCTTCGACCATGTTCTTACGGTACCCGGTGGGTGCGCCGGATCAGGCTCGCCTCGTGTACCAGTAGCCTGGAGGGGTTCAGCTGAGCGAAGGGAGTGATCGCGCATGAGCCCGGACGATCCCACCCTGTCCTCTATGGCTACTTCTCTACCCCCTGTTGCGGTGGTCGGTCCTGGCGCGTCGACACCCACCATCATCGGCGTCATCGACGGGTCCGCGGCGCAGCGTGCGGGCCTGGCACCTGGCGACGAGATCATCACGGTCAACGGTCAACCGGTGCGTGACATCATCCAGTGGCGGTTGGCGGTCGACGACGCCGATGTCGAGGTGGTCGTCAGGCGTGGCGGTCTGGAACTCGACGTCCTGGTTCTGAAGGAAGCAGGCGAGGCATTCGGTGCCGAAATCGCAAGCGCGCTGTTCGATCAGATGCGTACGTGCGACAACCACTGCAGCTTCTGTTTCATCTACCAGTTGCCGGCCGGCATGCGGCCGACGCTGTACCAGAAGGACGACGACTACCGCCTGTCGTTCCTGTACGGCAACTTCACCACGCTGACGCGATTCACCGAGGCAGACCTTGAACGGGTGATCACCGAAGGGTTGTCGCCGCTCAACGTGTCCATCCACGCAACCCACCCCGACCGCCGGTCCGATCTCTTGCGCAACCGTCGTGGCGCGCCGTCGCTGCGTTGGCTGCGGGCCATGCTCGATGCAGGCATCGAAGTGCACGGCCAGCTGGTCGTCTGTCCAGGGCTGAACGACGGCGATCTTCTCGACGACACGTTGGCAGGCATTCTCGACCTCTATCCCGAACTGGCTTCGGTGCACGCAGTGCCGTTGGGCATCTCGCGTTTCAATCGTGAACCCGCACTTCGTCTGCATACGTATGAAGAAGCCGTTGCGGTGGTCGAGACCGTTGAACGGTGGCAGCAACTGTTCTTGTCGGCCGTCGGCCGGCGCATGGTGTTCGCAGCCGACGAGTACTACCTCATGACGGGTCGGGCGTTTCCACCTGCCGACGCATATGAAGGGTTCTGCCAGCACGAGAACGGTGTGGGCATGGTGCGCACGCTGGAGATGGAGCTGCTGGGCGAGGCGACCCATGCAACCGGTATCGCCGACGGCTTCTTCGCCTGGGTCGAGGGTCGCACCGACACCGGCGAATCACCGGTCGGCAGTGCGACTGCCGGTTCGCCGCTTGCCGGGGCTGTCCGAGGCGGCGCTCCGCTCGATGGCTACCGTGCCGAACGTGGCGCATCAGCCGAGCTGCCTGGTGTGTCCGGTGGGTCTGGCGGGGGCGTCATGGTCAGGCTGCGCCCCCGGTCCGATGCGCCTGTCGGCGTGCTCACCGGTGAGTACGGCGCAGCCGTGCTGCGGATGCTGCTGCCACCGGTGCTGGCCGATCTCGGGCGGTCGCTGTCGGCCGCTGACGTGCGGCTCATCACTGTTGACAACCAGTTCTTCGGCGGGAACACAGCGGTGACCGGGCTGATGACCGGCGCGGATGTGAGCCGAGTGCTGGAAACGCAGCCCGAGGGGCATCGTTATCTCCTGCCCGACGTCTGTCTGTCTCGCGGGGTTTTTCTCGACGGTATGCGCGCAGAGGATCTGCCGCGCCCCGTCGAAATCATCCGAACCGATGGGCTGGCGCTTCGCGCCGCACTGCAACGAACTGAACGAGGGATTGCCGCATGAGCGAACAGGCCAAACGCCGTGACCGGGCCACACGCCGGTCACGGATATCTATCGAAAACCCACAGGGCCTCCCTGTCGTTGCCATCGTCGGCCGGCCGAACGTGGGCAAGTCCACGTTCATGAACCGGGTCGTCGGCCGCCAGGCCGCCATCGTGGAAGAACGGCCTGGGGTCACTCGTGACCGCAAGCAGGTTCCGGCTGAGTGGTCCGGCGTGCCGTTCATGCTGATGGACACGGGCGGGTGGACGGTGAAGGGCAATGCGCTCGACGAGAAGGTGTCCAAGCAGGCCGAGAAGGCCATCGAGGA
>JANNBN010000057.1:0-83167 GCA_031385545.1 Acidimicrobiia bacterium | reverse complement strand
GGTGAGATCGCGCACCAGGAACGTGTTGACCCAGGTGGTGCCTGCACGGACCGCCCGGCCCACGTGATCAGCTCGCTCAGCCGACGTCGTGAAGATCATCGCCGACAGGCCGTATGCCGTGGAATTCGCCAACGCAATGCCATCGTCGTCTGTGGCAAAGGTTTGCACAGTGACCACTGGGCCGAACACTTCGTGCTGCACGATGTCGCTGTCGTTGCTCGTCGGCTCGATGACGGTTGGCTCGTACCAGAGCCCGCCGTCGCGCCAGATCCGACCCCCTCGAACCACGGTGTCGCCCGCAGTGCGCGCCCGATCGACAAACCCTGCGACCCGCGCAAGGTGCTCGGGATGGATCAGCGGCGCCATCGTCGTACCCGGGTCTCGCGAGTCGCCGAGTACGTGGGCATCTGTGTAGGCGTGAAAGAGACGGAGGAATTCGTCACGCACCCCTTCCTGCACCAGCAGACGCGTGCCGGCAAGGCAAACCTGGCCGGAATCGTCGAACATCACCGCTGCCTGCTTGGCGGCAATATCAAGGTCAGCATCGTCGAGCACGATGAACGGGCCTTTGCCACCCAACTCTGCGGTAAACGGCACCAGATTCCGCGCGGCTGCAACACCGATGATGCGACCCGTCTCGGGTGACCCGGTGAAGGAGATGCGTCGGACTCGGAGGTCGTTCACCAGCGCGGCACCGACCTCTTCACCGATACCCTGCACAACGTTGAATACGCCGGGTGGAAAGCCCGCCAGGACGCACAGGTCGGCCAAGAGAGAAACCGACAGGGGCGACCATTCCGCCGGTTTCAGAACCACCGTGTTGCCGGCGGCAAGCGCCGGTGCGCACTTCCAGGTGGACAGCATGAACGGAGCGTTCCACGGGGTAATCACCACGGTTGGCCCGGCCGGCATGCGGATCACCCGGTTGACCGTTCCGTTGGATGACCACACACGCTCCTGGTACTGCTCTGCGAGGTCGGCATATGCACGGAAGTTCCGCGCGCTACGGCCGATGACCCGCAGGCGCAGTGACTCGTGCAACATCGCCATGTCCATGCACTCGACTGCTGCGATGTCTTCGACGTGTGCGTCGATCAGGTCGGCGAGACGCCGCATGATGGGTCCCCGTCCCGCGGGTCCGAGCGCAGCCCACGCCGGAAACGCTTCACCGGCGGCCGTGATGGCTGCGTCGGCTACGGCCGCATCACCGCGTGACACGTTGGCGAGAACCAGATCCCAATCAAGCGGGCTTCGATCCTGGAAAGTATGCGCGCTTGCTACCCGCTGTCCGTTGATGAAGTGATCCACTGACACCTGGACGGCCCGGTCGCCGTTGACGATGGTGGCACGCGGATGCTCGGGTAGCGGGGACATCACTTCTCCCAGCGCGGGTGAACCCGCGGATAGGGCAGTAAGTCACGGGGGGTGGGGTACACCGGCGGCCGTTGGCCGCGCAGTTCCCAGTCACCGCCCAATGCCGTGGAGCGGACCTCTTCGGTCTCGGTCGGCTGCGACCCGATTTCGTCCGACACGGGAACTGGACCCTCGACGATGCGGTTGGTCAGCGAGCCGAGACCCTCGACCTCCACGGTTACCACGTCGCCGGGCACGACGGGGCGCGAGATAGCGGGGGTACCCGACAGGATCACGTCGCCCGGCTCCAGCGTGATGAGGCGGGCCAGGTCCGCAACGAGATACGCCATGTCCCAGGCCATCTCGTCGGTGGAACCGTCTTGGCGCAACGTGCCGTTGACATAGGTCCGGATGTACTTGCCCTCGGGCTTCCAACTGCGCACATATCCGGGGCCGAGAGGGCAGAACGTGTCCGCACCCTTCACTCGGAGCATCGAACCTGAGTCCGTGTCGCGGAAATCGTGCAGACCGAAGTCGTTGGCCACCGTGTACCCGCCGATGTACTGCGACGCCTCGGTATACGGCACGTTACGGCACCGCCGGCCGATGACGATCGCCACTTCGCCTTCGTAGTTGAGCCAGTTGCAGTTGGACGGGCGGACTACGTCGCCACCGTGGCTGTTGAGGCTGGAAACCGGTTTGTGGAAGTACGTCGGTGCAGGAGGCAAGCGGGTGCCGAACTCACGGACCCGACTCACATGGTTGAGATGCGCGCAGATGATTTTGGTCGGCGTCACCGGAGGCAGATGCACCGCATCGTGGACGGAAACCGAACGTCCATCGGGCGCTCGGAGCACGTCGCCATCACGGACAACTTCGACGACTGCACCACCGAGCAGCACACGCCTTGTCTCCATGATCTCGTCCACGTCACCCTCCACAGGATTTGTTTGGCACCAAACGATACGATACGCCACATGGCTTCGCACGGGCTCAACGGTTTCTTGTTTCCCCGCACGGCTGCGGGCACCTCGTCGCTCCTTCCTGCTCCGCCGTGGCACTACTCGGGCGAAATGCTCACCGTCGAGTACCGCACCGACCCGGCCGCTGTGGCTGCGCTGCTACCCACCCCGTTGGAGCCGGTTCACGACGATGAGGATCCCGGTGCAGTCGCGGTGATCTTCGCCGACTGGCAATCGTGCTCCGACGCGCACGAAGAGGTGACCGACCCGGTTCGTGCCCAATACAAAGAGGCATTCGTTGTGGTGCGCTGCCGGTGGAACGGGCAAATCTGGTCCCGGTGCGTCGCCATCTGGGTCGACAAGGATTTCGCAATGGTGCGCGGACATTTCCAGGGTTACCCCAAGAAGATGGGTTCCATCTGGATGACCCGGCCGGTCACTGTCGGCATCGCCGGGCCGCGGCTTGCGGTCGGTGGCCGGTTCGGAGCGACCGTCGCCGCCTCGGATCGGCGCCTGGTGGACGTGCAGTTCGAGATCACCGGTGCGGCCTCCGGTGCCGGCTTCGTCAACGGTCATCCCATGCTGCACTCACGTCAGTTGCCGGCCATCGAAGCCAACGGGACCGACTCGCTCGACGACCTGGTCACTATGAGCGGCGTCAACGTCGAGATCGGCCGACAGTTCACCGGCACCGCAACCATCTCGCTCGGCGCATCCCCGGTCGAGGAACTGACGGACCTTGCACCACGAGAGGCCATCGCGGCCTACTACCGCGAGGTCGCCACCACCTTCGTCGGAGGCACAACTCTGCTCACAAACTGAGCTCGATTCGCTCTCGGGCTCTCTTGGTGGGGCTGAACGATTTATCCACCCGCCAGCCGGTCTCCGCCGGAGTTTGTACCCCACCTACCCTTTCAAGCCCGAACAGAAGAATTTTCGCAGGGTGGTGGACTTTCAACGACCGAGTGGCGGACATACGAGCACAAGATATTGCGAGATGCGCTCGCCTCCGGGTCGAAACCCTTGAGCGGGCCGTTTCCGGTCAGGCAGCCTGGTCAGGCATCAGGACTCAGTCAGGCATGAGACGGCAGTCAGACGTGTTGGAGCCATGCCACGGTCACCGGTACGCCTGGCGAGCACCGTGAGTGGGGGACGCCAGCGGGGGCAGGCAAGCCGGCAGCCTCCACCAAGTTGCCCGCCAACGACACGTCGTGGACGTCGTGCAGCGGCCATTGCGGGTGATGAATCCGTCCGCGCAGCACCGTGTCAGATCGTGTGGTGACGAGGGACCAGCGGGCGGTCAGGAAATGATCGAGTTCGGTGAGCTGCGCAGGGGTCAACAGCTCACCTTGCGAATAGCCGATCTCGCAGCCCGGCCCCCGATGCGGCCACCGGCGAACAACCGAGTAGTGGTGCCGATTGTCTGTGTGCGTATGAACCGCTTGGCCCCAGCAGTACGGCAGAGAAAAGACAGAGCGCGCAATTGCGACAATCATCGCTCGGGGCACATCGAGTGAGAAGAACCAAACCGACCTGCGGCCTTGCTCGTCCACCACATAGGTACGCACGTTCACCTCGACAAACGTGCTCAGGAACGGCACCTCTGGCAGCGGACCGATGCGAACGTTTCGCATCACGAACGGAATGAGCCCCACCCACGCCGACCCGTCGAACGTATCCACCACGACACCGCGGGGAAGCAGTGCTTGGACGACCGCCGGCGGGTATCGCCAGTGGAAGTAACCAAGGTCGGTCCAGTTCTGCGACATCACAGCCCGGGCACCGAGGCCGGGCGGTTCAGCGGTGATCGGTTGCAGCGACACCGCTGGGGCGAGTTGCGACGCAGGCGCTATCGAGATGGCCGACGATGACAGCGTGTCGGCAATTTCTTCGCAGCTCACAGACCACACGCTACGTGCACTCTCCGAACAATCCCGCACTGATCGCCGCTGTTCCTCCCCTGCTGGACTTCCCCGAAGGACCTACGAACGCAGAACGGTGTCGATCGCAGTTCCACCACTGAGCACATCGGACGGGCTGATGCCCATCCACGACGCGAGCGTTGCGTAGTAGTCCCCCAGTGCAGTCGTGGCGATCACATTGCCATCGGCGTCGCGCTTCTCGAAGTTCGGAGCGACTCCATGCCGACCCGGGTTGACGGCTCCGGCCAGCAGCATGGTGGACGCCGTTCCATGGTCGGTACCGCTGCCCGACGCCTCGGCCCGTCGCCCGAATTCGCTGGTGGTCGCCAGCAGCACACGATCGGACAGGCCGGCATCGCTCAGGTCATCAAGGAACGCGGCGAGTGCTGCGCCGAACTGTTCCATCTGCGCGGAGTGGTTCCCGACTTGATCAGCGTGCGTATCAAAACTGCCCCACGGGATGTGAAAGACCTGCATGCCAGCGTTGAGTGAAATCATTTGCTTGACCATTGCGAAGGAGCCGGCCAATTCGTTGCCTTCCGGATAGCGCTTGTCAACGATGTCGCCAAGACGCTCGAAGTGGCCTAGCAGATCGAGCCCATTGCCCAAGTTCGCGCGTGCGATCGCCGCAAGCCGATCAGCCTCGGGCCCCGCCCCGGACTCAACACCGTTGGCCTCAGTTGCGCCGAGGCGCAGTGTCTTGCGCAGCCGGTCTTCGCCCGGTTCAGCCCTGGCAATTCCTTTCACCAACTCCAACGCCGGGAGCGAGACCGTCGAAGCGGTGTCGGTCAGCAAGGCGGGGGTTGAACCGCCACCGACGCTCAGCCCGGTGATTGGTTCGCCGGCCGCAACCTGGTCGCAGCAGCGGCCGAGGAAGCCTGTCGTGACTGCCGACGTCCCGTCGACATCGCCCAGCCACCACCGTCGCATCATGTCGAAATGCGACAGGTTCGGGTTGGTCACACCGAGCCCTTCGACGAACGCCAAGCGGTCCTTCACCACGGCCAAACCCTTCGGCACCGCGTATCTGTCATCGATCGGCTCCAGGTCCTTCGGGTCGATCCAGATGCGCTCTCGCAGTTTGCGGAACGCACCGTCGCCGTACGGCACGAGCGTGGCGAAACCGTCGATCCCACCACCCAACTCGACCACCACAAGGATGCGCCCGCTCCCGGCCTTGCCCGTCGGACTGTTCGTCTGCTTGCTCTTGGCAGGGGCATCCGCGCCAGCACGCTTCGAGGGCACCAGGCTCGTTGCGTCTCCCGCAGCCTCCGACGCGACCTCAGAGCTCGAGCTACAGCCGACCGTCGCCACCGCAGCGCCACCCAGGCCGATAGCCGCCAGCAAAGATCGCCGGGTGATGGTGGGGATGACTCCGAGTTCGGCACCGTCCCACCGATGGTGTGATGAGCCCTGGCCGTTCATGCGAGTGAAAACTCCGGTGTGGTGAGCGCGGTCGTGACGAGCCGACGCGAGACGGACATGGCATCGGCAGCTCCGGCCACAGCGATCGCAGCCTGCTGGAGGGTGGCCCTTGAGGCAGCGCTGACCTGGTGGAGGCAACAGCGTTTCAGCACGGCGTTCACAAGACTGCCGCCGTCGGCAGTTATCGGTTCCATGCGCTCGCTCACCGCCCACACGTACGCTGCCCTGGTGAGCAGCTGACTGGCCGACAGCCAACGAGTTCCCGACGGCCAGCCGGCAACATTTGGAGGCTGCCCCGGCAGCTGATCGAGCTGCTCCAACGTCCACGGCCAGATGTTCTGATCCTGGTCTTCCCGCAAGGGCCCGATGGCATGCAACGCCGCGGTGAACCACTCGATCGCGTATCTCGGCCGGTTCAGCCGCGCCGACGCGAACTCTGGCCCGCGCACGATCGCTTCGACCACAGGACGGATCTCCAGCCCCGACGCGCTGAACACGCCGGCCAGCTCAGCAAGCCGTGCTTCGGACGGGGTCTCGCCCACGAAGTACCGGAATAGTTTGCCGGTGATGAACAGAGCGCACGCCGGGTGCTCACACAGGATGTCGACCATGTCATCTGCGCGCAGACGACCTCGATGGCCGAGGAGAACAACCTCGCCACCGAGCGCGGCTTCTTCGTTGAAACGTACCGCGGCGGTTTCGTAGTCGACTTCGAAACCTGCAAGGACGAGGGCCCCGGCTTTGACGTCTGCCTCGGTGTACCGGTCGCGGCCGAGAGCGAACAACTCCATCGACTCCCTCGACAGGTTCTCGTTCGGCGCAGACACGTTGGAGTACGACGCATCGAGATAGAGCAGCATCGCCGGGTCGTGGATGACGGCACGGAACAAGTCCCTGAAGTTGCCGAGGGCGTGATCGCGGAAGATGCGCTGCTGGCCGTGCATGATCGCCTGGTTACTGACCTTCACAGCTGACACCGCAAAATGCCCGTGCCAGAACCACGTCAGCTTCTCGTGTACACCGCCGATCGGGTCACGCAGGTTCTGCAACCAGCCGTTCAGCACCGGGTCCCAATCGTCTTTGTTGACCTGAGCCGGCTGGGCAGGCAGCCCGGGAGCGGCAAGCGCGAAATCCACGGCAGCGGTGAACGCGTTGGGCCCCTCGGCGGCGAACCGATCGACCAGGTCGGCTGTCGGGCCGAAGGTCAGCCGCCGCAAGGCGTGCGCAGCGGCGGCATGTGGGGTGTCTGTCATGACGGCACCGTACGAAACGGATCCTGAAGCCACCGTGAAGCCGTGAACGGAGCCGATCACGACAGAGCGCTCTTACGCGTGGACGATCTCCAGCAGTTCACCGATCAGTTCACGGATCTGGCGAAGCACGACCGGCCCGACGTTCGACCCAGCAGCGTTGACAATGCGGTCAACACTGATTGATGTCGGAAGATGTGCCTGCACGACTCCGAAACTGTCCAGATCAACTTCAGTCAACCAGCCTCGCCGCGAGGTGGTGCATGGCACCACAACCACCGCTGCTTGGCGAAACTCCAACACGTCGTCCGACGTGACGACGATGGCGGGCCGAACAAACCCCGGCTCCCCTCGTGCAGGGGTTCCGAAGTCGACGTGAACAACATCACCGGCACGCATCTGCCACGTCACTCGCCGAAGCGTCGAGAACAGCGACGTCGGCAGCGTCGAGAATCGCACCGCTCAACTGTTGTCCGATGATGCGCCGGCGCTCCCGGCGAATGAGCGCTTCGAGTTGACCATCGAGCGTTCGGCCCTCGCGTTCCGCGAGAAAACGCAAGGCATCGCGGGTGCGGATCGCAACCTTAATGGTAGTAAGTTCCGACATACTGAAAAGTATACTCATTTGCCGCGTTTCTGTCATGGGCGGGCAACCGCATGAACGGGCCTGAAGCCGGCGTGAAGTCAGTTGAACACCGCTTGGTAACGCACCGGCCCCTCTCGGCCCGGCCCGATGGGGACGAGAAATATCTCGAGTTCGCCGAGTGAGGGATGCGACAGAAGGTAAGTACGCTGATCAAGAACTCTGCTGGGCGGCCCGGTGAAGATCAGCGCGAACGGGTCCGTTCGGGGCGCGTGGGGCTGTGGAGCCAGGCGTTCAACCTGGACCAACGAAAGCGAGACGCCTTCCCAATCGAACATGGTCTGCTGGTGGGGTTCGAAATCGTCTGCTGACAGGGTCTGGCTCACCTTCCAGAAGGTACTTCGCACATCCGTTTGCCCTGACAAGTCGTTTTATCTCCCAATCTTCTCCTGAGTTCTCCGCGCAGGTTGTGACTGGCGTCGTAAGATCACGCTACGTAACAATTCCTGCTAGCAACCCCAACGTGAGAGGCACTCCATGGAACGACGAGAGTTCTTGAAGATGACGGGTACGGTGATGCTCGGGGCGACTGGGCTGCAAGTACTCAGCGTCGGCGCTGCACAAGCAGCAAGCCCGAAGATCGATCCGCTGCAGGTGGAACTGGCAGGTCGCCTGTATCGAGGCACCCCGGACGGGAAGATTCTTGTTTCCGCCGATGCCGGCAAGACGTGGACTGTTCACAGCGACTTCAGTCGTCACTATTCCGTCTCGTCGCTGACGGTGTCGAAGACCGGGACCTTGGCGACGGTGCTCGGTTATCAGGGCTGGCCGATCCCGCTTGACTGCGATGTCGACCAGAAGTCCTGGTGGACCGCAGGCGCAGCGAACGGCCGACGCTTCAGGGCGTGATCAACGGTCTCGGGCACGACTTTCTGAGGGCGGGTCCCAGCCAAGGAACTGGTACGCGCCGCGGTCCTCGATAAATCGAAATCCGAACCGTCCATACAGCCGCTGCGCCGGATTGTCCGGTTCGACGTGAAGCGTGACCGGCAATTGTTTTGCCGAGGCCGTTTCGAGCACTTTTGCGATGATCGATGTCCCTGTCCCGTGACCGCGTTCTTCATCAAGAAGCGCGATATCCATCAACCGCATCTCAGATGCCGTTGTCTGGACATAGAGTCGCCCGATCGGGCGATCGGAACGTTCGATGATCGAGAATTGCGCGCCGACGTAGTAGCGGCGGTAGTGGTCGCGCTGCAACTCGCACTGCGAGCGCAGAAATGCTGCCTTCTCCTGCTCCGGCCAGCCGACGGGCGCCAGTTCCGCGGCACGTACTGCGGAGTACAGGCCGACCACGAATTCCCAGTCGGCGTCCTGTTCCAGCCGTAACGTAACCACTTGTTCTCGACGGTTCAGGTGCGGGGCGGGAACACACCCTGCAATGCAATGGAGAAATACATCGTGAGGTAGGGCATCAGGTTGTTGTGCGGTTGGCCGGACCCTACCGTGGCCAACGACTGGAGCGCCATCTGCGCGGGACTTGCTGTCGAGGTTTGATACGCCGCAGCACCAATCGATGCGGCGAGGCTCGCGGTAGGTCCAGGGGCGAACAGGTCGCCGGGGTCCGGAGACGCCCGCAGGGTGTGGCGATGCGCGGGTATCTCGGACTCCAACAACGTGACCGTGTCCGAGCCGCCGGTTTCCCCGAGATCGTGAAGCGAGAGGCCGGGTCCTTGGCCGGGGTGCATTGGAGCCGCGCCCTGCAAGTCGGGCAGGGCGAAAGTCGAGCGTCCGTCGCCCCCATAGGTAGTCCCGAGCAGCGAGAACAGCGCGGTGTTCTGCGAAAGCGGCATCAACTGACCGTTGCACCACGCCCATCCTCTCGGCGCGAAGTTGAACGGGAAGATTCTGATTTCTGCGACAAATGGATCGGCCATTGACACTCCTCAGGTTGGTGACGGGAAAATCCCGAACAGCGAGATGATGAAATGGATGCAGAGGTATGGCTGGACGTTGCTGTGGGGTTGGTTTCCACCGACAACGCCCACCGCAGCGGCATTCATGTCGACGCTGGGCGGATCGGAGATGTAGCGCTGAATGGTGCCGTCGGTCTGAGCCACAACCGTTCCGAGCGGAGACGCGCTGTTGCCGGATTCGGTCGACGCTGCCATCGCGTGGGCATGAACTGGGATCTGCGCAGCGGTCAGCGTGACACTCTCGGCCCCGCCAGTCTCTGCCAGGCTGAACCCGCCACCTTGGTGCACGGGGAGACGACCCCGAAGGTCAGGCAAACTGAACGTGCTCTGCCCGTCGCCACCGTACGTTGTGCCGATCAGCTGGAACAGCGTCTCGTTTTCGCTGATCGCTAGCAGTTGACCGTCGCAGAACATCCACCCCGCTGGGGCGAAGTTCCCTCCGAACATCCGGATCTCACCTACATATGGTTGTGCCATCGGAACCTCTTGGTCACTAGTTCGGTGAAGGGAAGATGCCCTGAAGGGCGATCGTGAAATTCAGCGCGAGGTAGGGCTGCGCGTTCAGGTGCGCTTGGCTTCCACCGGATGCAGTAACGCTGGCGGGGTGCAACGTCGTGAGCGACGATGGCGCATGGTAAGCGTTGTTCGCCGGGGCGTGTACGGCATTGACGGGGAGCGCAGCCCCGCCGGCGGAGATGGAGGAACCCTGTACCGTATGCGTGTGTTGAGGCAACTCAGCAGCCGAGAGAGTGTGATTCTGCTCGCCGCCTCGCTCGCCCAGGGTGTGGCTGCTACCCACGTGGATCGGCGTTCGGGCACGAAAGTCCGGCAGGGCGAAGTTAACCCGCCCGTCTCCGCCGAACGTGGTTCCCAAGAGCGAGAACAGCGCTTGGTTCTGGTTGATCGGCAACAACTGCCCGTTGCACAGCGCCCACCCTCTCGGAGCAAACGAAAAGCTCATGATCCGGATCTCGCTCAAGAATGGTTCGGCCATCGGAGGTTCCTTTTGAGTTGGGGTCTGGCTTAGAAGGGACAGGCGCCGAGGAACCCGCCACCAGAACCAGACACGGCGGCGCTAGCGGTCGGATTCGTGATGTTGTTAGCTGTTGCGAACGCGGCGACTGCAGCGATGTCACCACTTGAGCCCCCGTAACCGGAGAGGTACACGGTGGTCGATTGACGCTGACGCAGTCTGATATCGGTTCCTCCGTTGGTTCCTGAGCCGTTCAGATCGTTTTGGCTACCGACGCCGCCGAGCGTGAGACAGACACGATACGTGTCTCCAGGCGTGACGCCTGCGTTGAGGTGCATTCCGTGCTTCGGAAGGGGCGCTGGCGCCGTTGAGGGGTCCGTCTTGACATCGTTCCCCGTCACGGTCACCTTCATATCCCCGGCACCGACCACGCCGCTGCCGCCGGTCTGGAGATAGATCCCATAATTTCCGAATTGGCGAACGAAGTTGTTCGTAACAGAGGCGGTATAGCTGCCAGCACCATCGGTCAGCAGGAAGATCGCACTGCCCTCGGCAGAGCCGGAGTTCGGTGTTGCGGTGCCAATCTGGTTGCCGGTGATCGAGCCGTTGAAGACCCCCGAACCGCCGAGTTTGTTCACCGCAAGTGCAGTACCCAACGAACCCTGCATGATGTTGTTTGCGATGTTGAATGTCGCAGACGGACTGATTCCCGTGTTGTTGCCGCCGAACAAGCGAATCGCTGCCCCACCGCCGGAAACCGCTGTGACTCCGACGTTGGAAATGGTGTTGCCCGTCATGATGGTGTCGGACTGCGTCGTTGAATTGAGCACCCGGTTTATGTGAGTCCCGCGTGCGGCGGTGAAAAAGTTGTTGGAAATCGTCGAGTTGATGACAGCGGTTCCCGTGCTTTCGATGAGCAGCGCATGATCACCGGTGACCGCCGACAGAGGGCCGAAGGTGGAGCCCGACACCGTGATCCTGTCGAGGACGCCAGCAGCGTTGATGACGGTGAGATTGTTCTCCACCGATCCGCTGATGGTGGACCCGGTGATGCTTGCCGAGCCGGTCAGCCCGGTGAACCGTACGCTGCCCTCGTCGGCCCCGGAATCGGAACCGTTGATGCCGTTGATGACCGAGTTGGCAAGTGTGAAGCCCTGCACCGACGAGCCGCGAATAGCGAAGTCGGAATGATCGTTGAGCTGCATCCAACTGAACGAAGGGTTTGTGGTGTTGGTGAGACTGATTCCTGTCGCCCCGTTGCTGATCGTCCCGCCAGTTCCCGCGTTGCCGCCGCCGGTGACGATGAGCCGACCGCTTGAGCCGGTGTTGTTGAGGACGATTCCGCTTGGTGCCCCGACCGAAGAGATACTGAGAAACGCCAGACCACCCGCACCAATGGTGGTGTTGGCCACGTTCAACGAAACGCCCGTCGTTGTGGTGAGGACGTTTGCGGCTCCGGTCACGCTGAATGTTCCGCCGCCCGACGCACCGAACGCCTCGTTCGCACCGGCCGAGACAGAGATGCCGCCAGTGAAGTTGATGGTCGCACCCGTGTTGCTGCTGAGCGTGACTCCGGTGCCCGTGCCCCCGATGGCTCCGGTGAACAACGTTGTGCCGCCCGAGCGCCCAGCGATACGGACTTGCTCGCCAGTGGTGTTCTGCACTGCTGCTGCGATATCGACAGCACCGCTGCCACCGTTCAGGTCGATACCATCACCACCGGTCCCGGAGACCGTGATGTTCGAGCCGATCGAAGCGGTGTTCACGCCGACGCCAGAAATTCCGTCACCACTCGTTGTCGAGACATTGACGCGCTTGACCGTGTTGCCCTGCGCAAGCGTGATTCCGTTGCCCGCAGCGTTGGAGATCGTCGGGTTGCTGCCCCCTGCGGTGACCAAGGTAACGGCGCCAAGGCCGTTGTTGACCACTAATCCTTCGGGCTGGCCGAGCAACATTTGGTCGGCTTCGAGCACCAGTCCACCGGTGTAGCTGCCCTGATACAGGAAGATGACATCGCCAGCACCGTCGAGGTCGGCTCCTTGCAGCGAAGCCAGCGTGTTGAACGGTGCGTTCGACCGCCCGTCACCGTTGGATGCGAGCGCGGCGTTGGCGTACCAGACAAGAGCATCGACTACGTCGATGGTGGCCGTTCCGTTGACGGTGGCCGAACCGTCGGTCAGTTGATATGTGAACGTATCATTGACAAGGTTCTTGTCGGCGACACCGGGCAAGTACGTGAAACTTCCATTCGCCGAGATGGTCACCGACCCGCCGCCGGTCGTCGCAACCGTTGCGGCCACTGCCGCCAACGGTTGAGCCGGCTGGTCTTCATCGGTGTCGTTCTGGATGAGCACATTTCCGGTGAGGACGACATGAGGTCCGGTCCCGGTCACCCCGAGAACGGCAACGGTGTTGCCGATGGCGCCCGAGTAGTCGTCCTGCGCTGCGACAGGCGGGTCGTTGAGATTGGTGACGGCCACGTTGATGACCTTGTCGAACGAGGCTACCGGGGAACCATTGTCGGTTGCGCGAACGCACACTGCGTAAGAACTTTTGACCTCGAAGTTGAAACTGGCCGCAGTCTTGAGTGCGGTTCCCACGATGGTGAAAGACGCTGTGTCAGGGTAACTTCCGCCGCAACCGGAGGGTTGCAGGCTGAACGTATGTGTCTGGCCGGGATCGACGTCGGTGGCTGACAGGGTGCCCACGTTCGTTGCCGCCGGCTGGTTTTCGCCAACACTTGCAGGTGTCGACGTGATGTCGGTCGGTGGGCTGTTCTCTACCGCGTCGGTAACCGTGATGGTGAACGGCTTGTCGAAGTTCGCGCCCGCAGCGTCGGTGGCCCGGACGCGCACGGAAAGGCTCGGAGCGGTTTCGAAGTCGAGGATTGCGTTCGTCTTCAGCGCGTTGCCCACGATTTGGAACTTGGCGTTGTCAGCAGATCCTGTGCCGGTAACAAAGGTGAACACATGCGAGTCACCCGCGTCCGGGTCGGTGGCGAGGAGGGTACCGACGGTTGTTCCAACGGCGGCGCTCTCCGAAACCGTCGCGTTGGTCAACGCGATGTTGGTCGGTGCGTCGTTGGAGTTCGTGACCGTGATCGTGAATGCTTTCTCGAAACTGCCAAGTGCAAGGTCGGTGGTGCGGATGCGCACGCTCAAACTGTTGGCGGCTTCGAAGTCGAGGATCGCGTTCGTCTGGAGGGTGTTGCCTGAGATTTGAAATTTGGAATTGTCGGTCGACCCTGTGCCTGTCACCAAGGTGTACACGTGCGTGTCGGCCGGAGTCGGGTCAGTGGTCGACAGCGTGCCAACCGCAGAGCCGACAGCCAGATTCTCAGCAACCGTTGCGCTGGAGAGGGAAAGGTTGGTGGGTGGGTCGTTCTCGACGATGTCGGTGACAGTGATCGCGAACACTTCTTCGTATGTGCCGCCCAACCCATCGGATACCCGGACCCGGATCGAGTACGAGTTCTTCACCTCGAAGTCGAAGGTTGCAGCCGTCCTGAGAGCGGTGCCCGAAATCGTGAACGAGGCATTGTCGGTGGACCCAGTACCTGCAGCGAACGAGAAGGTGAATACCGCCCCGGGATCGGGGTCAACAGCGCTGAGCGTGCCGACAGCGGTATTGACCGGCTGGTTCTCGGCAACGATGGTGCCCGAAAGGCTGATGTCAGTCGGGTTGTGGTTCGCCGACACGAACACTATTTCGCTGGCGGTACAGAGCGATGGGTCAGTGACGTACCGCAACACACCTGAACCTGCCGAAGCACAGAAATATGCAGGTGTGCTGGAGGGAAGCGTCAGAGGAGTACCCCGATTCACGAGTGGACCGGTGCCACATTCGCTCGGGCTGCTGACGAGGCGTACGGATCCGTCGGGTTTAATGCAGAGGTTGGTCGGTCCCGGCAGGATGGTGACAGCAGTTTCCTGCTTCTTACAGTCGTTCGGGCTGGCAACCGCCCGCAGTAGCCCATTGGTTTTCAACGCACATCCGACTTGCAGCGTCGTCGGCGTCTCAGCGGCTGAAGCGAACCCCGGCAGCAGCAGCACAACGGCCACGACCACTGCGGCAACACGCTGGCTTTTTGACACGAACATGAGAACCCTCTTCCGTCGAGCAGATTTCTCTACGGACCAGATACTTCATCGCATTTGTTGAGCCGTCAAGCGAACTACCACGGAAAGCGAAGAAATGTGACGAAGCAGACACCCGGCGACCGATCTTCGTGGTCGAAAGGTGTCGGGGCTACAACACGACCCGCCCTCGTCTGCTAGCGGTACTTCTGCTGTGAAAGGCCGACGAGCTCGGAGCCCTCGTGGCGGGCGTCGGCGTCTTTCGTGCCCAACACGCCGTACAACGCCGCAACCGCTGCGCCGGACAAGCTGATGCCGATGGGGAACAGCACCAGGAGAAACACCGCGATGAGGACAGGCCCGATCATGGCTGTGTGACCCCGCCCGGGCCGGTGAATGCCCAGAACTCGATCTCGACCAACGCGCCTAACGCCATGGTGACGTTGCCGACCGTCGAACGGGTTGGCAGTGGCGCGTGATCGCCGAAACCCTCGACGTACGCAGCGTTCATAGCTGCGAAGTCGGCCATGTCGGTGAGGAACACGGTGCACTTCACGACATCGGCAAGTGAGGAGCCGGCAGATTCGAGCAGGGCTTTCGCGTTGGCGAAGATCTGCGCGGTCTGCGCAGGAACCCCGCCGTCGACAAGTGCCCCGTCGGCCAGTCCAAGCTGACCCGACGTGATGACCCACTCGCCGGCACGAAGCACCGGCGAGTACGGGCCGACAGGCTTGGACATCAGCTGAAGCTGTTGCCGCAGCCGCAGGAACGCGAGGCGTTCGGGTTGTCGATGGAAAACCCACCGCCCTGCAACGCGTCTTTGTAATCCAGCGTGGCACCCACAAGCATGGGAGCCGATGCGGGGTCGACGACCACACGCACATCGCTAAACGATTTCACGATGTCGTCGCCGGCAATGTCTCCGTCGAAGAACATCTCGTAGGAGAAGCCCGAGCAGCCGCCAGGGCGCACCGCGACCCGCAACGCCAGCGACGTATCGCCTTCAGCAGCAACGAGCTGAGCCACTTTGGCCGCGGCAGCATCGGTGATCATGATGCCGTCGGCCTTCTTGCCGATGCCGATCTTGACGGGGGTCGGGGCGTCCTGAACGCTCATGTCGGTTCCTTTGCTGGATCTGCAGCCGGTTTTGGGACCGGCTGACTGCTGAATCGGCTGCGCAACCCGGCCGAAGGACCAAGTGAACGCAGAAGACCACAGGTTAGTGGCATCACTGCATAACTCCCACACCCGGGCAGATGATTCCCGTCAGCCCCGCTTGCGTCCTCGGGACCCGGAAAACATCGCCTCAGGCAGGGTTGGAATGCATCGCCGGTAACCTCTGCACGTGGATTCTTCCCCGTTGCCTGCTGCTCCGACGAGCGGACCTTCAAACGGACCTTCAAACGGACCTTCAAAAGGACCTTCAAACGGACCTTCAAACGGACCTCCGAGCGGACCTCCGACTGAAGAGGACGTCCGCCAGGTCCTCCGTGGGGTCATCGACCCTGAACTCAACGCTGACATCGTCGAATTGGAGATGGTGCAGCGGATCTCGGTCGCCACCGACGGCCAGGTCGAGGTCGTCATCGCCCTCACCATCGCCGGGTGCCCCTTGCGCGGCCAGATCAAACGGGACACCGAAGCGCGGGTGCTGTCGATACCCGGTGTCACCGGTGTGCTCATCTCGTTCGGCGAACTCACCGCTGCGCAGCGCACCAACGTGATGCAGCGGGCACGTCTCAAGGCCAGCCTCAACGCACCGAACACCGAGATAGCCGCCAGCACACGGGTCCTCGCAATCGCGTCCGGCAAGGGTGGCGTCGGCAAGTCCAGCGTCACCGCCAACCTTGCCGCAGCACTTGCCAACCTCGGGTACCAAGTCGGCGTGCTCGACGCTGATATCTGGGGCTTCTCCATCCCGCGCATGCTCGGGCTCGAAGGCCGCCTCGGCGGCGACAGCGGCAAGATCGAACCCAGCGTCCGCGCGGTCGGAACGACGGGCGGACAGCTCAAGGTTGTCTCGATGGGGCTGGTCGTGGACGACGAAGACAAGGCGATCATGTGGCGCGGGCTGATGCTGGCCAAGGCCGTCGAAGAATTCCTCACCAAGGTGCGCTGGGGTGACCTCGACTATCTCCTGATCGATATGCCCCCGGGCACCGGCGACGTGCAGATGGCGCTCGGCCGCCTGCTCCCTCGCACCGAGATGCTCATCGTCACAACACCGGCGCTCGCGGCGCAAAAGGTTGCTGTCCGTGTTGCCGACATGGCCCGCCGCAGTTACCTCCGCGTTGCCGGAGTCATCGAGAACATGAGCTGGTTCGTTGACCCCGAAGGCCGTCAACATGCGCTCTTCGGCGAAGGCGGCGGCCGCCGGTTGGCCCAGGAAACCGGCACCCCACTGCTTGCGCAAATTCCTCTCGAACCATCCGTTTCACGGGGCGGCGACATCGGCGAGCCAGCTGCGCTGCAACCAAGTGAACCTGTTGCGGCGGCGTTCGCCGCACTGGCTCAACAGATCGTCACAAGTGTTGCGCCGCCTATCGACATGGTCGGATGCAGTGCACGCCTGTTGACAGCGCTCGCCGCCGCCGTGCCGGAAGCCGGTCGCGCCGTCACCAGCGATTCAGATGTCGCCAGCAATTCAGACGCAAGCCAGTCAAGCGGCCCGGTCTTCGGAGCCGTCGTTTCCAGTGGCACGGCGAGTTGATCCGTTCACATACGGAACCCGAGCCACCAGCGCTGCTACCAGCGGCGGCGCAACCAGGATCACCAGCACGTGCAGATATCCAGGCGTCCACCGGCTTCCGGCCGGGAGGAGTGTCCACCCCAACACCAGCCCAGCCACGGAGCCGATAACCGCTGCCACACCGACGTGGGCGGTCGCGTCCTGGTTCACCGACCGTGCCAGAAAGGCCGGCCCGAGCGCGGCGCTGCGTGTGGTCAGCAGCGAGCGTCGACGTTCCGATGACCACCGCCACACAAGCACAGCCGCGTTCAGGAGATGCAGACCGATGACCGCATCAAGCAGCCCACGGCCGAACGATTCAACCTCGGTTCGCTCTCGGACACGGGTGAAGGTTTCCGACACGGACACGTCGCCTCCCACGCTGGCCCGCTGAATGTCGCGTCGAAGCGTTGACGCTGAACCGTCCGCCGGGACGAACAACAGCCGATCCTGCGGCAGGGAACCGGCAACCGATTCGAACAGTTGGTCCGTCCCCCACAACGCCACGTCGCCCGGCCCGCGGGCCACGATGGCGGCGACGGTGACAGACCGTTCGATGCCACCGCTTCCAATCAGCCTGATGGTGGAGCCAACTGGTGGGGTGACACCAAAGACCGACCGGATCACGTCGGAAACGACCACGACTTGGCCTGGCTCAGCTTGATCGGCTGACTCAGCGCCCAACGCTGCGGCAGGCCCATTCCCGATCAGCAACGGCCAGAGATAGGCCGAGCCGCCAAGCGACCCGACCTGCAGCACACGCCGGTGCTCGGACGCAGGGTTGGCCGGGTCCGTGGCAGGCAGCAGACCCGACGTGAGCGCAGTGCGCGTCTGGAGGAGTTCCGACTGCTTCAGCGAAGCCACCGAACTCAGTGCTGCTCGGGCAGCACCGTCAACCGCCTCACGCAGCACGACCCCGTCACGTTGACCACCCGGAATGGGGTCCGCAGACCCGTTGCCGATCATCACCGACGCCGCCACACACGTGACCGTCATGGCAAGGGTTGTGCCGACCAACGGCGACATCGGCCACGGCCCCGGACGCGTCGCCACACGTGTCCGCAACGCAGACAACGCAGGGGCATCGGTGCGCGGAACACCGAAACTGGCCACATGCTGACCTGGTGCCGTTGCCGCATACGCGCCGACGAGTCCGCCGACAATGACCACAACGGCGGTCACCAGGACAGTCGTCGAAGGGCCTGAAGCGAATGAAGTGGCCCATGTTCGGCGCAGCAAGGCCAGGCTGGTGATCGCGGCAGCGGCACCGATTACGGCAACAACACGGCGCGATCGCACGAGGGACCACGCCAACAGCCCCACGCCTGGCGCGACGAGCCCAACACCGACTTGCGAGCTCCAGCCGCGCAGTCCCGAACGGGCGAACAGCACTCCGCCGACTGCGGTGCAGCCGATTGCAAACGGAATCCAGCGCCGGGCTGTCATCAACGGCGCGCCACGCACGGCTTGCACGAGCGGGATCTTCTGCGTCAAGAAACCCAACACAAGCGAGACGAGCGCGCTCGCAACCGCAGCCCACGCCAGCGAACTCGCAAATCGATCGGTTGCCGACAGAGCAGAACCCCACGGGATCAGTGAGTGACCGAACGACACGCGCGAGACGATGCTGACCAAACCTGAACCGATTGCGGCCCCGATAACGGCTCCCGGGAGTGCCGAGAGCCCGATGACGATCACCCAAGTGCCGGTGATTGCACCTCCGGAGACGCCGACCAGCCGCTCACGGGCGGAACGCCGGCGACGGTCGACGAAGCATCCGGCGACGATCATCACGAACGACCCGGTGGCGAGCAGGCCGCCGACGACACGGTCCCAATAGTTCGTGGATGCATTGCTCCACACGCCACGCTGCATGGCGAGATACTTCACCGGGTCGACGCGGATCGGGCCCGCGGCCACCGTTGCATTACCCGGCGCAGCGGCTGAGTCGGAATCTCCTGGCACAACTGAGTCGATCGGTTCGTCGAACTGGACCACGGCGATGCCTTCACCGTCGCCCGGCTGATCGAAGAGCACGCTGTCATCTGCTGGCGACTCGGGTGGTGGTGCAGGCACTGAGCCGGGTGTGCTCGCCGTCGCCTCGGAAGCGCGGGCTGCAACGTTCCGGGCGATCACCAGGTTGAGTTCCTGCTCGATGCGATCGGAGTAGGCAACCGACGACCACGGGTCGGCAGTGCATCGTCGGCCAAGAGTTCCGTCAGTGGTGTCCGTTTCACCCGAGGTACCAGCAACCGGCGTCGATGCGGCCGGTTGGGCAGTTCCGCACAGCGAAAGCACAGACCACTGACGCACAGGCTCGGCCCAACCATCTGCGTGCAGACGATCGAACGTGCCCGGGTCGACGAACAGGGTTGGCTCGTAGCGCCCGTCGGGGCCCGGCAGCCCAAGCAAGCCGGTGTCATCGAGCAGCTGCAACACATCGACCGCTGCATTCGCGCTGCCCGTCTGTATCTCTAAGCGCCCAGGCGTCGGGCTCGCATTGACAGCCAGAAGATCTGCTGTGCGTCGACCCATCGTGACGCCTGAACCGGCCGTTGCGCCAGCAAGGCCCGTCCATCTTGAGTCACCACCGAACGCACGAGCGGACTCGATGTCCAGCGCCACGATACGAACTCGGTGCGCCGAACTGGTACGCACCCACGCAGGCGCCCACCGCAGTTCGAGCGGGCGGGCGTCGACCATCTGCTGGAGGTCCGGCCGCTTCAGCATGTCGTCGATCGACTCGCGAACCAGTGTTGCATCATCGGCGTTCACCGATTCGACCACGATGTCTGCGGGACCGCCGCTCGCAACGGCAACGATCTGTTGGCCGATCGCCGCGTTCGGCTGCGTGCCAGCCGAAACGGCAAGCGCCGCTGTTCCCAGCAGCACCCCTAGCGCGGCAGCGAGGCTGCGGGCCGTATGCAACCGCCATTCCCTCAAGGCCAAGCGAGCGAACGGCGCATCGGTCAATGCGAAGACCCCCATCGGCAGCAGCACGGCGGACAGGGCTGCGCAGAGGCGTAGCCATGGACCGTCCACGAAGAACGCGGCAAGGATCAGCAGCAGCGACAGGTCAACCACGAAGATCGTGAGAAGACTCCGTCGCAGGGAACCGTTGAAGTGTTCGGACATCGGACGCTGCGGTCAGGTGTCCCACCGGAGCGGTGCAGCATCAACGATGTGCACCACCCCGTTGGCCAGGTCGGCCACACGGGCGGTCGTCGCTGCGAAACGGTGATCACGTGACGCAACAACCACCGTGGCCCCACGATGGTGGTGCGCAATGAGCGCATCGACAACGACTTGCGCCTGATCGGCGTCGAGACCCGCAGTTGGATCGTCGGCCCAGACCACGAACGGATCGCCGGCCAACGCCCGCGCAACGGCTGTCCTGGCCCGCTCGCTGTGCGACATCTGCGACGGGTAGAAGAACGTTCGCTCCGATAGCCCGAAGTCCTCCAGCAGGCGGGCGGCTTCGGCGCGGGCTGCGGCTGCGCCCCAGCCGGCTGCAAGCAGGGGAAGCGAGACGTTGTCCCGGGTATTGAGGTCGTCGACCAGATCGTGCGACTGCGGGATGAAGCCCGATGACGCGGCCCTGAACCGTGCCCTGTCAGCCTCGGTCCATGCCCCCATCTCTTCGCCGTTCACATAGACCTGGCCGGCATCGGGAAGGTCAAGACCTGCGAGACACGCCAGCAACGTGGTCATCCCCGCGCCGGACTGGCCCCGTACGACGAGCAGATCGCCGGGAGCGAGGTCGAGGTTGACCCCGCGCAGCACCGGCACCGGGCCAACCGGCCCGATGAACGTGCGCTCGAGGTTAATGACCGAGATCGCAGGAACTGCGGTATCGGCCGGGTCTCCGTCGGCGGTTAGTTCGCTGGACGGCACCTCACCAGCGGGCTGTTCCAACCACTGCGGAACCGACTCAAGCACCGGGACAGACTGAAGCACCGGGACAGACTCGATCACCGGGACAGACTCGATCACCGGGGCAGACTCGATCGGCGGACGGGAGTGGGTCCACACCGGCTCCTGCCACGCCGTGACCGGAATTGGCTGGGCCTCTGCGAACGAAGGCGCAGGAGCAGCGTCGACATGGGGAGCAGGGGCAAGAGGAGCAGGCCCCATTTCGGGCACGGCTTCGGACACGGCTTCGGGAACTGCTTCAGGCACTGCTTCGATGACCACCCATTGCGGAATGGTGAGGTCGTCGTCGATGTCGAGTGTCCGGAGCAGGACTGTTCGGATCGAGGGCGGGACAGGGTCAGGGACAGGGACAGGGTCAGGGACAGGGACAGGGACCGAGTACACGACCGGGACTGCTGCAGCAAGTCCACCCACCTCAGCCCGCATGTCACCCTCGCCGGTGGCATCTGTGCCATCGCTGGCATCGACGGCTCGTCCCACCATCACGGGCGGAGGCTGGACGCCCCACGGTGTCACCTGGCGAACGGCCGGGCGGCCATCCTCGGCAACCCGATTCCCCGGCGGCAGGTCGACCGACGCTTCGGCGACGCGCGTTGTGGGCGTGGCCAGAACGGGTTCCACGACCTCGGGCCGGATGGGAACCGACATCTCTGCGCGGACCTGCTCGATGATGGCCATGTCGGTCGACGGCGCATCGGTGTCGTCCCGGAGATCGCGCAGCGGAAGCCCGGCAGACACGTCCAGCCCCGGGGCACGCCCGCTTTGAACAAGGCTGGTGACCATCGCCGCATCGGCGTCAAGCACCGTGAGGCCCCGTTGGATCGCCTCGGCGCGGCTCATCTGCTCGAGGGTTGGCTGGCCTGCACGCAGGACAACGACGAACCTGTCGGCAGACAGACCGTCGGCAATGTGTGCGTAGTCCGTCATGTCCAACCGGGATCCAGTTTCGCGCATGGGCCACTCGGACGAAACGCCCCCGCCGTGTTGCAGCGACGGGTCATGGTGCCAGCTGACTTCCTGCGACAGATCGAGCCGGCGGAGGGAACCGTTCGTTGGGACCCGGTCGGGGCGCGTCGGCTCCCCGGAGTCACCAGTCGGTTCTGACATAACGTTCTCTTCGGCACCTCAGGACCGTCGCTTGAACGATTCGTCATCCACCCGTGACGTGGGATTCAGTGAAAAACTGGCCGTCTTCGCCCCCGCCCGACGGCCACAACGAACACTCAGATTCGGCTGCGGGCTGCGGATAGCGCAGCCGCCGCCGAGTTGCTTCGAGCGAGCATCCGCAGCGCCGAAACAGTCGGTGTGATCAGCATCACATCGGGGTCCTGCAGTGCATCGCTGGGGCGGAACCATCGAAGATCGCTCATCTCCCTATCGTCTGCCGAAAGGCTTCCAGCGTCGGCCGCTGACGTGACGAAAAATCGGGTGTCGAATCTGCGCGGCCCGCCGATCGGGGTGATCCACCGGGACCAGGGCACGATCGAAGAGGCGTCGATGATGGCGTCGTGGCTTTGCAACACGTCGTGGAAGCCATGGTGGCCGTCAAGGAGCCCGGAACGGGATCGGTGCAAGTGGTTGTGCTGGGAGACACTGGTCCGTGCCAGAAGCAGGCCGGACTCTTCGAAGCACTCCCTCACCGCAGCCACCCAGAACGCCAACCCATGTCGGGGGAGCCCCAGAAACGTGGACGCGTCGGCGTCCGACATGCCCGTCAGCCGATCGATGACTTGCGGCGCGTGGTCGCTCTCGTCAACCACGCCGCCTGGGAACACATATGCGCCCGGAAGAAACGATGCAGAGGCAGAGCGACGAAGCATCAGCACTTCAGGGCCCTCGTTGCCTTCACGCAGAACCAAGACAGTTGCAGCATGGCGAACCGGTGTAGGGCCGGGAGCGGCAGTCTGAGGGAACATGGGCCTCGGGTCACCTGTTGAACTGCCAGCCTGGGCTTCGCCTGCCTGTGTCACCGGAAAACTCTACAGGGCAGGTACCGTTGATCCGTGGGTGTACCGACCAGGCAGGCAGAATTCAACCGGGCGCGGCTGCGATGAGCGCTGACGTCTCTCGTGACCCTCTCGATGCAGGCGACCTCACCGCGGAACTCACCACCGACCTATCCGACGACCTGTCCGGGGACCAGACCGGTGACTGGTTGACTGCCAGCCTGGACGACGAACCATCACGTGAACTCCCCGCGCTTGCACCGACAAGTGGGCGAGCGAACCAACCGCTGCCCATCACGCCAGCAGCGTGGGCTTCCGGAACTGTCGACGGTGGAATCGATGCATACGGCGCAGTTGCGGTCGACGACGACTCGGCGTCGTGGGAACGCACGGTTATCGGCGACGAATCCGACACCGATCGAACCACCCGGAGGCTCGAACAGTCCGCTGCGACCTCGTCGTTGGAGTCTGCGGCAGGTCCCGAAAACCGAGACGGTCCGGGCGTTGACGCAGCGCAGCGCACAGCCGACCGAAGCACGCCACAGGAACCGAAGCAGTCCAAGCCTGCCCGCACATCCAAACCGTCGGACCACAAATCCAGCGGTCCAGCACGGCCGTCGGGCCGGACCCACGACACGTGGTCCGGTCGTCGGCGGGCACGCCGGGCGGACAAGCGGCTTGCTGAACGCGAAGCCAAGGCACTGATGCACCGTCGCCCGCTGTGGCGAGGCAGGGTCATTCCCAAGACCGTGCTCGGCATCACCTTCACGATGCTGGTCAGCGGTCTCGCCATGGCGGTCAGCGGGACGCTGCTCTATATGAATTATCGGTACCGGCAGGACCAGTCCGACGCGTTGGTGCGCAACTTCCCGCAGCAGGTGCGCCAGGCACAACGAGCGGTGCAGAACGAGGGCCGCAACGCTCGGTCGCTCATTCAGGACGAACTCGAACCGCTGCGGAAGCTGGCAGCGACGGCCGAAACACTCACCACGGTGCTCACCGCAGCCGAACCGTCGGTGTGGGCCGTGCGCACGTTCGACGTGGACGGGCAAGGCACTGCCGGGACCGCATTCGTGGTGGCGAGCGACGACGAAAAGACGTTCATGGTCACGTCGTTGTCCGTGGTCAAGGCGTCGACTGCAAAGCCAGGGCCACAGATCCTGGTTCGTAAGGGCAACAACGAGTCCGCAGCCACGTTGTGGACCTGGGACGACAAACGCGATCTTGCGCTCCTGGTCGTCACCGGCCTTGGCAACCAACCGCCGCTCAGCTGGGCCGCACCCACGGCCACCCGCCTGGGTGATCAGGTATTCATCATGTCGGGCTTCGGAGCCAACGACGCATCCATCGTTGAAGGCCGCGTCGGCGACGTGTTCGCCGATGGAATCCAACACACCGCACCTATCGGCACGCACTTCCGCGGTGGGCCGATCATCGACTCGCAGAGCCGGGTCGTAGCCGTCGCCTCGTGGAACTACGCGCCCCTGGGGTTCACATCAACCGGTGTCTTCTTCGCCCCACCCATCTCCGCCTCTTGCGAACAAGTGTTGCGCTGCCTCAACAACCGAGTCGACGGCGCCGGCGCCCAACGCTGACCACGCAGCGATCCCCTCTCAGAAGAGTCCGGGACAGGGGTGTAGATCAGCCAAATGGCGCGACCGTGGCGACTTCGACCTTCCATTTCATTGAAGAGATTGCATGCTCAACAATCGCGATCCAGGCACCGGTGTCGAACGACGGACCGGATTATGAAAAATCAGAACGGCGGTGGGTACGTTCAGCGGGCGGAAGCCACGGCGACGGGTGGCACCACGGTGGTGGCTTCGGGCGGTGGTGGCACGGCTTGCGGGGGCTCGGTGGCTGGGATCACCGGAACCGGTTCAGCGGGCGCAGTCGTGACTTCTGGCTGGGCGGGGTCAGGTACGGGCACTGGCGGCAGGGTTGCGCCGACACCGAACGCACCGGTCTCGTCGTCCGGCACGGGAGGATTGCCGGCGGACTCAACGAGCCGGCGAGCGGGGATCTGAATCGGAGCCCTGCGAGCGCCAGGATCCAACCCGCCGCGGGCCTGGCGGCGAAGAGTTTCCGTCCGCGACAGTTGCGCCTCTTTCTTGATGGGCAGGGGTGCGGCGAACTGCAGCACCGGTTCGTTCTCCAGCGCAGCCGCCATGTACCGGTGCCAGGTCAGGGCCGGCAGCGAACCACCGGTAATGCCGCCGCGCACGCCCTTGATGTTGCGCAGCGGCTTCAGGCTGTCCTTGTAACCGATCCACACCGCGGTGGACAGGTTCGGCGTGCAGCCGACGAACCATGCGTTGCCGTTGCCCTGCGACGTTCCGGTCTTACCGGCCACCGGACGGTCGGCCAGCGCAGCGCGCACGCCCGTCCCACCAGGGGCAACAACTCCGCGCATCACGTCGATCACGTTGTCGGCGACAACCTCGGACAGCACCCGCTTGCCCGCACGCTTGCTGTTGTCTTCCAGCACCTGGCCGGAGGAGTCGACGATCTTCACAACCGGCGTCTGGGGCATCCGGAGGCCGCGGTTGGCGAACACCGAATAGGCGGAAGCCATTTCCAGCGGTGACACGTCGAAGCCACCGATGGAATACGACGCACCATGCACCTTGCGGTCGTACCAGGCACCGGTGATGCCTAGGTCTTGTGCCATCTTGGCCACGTTGCGGATGCCGACGTCCATGCCAAGACGGACATATGCCGTGTTGACTGACTTTGCCGTGGCAACCCGCATCGTGACCTTGCCGTAGCCGGCACCTTCGTAGTTCTTGATAGGACGAGACCCGTCGGGCGGCTGATAGGTGGTGCCCAAATATTGCGTCTCGGGGGTCACCCCTCGTGCGAACCCGGTAGCCAGCACGATCGGCTTGATCGACGAACCAGGTGACCGGCCGGTACCACCACCGTCGATGTCGCCACTCTGAAGGCACTCGGGTGCAAGGTCTGGTTCGTGGCCCAGTCGTTTGCGCAGGGTTGCGAGTTCAGGGCACAGGCCGAGGGCCAGGTTCACCTGGCCACCAGGCGCATCGAAGTCCTGCCCACCCACAAGCGCGCGTACGAACCCGGTTGACGGCTCAACGCTGACGATGGACGTCTCAACCCCTTTCGGCGCGCCCTTCAGCAACCACGCCGCCGCTTCTTCGGCCTTGGCCTGCATCGCCGGGTCGATGGTCGTGTAGACGGCGAGGCCACCCCGATACACACGCTCTTCGCCGTATTTCGCAATGAGATAGCGGCGTACGTAGTCAACGAAATACGGATGCGTCACCAACGTCTTGGGCCGTTGATACACAACCGTGACCGGCTTACCGATGGGCGGTGCGGTCCCGTCTTCATTGTCGACCCACAGTTCTTGGCGGAGGGCCTCGTCGTGCTCGAGTTGAGAGATGTACCCCTCGGACAGCATCTTGCCTAACACCAACTTGCGCTTGACCTCGCTGGAGTCGCGGTGTTCGCGTGGGTCATAACGGGAGGGGGCCGGGATGATGCCGACCAGCGTGGCGGCTTCGCTGACGGTGATGGAGGACACCGATTTGCGGAAATAGGTCTGCGAAGCGGCCCCCACGCCGTAGGCACCCTGGCCCAAATACACCGCCGTGAGATAGTCGAACAGGATGTCTTCCTTCGACGTCTCCCTGTCGATGCGGTTGGCAACCACCGCCTGGCGGAATTTCGCCGAAACCCGAGCGGTCGCAGACAGGCTCTCGTCTCGCAGGTCAGCCTGCTCGTCGCCGGAATAGCGCTGCTTCACCAACTGCATCGTGATGGTCGACGCGCCCTGCTCGGTGGCGGTACCGTCGAGGTCGGCCTTGACCGCACGGGCAATACCGCGTAGGTCGACACCCTTGTGCTTCATGAAGCGGCGATCCTCGGTGGCGATCAGCGCCTGCTTCAGGATCAGCGGAATGTCGGTCCGGTCCACCGGAATGTTGGAGTCGAACTCCTTGAACACTGCGATCTGATTGTTGCCGGAGTCGTACACGACCGTCGACAGGATGGTGGGCAGTTCACGCCGCTGCGGGATGGTTACCGGGACAGGAGCGAACAACGCCAACGACACGCCGGCAAGGGCCATTGAGCCAGGCAGGATGGTGAACGCGACGATGAGCACCACGACGGTTTTCACGAACGCGCGGAGCACACGCCAGATCGACCCGAACACGCGCAACATTGTCCGGAACACGAGCGCTAGCTTCGCAGGAATGAGGCCCCCTTCGGTCGATACCCTGGCCAAGGAATTGGGTCAAGCCCATCCTTCTCTGCCGCGCGCACTATTGGTGCAGGCTGCCCGCACGGGCATCGCTGCGGCAGTGGCGACAGGCGCGCCCGACCAGTCAGCCGATCTGGCTTCCGCCGCCGCGCGCACACTCCAGCGATCGCTGCTGCAACCGGTGATCAACGGGACCGGCACGCTGCTGCACACCAACCTTGGCCGCGCCCCCCACCGTCGCAGTGGCCAGTTGCAGGGCGACGCAGCACCTGTCCGCTACTCCTCGCTGGAATTCGACCTGGCATCGGGCCGGCGCGGGTCACGTCGCACGCATGCGTCCACACTCCTCGCCACGCTCTCGGGTGCTCCCGCGGCCCTTGTGGTCAACAACTGTGCCGCTGCGCTGATGCTGGTCATTGCCGCCGTAGCCCGCGGCCGGGGAGTCGCCGTCAGCCGTGGTGAACTGGTCGAGATCGGTGGAGCGTTCCGTATCCCCGACGTGTTGGCTTCGCAAGGCGCTGAACTGGTCGAGGTCGGTACGACCAACCGCACCCGGGCAGCGGACTACGAACGAGCCCTTGCCACGCCAACCAACAACGTGGGCATGATCCTCTCGGTGCACCGGTCCAATTACCGGATCAGCGGGTTCACGGAAACGGCAACCATTCCCCAACTCGCAACGGTCGCTCGTGCACGTCGGGTCCCCCTGGTGGTCGACACCGGATCAGGCCTGCTCGATGCACGCATGCCGTGGCTTGCAGACAAGTCGGGGCGGGTTCCAGCACTTTCATGGCTGGCCCAGGAACCCGCCAGCCGCCAAACCCTCGAGGCAGGCGCAGACCTCATCGTGTTCTCCGGTGACAAGCTGCTCGGTGGGCCACAGGCCGGCGTCATTGCGGGCCGAGCAGACCTTGTCGATAAGTGCGCTACCCATCCGCTGGCACGCGCGCTGCGGCCGGGCGGAAGCGTGTTGTCCGAACTGCAAGAGGTGTGCTCGCTGTACCTGGACGGCCGGGCACCTGAGATCCCGTTCTGGGAGATGGCGGTACGGTCCGTTGAAGCACTTCGTCTGCGCGCAGAGCACATTGCCAGCGTCGTTTCTTCGGTGTCGGTCACGGCAGCCCCATGCAGTTCGGTGCCCGGAGGCGGAACGCTTCCCGATGCGGAAATCCCGTCGTACGGAATTGCCATCACCGGGGACCTCTCTGCGGCATTCCGGCACCAGCAACCTCCTGTGATCGTGCGGGTCGCGGCGGGCGACACCGTGATTGACCTGCGGACCATCGACCCGGCAGACGATGCCTTGCTCATCTCTCACATCACCAGCGTCATGCAGGCAGGCTGAGTGCGCATCATCGCCACAGCCGGGCACGTCGACCACGGCAAGTCGACGCTCATCCAGGCACTCACCGGAACCGACCCGGATCGGTGGCAGGAAGAGAAGGAACGTGGGCTGACCATCGACCTTGGCTTCGCGCACACCACACTTCCCAGCGGTGCTGGCGTCTCGTTCATCGATGTACCCGGGCACATTCGGTTCCTCAAGAACATGCTCGCCGGTGTCGGTGCCATCGACGCATGCATGTTCGTTGTCGCAGCCACCGAAGGCTGGAAGCCGCAAAGCGAGGAACACCTCCGCATCCTCGATCTGCTCGGCATCCGGCATGGTTTGATCGTGCTCACAAAGGTCGGCCTGGTCGACATGGAGTGGCGAGAGCTTGCCCTCATGGACGTCGAGGAACACGTCGCGGGCACGTTCCTGGAAGGTGCCCGTATCATCCCCGTAGATGCTCCTTCAGGCGTCGGCATCCACGAACTGCGTGAGGCCCTCGACAACTTGGTGGCGCGTACCCCGGCCGCCATCGACCGCGGTCGGCCACGCCTCTGGATAGACCGAGTCTTCGCAGCGAAGGGGTCAGGCACGGTTGTCACCGGCACGCTCACCGGAGGGCAGATCAAGGCCGATGAAGACCTGGCAGTAGTCGGCCATGGCGCGGTTCACCAGGTACGGGTACGCAGCATCCAGAGCCACGGAGCGAAGGAACCCGGCATGGGGCCTGGCAACCGGGTTGCGCTCAATCTTGGTGGCGTGTCACACGAGGATCTTCAGCGCGGCGATGCCCTCGTTCGCCAGTCGCAATGGCATCGCTGCGTTCGGTTCGATGCGCGCCTCGACGTGTTGGCCGCGGTCGACCACGACGTGTCGCGTCGTGGTGCTTTTGCGTTGGCGATCGGTAGCGGCGAGTTTCCGGTTCGTGTGCGTGTACTTGGTGACGGGCGCATTCCCGGTGGCGCATCGGGTTTCGTGCGGGTGCACTTGCCGCTGGAGCTACCACTGCTCCCGGGGGACCGTGGCATCCTGCGTGATTACGGTCGCGAGGAAACCATTGGCGGCGTTGAAGTACTCGACGTGGATCCACGCCGGTCAGCTGCTGGCACCGTGCCGGATGGGTCGGTGGAGCGGCTGGTCGGTGAACGACGATGGGTCGAGCTGGATCACCTGTTTCGCCTCTCACCCAGCCCGTGGACCGGGCGCGTCGTTGCACAGCGGTGGGCGGTCGGCGAGGACGCTTATCATCGGACCCTGGCAAACATTCGTACGCGTACTGACGATGCGGGTCCTCTCGGGTTGGACCCGGCACAGCTCGACGAACACGAACGCGCCGTGCTGCCCGACCTGCACGACGAGGGCATTGCGCTGCGCGACGGGCGGCTGAAGCGCGGCGAGATCGTCGATCCGCTGATCGACCATCCATACGTCGCAGCGCTGTTGGCAGCACCGTTCCAGCCTCCGGACCCCACGGGTGTGGACCGTGGTGAGTTACGAGAACTGGTCCGGCGCAAACTGGTGGTTGTGTCCGACGGGATCCACTTCGCGCCTGGCGCTCTCGACGCTGCGGCTCGGGCCACTGCTGTGCTGCTGGCTGATCATCCGGACGGAATCACCGTTGCCCAGATCCGCGATGCGCTCGGAACCAGCCGCAAGTACATCCTGCCCATCGTCGGGTGGTTCGACGCCAACGGCATCACCCGCCGCCGCGGCGACCTCCGCATTCCCGGCCCCCGCCTTCCCCACGTATAACCCGTCGGGACTCGGCTGGCTCCATACGCGCAACTCGACCCCGTTTCTGACACAACTTGGCGTTTCCGGGCCGATTTTTTGCCCGAAAACGCCAAGTTGCGCGTATGTCGGGGCCAAGTTGTGTTGCCGGGCGACCCGCAGTGGACCCGGGTTGCAGGTCCTGCTCAGATCCTGCAGATACGGCTCAGATCGTGCCGGCGTTCACCGCGTCGACGATCCAGGGGATGACCTCGTCGAGCATGGTCGCAAGCGACGTGGTGGCTTCGAAGCCCAGCACGTTCTTCGCCTTCTCGACCGACGGCACGCGCTTCTGCACGTCGTAGGTGTACGCCTCGTCGCTGACCAGTGACAGGGGAACACCAGGACCCTTGATCTTGCGCCAGATGACCTCGGCAAGGTCCCGGACTGTTGTGCCTTCTGCGGTGGAGATGTTGAAGTCTTCGTTGAGCGCAGCCGGGTGCTCCATACAGACGGCAATGCCCTTGGCCAGGTCTCCACCGTATGTGTAGTGACGAACCTGCGAACCATCGCCAAGGATGTGCAGCGGGTCCTGCCCCTTCACGACCTTCTGCACCAGGTCCGGAACCACATGGCTCATGGCCAGCGCCACATTGCCCGACATCACTTCATGCTCGCCCTTGGCGCGGCTCTCGCCGATGCCCACACAGTTGAACGGGCGCACGATGGTGAACGGCAAGCCGTACTGCTGGTGAGCTGACCGGGCGAAGTACTCGACTGCCAATTTCTGGAACCCGTACGACGACAGTGGCGGCGCAACCGTGCGCTCGTCGCCTTCGACCGACGGCCAGTGCTCGGTTGACTCGAACACCATGGACGACGACAGGTATGTGACCTTCTGCAGCTTGCCAGTGCCGCCTGCATACGCCTTGAGCGCAGCGTCACAAGATGCAGCCATGATTCTTTCGTTCGTTGCCAACAGATCGTATGCGTACGCATGGAAGTACGAAATGCCGCCGATGAGCGCAGCGCCGGCGATGAAGTGATCGCACTGACTGGCCAGTTCGGTCATCAGCGCGACATCTGTGCACTCACCCTTGACGAACCGGTAGTTGGGATGATCGTCATAGCTCTTGGTGACCAGGCCGTACTTCGAGTAGTTGTCGATGCCGATGACCGTGTGACCGCGACCAAGCAACTCCTCGACGACGTAGCCGCCGATGAAGCCGGCCGAACCGGAAACGAGCACTGTGTATGACATGACTACCTCGGAGAACTGTTGGGGAGACGGGGTGTTGCATCTGACTCTGGCGCCAGCAGTGACGGAAGCGTGAGAGCGGGACCGTACGCGTAGCGGTACCACCGCAGATACTTCGGCAGCCATCTGGCCAACTTGAAGTTGGACTCGCCGAAGGTACGATCCAGCCAGATCGTTGGGATCTCTGCGACCGGTTGACGATAGCGGCGGGCCTTGGCCACCAGTTCCAGCGCCACCTCGAAGCCCGAGTCTGATTCGATGCCGACCTGGCGGACGAAGTTCGTCGAGTAGGCCTTGAACGAGTTGGTGGCATCGTTGGTACCCACCCGCCCGAACGTCGCCAGTGTGCGCCCAGCCGTACGCGACAGCGCCTGTTTGAACCACGGGCCGCCCACCTGCTGGCCGCCGCGCATGTAACGAGACGCCGACGCAATGACGACACCGCGCTCGACCAGCTTCACAAGAGGATCGATCTGCGCAGGATCGTCGCACCCGTCGGCCATGGTCACCACCATCACCGGAGCCGTTGCGACACCGAACCCGAACCGAATGGCCTTCGCAGGACCGCGGCCAAGCGTGTTCAGCGTGGGGCGAACCCGCGGATCACGTTTGGCATATTCCTCGATGAAGGGAGCCGTGGTGTCATCGGCCGAGTCGTAGACGACGATGACTTCGCACGGAAGCCGGACAGCCTCGAAGATCCGGTCGAGGCACTCGACGACCGCATCACCCTCGTTGTACACCGTGACCACGATCGAGACCCGGGGTGCTAGTTCGGAGTCGTCAGCGAGAGCGGCAACCGGGTCCGTAAGACGGCGATGCAGATAGCTCATGGTCGCAGTCAGATCCGCACACCGTTGCCGGTGATGTTCCAGATGTCGATCACAGGCTGGGTCGCCGTCAGCTCGCGATAACGCCGGTGCGGAGCGCCGATGACGACAACATCGCTTCGTTCGAGCAGCTCAGCCTCGTCGACCAGATCTGGGTCGGTGCGGACGTACGGATCGGCGCAGAGCACGTTGGCAGCACGAAACCGCAAGATGCGCTTCAACTTGTAGGACAACGACGAACGGGTGTCATCCGACTCGCCCTTGAACGCCATGCCGAGAATTCCGACGGTCATGCTGGCGATGTCGAACCGGGCTGCCATGCGGGACACCACGTACAACGGGAGACCCTCGTTGACCAGCATCGCGGAGTGCCCGAGCACAAATTTATTGTCGTTGAACGCAGCCAGCTGCATGGTGTCCTTGAACAGGCACGGACCAGCGGCAAAACCCGGCCCGGGCATGTCGGCAGCGCGCGGATAGTCGAACGTGATGGCATGACGGATTCGTTCGAAGTCGAGACCGAAGTCGTTGGCCATCATGAACAGCTGGTTCGCGGCAGCGAACTTGATGTAGCGCCAGGTGTTGGTGAACAGCTTCGCCAGTTCGGCTTCCTCGGGTGTCACCTGCACCGTGGATGCGGTGAGGTGGCGGAACAGCTTTTCGGCCTTGTCCATCGCTGCATCGGTTCGTGCACTGACAATCTGTGGCAACTCGAACAGCTCCGTCATTGCTTTGCCTTCGGCAATCCGCTCTGGACAGAACGCAACCTCAACGCTGCTCAACCCGGCGCGGGCGAGACCCTGTTCGACCAGCGCGGTGACGCCGGGGTAGACCGTCGAGCGCAGCACGAGAAGCTGGCCGGGGCGCAGATGCTGGTGAACTGCCGCAACGGCGTCGGGAACAGCGCGGGCGTCGGGGTTGAGGTGCTCATCGACCGGTGTGCCGATGACCACCACGACGTGGGCAGCATCGGAGATGACGGATGGGTCGGTTGACGCCCTGAACATATGTGAGTCAACGACCCGCGTGATGACCGGACCGGCGTCGGGCTCGTCAAAGGGCAATTGGCCCGCATTGACCAGTTCCACCGTCGTCGGGTTGATGTCGAAGGAAACCGTGCGAAGCCCACGGTCTGCGAAGGCGATGGCCAGCGGCAGGCCGACGTGCCCACACCCTCCGACCACGACAACGTTTGTGCTGAAGCTCGATCCACCTGCCATATGGCAGACAACAATAGGTGCAGCAACTGCCAGATCCCCGGCACTCCGCTTGGTGCCGTCGACTACCAGAGGGACCTGATGGCCCTACCGATTTGAGTCAGGAAGCAACGCGACCAAGGAGAACCCGCCGTTCGTTCTCGTTGAGGCCGCCCCAGATTCCGTGCGGTTCACGGATCTCGATCGCGTAGTCAAGGCAGTCACCCCTGACGCTGCACTGGCCACAGATTGTTTTGGCAGAGCGCTCACGGCGTTCTTTGTCCTCCTTGCGCTCGAAATGCGCAGGTGGGAAGAACATCGCTGATTGCGGACCCTTACAGGCAGCTTTGCGCTGCCACAGTTCTTCGGCCAAACCCATTTCCTTGACCCCCAAGGTTCTGTACAGAATGCAAACGTACGTGTCGTAGGTCACAAAGGCAAGGGGCAAGTTTCGAGAGTCCGTCTGCGTCCCGTGAGGGCGTGTACGGCGGCGGTACGGTTGCAGGGTGACTGACCAGCCGCCACCGCCACCAGAGCCACCGTGGTCCGGATCCCCCGCAGACCCGACGCAATGGGCGTTACCGCCCCGTTCGGGCACTCCTCCACTGGAGTTCGGCGAAGTCATCGACCGCGGCTTTCGGCTCTGGTGGCGCTCCATCCGCTCTGTGCTGCCGTTCGCTCTTGTCCTGGTCATCCCGTCGCAGATCGTCTCAGTTCTCAGCTCGCATCGCAGTGGAAGCCTGCAGAACTGGTTGACGAGCTTTCAGACCCAGACCAACAACCTGCAGCCCGGCGATACCGTCGATCTGTCAGGCTTCAACGGAGCATTGGGCGGAGAACTGCCGTCCTTGATCCTGATGCTGGTGACAGCCACCCTCGTCCAGGGCGTGCTCACGGCGTATTACACGGACCGCATCCTGATGAGAAAGACCCCGATCCGCGATTGCATGCGGTCCGTCCTCGGTCTGGCCCCGGCACTCATCGGCGCCGTCATCCTGACCGGTCTTGCCAACATGCTCGGGCTGTTGGCGTGCTGCGTCGGAATCCTGTTCACGATGACGCGTTTTGCCGTCACTCCTCAGGTGGTGGTGGTCGAACGGGCGGGCGCAGTGGCCGCCATGAAGCGCAGCTGGCACCTGACCGCTCGACGGTTCTGGCCGATCCTTGGGCTCATCGTCGTGGGCGGCTTCATCTCGACGCTGATCGGGCTTCCGTTCAGCCTGATCTCGCAGGTGATCGGGACCTCTGCCTCGTCGGTCGGCACCATTGCGCAGATCGTGCTGGGTTCGGTTGGAACAGCCTTGGGCACGGCCCTGACGGCGGCCTTCATGGTGTTTGCCTATCTGGACCTGCGGGTGCGCTTCGAGAACCTGGACCTGGGCGTCATTGCGGCCGCAGCGGCTGCCTCCGACACACCGTGACCACACCGTGACCACACCGACGATCATCGCGGTCGAAGGGCTGGACGCGTCTGGCAAGACGACCCAAGCAGCGCTGCTCGCCGACGCGCTGACCGGTTCGGGGAGCCGCGTCGGCACCCTGTCGTTCCCCCGGTACAGCACGTTCTTCGGGTCTCGGATCGGTGCGCTCCTCAGCGGAGCGGAGGACGCCACCGCCGACACGCTGGACCCACGTTCGATGGCCCTCTGGTTCGCCATGGACAGGTGGGATGCAGTCACCAACGGGTTGCCTGACTGCGACATATTGCTGATCAACCGGTGGACGCTGTCCAACGCCGTCTACCAAGGAGCGCGGGCGGGCGATGCTGCCGAGGCTGACGCTGTGTTCGACTGGGTTCTCCAGCTTGAGATGGAACGCCTTGGCCTTCCCATTCCGGCGCTCACCGTGTTGCTGGACATCAGCGTCGAAACGTCCATGGCACGGGCTATCGACCGAGCTGAGTCGGCTGGCAACACTCCGGACGTGTACGAGTCCCACGAGGCGCTCCTGCGGGCATCACGACGCCTGTATCGGCGAGCGGCGGAACGCGGACACGGGGTCATCGTCGAGGTGGAAGGCCGCAGCGTCGATGCGGTCCACACCGATGTGCTGATGCTCGTGCGCGGCTCGCTCGCCGACCACCGCTCGCCGCGCTGAGCGAGGCACCCGTTTGCTGCGACCCAGTTGCGGCGTCTCCGGTCAGTCCGCTGTGTCTGGGCGTCGGCGCTCCCGATGGTCACGCGCCGCACCTTCAAGCGGTTCCACCTCAAGCACCAGCCCATCGATCGAGGCCACGCGCAGCGGCGACCCGGCGGTGATCGGCGTGCTGCGGTTGGTCCGTGCCCGCCACGGCGCACCCTTCACCTCGACCACACCGTCGGGGGAGACATCTGTGCGTGCCGTTCCCAGCTCTCCGACCATGGACTCACGGCCGATGGTGGGCGTTGCGAACCGGGTGCGGATCATGGTCGGCATACCGCCCACCATGAACACGACGATCATCACGACCACAATTGCAGCCCACCACAGCGGCACCGAAACACCGGAGCCGAACAGCAGCAGCGAGCCGGCCGAAAGTGCAACGGTGGCCACCCCCGTCCAGAACCTCGGTTGACCAGCCTGCACGTCAACGGCGAACGCCAGGAACGATGCCACCACCAGGAAAGCACCCAGCGGCCGGGTGGGTAGAACACCAAGGCCGTAGGCACCAAGACCGGCGCAAATGACCGCCACACTGGCGGCAATTCCGACGCCGCCCGTGAAGAACTCGAAGACAGCCAACGCGAGACCGATGGTGAGGAACAGAAACGTGATCCCCGGGTTGGCCATGTTGTGCAGCAACTGTTGGAGCAGCCCCAGCCGCTGGAACCTGACCGTGCGAAGCTGTGCGGTCTCGCGGCCGTTGGCCTGTTTCACGGTGTCGCCTGCCGTGTCGAGCGTCTGGCCGGCGAGTGTCTTTCCATCGAGCTGCCCAATGAAGTCCGCGAGCACGGGTGCCTGCACATCAGCCGTTTTCGCGTCGATCGCCTGCTTTGCGTCAAGCGGTGCGGAGCCGGACGGTTGCACCTCGACCTTGCCGCCGACTCCCACGAAGTCCGCTGCTGCCAGCAGCTCGACGGACTGCCCGCGGGCCCGCGCTCCGGAGGGCCCCACCCAGACCGCTACCGGGACGTGCCCCGGCTTGCTCATGGCATCGGTCACCTCGGCCATCTGCGCGGCGGTGAGGAACGACCCGGGCGAGTTGAGCTGGATCACGACGGCCTGTGCGCCGTCGAGTGCTGCCTTGCGCAGCGAGGACACGATAAAATCGGCCGTGACCGGGTCGACGCGCCCTTCGACTTCGAGAATGTCGACGAACGGCCCGGCAGGACGGTCGCCGGAGTCGACCACAGCCGGGACCAGTGTGGACGACGGTGGAACCTCGGTGGCCACTGCCGGGGGCAGCAGCGACAGCAGCGCTGCCGCACAGACACCAACGGTGGCTAGTGTGCGCGTCAGCCACATGCGGATTAATCGATCGGTCCGGTCCTGAGAACGGGAGCGCTGATCGGAGGTTGAGAAGGTGTGGTCACATCGCATGCGACCCCCATTCTTCCGTGACTCCAGACTCCTCATCGTCGCCGGCAAGGGCGGAGTGGGAAAAACCACTGTGGCAGCAGTCACCGCGGCCGCAGCGGCGGCATCCGGACTGCGCACATTGCTGGTCGGACTGGAGTCTCCGGCGTCGCTTGCCGCCCTGTTCGGCGCCGAGCCGTTCAGCGAGTCGCGTGTGGTTGTCGCCGATCGGCTCGAGGCTCAGATGGTCTTAGCGGACCGGGCACTGGCCGACTGGCTCTCCGACAAGCGGCTCGGGCGGGTTGCGGACCGCCTGCGTGCTTCCGGCGCGCTGGACATGATCGCAACCGCCGTGCCCGGCATTCGCGACATCCTCGTGCTCGGGAGGATCAAAGCGCTTGTCAACCAAGGTGACCATGACTTGGTGGTTGTCGATGGACCGGCTTCCGGGCACGCCATCACGATGTTGCATACCGCCGCAGGTCTGCGCGAATCGGTTTCAGTCGGCGCAATCCGCCAGCAGGCGGACGAGGTAGCAGCAACGCTGGCGGACCCTGCCATAACACAGGTGGTCCTGGTGACCCTTCCCGAACAGACGCCCGTCTCGGAGACGGTCGAAACAGCATTTGCGCTCGAGGACCGCGTGCACGTGCGGCTTGGTCCACTGATCGTGAACCGGGTCGAGAGTCGCCTCGCCGGAACGCTGAAACAGAGCGTGTTGAGCGACCCGCTAAAACGACTCATACATGACCGGGCAACACGAGAGTCCTCGCAGACCGAGTTGATTCAACGTCTCCGGGCTCAGCTTCCGCTCCCGTTGGTCGAACTGCCTGCGGTGTGGGACCCGTCAGCGGTGCAGCGGCGTACTCGCCTCCAGGAAGCCCTCCAGGAAGCCCTCCAACAAATCGTCCAGCAAATCACCGCCGAGGAGATCGGATGATCCCAGAAGGTGACCTGGCTTCGGTACTTGCGTCGGCCCGGGTCATCGTGACCGCAGGGACAGGCGGCGTCGGCAAGACCACGCTCGCGTCGGCAATCGCCTTGTCGCAGGCGCAACGCGGCAGGCGCTGCGTGGTGGTCACGATTGATCCGGCGAAGCGTCTCGCAGAAACGCTGGGTGTCGTCGCGCTCGACAACACACCTCGCCGCGTCTCTTTGACCGTCAACGGTTCGCAACCCGCTGAGCCGCTCGCCGGTGAGCTGTGGGCTTGCATGCTCGACACCAAAGCGACCTTCGACGATGTCATCCGCACGCACGCAGCGCCAGGCCAGGCGGCCGCCATTCTGGCCAACCGGCTCTATGCGAACATCTCCGGCACGCTGTCGGGAACCCAGGAGTACATGGCCGCGGAGAAGGTTCACCAACTGGTCGCAGATGAGCGGTTCGACGTGGTGGTGGTCGACACCCCGCCCGCCGCAAACGCGCTGGACTTCGTCACCGCACCGCGTCGCTTGGTCCGGTTCCTCGACCACACTCTGTTTCGTCTGGTCATCGCTCCGGGGAAAGGCGCGTTCCGTCTGGTTTCAAGTGCAGCCCAAGCCGTGCTGAAGCCACTGACGCAGGTCATCGGCGGCGCTGTCGTGTCCGATGCGATTGAGTTCTTCCGGCTCTTCGACGGGCTGGAGTCAGGCTTTCGTGAGCGGGCGGCAGACGCGCTCGAAATCCTCACGGATCAACGCACAGCGTGGATCCTGATCACGACATCGGAACACGAGCCGCTCCGCGCTGCGTTGGATTTCGCCGGGGAGATCGGGCAGACCGGCATCACCGTCCACGGTGCCATTGTGAATCGGGCTGAACCGTTCTACGAAGGTCTTCCGAACTCGTCTCCCGGAAAGTCTGCGCAGGCGAACGCCGTCAACGAGATACTCGCCGACCACCAGGCCCGTCGCGTGCGCGACGAAGCTGCAGCAGACACGCTCCGATCATCGCTCTCAACACCCATCGTCGCTTTGGTCGAGCAGTTCGACCCCCGCTTGGACGAAGGCGCAGCGCTCAGCAGGCTGGCGTCGCAGTGGTGACCGGCCAAAAGGTTGTCTCACCCCTCCCGTTAAGGTGATCGAGTGCCGAACTCCGAACCTCCGGAAGTCCTTCCGAAAGTCTTTCCAACCGATAGCCCCGGCACTGCTGGCAGCGGAACGCAACCCCGCCAGCGAAAGGCCCTGTTGCCGTTGTTCTTCACGATCTTCATCGATCTCGTTGGTTTCTCCATTCTCATCCCCGTCTTCCCGCTCCTCATCGATCCACGGCCCGGGGCCGCGTTCCGCGTCACCCCGTTGGATTGGTCTCCAACGACCGGGCTCATCATGCTTGGTTGGCTCCAAGCGGTGTATCCCCTCTGCATCTTCCTTGCGGCACCGATTCTCGGGCAGCTTTCGGACCGCATGGGCCGCCGGCCCATCCTCGCAATCTCTATCGCCGGAACAGCTGTCGGCTACCTGATCTTCGCCGCCGGCATCAGCGCCAAGTCCATCCCGTTGTTGTTCCTTGGCCGAGCCATCGACGGCATCACCGGTGGCAACCTGGCCGTTGCCCAAGCTGCAATCGGCGACGTCTCGACCAACGAGAACCGAGCCAAGAACTTCGGTCTCATCGGTGCTGCGTTCGGTCTCGGGTTCATCCTCGGGCCCTACATCGGCGGTCGGCTCAGCGCTCCGGACACCAGCTTCTACGGCCTGTTCGACACGCCCTCGTGGTTCGGAGCGACAACACCGTTCCTGTTCGCTTCGCTCTTGGCGGCGCTCAACGCGGCCTCGGTGTTCTTCAGGCTTCCCGAGACGCTGGTCCACAAACGCAGCGGAAAGCTCGAACTGTCAAAGGCCGTCCGCAACGTGCAGGAGGGCTTCTCCAGTCCACGGCTTCGCCCCGTCCTGACCACAGCGTTCTTCTGGGTCTGTGGGTTCACGTTCTTCACCACGTTCTTCGGGGTATACGTCAAGAACAAATTCGGTTTCTCCCAATCCAAGACCGGTGACTACTTCGCCATCGTTGGCGTGTTCATCGCCATCACCCAAGGCGCCTTGGTCGGCGTGGTGGCAAAGAAGCTGGCTGACTACAAGGTGCTCCGCTTCTCGATCTTCGGCCAAGTAGTGGCACTCACGGCGTACTGCCTCATCACCCGGTCCGCCATCCTGTACCTGTTCATCCCGGTCCTGGCGCTCTTCCAGGGTCTGTCCATGGCCAACCTCACCTCGCTCATGTCGCGCTCCGCCGAGATGGGCCGCCAAGGCGAGGCGATGGGTATCTACTCCAGCGTGTCCAGCCTCGCCCAGGTTCCGGCATCGGTCCTCGTGGGATACGTCGCGTCGAGCGTGAGCTCGAACACGCCGCTCGTCGCCGGCGCCGGACTCACCTTGGCCGCCGGCATCTTGTTCTGGCTGCTGTTCAAACCGGGGTTCGTAGCCGCCACGGCCACCGGTGCCGCTGGTCCTGCACCTGCCGGGCACTAGTCTCAACAGCCATGCCCACCGTCTTGATCTGTAGCGACGCCCCCTGGGTGCACGACGAGATCCGCGCCGCCATCCCGGGTGGCGATACCGTCATCCGCAGCGTTACCGCCGGCCGGGCCGTCCGAGATATCGTGGCCACCGAAGAGCCGGACCTTGTCATCCTCGACATGCAGATCTCGGACATGGGGGCGATTGCGGTCACCTACGACCTACGCCTCGAGGCCTCTGGCGGCCGTTCCCCCGAAGTGCCCGTGCTGTTGCTGCTCGACCGCAACGCCGACACGTATCTGGCCCAGAAATGCGACGCCGACGGATGGCTCATCAAGCCGCTCGACCCGATCCGCGTCCGCAAGGCAATGCGCGCTGTGCTCGCGGGCGAGCGCTACGAAGACCGCCCACAGGCAGGCGACGCTTCCACCAACTACCGCGCAACAGCTGACTCAACCGCGCGCTAGGACCGTACGTAGGACCCGCGTCAGTCCAGGTTGGCGAGGCTCGTTCGTTCCTGCAGGTCCGTCAGTTCTGCGTACAGCCCGCCAGACGCGATCAGTTCCTGGTGCGTTCCTGACTCCACGATGCGTCCGGTGCGCATGACGATGATCCGGTCGACGTCGCGAACTGAGGCCAGACGGTGCGAGATCAGAATGACGGTGCGACCTCGGGCGATTTCGCGGACTCGTTCGAACAGCAGGTACTCGGACCGAGCGTCGAGTGCAGCGGTGGGTTCGTCCAAGAGCAGGACCGGGGCATCACGGTAGAACGCACGGGCGAGTGCGAACCGCTGCCACTGCCCCGATGACACATCAACCCCGCCCTCGAACTGCGACGCCAGGATGGTGTCCAAGCCGTTGGGAAGCGCATCGATGACTCCACCCAGACCGGCCGCATCGATCGACTGCTGCACTCGTGCCGGGTCGTTCATCCGCGCCGTGTCACCCAACGCGATGTTGTCGTGGGCGCTGAGGGCGAACCGAGCAAAGTCCTGGAATACGGTCACGGCGTGGCGGGTGCGGGCCGAGCCCTGCAACCCGGCCAGGTCGACTCCACCGACCCGCACAGTTCCCGACGTCGGCGAGTACAGCCCCGCAATGATTTTGGCGAGCGTCGTCTTGCCTGACCCGTTCTCTCCGACCAGCGCGACGACCTGTCCCTTCGGAATGTGCACATCGATGGTGTCGACAGCATTTCGGGTCTGCGCCGGGTAGCGAAAGACCACGGAGTCGACCTGGATGTCGCTGCCCAGCCCGACGGGCACCGGCTCCGTGCCCGATTCGCTGACAGACGGGCGCTGGTCGGTGCTCGGCGGGGCGACGTCGTTGAGGAAGCTGAACAGGTCCGAGAGGAACAGTCGATTCTGTTGCACGACAGACAGGGCGGACCGAAGGGTCGAAAGCCTTCCCGTCAACTGCTGGACGCCCAACACCACAGCGACGGCTTCGTCGATGGTGAGGTCACCATGTGTAGCCCTCCACGCGATGAGCGACATGGCTGCAATCGTGACGATGATGGTTGCAATCGCCGTGTAGATGGAGCGGATGGAGCGGGACTTGACCATCGTCGCAAGCCGGTCGATCCGCTGTTGCTGAAAAGCTTCGTGCCACTCCTCCAGCCTGGGCCGAAGCCCGTAACCAAGAAGTTCGGGCGCCATCTTGCGTTCGGTGAGCACGTCTCGCAGGTATTGGGTTCTGCGGCGAAGTGATCCCACACCCTGGATGTATTGGTAGTAGGCGTGGGCGTCGACACGGCTGGCGACGAGCAGCGGTATCGCCCCGACGATCACCATCGGCATGATCTCCGGAAGGATCGACGTCACGAACGCGCCGATGCCAATGATGCCGATCAGGCTGGCAAGCAGCCCGGACGCCGCCCACACCAGTTCGGCCGGACGCTCGACCCCGTCCTTCGAAAGCCGTTCAAGACGGTCATGGAACGTGGGCTCGTCGAAGTCCTCGAGGGGAGCCGTGCGCAGTCGTTCGAGCACCTTGGCGTACGTGTGGCGAGTGAGCATCTCAACTGCCAGTGGCCGAATGAACATCTGCACCGCACCGATCGCCGCCACCGTGGCAGCGAGGACTCCACTGACGGCGATCGTGAGGAGCAACGGCTGCGCTAACTCGCCTTGCTGAGCGCCGACCCGCAATTGCGAGAGCAACCGCTTCACCAAGGCCAGTTGGCCGATCGTGGCGACGGTCAGCACAACGTCGAGCGCAAGACCGATGGTCACCTGTGATCGGGCACCGTCCCAGACCAATCGATAGGTCTGTCGAAGGTTGGTCGACAGCCCTGCGAACAGCCGGAGCACGCCCCTCAACCGAATCAACCTTGCTTCGGGAGCGGGCCGGCCAGCGAAGACCGCGTGCCCTTCACGTACTGCTGGCGACGAACCCAGAACTTGGCAGCGCGCAGAGGGTAAGGACCACGGAGATCAGGAGCGAAAGCGGAGATGTATTCATCGGGTGAAAACGTGCGGGTGACGATTCCTTTCGCCGTTGCGACCCGTGTTCCCGGCACGACGAGGTCCAGCTTGCAGAAACGCTGGGCTCGACGCCACGAGGCTCGCCCCCCAAGCCGATCGGCGACTGGAGCAAGTCGGTGCATGGCCCACACGGATGCAGCTTCTGGCTTGAGGTCGACGGGCGGGCCGGGTTGGTCCAACAACGCGCACACGTAGCCGAGGGCATCGTCGATGACGGTGTCCCAGCGGTTGTCACGAACAATCTGCTCGAAGCGACCCCAGTCGACTTGTGGATCGTGCAGCGCACGACCTACTTCAAGCACCTGCAACAGGAACGCGTGGTTGTCCTTGGCCGAATTGATCAGCGCATGGACGAGTGCCGTTGTGGTGTCAAGGCACCGGACCGAGCCACCGGCGCGAGTGGTGGTCCCCACCGTCGAATTCCACAGCGCGTTGATTCGGCTCCTGCTGAGTTGCAGCGTCATCGGGTTCGCGTGGATCTCGACCAACAACCGTCCGCTGGTGATCGGGATGTCGGGCAGCACGCCACGAGCCATCAGATGCCCCGCGTGGCCACACAGCGGGCTCGCCGGTTCGAGCGCAGCCAACAAGCGGTCAGTGCCTCCAGGATCGGTCGGGTCGAGGAACAGGTCGATGTCTGAACACGGTCGAACCGAAGGGTCTGATGCGAACCATCGTTCGGAATTGACCACCCCTTTGACGACACCGATCTGCACGCCGACGGCGGCCGCTACCTCGCTGACGCGGACGAGTTCTTCCTCCACGATCCGATACCGGTGTCGGGCTTGAAGGTCGATCGCCGCTACACGTTGGCGATCCAGTCCTGGCACCGTTGCCAGCGTCTCCCAGAGCATGGGGACAAGGCGGTGCTCGAGCGCGCAGTCCAACAGCCGCGGCCCGAAATTCGCAAGATGGTGCAGGTCTGTTGCACGTCCGATTGCAAGATCGACCAACGCACCAATCGGACCTTCCACGGTCTCAATGTACCCGGACGACTGACGAATGCAATCGCACCGGTCCGTTCGCAACTGCAACACTTGTGAAGTGAAAGTAGCCGTGGTCGAGTCCACTGCACTGTGGTGCGAGGCAATCAGCGCTGTGCTGCGCGAGGCCGATGCGTCGGTTGTTGTGATCGAATCCCTGGACCAAGATTGGACCTCCGACAAGTCAATCGTTCAAGTTGTCCGGGTTTCGAATCATTCCGCCACCCCGTCACAGCGCTCAACCGACGCGCTTCTCAGTCTCGAGCTTGCGCCGACGCGGGATGCCCTTGTCTGGCTCACTGGCGAACTTGCGTCCCGGAAAGGTCCAAGCGTTCCGCGGAGCGGAGCTGCCCTGCGGTTGAAACACCCTTGGCGAGCGCCGTCAGTGAAGGTGATGCCCGCGACGAACCGGGAGCTTGCCGTGTTGCGAAGAATTGCCGAAGGCAGGACAACTGCCGAGATCGCCATCGAAATCGGAGTCAGCAACAGCACCGTGTCAACGCACCGGCGCAAGCTGTACAAGAAGTGGGCCGTCCATACGGCTGGTCAAGCTGTCGCGATCGCACGATCGGCCGGCCTGCTGGAAAACGAAGACCGCGGTCCTGACGGGATCCCCAAAGGTAGATGATCCGCCTGACTTCTGTGGCAGCTGATGCTGCGCCCGCACCCGCCGCAGCGATCACATTGGTGGTCGTTGCCGACAACCCTTTAGTGGCTTTGGGGGTGGCGGCACTTCTCCGACGCGCCAACTTGGAAAAGATCGGATCCGTCATTGTCCCGAACGGGCCGCGCCGGAGTTCGGGGTCGACCTCCACACTGACGAAGCGTCAACCCATCGGCGAGACCATTACCGTTGTCCTCGACGACAGAGGCGTGGGAGCTGGACCGGCGTTACAGCTCGTGCGATCCGGGACACCCGTCGTATTGGTCACCACACCGACGCAGCGGGCCCACGACCTGTCCATTGCCCTCAGCCGCGGAGTGATGTGGTTCGTTGACCCAGACGATGGTATACGTGCGCTGCAAACAGCAGTAGCCGCTTTGGCAGAAGGTGCGGCGGGTTGGAACGCACAGCAGCTCTTGCGGGCGGTCGGCACGTCGCCATTCCCTGCGAACCACCGGGAGACCCGGATCACCGCGCGGGAGCGAGAGTTGATCCAGTTGATGAAGTCTGGCGCGGGGAACAAGTCAATCGCCCTCGACCTTGGGGTGACTCCGAAGACCGTCGAATCGTTGCAACGGATTCTCTATCGCAAACTCGGAGCCCGTAACCGCGAGCAAGCGCTCCAGCGCTTTCGGGAGTTACCTGGCGCCGAGTAGGAGGCACCACCTCGGATGGCTGATCGGGTCCTCGATCCTGAACGATGAACCTGCACCGCTAACAGTTTCTGATCAGGTCGGACAGCTCAGCTGCAGTGTCTCGAAGCAGCGCTGGTTCATCGCCGCCGAGGCGCGGGAGGAAAAGTCGTTGAATCGGGACCCGGAGGGCCAAGTCTGCACAATGCCCGAAGTCTGCGCGTTGGCGGTGGGGGTCCTTCCAGCCCACGAGGCGCATCGTCGGAAGAAGGGCTTTGACTGCCTCAGCGCCACGAATGGTCTCAAGTCTCGGGTGTTTCGTTTCATCGTCGAACGTTGGCAAGACCATGCGAGCGGGTAGAACGCCATCGGGGTGAGGGTCCGTCCCGAGCCGGACTGCGACCCGGAAGTCAACTGTTTCTTGTTGGCTGGTACCGGGCAGGCCGACCAGCTCGTCGACCAGCAACTGGCCAAGAGGGTTTTCCCAGGTGCGGACCCGCAGTTCAAGCAGGCCCGGCCGGACCGGCAGGTCCGGATCGACAACACTGACGTCATCGGCGACGAGCGTGTGTCCGGCAAGGACCAAGAGCGCCGTCGCGACCGTCTTTCCTGCACCGGACGCCCCACCGACGAGAATGCCCTGCCCAGCTACGTCGACGGTGTTGGCATGGAACGCGGCCCTCCCGGACATGGCGACCGCCACAGCAACGACAGCTCCTTGAACGAGTACCGTGATCCACGGCAGCCACTCGCCGTGGTCTGCCGAGGCAACCACCAGCGCCGGAGTTCCTGAGCTGTCGATGCTGAATCGCAGCCCAACGGCCGGGTACCGAACTGTGACGCGAGGCGCACCAACAGCGCGCCGGATTGACATAGCCTGGTCAAGGAACACCACCTCGTGGCCATCGACCTCCCCGTTGTCGACTCCGGTCAATGCCACTCGGTCGGAGACTGATGATGGCGCCCGAGAGCGGAGCTTCGATTTCGCGAGGCCGGAACTGTCGACCCCGGTGGACAGAACCAGGTCAGGGCCCCCGCTCTCGGCGGGAACACAGGGAAGGTTCAGGTCGGCCTGGACCCGGAGACCGTGGAGCCAGTTCAACTGTTTCAGGTGCACCACACTACTCCCGTACGGGAAACTGACGATTACTTGCTTCCCGCGCTGTCGTCCAGAATACCGGTATGTCAACCAAACAGCCTTACACCGCCCCTGCCGTTCAGGAGATCGGCTCAGTGACGGAAACCACGCTTGCAGCAAGCCCGAAGGCTTTCGCAGATCAGGCCATTCCAGCCGGTCAGCCGCTCACGAGTTCCTGAGCCTTAGGCCGCTGAAGCAAGCCACGCCGACTGCAACAACAGAAAGGTCTGCGACCAGACCCCATCTCGTTCGGCAGTCACCCAATGGTTCCGCAACAGGCGTCCATCCACAGCTTCGTCGTCAATTTGCCCGTCCCAATGGCGGGCAAATTCGCGTGCGTGCTCGTTGAAGTACACCGCTTGCATGTACCGCTTGGTTGTTCGTTTCACGATCTCAGGGGGCAGGTGTTCACTGAAATGGCGTCCGAGGACCCGGTAACGGTTCCGTAAGTCCGATGCCGGTGTGAGGTCGTTCACCCCGACTACGAAGGCGTGCTCCATGATCGGCGCACAGTACTGCTGCCCAGCCCAGTTCATGATGGCGGTGATCTGATGAAAAGCCAACGCCGAACTCGATAGGCGCGCGTAGTATTTCGCGTAACGGCTGGGCAGCAACGGTTCGCTTCCGTATGTTTCGCCTATCCTCGAAACGAACCGTTCGGCTTCGTTGGCCGCTATCCATTCTCCAACCATTCCGCCACTGCGCATCATTGCTCTCGTGCGCAAAGCCGACGGGCCGAGCGCGACTGCCAAGTTGCCCGCCGTCGATTTCAGACGGCCCTGTCTGAGCATCTCGGCCGCCCGGAACACGCCGGCTATGCGACGAGGTCCCATCACCTCGTCCCCGCCCTCGCCGGAAAGCACCAAACCCGGCGGCAGGGACCGGAACACGTCTGCACAGGCGACCACCGGAGCCGGCCACACGAGCCCCAACTCCCGAAGGCCCCTCTGCGCCGCTGGACCCACAAGATCAAACTCGGACGTTATTGATTCGATCCGACCCTGAGGCAGTTTCAGAAAATCGAGAACGAGAGCTTGGAAGTCATTTTCGTCGGTCTCTGGTAGCAGCGGGTACCGAAACGAGATTGGTATGGGTGCATCATGATCACATCGGCGGCACGCGACAACGGCGGCAGACAGCACCAGAGACGAATCGCATCCGCCTGAGAACTGAACGTAAACGGGAGTGTCGTCGAGACGCTGCTGAATCAGGTCGATCAACACCTCGAACAGCGAGCCTCGCTGTTTGTTGCGTGCACGGGTATCGGGATCGACCGGTGAAGGGCAAGCCAGTTCGTCGAAAGAGTCAAGCTCACTGAACAGGGGAAAGTTCCACCGAATCGTTGCAGCGTCAGGAGAAAGGATCTTGGGATTTGAGTACAAAGTCGGCGGCATTCGGAGTCGATTCTCGCTGAGAGACCTAGTCTGGTCGAATGCTCGAAGAGGTCTGGAGACTGCAGACTGACACGATTACCTGGCAGAAGGTCGACGACGCCGTCATCGTCTTCGACTTGCGCACCTCAACGTCGGTATCGATCGATGGGCCCGGGGTGGTGATCTGGGAGGCACTCACACCGGGCGCGAACCTCGATCATTTGGTACGTGTCGTCACCGAACGCTTCGACGTCAGCGAGGAGATTGCGCGTCTCGACATTCACCGCTTCTTAGTGGATCTGGCCAGCAGGAGAATGGCGTCGTCGTCCAAAGCTGAAGGCCGACATCGGTAGCAGAGGCGAAATCACGGGATGCTTGCCGAGATCGCTTCAGCCAGCTCAAGGCCCAGTTCGCGGTTGCGTCTGTGTTCTGCCCACGGCACATTGAGAATCGAGGTGACGGCCCGGTCAACACAATCGACGGCACTGTTGAACATCGACAGAGCGAGGGAGTTGGTCAGAATCGGCGAACATCGCTGCGAAGTCATCAGTACACGTACGGATTGGGCCACCGGAATGCGTTCCATAGTCACTCGCTTGGCGGAGTGGGAAAGTCGCACGACCAGGATCGCAGATACAGGAACAACGGCCTGAGACGCTACGGGCGGCCGGACAACGATGCGGCCATCAAAATGCGGCGCCGATCGCACGAGACCGTGAAGATCGGCCAACCACGGTGTGGTGGTGCGGAGGCGAAGTTCATGAATCCCTGAGTGGGCGACGGGGGTGCCGAGGGAATCGATTGTGAGCGCACAGACGTCCTCAGCAAGGAGCGGAACCCCGGCACTCCCAAGGAGGGCCGCGATGGAAGACTTTCCACCGCCTCGATCCGCGAGCAACAGCACCGCCCGGCCCCGCACGACAACAGCGGATGTGTGCAGCACGATTGCACCGTTGAGCATTGACACAACCCCGACCGCCGGGGAAAGCATCACCGGCGCAACCGCAGCGGACCGAGGATCACTGACACTGAAGCCAAGTTCGAACGCTGCACTCCTCGACGCTCGATCCAACGTCGCGCGCATGAAGCCGGGCCATTCGATGAAATACCCGAAGCCGTTCGTCATCACCCGCATTGTCACAACACCAGCGACCAAGTCCTGCGCAAGCACAGTTCCTGAATTTGAGTTGTCGGACCGCAACACACCGTTGTCGGTACTGCAACAAACCTGCGGAGACGCAGTCGACGGACGCGCTGCAACGGGCATGTTGGTCTCGACAACCAACCCGTGCAGGAGGACGCGCCGCGATGCAACCTCAGTCATGTTCGCCCGAGTATCGGTTCGGAGAACTCCGCCATCTGCTGGATCTGGCCAGGCGCCTCGCCGATGGGTTCACCCAGAACATCGATCCATGCGTGTGCTGTCTTGTGATCGGTCGAGGCATCCATACCGATCCGCAGGGTGGCCGAAATTCCCATCCGATTGAGGATGGTCCAGGCGGTCAGCGACCGTGGTAGGCAGACAAGCTCAACCGGGAGCGCGCCAGCCGCTGCGCGTACCCCCAGAACCACCTGACGTGCGATCGGGAGCGACGTGTGCGTTCCGGTCGGGTCGACCGGCTGCGGCGGCTGCACGGCGTGACCCGCGAGGCGTCGAGCCAATGCAGTTGCCGACTTGATGCCCCGACGCTTGGCAACGAGCCGGAACAACGGATTGAGAACGAGGGCAGGGAAGAAGACAGCTTGCGAACGACGTGGCAGTCGGCGGAAGGCGCGCATCCGCAGCCACAATCTTCTGAGCGGTACCACCCGGCAAGCCTAAAGGCCGGGCAACCGGACCTGGGCCGGGCGAACCTCGTTCGAAATCACGCTGAGAGTGGTCCGGCCGGCCGCTGTCACCGGCGACGGCCTTGCCCCTAACGCCACGTTGGTTTGGGTATTTTGCCTGGTCAATGGCCATGCGACCGATCGAGGATGATTTCGCCAGACTTGATGAAATCGCTCTGAATAGACGATTAGTGCTCCTCATTCAGACGCTTGTTGCTACTCTTCGTGGCGGCTGAACACCAGTTCAGTTTTCTGTGAGGAGCATCTGAATGACACCGAGGATCTCGTCGATCACACACCCGTTCGCTCGACGGAGACGAACAATGGTGTCATTGCTGGCGGCTGCTGCCGCGGTTGGGTCGATAGTCGGAAGCGGCGTCGGGTCCGCTCAGAGCGTCGCTGACGGCACCATTCGCGTCGACGGGCGGCCCTTCCGTGATTTCGGCCCGATGAAGTGGGGCACGAACGCGTCGTTCTTCGTGCATCCGTCGTTCCTGAACACCCAGTTGGCGAGCCGCGGCAGCCAGGCAACCGATTTCATGCGGTTTCCGGGCGGGGTCGCGGCCCAGGACTGGGGATGGGCGTCCTGTGAGTTGTCAACCACTCCCGGCGCAGTCACCTACGGTACGCCCTGCTTTCCTGCAGCAAAACGTAACCTCACCACCGACCCGCTCATTCGTACCTCTGAGTTCTTCAAATGGGCGAATCAGGTGGGTACGGAGCAACTGGTCATGACGCTTAATGCCAATGCCACAATGAAGGAGAACGCCGCTCTGGTTGCATTCTCGAACGGCACCGTCGACGACACGCGGGTGATTGGTGTCGACCAACTCGGTATCGACTGGAAGACGGTCGGCTTTTGGGCACAGAAGAGGGTGAACGGAGGTGTGACCTCTCCGATGAACATCAAGACCTGGGAATTCGGCAACGAAACCATGGGCGGCAAAGGGTCTCCCGGGTGTCTCGCGTTCGGATGGGAGACGGTCTGGACCTGCAGTTCGGTCGAGTTCTACGAAGGCATCGGTTCAGGGGCAACCCGTCGCAACGGGTACTCCGAAACGAAGACGTTCCTCAAGACCATCGACCCGACCATCAAGGTTGGCATCCCAGGCACCCAGGGTGAACTCAACGCGTCGAACCCGTGGATGCAGCCGCTGTTCAACCGGGCTGGAACAGACATCGACTTCTTGATCATCCATACCTACTACCAGTACGATCCGCCACCAAACACCCCCTCCGGGAACGCAACCATCCTTGCCTTCCCTGAAGTCAAACTGGCGCAACTCGACCAGCAGCTATCGGTACTCGAATCAATCGCCGGGATTACGAGCAAGACACCGGTCTTGATGTCGGAATTCGGCCTAACTTCCGAGGGCTGGCAAGAACGAGAAGGAATGCGTCTCAATCAGATTATGAACGCCATGATGGTCGGCGACTCCATTGGCCAGATGGCTTTGAAGGATCGATTCATCGGATCAAACCAATTCACGATGTACTATGACTCCTGGTTCGGTAATGAGTTCGGGCTGATGGGCTTCAAGGACAACAACTACGAAGACGCCTACCGTTTCCCTACGTACTACGCCATGGCTCTTTGGAAGCGATTCGGAACAAGCATCAAGGACGTCGACACCTCATTCAACGCCAGCAGTGATCTTTCCATCTACGCCGGCCAGAAGAACGGCAACACCACCTTGATGGTCATCAACAAGACGAACAGCCCCAAGACTGCAGCCATCAGCATCGATGGCAAGGGCATCGTCAGCGAGTATGCCGATACGTTCGCCGGGACCACGATCAACGACACCCTCCCCACCTACAACGGCCTCGTCGCCCCCGCTGACGACTTCTCCAACGCACCTGGCGTTACCACCAACCGCGGAGGCGCCTCCAGCTACACCCGCACCTTCGCTCCCGCCTCTATCACCCTGCTCGAACTAACCACCGGTACAACCACGGCCACCAGTTCAACAACTCCAACAACGACTTCGACTACCACGACCTCCACGACCTCCACGACCTCCACGACCTCCACGACCTCCACGACCTCCACCACGACGACAACACCGCCGAACAACTTGCCCACGTTCGTCGCCTTCAGCCCGGCCCGACTTCTTGATTCACGAGCCGGCCAGCAGACCATCGACAGCCAGATGGCAGGAATTGGAATACTGGGAGATGGAACGACCACAGAACTGCAATTGACCGGCCGAGCCGGCATCCCCGCTGACGCAACCACGGTTTGGCTGAATGTAGCCATCACCCAAGCCACGGGTGCCGGGTTCGTCACCGTATTCCCCTGTGGCACAGCCCGCCCGACGTCTTCGAACGTCAATTTTGTGCAAGGCGCGACTCTTTCCGGAATGGTGCCCGCAGGCGTCGGTGCAGGCGGCAGGGCGTGTATCTACGTGTCCAAGGGAACCCACGTCGTTGTTGATGCGTCGGCCTATTCCAGGGCACCTTCTTTCTTCACATCAACAAGCCCGGCACGCCTCATGGATACTCGGGTCGGTCAATTCACGATCGACAACCTATTCGCCGGTATCGGTGGACGGTCGGCCGGTTCCACCATCGAACTCACCATTGGTGGGCGCGGCGGTATTCCAATGACAGCGAAAGCCGCCTCGATCAGTGTTGCAATCACCGAACCGACGGCAGCCGGTTTTTTGACGGTGTTCCCCTGCGGATCCCCGTTACCAGTGGCCTCAAATCTGAATTTCACAGCGGGCCAGACCATCGCCAACTCGGTTTCTGCACGCTTGGGTACAGACGGAAAGGTCTGCATCTTTACCTCCGCGGCAGCTCACATCGTTGTCGATGCCAGCGGCTATTTTCCGGCGACCTCGCCCTACATTGCGATGCTTCCTGCCCGCCTCCTCGACACTCGGCAGGGCGCAAGCACGTTCGACAACCAGCAAGCCGGGGCAGGACCCCTGGACAGCGGTTCGAGTCTCGAGCTGACCGCGGGCGGCCGTGCAGGCATCCCGGCAAATGCCTATGCCGTCACGCTCAACATTGCCGTCACCCAGCCCGGCACTGCCGGATTCGTCACGGTGTATCCGTGCGGGTCAACCTTGCCACTCGCTTCAAATAACAATTTCACCGCCGGACAGACCATCTCGAACGCTGTTGTGGCTCGGCTGGGGACAAGCGGAAAGGTCTGCCTGTATACCTCGGCTACGACCCATTTGGTAGTCGACGTCACCGGTTACGTCCCGTAGTTCAACCGTTCAGTCGCGGTCGAGCCGCTGGGAATCGTTTCAACACGAACTCCGACCGAGAACTCGGGCCGGGTTTCGTGCGTCTACTCAACCTTGATGAACCGCTCACCCACCGTGAGGAGAGCGAACCGAATCTTCCGTTCAATTGCACACAAACTCCTCACAACCCCCGCCTGAGCAGCTCATAGCGGCCTCGCAGAGTGGCCTCATGAACAAGCTCACAACCTTCGTCCTGACCGCTTCGCTCCTTGCGCTCACACCGGCTGCCGCCTTCGCTGACTCGGACTCGTCCAAGTCTGCGAAGACCGAGCAAGCAACCCCGGGGCTGGAGGCGGCGCTCAACTCCTCCGACGCTCAGCAGGAGAAGAAGACCCAGACAGCCCCGGACAACCTGGCAGCCATCAAAGCACGGGCAGCAGAGGCGATCGCCAAGCGCCAGCGCGACCTGGGCTCATGGTCGGCAAAGGTCTCGTCACAGACGACCGACTGCGGCCAGAACGCCTCGTCGCTGTCACGCATCGGATTGACCCAGGCAGGATTGACCGTCCTCGGAACATCGATTGCAGCGGCGGCCACCCCAGAGATTGCCAAGCCCCTCTACCAGCAGATCTTCACTCACCAGCGTGTGTATCTGGTCGTTTCACCGGTTGTTCACGTCTCGCTCGCCTGCGACAAGCAGTGGGCTCGGGGCACCAAACAGACGACATCCATCGCTGAGCTGACCACCAAGATCGCAGCCGCCAAGGCAAAGGGTGTCAACACTGCTGCGGCCGAGGCACTTCTTGCCCAGGTCGCCCCGGTCATCGCGACAGGTAAGGCAACGGCAGCAGCAGCGAGTGGATCCCTCACCGGGCTGGCACCGGATCAGGGCAACGAGGCCACCAAGACAGCCAACGCGGCCGCTGTCGACGCTGCCAAGGCGCAGATCAAGCTCGCCGATGCCAGCTTCGACAAGGCCGCCGACCTCCTGAAGCAGACCGCACAGGCGCTCGGAACGCAGGCCAAGTCCGAGAAGGCTGAGAAGAAGGCCGAACACGAAGCCGAGAAGGCTGAGAAGAAGGCCGAACACGAGGCCGCAAAGGCCGCCCGCACCAAGGGTAAGTCTGACAAGTAACGAACCACCGGCTCGGTTGTCCGAAGTCGAGAACCCGAGCAGTCGAGCAGTCGAGAAGGACCCGCAACAAGCGGGTCCTTCTGCGTTTTCGGGTTTGTCGGGATGGGGGGACTTGAACCCCCGGCCTCCACGTCCCGAACGTGGCGCGCTACCAAGCTGCGCTACATCCCGGTGATGCTTGCCTTTTCGCCCGATGCTGCAGACAGACACAACACCGACCAACGGCGTTCCCGATGGTAGCGGCTCGCAAAACCCGATCGAATTCACTGCGGCGAGTGGTGGCAATGCGGTGCTCGCCGTAAGGTGATCGATCGTCATGTTGCCCCGATCGAGTTCGAGCCGTTTGCTGGGACGTGCACCCGAACTGCGCCAGTTCATCGCCGCCCTGTCCCGGGCCGAGACAGGCTTACCCGAAGTCATGGTGATCGAGGCTGAGCGAGGGCTTGGGTCCTCACGGCTTCTTTCGGAAATGGCCTCCGCTGCCACAGCCATGGGTTGGACGGCTGTCGAGTCCGACCCGGTTCATCTTTTCGCCCAGCGTCTGGCCGACACCTGCGCATCCCTGACCGGACCTTCCGCGGACAACTCGGTGGGTCTTCGTGGCAACCCGACGGTGGTGTTCGCGGACAACGCCGACGACTTGGACGACGAGAGCCTCGTTCGCCTGCATGAACTCATCACTCGACCTGCGGACGCATCTGCGCACCTCGTCGTGATGGCGCTGGCTTTTAGCACCCGAGAGCGGGTGGTATCACTCCGGCGCGCCGCCGAAGCCGCGGGGTCTCCGACCCTCCTCCTGCGACCGCTGGAGCCCAAGGACGCGTTGGAACTCGCAGCGGCCAGCTTGGGCCGTGACCCGTCCGAAGCAGAGCTTTCGCTCATCGAGCACGCACGCGGCGTTCCAGGCCGAATTGTTCAGATCACCTCGACACTGGGGTCCGACAAACCCCGTCGCCGCGTGACCTCGGCACCGGTTCCGCTCACCCCGTTCATCGGCCGTGAGGCCGAGACACGTGAGCTGCTGCAGTTGATTCCGGTTGAGCGGTTGATTACCGTCACCGGGCCTGGGGGCTGCGGCAAGACCCGGTTGGTCCAAGAAGTCATTCATCGCCTTGCGAATACGACCGCGCTGGACATCAGGTGGGTGGAACTGGCTCGGCGGACAGACGGTCCTGGCGTGCTGAACGCGTTGTCGGCAGCTCTTGGCATCATCGAGATCGAACAGAGCGATCTCGCTGATCACATCGTTCTCGCGTTGGCGGATCGAACAGACACAGTGCTCGTCCTCGATAACGCCGAGCACCTCTTGGCATCCGTTTCGGACATCGTCCGACGCACCCTCGACGCATCAAACGGAGTCCGGATTCTGTGTACCAGCCGCGAGCCCCTCGACGTGCCAGGCGAACTGGTCTGGCGAGTGCCCCCGCTTTCGGCACCACGTGCAGGACTGCACCGCGACATCGATTCACTGTGCCAGTTCGAGTCGGTTCAACTGTTCCTCGAACGCGCAGCTCGCGTACGCCGCGGCTTCACGATCACTGCCGCCAATGCTGCGCACGTTGCGGCAATCTGCGCTCGCCTCGACGGGCTTCCATTGGCGATCGAATTGGCCGCAGCTCGGGTGCGGTCCATGCCGCCCGATCGCATCGCGGCCGAGTTGATACACCAGCTGCAATCTCTCCCCCCGGTCGTCGGTGGAACCGGCGGACGCCACGAAACACTGCGGTCCTGCATTGCGTGGAGCGAGGCGTTACTCGACGATGTCGATCAGATCGTCTTCCGTCGTCTGGGCGTTTTCGTTGGCGGGTTCACGCTGGATGCAGCCCAGGCCCTCATGGAAGCGTTCGCAGACGTCGACCCGTACGAGGTCGCAGAGGCGATACGCCGGCTGGTCGACAAGAGTTTGCTGGTGCTCGACGACGAGCACGACCGATTCCTGATGCTGGAAACCATCAGGTCGTTCGCGTTGGAGCGACTCGACGACTTCGACGAAGGACCCACTGCGTGCGACGCGCACGCAACATGGTTCGCCGATTGGCTGGGCATGTTGGACCGGGCAGCGCATGCGCAGGACGCGCAGCAATTCATCAACCAAACCCCTGCATGGGTGCAGACCATCGGGAACGAAATCGGCAACTGCTACGCCGCGTTCAACTGGGTTCCGGCCGGGGGGCCAGTTTCCTTGCGGTTGTCAGCTGGCCTTGGCTATTACTGGCTGATCAGCGGTTCCTACGACGAAGCAGTTCGCTACGGGTTAGCGGCGATTCAGGCCGGTGACCGCACGACGGTCGAGTGGGGCGACGCTGCCATGTGGATGGCGGGGGTGATCTACAACGCCAGCCTCAAAGAAGGGTCCGAACTTGCAGAAACGGTCTCCGGGTCCGGTGCCTTCCTCGACAGCCGCGTCCGAACCCGTCTCTCCGGCTCGATGAGCCATGGCGAGGTCGGGGAGCACGGGCCAACTCCGATGCTGTTGCAGCGGTACGCCGAACTTCGCACCCGATCCGCTGCAACCAACGACTGGTTCACGTTCACGAATTGCTCATACGTTCCGGCCAGTGTCTGTGCAGAATTCGGATTACTGGATGAAGCGGAGTCAAACCTGGAGAGCTTCGTCAACCATCGAGTTCTGCTGGTCGAAGCGACATGCGCATTGTGGCGTGGTCAGCTCGATCTGGCTAGCCGTCTCACGGCCCAGGCATCGGCCAGCGTCGACGCCGACCTCAATAACCCAGTCGCCGAGATCGCCGAGGTTGGCTTTGTCGAAGCACAGATCTCGCTCGCCCGAGAACGAAGCGCGCTGAACAGTTCCCAGATCTGGCAGCAGCTGCGCGGCAGGTCAATCGGCATGTTCACCGACACAGTGCACTTCTTCGAAGCCTTCTCGTCGCTGAGCTTGAACGACGACAGGTCAGCAGTGAAGAGTTTGCTGGTCACCGCCAAGTCGCCCGCAAAGATCTACCGGGCTTACGCGCATCTCTGGCTATCACGCGTGCACCTTGCCCTGGGCGACAGAGCCGCAGCACATGCATCGGCAACGGCCCTGTTGAACGATTGGCCCCATCTGCGTACACCCGCATTCGAAGCCGTTGGCCACCTTGTCCTCGCCGAATGTGCGATGGCCACCGACATCCGCTCGGGGTTCGACCAGGCACACCGTTCGTTGGCCTCGGCAGCGGAATACGGGCTGTGGACAGCCGCTGTTGATGCCCTCGAAGCCATCGGGGTGCTCTTGATCGAAAACCATCGTGTCGTCGATGGTGCTCGGCTGCTCGGTGCCGCACACGCCGAACGCGACCGAATGGAGTATCGATTCCGGTTCGCGCATCGCAGGACGTACGTCGACGCGGCCCATATCGTCGCAAGACCAACCGTCGGCTGGGTCGAGGGGCTCACGATGTCGCTCGTCACTGCAATCGAACTGGCCCAGCGGATGCGTGGCGAACGCGGACGGGCGAGCTTCGGATGGGACAGCCTCACGCCGATGGAGGTGCAGGTGGTCGAACTGGTCGAGGCTGGCCTGACCAACCCGCAGATCGCCGACCGGCTGTTCGTCTCGCGGGCCACGGTGAAGACCCACCTGGTTCATGTATACGAGAAGCTCGGGATCAGCAGCCGGGCCGAACTGGCAGTCCGGTCCGCCACTCGGGTCGCTCACGCTGACGCAGGGTGAGACAGGGTGAGACAGGGTTGACGCAGGGTGGTTGACACGGCGACCCTCTCGCAGATCAACCACCTGGCCGATGTTCGCCGGAACAGATTGTTCGATCCTTGTCACATGAAGACGGTTACCTCCACGGCAGTAATGCACCGCAACCCGATGACAGGAGGGCTCAGTGTCAACCTCACGGGAATCACGGTGATGGTCGACGGCTCATCACGGGCCGAGCCCTGGAATCAGACACTGCTGTGGGTGGCGCAAGAACTGCGTCAGTTGGTGCAACGCGAGACCGGTTTCATCGGGGCGCAGGTAACCCCGGGGGCGACCGAACTGACCGCCGCCGAACGCGCCGTTGTTGACCTGGTTGCCCAAGGTCTGACCAACAAGCAAGTGGCCGGCCGACTTCATGTGTCGCACCGAACGGTCGACTCGCACGTGTCACACGCGCTGGCGAAGCTCGGACTCAGGTCACGAGTGCAACTGGCCCGCCTTGTTGCACTGGACGGGGGTCAAACGTTGCAGCCAACACCCGGCGTTGCTCTCAGCGTTTCGCGCTGAGCTCTTTGGCCACCAACTCAGCCACCTGAACTGCGTTGAGTGCGGCGCCTTTACGCAAGTTGTCGTTGCTGATGAACAGCACCAGGCCATTGTCCGAGGTCGGGTCTTTGCGGATGCGACCCACGAAGCAGGCGTCTCGGCCTGCAGCCTTGAGCGGCGTGGGGACGTCGTCGAGCTCGACTCCCGGAGCGGCGCTGAGAACTTCCATGGCACGCTGTACCGAGATTGGCCGATTGAATTCGGCATGGATGGACAACGAGTGGCCCGTGTAGACGGGGACACGGACACAAGTCCCGGCAACCTTGAGGTCAGGGATCTCGAGGATTTTTCGGCTCTCGTTGCGCAACTTCAGTTCTTCATCGGTGTAGCCGAGGTCGCCGTCGACCGTGTCCTCTGCGTACGCCCCGGCGTACGGAAGGACGTTGAAGGCGATCGGCTGACTGAATTTCTGCGGCGCAGGAATGTCCAGAGCATCACCGTGCGCTGCAAGCTTTGCGGACTCATCGGCAACCTTGCGGACCTGCGTCTCAAGTTCGGCAACGCCTGCAACGCCACCACCCGAAACGGCCTGATACGTGGCTGCGATCATTTTGGTGAGACCGGCTTCGACGTGCAGCGGCTTCAACACCGGCATTGCTGCCATGGTGGTGCAGTTGGGGTTGGCGATGATGCCCTTCGGCCGGTTGGCGATGGCATGCGGGTTGACCTCGCTGACGACGAGCGGTACGTCTGGGTCCATGCGCCACGCGCTGGAGTTGTCGACCACAACGGCGCCGGCAGCAGCGAACTTGGGTGCCAGCGCCTTGGAGGTCGCGCCACCGGCTGAGAAGAGCGCGATGTCGATACCGGAGGGGTCGGCCGTTTCGGCGTCCTCGACCACGATCTGCTTGCCGTCGAACTCGATGGTGCGGCCAGCGGACCGTGCCGACGCGAAGAACCGCATCCCGGTATAGGGGAACTTTCGCTCCACGAGAATGTCGCGCATTGCCTCGCCGACCATGCCTGTTGCTCCAACGACTGCGATACGCATCTTGCGACTCCTCCGGACTTCCGGCTTGTGACCATACGGACCCCGGAACGTTCCCGAGTCCTGACGGGAGCAACCAGTTTCGCGCGCTCTACGACCGAAGGGGACAGCAATTTCGCGCCAGGCTCCAGGCAACCCCGAAACTTCGTCGAGTCACCCTCGTGCGCACCGAGTCGGGCTTTAGTCCGCGTCGAGTTCGAACGCGGTGTGAAGCGCCTGCACAGCGGTTTCGACCTGATCGGCGCGGACGACACACGACAGACGGATTGTCGACGTGGAGATCATCTCGATGTTCACCCCGGCAGTAGCCAGAGTCTCGAACATCGTGGCTGACACACCAGGGTTGGTGCGCATACCGGCTCCGACGATTGATACCCGTGCAACCTCGCGGTCAGCGTCGACCGTACCGGCCCCAAGGTCAAAGGCGATCCGTTCGCAGACATCGATGGCGGTATTGAGATCCGCCTTCGGCACCGTGAAACTGATGTCGGTCTTGGCATCGTGGCCAACGTTCTGCACGATCATGTCGACGTTGACCCGAGCATCGGCCAACGCCCTGAACAGTTGCGCCGCAACACCCGGACGGTCAGGTGTATCGGTGACCGTGACCTTGGCCTCGGACGTGTCGTGTGTGATGCCGGTGACAACAGCCTGTTCCATGGACGGATCCTCCTCGGTGATGATGGTGCCGGGCTCCCAGGTGAAGCTCGAACGCACGTGCAGCGGTACCTTGTGACGGCTGGCGAACTCCACGGCGCGCAGGGCCACAACGCCAGAACCCGAACCAGCCATCTCCAGCATTTCTTCGAAGCTGACCTGCTTCATGCGATGAGCCCTCGGCGCCACCCGTGGGTCTGCGGTGAAAACGCCGGTGACATCGGTATAGATCTCGCAGGAGTCTGCGCCGAGGGCCGCGCCGAGCGCCACCGCAGTGGTATCGGAACCACCGCGCCCCAGCGTGGTGACGTCGTGTGCGGTGGAAACGCCCTGAAACCCGGCAACGACTGGCACGACGCCCGCGGCAAGTGCCTGGCGGAGACGATCGCCTTTGACCTCGATGATCTTCGCCCGGCCGTGCTGCGTATCGGTGACGATGCCGACCTGGCTTCCCGTGAAACTGGCGGAACGGACGCCGAGATCTTCGATGGCCATGGCGACGAGCGCCGCCGACACCCGTTCACCGGTGGAGAGGAGCATGTCCATCTCCCTCGAGTCGCCTTTGACGGGCACGTCGCCCTTCTGCGTGGCTTTCTCGACCGGCCCGCTCTGACTGGTGAGGACAGCGTTCGACAGGCGGATGAGGTCGTCGGTGGTCTTGCCCATGGCTGACACGACAACCACGACCTGATTTCCCCGCTTGACGGTGCGGGCGACATGGTCGGCGACGGAACGGATACGTTCTGGGTCAGCGACGCTGCTTCCACCGAACTTCTGGACGATGAGGGCCACGGGGGTGACACGCTACCAGCGCACCCCGCCGCGACCGTCCGGATCGATGGGTCTCACGGCAGTCCGAAGTTCGCCAGACCTCGACTCCGGTCGAGCTGCCCGCTTGCCTTCAGGCCGTCGGCTTCGTCGACGTGGGCCCTGTGGAGGCAGGCTTGGTCGGCGGGGGTGCAGTCGTCGGAGGCGGAATGGTGACCTTGTTGGCACGCGGAACCGGCAGCGGCACCGCTGTTGGTGCCGGCCGCGCCACAGCCGAAGTGGGCACGATTTTGGTACTTCCCCCAGGCGCGTTGCCGACTAGCGGCGGGGGGACGCCCTGCCCGGGTTGAGTGGACGCAACCGTTGCACCCGGCACGGTGGCGGCGCCAGGCACGGTTGTTACAACTGGCGCTGCACCGGTAGGAAGTTGGCCGCCACCGAAGACAGGACGAACTGCAGCCACGTACTGCTCGAGATTGCTGTTCTCCACCGCCTTCAGAATCGGCGTGGGGTTGGTGGGACCGGTGCACTGCGGATGGATTTCGTAGTGCAGGTGGGGTGGCGTGCCGACGGCATTACCGGTCGTTCCGACAAACCCGAGGACCTCGCCGGACTCGACGATCTTGTTCTCATACAGCCCGCTCGCGAATGATATTAAGTGTGCATAGTAATAGCAGGTACCGTCGACGTCTTTGAGCCACACCCTATTGCCACCGAGGCGGGCCACACCGATGCTGTAGACGACACCACGTTTCGTTGCGATCACCGGTGTGCCCTCCCGGGCAAAGATGTCGACTCCCTGGTGCTTGTGCTGGAACGGGGAGCCGTTCATCCGGTCAGCCCCGTATGTATCGATGTACGCATATGGCGGCTGCACCGGGAACACAAAGCCCTCGAAGGCAACCGGTGCGTCCAATGCACCCAGGAGGGAACTCAGGGAATCGAAGTCCTTCTTCAGTGCGGCCTCATCAGCAACCAGCTGGTCGATCTCGAACTGACGCGCGTCCCTGATGGCGTTGTAGTGCGCCGTCTCTTCTTCGAGTGACCGGGCTGACTGCCGGTATGTCTGCACGAGGGCTGCGTCACGCCGCTGCGCCTGCGAGATGAGGTCTGTCCGACGACGCAGGACGTTGAGGTCCTTCGCTTCGAGGATAAGCCTCAGGTAACGAGCAGATTCGCCGGTGTACTGACGTAATGCACGCTGTCGCATGGAAACCGCCAACCGGTCTCGCAATGCGTGAAGCTTCGCCAGATCGTCGCGGCTCTGACGGCCGGAGTTCGTGAGGTCCTCGAGTGAATCCTTCGCAGCACCAACTCGCTGAGTTGCGGCGGCAAGCCTGGCCTGGATGTCAAGCACTCGCCGGCGTTCGCCGGCGGTGAGCTTGGCCAGTTCTGCAGCGAACGATGTTCCGTTGAAAGGAGCACCATAGGTTGATGCTGTCGCCCCCGTGAGCGGTACTTCTTCGGGAAGTGCATCATCGAAGTTTGCGTCGGTCGTGGGGTCGACTCCCGGGACGATGAACGCATCAGGGAGGTCTTCCCCCGGAACGGTCGGAATCGGCGAGATCGAGAGATCCGGCGGAACCGTGGACGACGTGGCGAGCGATGAACTGCCATCGGCGGGAATGGTCGATACTGCGATGGTGCTCGACGAATCAGGCGCTGCCGGACGAACCGTCCCCGCTTCGATTGGCACCACGGCTGGGACGACGGAAGGGATCGGAGACGCAATGATCGTTGAGCCGGTGGACGTGGTCGATAACGTGGTCCCCACGGACACCGGGGGGATGGTGGTCGAGAGCTCCGGAGGGATCAGTGCCGTGGCGCGCGGAACAAACACAAGAGCGGCAACGAACACGCTGGCAGTAGCGCGCCGGGCAAGGCGGGACGTTCGACGATGGCGCATCACAAGAGCTCGCCCGGAACAGGCCGTCGCAGCCTACCGGCAGGGGAGTCCTTTCCGGCGCAATCCGCTCACTTGCCTGGGGGGTGAACTACCCTCGACCATATGGCCACGTACGAAACAGACGATGAACCTGGAGACACCCGAGGGGTTCGGGGCCGCGCGATGGTCGTTGCCGGAGGGGTGGTCGTCCTGACGGCAGTCGCCGCGCTCGTCGGTTCTGCAGTCCGCGATACCGAAACAGCGGCTTCACCGGTGCCCGATGTCACGGTCAGCGCGCCCGAAATTGTCCCCACGACACCGATCACGTTGCCACCGACCACCTTGGCGCCAGAGGCCCTTCCCTGCCCCAGCCCGACGGGCGGGAACAACCAAACACGCGTCTTCCCCCTTGACCCGCCAATGTGCATCGACCTCGCAGCGAAATACCGGGCGAAACTCAAGACGGACAAGGGAACCATCTGGATCGACCTCGACCAGAACGCGGCCCCGAAGACCGTGAACAACTTCATCTACCTGGCCCGTTACAGCTTCTATGACGGCCTGCCGTTCCACCGGGTCATCGGCGACTTCCTCGTCCAAAGCGGCAGCCCTGATGCCAGCGGCGAAGGCGGACCCGGCTACACGATTCCACCAGAATCTGGCGCAGAGCCGTTGCAACCCGGGTCGGTTGTCATGGCTGACAGGGCGAACGGCAGCCAGTTCCTGATCATCTCGGGTGCGTCCGGAGCTGCACTGAACCCGGCCGACTTCGCTCCGCTGGGCAAGGTCAGCCAGGGACTCGATGTGGTGCGCAAGATCGACGCGCTGGCGGTCGAGGGTTCCGAGGTGTCGTCGCAGCTCGTCACGATCAAGAGCCTCGAGATCGTCGCCGAGGGTGAAGGCGGAACCGCAACGTCGTCAACATCGGTCGCAGCCCAGTAGCGGGACCACGGGGCATTGCCCGCTCGGGCCCTACCGGGCTCTATCTTGCCGGGACTATTCGGCCAGGGAATCAGGCTTCGACTGGCCGGTTGATGGTGACTGAGATCATCTGCACCGGGGTAACTGGACGGTCTCGCCCGTCGGTCTGGGTCTTCTCGATTGCCGAGATGACATCGGTGCCGCCGACAATCTTGCCGAATACGGGATGGCGGGATGCACCTGGTGCAAACCAGTCCAGGTAGGTGTTGTGCTTGGTGTTGATGAAGAACTGCGAACCACCGGAGTTGGGCTGGCCGGTGTTGGCCATCGACAGCGTGCCTGGCTCGTTGGAGGCCTTGAAGCTGTCGGGGAACTCGTCGCGGATGCGGCCCTTCGGGCTCTGACCGGTGCCGGCCTGCGAGCTGAACGGGTCTTTGCTATGGGGGCAGCCGAACTGGATCATGAAATTGTCGATGACCCGATGGAAGTGCAGGCCGTTGTAGAAGCCACTCTCTGCCAGGTCGATGAAATTGCCCGCGGTGAGTGGCATTTCACGGAGAAAGAGCTCGACTTCGAACGTGCCGAGGCTGGTCTCACAGGTTGCGGTGGGGTTCACGGTTGCCATGCGTACAACCTTACTGGCGGGTGCCGGTGTGCCGGAGCAGACTGTCGCCATGGTGCAGCGGTTGCCGAGATGAGCGGAAGGCAGACGCCGGCGACGGCTGCGGCAGCGCATGGAGGTATCACACACAAACTGCACGAATACATCCATGATCCAGCGGCGGCTTCGTATGCACACGAAGCATCGTTGGCTCTGGACGTCGATCCGGCGCGGGTGTACAAGACGTTGCTTGTGATCGTGAAGGGCGACCCCCGAGACGAATTGGTGGTGGCAGTGGTTCCGTCTGACAGCACATGCGACTTGAAGGTGCTTGCTGTCACGCTGGGCGCTCGACGGGCCGAAATGGCCGGCCAACGCGACGCGCAACGAGCGACCGGATACGTCCTCGGCGGTATCAGTCCGCTCGGCCAACGCCAGAGGCACCGCACACTGATCGACGAGGACGCTCAGCTCTGGGACACGATCTTCGTCAGTGCCGGGCGGCGCGGCCTTGAGATTGAACTGGCACCGGACGACCTTGCGGCGTTGACCGGCGCGATGTTCGCACCGCTGGCAAAACGCTGAGCAGTCACTCCATCGGCGCGGCGGCCTTCTTCCAGGCAGCGAATCCCCCGTCGATGTGCGCCACGGATTCGTGGTCGAATCCCATATCCAGCAGCGTTGCGGCCGCAAGGGCCGAGCGCCACCCGCCACCACAGAACAGCACGAACTCTCGGTCTTCTCCGAAGACGGACCGGTAGTACGGGCTTTCGGGGTCGACCCAGAACTCCAACATGCCTCGGGTCGCGTGGAGTGCACCGGGGATACGCCCGTCACGGTCGAGTTCTCGAGGGTCGCGCAGATCGACGAATGTCACGCCCTCGGCACCCAGCTTGGCTGTGGCCTCGGCCACCGAATAGGTACGGATGCGGGCCGAGGCTTCGGCCACCATGTCGAGTGAGCGGCGGGTAGCTGGCATGACCTGACGTTACTGAATTGTCCTGATCCACGAGACACTCGGCCAGACTGGGTCGATGAGCCTCACCGATCGCCCCGAGTTTCGACAGACAGATAGGCCCAACTTCCGGAGATGGGTCCTTCTCGGCGGTGCATTTCTGTTGTGGAACATCGTCGTGCTGACCCTCGCTATTCTGGTCACAGCACGGACCAGCGGCGAGAACATCGGCAAGTTCGTCGGCACCGTCGGATCAGCTATCGCGTTTGTTCCGCCCGCATGGTTGGTATGGCGGTGGTATCAACTCCGAGCCGCAGCAGACCGTCGACGGCTGGCACTGTTTCACTTCGATCGCGCCGACACCGTCTCCGGGGCTCTCTCTGTCGTCCCCACCGAACCCGCGTCTGGTAACCAACACGCTCGCACGGCCAGAATGGACGAATGAATCGACCAGAGGCGCCTTGGGTCATGCGCACCTACGCCGGCCACTCGACGGCAGCCGCTTCGAATCAGCTCTACCGGACCAACCTCGCAAAAGGCCAAACGGGCCTGTCCATCGCGTTCGACCTGCCGACCCAAACCGGTTACGACCCCGATGATCCACGAGCTGTCGGCGAAGTCGGAAAGGTCGGCGTCCCTGTCGCGCACATCGGACATATGCACGCCCTCCTGACTGATATTCCCCTCGAGCGCATGAACACCTCGATGACGATCAACGCGACAGCTGCGTGGATGTTGGCGCTCTATCTGGCCAACGCAGACGCGCAGGGTGCTGACAGGCGCAACTTACAGGGGACCACCCAGAACGACATCGTGAAGGAGTACCTGTCGCGCGGAACGTACATCTTTCCGCCCGACGCATCGAAGCGCCTGATCGTGGACATGGTTTCGTACACCGTGGTCAACGTTCCGAAGTGGAACCCGATCAACGTGTGCAGCTATCACCTGCAGGAAGCCGGAGCGACGACCGTCCAAGAACTCGCCTACGCGCTGGCCACTGCAATCGACGTGCTCGACGCTGTACAGGCAGGCGGACAGATCCCCGATACGGATTTCGCACTCATCGTCGGACGCATCTCGTTCTTCGTCAATGCCGGGATCCGGTTCGTCGAGGAGTTGTGCAAGATGCGCGCGTTCACGTCGCTATGGGACCGCATCTGCGCAGAACGCTACGGCGTCACTGATCCGAAGTTGCGCAGGTTCCGCTATGGGCTGCAGGTCAACTCGCTCGGGCTCACCGAGGCCCAGCCGGAAAACAACGTGGCGCGGATCGTGCTTGAGATGCTGGGCGTCACGCTCTCGAAGGACGCCCGCGCCCGGGCAGTGCAGCTGCCGGCCTGGAACGAAGCGCTCGGTCTCCCCACCCCGTGGGACCAGCAGTGGTCGCTCCGACTGCAGCAGGTGCTCGCCTACGAAACTGACCTTCTGGAGTACGACGATCTGTTCAACGGCTCGCACGTGGTCGAGGCAAAGACGAGAGAACTCGAAGCCGCGGCGTGGGCAGAACTCCAGGACGTCCTCGACCGAGGTGGTGCCTTCCGGTGCATCGGAGAACTCAAGAGCCGGTTAGTACGTTCACATACTGAACGTCTCCGTCGCATCGAGTCCGGTGACATCAAGGTTGTCGGAGTCAACTGCTTTACCGAGACCGAAGCCTCGCCCCTGGCGACCGGCAACCTCATCGTCACTGTCGATCCCCGGGTGCAGCAGGACGCCATCGACGACATCGTGCGGTGGCGCAACACGCGTGACGGGGGCGCAGTTTCGATTGCGCTCGGGGCGCTTCGTGAAGCAGCCCGGACCGGCGCGAACATCATGGAACCGTCGATCGCTCTTGCTCAGGCTGGTGGCACCACGGGCGAATGGGCCGCGCTGCTGCGGGCGGAGTTCGGCGAGTTCCGCGCCCCGACAGGGGTGGGCGCCGGCGTAGCAATAGCCAGCGCCGGCCTGTCGGCCGTGGCCGCCCGATCACGGTCGATGGCGGGTGGGCCGCCCCGAATCCTGGTCGCCAAACCCGGCCTGGATGGTCATTCCAACGGTGCCGAACAGATCGCCGTCGCGGCCCGCGATGCTGGGATGGAGGTCATCTATCACGGCATCAGGTCGACGCCCGAAGAGATACTGGCGTCGGCACGCGACGAGGACCCGGACCTCATCGGCCTGTCCATTCTGTCGGGTTCGCATCTGCAACTGGTTCCCGGGCTCGTCGGCCGACTTCGTTCCATGGGTATCGACGCGCCGGTTGTGGTCGGTGGGATCATCCCCGATGCAGACGCCGCTTCACTGCTTGCCGACGGGGTTGCACGGGTGTACACACCGAAGGACTTCGACCTGTCGCGCATCATGGACGACATTGCCGACCTCGTGGTGCAGTATCGGGCCGGTAGCTAGCGGCGGGGACCTCGAAGGGCGCTCAGCAATAGGGCAACCGTTAGCGCAGTGCCGCGAAAACCACTCCGGCAAACAGCACCACTGCACCGAAAAGCGGCAGCACGGTCGCGATCAGAGCAAACACGCGTGATTGGTCTTTCGGAGGGTTGCCTGCTGCTCCGATTGTTTCCCACAGTCCGTTCAGCGGGCGGTCAAGGCTGAGCCGGATACGGCTGCGAGCCACTGCTGCGCCACGCACAACGGTCCAGGACACACCAGCGATGACGAAGCACAGAACCAACGCAGCGATGAGCACCCCGACCTTGGAACCGCTGGCGTTGGACAGACCTCGCCCGATACTGGACAGGATGGAACTCAGGAACGCGCCACCGAGAAGGAACGCTGGCACCCCGATCGGATTGGACCGCAGCGTGGGCTGCACCCGTTCGGCGTCGATACGGGCCCGTCGGACGATGAACCGCTCCGGCGACGTGGGCGGACACTGCGTTTCTCGCCGGATGTAGATGTGTTTGATGGCCTTGATGACCTCGGCCTGGTGGTTCCTCACGATGAACCGTGCAACCAACTGGATGAGAAACGAGGCAACGGGGGCCAGTGGTCCCATCGGCGGGAGCTTCGGCGCACGGGCGCCGTTGCGGTCGAGGACCTCGAGGGCTCGCATCGCTATACGATGCGCCTCCTCGAACCGTCCGGGTAGCCAGAGCGGCCTGATTGCAGCCATCTCTTTGACGATGTCCGCTTCAACCTTGCCCTTTGCTCCAAGCCGATCAAGGATTTGCGACGCGCCGTCGACATCATCCTTGGAGAGCTGCTTGAAGGCCGCAAGACGTTCAGCGAACTCGTCGACGATCAGGTTCTTGTCGTCGACGATCGCGCGGTTGGTGCCCTGATCGAGGTTGGCCTGCTCTGGTTGAGAAGTCATGGCAGAGCGCAATGTAGCGCCCCGCGCGGGTCACTCGTCGGTTGTCACAGAGGAGTGCCGTCGACCCAAGTCGGTCAACGAGACCGTATCGCCGTCCAGTTGCAGGAAACCAGCTGAACCCAGCGATTCCAACGCATCGCCGACAGGCGAAGCGGCTCCTCCGAAACGAGACACTTCACCCAGCGTCCGCTTGACAAGCGCAACTCTGACGGCGGGGGCCGATCCGCTTCGGACGGCAGCATCGGCGGCCTCGGCGATGCACCCGAGCACGCGCCGCTGCGTCGGAGTCAGCGCAAGGAGTTGTGCCTGAGGTGCGGCTGCGGCAGCCTGAACAGCCCCGCTGAACCTGGTCATTCCCTCCTCACGAACCGGAAGCGCGACTGCGTCCGATGGGCGGGCGACAGGAACGGTAAGCCGAACGGCATCCTCGACCAACTCCACGCGAAGTGCAATCGATTCAGCTGGTTCAGGTGACACGGGGGCCGAGTCGCCGGAGTCCGCAAAGTCGGCCGAGTCGCCGGAGTCGGCAAAGTCGTTCGGCTCGACCGACGTTTCGACTCCCGTCATGGCTACCGGCGAAACAGGTTCGATGTCGGTCGCGGCAATCAGGTCGGCGTTCGTCGTTGGGTCGGTCATTTCAAGACCGTCCAAATACACCTGAGACTTGGTCACCACATGATCGGTGTGGGCGGTGGGCAGCGATCGGTCGAAACCACCTCCGAAGGCGGACGCAGTGACAGGACCGGCAGGAGTGTCTTCGGGGGCTTCCGTCGGCGCCGGGACTCCGGACGTATCGGGTGCCGCCGTGCGGGCCTGCGCTGCAATCCGCTCGGCATCGGCAAAGGCGTCGCGCTCGGCTCCGAGAATCTTGGACTCGGCGATCACGGCGCGCACGGTGTGCGCGTCCACAAGGCCTTTGGCCGATGCGCGCTCAATGATCTCGAGGGCTCGTCCTGGCCGACCTTCGACGTACTCGCCGATCTGACGGATCACTTCCGGTGTGGCGATGACACCCTGGCGCTGCGCGATGTCGGCGAGGTCTGCGTTCGTCAGCGGTCGCAGCTGCAACTGGTCAAGTCCCTGCGGGATCACCCGCACGCCCAGTCCGACCGAACTGGTCAGGACAACGGGGATCGGAGCTCCGGTCGAGGACAGCGCGATCAGGCCTTCGAGGAACACGCGGACCCGGCCGTCGTTGGCAAATTGCAGGTCGTCGATGCACAGCAGGTAGCCGCGGGCCACCTCGCTCAACGCCGTCGACAACGCGTACAACAGGTGATCGATTGCCGAAACGAAACCTTCCTCCGTCGCCTCGTCGGGGCTACGCCGGCGGAAATCTTCTGCCGCCAGTATCAGGTCGGTCGTGCAGTGGGAATCGGGATACAGCGATTTGATCGACACAGCGAGTGACGTGGTTGCGTCAATGAGTGCTTGACCCAGTCCTGAACGCACGCAGCCATAGCCACCGGTGCGGCCTGTGTTGCGAGACCGTTCCAGCAACTCGTGGAGGACAGCGGACCGTCCCATGCCCTCGGGGCCGGTGACGATCGGGACTGCGATGTGGAGCTGTTTGACGGCCTTCTCGACGTAGATCTCGAGCATGGCGAGCGTGTCACTGCGGCCGAGCAGACCGGGGCGCTTCTCAGCGCGCAGATCAAGCATCATGGTCTGCGTTACTTTCGAGCGGGACCTTCACGAGGTGAGACTTCGGCACCGGGCCGGTAGGTCTCAAGACCTGTTCGGCTGATTCAATCGCCGGGACGAAATACCGGTGAATCCTGCTTCAGTCGCTCAGATCCTGTTTCGGGCCTGAGTGCGGGTTCAAACTCGGCGTCCGCGCTGCAACCCGTTGGCCCACCAGCGTCCGGACCATCGCCACGACGGCGGATCGGCCCGAGTGGGTCCAACCGCAGCCAGCAGCACAGGCCGCGGCCATGCCAACTCGACGGCCGCCACAATGGCAGCCGCTTCCTCGTCGGTGGGAGCCGGATCAATGGCCAGTCGCTGGCTTTCGATCACAACGGCACGTTCCCGTGCTTGCGCTTCGGCAGATCTTCACGCTTCGTCCGCAGCATCGCCATACCTCGGATGAGCACCTTCCGAGTGTCGGCGGGATCGATGACGTCGTCGACGTATCCACGCTCCGCCGCGATATACGGGTTGGCGAATCGTTCGCTGTAATCCTCGACCAGTTCCGCGCGGCGTGCTTCAGGATTGGGTGCAGCGTCCAGTTCTCGGCGGTAGACGATGTTCACCGCTCCTTGCGCGCCCATCACCGCGAGCTCGGCGTTGGGCCATGCGAACGCGAGGTCGCACCCGATGGACTTCGAGTCCATCACCACGTACGCGCCTCCATATGCCTTGCGAGTGATGACGCTGATGCGCGGAACCGACGCCTCGCAATACGCGTAAAGGAGCTTCGCCCCGTGGCGGATGATGCCTCCGTACTCCTGATCGGTACCCGGCATGAATCCTGGGACGTCGATGAAGGTGACGATGGGGATGTTGAACGCATCGCAGGTACGCACGAAACGTGCAGCCTTCTCGGACGAGTCGATGTCCAGGACACCTGCTTTGACCATCGGCTGATTGCCGACGATGCCGACCGAGTGTCCATCGAGGCGGGCAAAGCCACACACGATGTTGCTCGCGAACCGCGGGAAGTATTCGTAGAAATCGCCGTCGTCGACCACTTCCTTGATGACCTTCTTCATATCGTATGCACGATTATGGTTTTCAGGCATCAACGTCATCAATGCATGACACGACCGTTCGGGGTCGTCGGTGACTTCGGCGCGTGGCGCTTCCTCCAAGTTGTTCTGCGGCAGGAAGCCGAGCAGGTAGCGCACGTCTTCCAGGCAGCTCTTGTCGTCGGGAGCGACGAACGTGGCCACACCGGACTTGGTGGCGTGCGTGGTGGCACCTCCCAGCTCTTCCGGCGTGACGTCCTCACCGGTCACCGTCTTCACGACGTCGGGACCCGTGATGAACATATAGCTGGTCTTGTCGACCATGTAGACGAAGTCCGTCATCGCGGGCGAGTACACCGCTCCGCCGGCGCACGGGCCCATGATCACGCTGATCTGCGGGATGACCCCTGATGCCTTGACGTTTCGGTAGAAGATGTTGCCGTACGAGGCGAGCGACACCACGCCCTCCTGGATGCGAGCGCCACCCGAGTCGTTGAGACCGATCAGTGGCACCCCCACGCTGGTGGCGAGGTCCATCACCTTGACAATCTTCTCGGAGTGCACTTCGCCCAGCGCGCCGCCGAAGACCGTGAAGTCCTGGGCAAACACCATCACCTTGCGGCCGTCGATGGTGCCCCAACCAGTGATGACGCCATCGGTGTAGGGGCGGTCGTTCTCGAGACCCATGCCCTGCGCACGATGGCGTGCGAGCAGGTCCAGCTCCATGAACGAACCGTCGTCCAGCAGATAGTCGATCCGTTCGCGCGCCGTCATCTTGCCCTTTGCGTGTTGACGTTCGACGGCTCGGGCTGACCCGGCGTTGAATGCTTCGGCCTTTCGCCGAGCCAAATCTTCGAGCCGCTCCGAAAGGGGGTGTTCCATAAGAAGCTCAGGCTACCGGGGTCGTGAACCCCCGACCCAACAGGCCGCCGGTGGGCCCCTTTCAGCGAGTCTCAGGAAACCTTGGGTGTCCCTTCGCGGTTGCCGTTGTCCGGTTGGTTTCCGCCCTGGGACGGTCGTTCAGTCAGCGCGATCTCGCCCTGAGGATGGGCACCAGCCAAGCCGCGTTTGCCGGGCTCGAAGCGGGCGGCGTCGGAGCAACTGTCACGACACCCCAACGAGTCGCTGAGGCACTTGGATTGTCGCTCACGGTAGAACTCACTCGACCGGCGGCCTGAGCGAATTCCGGCTATCGGCGCGCCCACGCACGGACCGAAACGTGGCGTGCCGACGTTGGTTGCGAGCCCGGTCACCATTGCGACGGATCGTCGATCAGCATCATCCATGGAGTGAACGTAACCGCCGCCGCTCGTGTCAATTTCAGCGCTGCAAGATCGGCCCGGCGCAGATCATCCAGCGAAACGCGTTCGATCACCTCGCTGGACTCGGGTGGATCAGCCTCATGGGCAATGACGAATCGGTGTGTCGAACGGTTTCGAAGCTTTCGAAGGCGCCAGTACATGCCTTGCTCTCGAAACCTGTTCAAGATCTGCCCATGTGGCGCTCGCGAGCGCTTCGACACCGGAGCGTCCGCTTGCGGTTCTCGGGCTGGTTGCGGGCGCCATCGCTGCTGCGCAGCTCGTTGCCCATGAGTCACACGCTATGGCGGGACGGGTTGCAACAAGACGTTGTGTGCCTGGCCCGGTTCTGTATTACAGTACGGTGAGTGGAGTTAGACATAAGGCCGTCGGCCTTGAAGCACGGCATCACCAGTGAGTCGATCGCTCACGCCGCCACCTACCCGCTACTTGTCGACGACGAGTTCGAAGTGGACCCGCCGAAGGTGCTCGTGCTCGGGCCCGACTCCGCAGGGAACGTGCTCGAACTGATCGGTACCTACCGACAGGGCACGTTCACGATCTTTCACGCCATGCCCGCACGAACGGGCTACCGACAACGTCTTGACCGAAAGGAGAACCAATGAAAGAGATTATGAAATTCAGAGTCACGAGCGAAGACGTGACCATGCCAAACGGCGAGATCCTTACCGAAGCGGACTTCGGGCGGATGGCCGATGAGGCTGAACACACCGAACCTGACTTCGACGCGGTCTTTGCCCGAGCACGAGCCAAGGGCGGTCGGCCCTCACTCGGCGAAGGCGTGTCCCCGGTGCTCCAAGTCCGTCTCGACGAACAGACCCGCCAGCAACTCGCCGAGCGAGCCGAACGAGATCACACGACACCGTCGAGCATAGCTCGCGACGCCATTCAAGCCTTCCTCGCTTCCTAACAGGCCAAGGCACAAGCAAGGCCGTGCATCTCGACCTACCAACGACGTTGCGTGTCGCAGAGGAGCGTATTGGTCGGGTTTACCGGATGGAGTCCCCTCCAGGACCGTCGCCGCAGTTGCCTCGTCGACCACCATCGACGCGAGTCGAACCGCACAAACCCCTGGGCCGGAGGGGGTTTACGTCCCTTCAAGGCGGGTGCACAGTTCCGCGTACACCGCCGGGCCGCACAGCTCCGTCAGTTCCTGGTGAAGCGATCGGTAGACGGGCTGGGATGCGGAAAACGCTTCAGCTGCGGTCTCCGGTTCCGTGCACCACCAGTGCATGTCTGCGCCTTCCGGCCCGAAGTCCTGCTTGTGCCATCGCCTGACCGTGATGACTCGGCGCCCGTCTGCACCGTCGTGGTCCTCGGTTCTGATTGGGAGTTCCCAACACACATCGGGTTTCACGTCGACCTGACGACGCCCCTGCTGGACCGCCGCCAGATGCAGGGCGCATCCGACACCGCCGCTGAAACCGGGCCGGTTCAGGAACACACACCCACCCTTGGTGGTCCGGGTTGCGATGCGGCCGTCCGGCAGCTTCTTGAACCAGCCGACCCGCTTGCCGTGCGATGCGTGCTGCCAGACCTCAGCGGAGAGGGAGGGTACGAAAGCTGCGACCTTTGCAAAATCTTCTGCCTCCGCGAAGTGCGCACCATAGGTGCAGCACCCGTCACGTCGATCGGCGTCTTGAGAGGGATGGATACCACGACACCCCTCGCCGTACACACACCGCCAGTTGCTCAGCAGAAACGCCCGTTCGAACCGCCAGACCCGGTGTTGCTCCTCGATGATCATCCACGGGGATTGGATGTTGACCGGCACGCTCACCGGGCAAGTCTCTACCAATGGACACGATCACCCCGCCACCCTGCCCTGTGCCAGTTTCGCCAAACGTCAGCTCCGACGCGTAGCGTGTCGGCATGGGAAACGAAGCGAAGTTCTATATCAACGGTGCATGGGTCGAGCCGCTTTCGTCGAATCGGCGTGAGGTGATGAATCCGGCGACCGAACAATCGGTTGGAACCATCGCCATGGGGACCGCTGAAGACGTCGACGTAGCTGTTGCAGCAGCAAAGGCGGCTTTCGCCACGTTCTCCCAGACAACGGTCGCTGAGCGGCTCGCCCTGCTCACCCGCATCACCGAGGTCTACAAGACCCGCATGGGCGACATCGCCACCGCGGTCACATCAGAGATGGGCGCGCCGGCCATGATCGCCTCACGTGCACAGGCCCCCGCCGGCCTCGGTCATTTCATGGCAACCAGCAAGGCGCTATCCGAGTTCGAGTGGGCAGAGGACGTGGGAACCAGTCGCATCGAGTACGAGCCGATCGGCGTGTGCGCGTTCATCACTCCATGGAACTGGCCGCTCAATCAGATCGTTGCCAAGGTTGCCCCGGCTATCGCAGCCGGCTGCACCATGGTGCTGAAGCCATCGGAGATGGCACCGCTCAACGCCATCGTGTTTGCCGAGGTCATGCACGAGGCCGGCGTGCCGGCTGGCGTGTTCAACCTCGTCAATGGCGATGGTGCAACTGTCGGCGTCGCGTTGTCGTCGCACCCGGACGTGGACATGGTGTCGTTCACCGGCTCCACCCGCGCCGGCGTGGAAGTTGCCAAGAACGCGGCTCCTACCGTGAAACGTGTTCATCAGGAGTTGGGCGGCAAGTCGGCCAACATCATCCTCGACGACGTCGACCTCTCCGCCGTGGTGGCGCGCGATGTTGGTCGGTTGTGCCTCAACTCTGGCCAGTCCTGCAACGCCGGAACCCGCATGCTCGTTCCAGCAGGACGCATGGGTGAAGCAATCGAGGCAGCCGCTGCCGCCGCTGCGAAGATCACGGTCGGCGACCCGAACGGCGAGGGCACGGTCATCGGCCCAGTCGCATCCAAAGCGCAGTTCGAGAAGATCCAGGGGCTCATCCAAAAGGGGATCGACGAAGGTGCCACGCTCGTGGCAGGCGGCGTCGGCCGCCCTGATGGACTCACGTCGGGTTACTACGTGCAGCCAACCGTCTTTGCCAACGTCACCAACGACATGACCATTGCGCGTGAAGAGATCTTTGGCCCGGTCCTGTCCATCCTCGGTTACGAGTCTGAAGAGCAGGCCATCGAGATCGCCAACGACACCGTGTACGGCCTCGCTGCATACGTCTCGTCGAACGACACAGACCGGGCCCGTGCAGTGGCGCGCAAGCTGCGTGCCGGCAACGTGCACCTCAACGGCGCGGGAACAGACTCCAACGCCTTGTTCGGTGGCTACAAGCAGTCTGGCAACGGCCGCGAGTTCGGCAAGCACGGCCTGCTGGAGTTCCTCGAATCAAAGGCCATCCTGGGCTACAACCCGAAGCCGGCCTGACCCCTCAGCGGGTGGTGTAAAAACCGGACCTCGCGGCATTCAGCCGACGAGGTCGAACACCAAATCAACCTCTGCGGTGACTTCTGCAGACCCGGCTTCCAGCGGCACCGACGAATCAGCAGAAGCAACCTTTGCGCTCACGTTCTGTTGGTACAGGATCGGCGGTGCGCTCACCGAAGACGACGAGATGGTTCGCAACGCGCCCACCTTCACGCCAGCGGCTGTTGCAAGTTGCTCAGCCTGCGTCCGGGCGTCTTCGACTGCTCTCGTCCGAGCGCGTTTCACTGGTTCCGACGAATCGGACAAACCGAACCCGAGACTCTGGATGCGAATCGCGTCTCCGGCAACGCCGGCAGCCGCATCAATGACAGCTCCTGCCTTCTTCACGTCCTTCACCGTGGCAGTGACGATGTTGGATACCTGGTAGCCCACGATCTTGCGGCCCTGGTTGTCGAACTGCGGATACACCGACAACTGGCTGGTCTGGATGAAGCGGTCTTCCACCCCGCTGCTCTTCAGTAACGCAATCAACTCCGCTGCCTTGGTGTTGTTCTCCCGCAACGCCAACTGCGCCGTTGCCGCGTTCGTCTCGACGCCCATCGTGACCGTGGCCTGATCCGGTGTCTCCGACGCACGGCCGACACCGTGCACGTTGATGGTGCGAACGAGAACCGTCGAAGGGCTGGAGGTTTGGTCTGGATCGGTCACAGTCTTTTCCTGGCTGGTTTTGGCGTTCGTTGCGGCGACGGCTGTCACCGTTCTTGGCTGCTCTTCGGCACACGACGTGAGAATCAGCAGGAAGGGGCCAACGAGGAAGAGGTTACGGCGGCGCTTGATTTTCATGAACACTGAGACGAAGTCAACACGAGCGGGAGTTCCCGAACGGTGTTCACGCAGTTCAAGCCTTTGGCAGATGGTCAGGCGATGTCTGGCAGATGGTCATTCAAAGTCTGACAATTAGTCAGTCAGCAAGCTAGGGTGCGGCGTGACCGCGTACCGAAAGCGCCATCTCGAACGACTCATCGGCGCAGCACTCACCGACACACGGGTCGTGATCATCAGCGGAGCCCGGCAGGCCGGGAAGAGCACGGCCGTCCACCACCTGGTGCGAGACAGAGTGGATACAGCGGAGCGTCGCCTCGATCGGCCCAACGACCTCGCCGCTGCTCGATTCGACCCGGAAGCGTTCGTCGCCCACGAGGGCCTGCTGGTGATCGACGAGATCCAACGCGCCCCGGATTTGATCCTCCCGATCAAGGCACGCGTCGACGAGGACAATCGGCCCGGCCAATTTCTCCTCACCGGCTCCGCTCGTCTGCTCGGGCTGCGCGCTCTGCCCGACGCGCTCGTCGGTCGGTCCGAGACGGTCGAGATGTGGCCTTTCTCCCAGGGCGAGATAGACGGCGCGCCGGATCGATTCGTCGACGCCGCCTTCGAGCTGGAGCCGCAATTCACCACGGGGGCGTCGCTCGACCGTTCGGACTACCTGAAGCGGGCGATTCGGGGTGGGTTCCCTGATGCTATCGACCGCGTCGAAGCGCGTCGGTCGAGGTTCTTCGAGTCGTACGTGCGCGACCTCATCGATCGCGACGTCACCCAACTTGGCGAGATCCAACGCCGCGACGAGTTGATGCGCCTGATCTCAGTGCTGGCCGATCGCACGGCAAGTCCGATCTCCATCGGTGGGCTGTCGAACGGACTTGGGATCTCGAAGAACACCGTGGAGCGCTACGTCGCGCTGTTCGAGGAAGTATTCCTCGTGAAGCGGATTGCGGCCTGGACGAACTCGGCCACCAAGCGGGCAACGCGTGGGCGCAAGTTGGTGTTCGTCGACTCCGGTCTCTGCGCGCATCTCGCTGGAATCACGCGTCAACGCGCCGATCGAGATCCCACACGGGCCGGGTCGCTGCTGGAGAGTTTTGTCATTGCGGAGCTCCTGCGCCAACTCGCGTGGTCCGACACGTTCGCCCGGGCATACCACTACCGGACCAAAGATGGACAAGAGGTCGACGCAGTCTTGGAGCACCCAGATGGTCGAGTCGTCGCGGTCGAGGTCAAGGCGTCGAGCACAGTGTCTGGCGACGACCTCCGCCACCTCCGCCATCTCCGCGATGCCGCCGGCGATCAGTTCCATCTCGGCGTCCTGCTCTATACCGGCTCTCGGATCTTCTCGATGGGCGATCGCCTCGTCGCCGTGCCGATCGATGGGCTGTGGCACAGCACTCCCCCCAACCGGATCAACCCTAGCGGTGAACGGAGGGATTTGAGTTGAACCCGATGGTGAGCCAACCATCGAAACGGTCAAAGGCTCGGCGGGGGACCCCACTGGTCAGCAGGTGGGCTCTACGGTTCGTAGTGGTAGCGGGCTTGGACGATGACGAGATCGCTCCCGTCGACGACGTACACCAGCCGATGCTCCTCATCAATTCGCCGCGACCACGCCCCCGAGAGGTTTTGGCTGAGGCGTTCAGGTTTCCCAATTCCCTCGAACGGACTCCGCATCATGTCTGCGAGCAGACGGTTGATCCGCTTCACCATCGCCCGATCTTCGGCTACCCAATACGTGTAGTCGGCCCACGCGCTCTGGTCAAAGACCAGCCGCATTACAAAGCGTCGCCCCCGCAGACATCGTCGAGTGCTGTCTCAGCAGCGCCCTCGCCCTCAAACTCGACGAGTTCGTGATGCTCGACTTCGCCGTGGCGAACTCGTTCCAACGATTCCATCAGGCGACGCGCGTTGACGGGATTACGCAACAGGTAGTTCGTCTCCTGCACGCTGTTCCACTCGGCCTCGGACACCAACACAGCGGTGCCGCCACGCGACGAAATGTGGATTGCCGCTTGATCGTCATTGACCTGCTTGATCAAGGGAAACAGATTCTTGCGAGCCTCGGAGGCCGTGATGGTGATCATGGTGCAATACATCGTACCAGTCCCATTTCCTACTTGAGGAGTCCCGGGGTGCCGAACGGAGTTCCGCCGACGAATCAGGACCCGTTGCGGGCCTTCCACAGGTTCTTTGCGCGTTGGGCCATGGTGGTGGATTCGAGTGACTCACAGACAGCGTCGAACGCTGGGGTTGGGCCCGTCCAACGGAGGGAATCGACGCCACCAGGTAGCTCAATGGCGTCGTTGCGCGTGGTGGCGATCAGGCGGAACAGCATCGCCTCATCGCGATGGTCGGCCAGCGTCGCCGCAAGCTTCGGAGCGCCACGCAAGCCCGGTACCTCCCAGGCCGCGGCGAGCGCAGGGATCGCTTCGAGGTGGCCATAGCGGGCGAGAACCGCAGCCGCCGTTTTCGCACCCCAGCCCGGCAGCCCCGGAAAGCCATCAGCCGCATCGCCGACCAGAGCGAGGTAGTCCGGGATCGATTCGGGCGGCACGCCAAACTTCTCGACCACACCGTCGTGATCGATCAGTGCGCGCTTGCGGCGGTCGTACTGCACGACCCGTCGGCCAACCACGCACTGACCCAAATCCTTGTCCGGGGTGAGGATCAACACCTGCTCGACACGGTCGTCCTGAGAGGCGATGAACGCTCCGGCGGCAAGGGCGTCGTCGGCCTCGTACTCCTCCATGGCCCACACCACCACGCCAAGCGCTCGCAACGCATCTTCGAGTGGATGGAACTGGCTGAACAGGACGGGGTCGATTCCGTCGCCGGTTTTGTACCCGGCCCACAGGTCGTTGCGGAAGCTTTCAATGACATGGTCGGTGGCGACGGCAATGTGAGTCACCCCATCGGCCAACAGGTTCATCACCGATTCGAGAACCCCGCGGATTGCTCCAACCTCTCTGCCGTCGGCAGTGCTTCTCGGCGGAACTGCGAAATGGTGACGGAACAACTCATAGGTGCCGTCGAGGAGATGGACCTTCACCGCCTTGACGGTACTCTCGAACCATGTCCGGTGGAGGTGACCTCACGCAGAGCGACCGAGACGAGACGCAAGGCTTTCCGTTCACCGCTCGGTCCCGCCCGAGCACTGGCCGGGCCGCGCGCTCCTTCATCCCCCGCACCGGGCGCATGTCACCCACGAAGTACCGCGCCCTGGCCGAGACGCTTCCCAAGTATTTGATCGCGCCAGAACCGAGCATCGACTTCGATGCCGTCTTCGGTCGGCGCGCTCCCCTGCTCGCCGATATCGGGTTCGGTATGGGCGAGAGCACGCTTGCGCTCGCGGCAGCCCGGCCCGATTCGAACATCCTTGCCATCGACGTTCACGTCGCGGGCCACGCTGTGTTGGCCGACGCCCTTGAGGCGGGGAGTATCACCAACGTCCGGATCATCGCGGCAGACGCACACGAGGTGTTGCTTTGGATGTGTCGGCCGGCATCGCTATCAGAAGTACACATATGGTTCTCCGACCCGTGGCCTAAGCAGCGCCAGGCGTGGCGGCGGTTGGTCCAGCCCGACTTCGTTGCGCTAGTTGCTGAACGGCTTGTTGCCGGTGGAACGCTGCGCATGGCAACCGACTGGCAGCCCTACGCCGATGACATGCTCGGCGCCATCTCAGCAACAGCGAAGCTGATGAACCCACACACCGACTGGGCACCACGTGACCCCATTCGTCCGATCACCAGCTACGAGCAGAAGGGCACCGATGCAGGTCGGCCGATCCGCGATCTTGTCGCCGTGCTCTGCCGGACAAATATCTCGTAGTAGCACGCGAATTCGCGGTTACATGGACGCCGTTTCCTGCGTAGCGGTGGAATGTTGTCGACGATGCTCGCCGTCGAGCTTGAAACTCACGCCACGTCGTCGAGATCAACGAAACGAACGTCGGCAAGATGCGCGCCGTATGCGACACACGCCCGCACATCGTCGATTTCAAGCCCCGGAAGCTCTTGCACGACCTCTTGCAGGGTCCAACCTTCGGCGATGTAGCTGAGAACGAGCGAAACCCAGATTCGGTGGCCGCGGACCGTCGGCTTGCCGAACCAGATAAGGGATCAACCACAATGCGCCCGAGGAGTTCGACCGTTGACATCGGGCGTATCCGAGACAGCGAGGGAAGCCCGGGCAGATACCATTTCCGAGATTCGAGGCAAGAGTAAAACCCACGTCCGCTACGGATCCTGAGAAACCAAACGCGCATCGGTCCGTGGCTTGCGCCACGTCAATTCGTGAAGCGCCGCTACTCCTGGACGAGTTCAACCAGCGTGCCGAACGTTGTCTTCGGGTGGATGAACGCAACGGTTGTGCCCCGCGAACCAGGTCGGGGCTGTTCATCGAGCACCCGGCCACCTGCGGCTTTCACAGCTTCCAGCGCCACAGCGCAGTCCGCGACCCGGTATCCGATGTGGTGAAGACCTTCGCCGCGCTTCTCCAGGTATTTCGCGACGGTCGAGTTCGGGTTGGTAGGGGTCAGCAACTGGATGTAGCTCTCGGCCACCTTCAGCAGTGCTTCCTCCACACCGTCGGACTCGACGAACTCCCGATGATCGACGGTCGCTCCGTACACATCTTCGTAGTACTTGATGGCAGCTTCCAGGTCGTGGACTGCGATCGCCACATGATCGATTTCGGTCAGAAGTCCAGTGAGCCCGGGAGTTGCGTGTTGAGACATGTCACGACGCTACGCCTCTCAATCACCGCAAACCGAACGGGGAACACTCATCTTCGTTACCCAGGTGGGGTTGCGACAGGAGTACGACACAGAGGAGCCGGGTTCCGTCACGGTCACCGTTGATCCGTCGGCCAGTAGCATCCCAGAATTGTTGATGATCAGGTCGGAAACGGCCGATGTTCGGGCGTGGGCCGTGCGGTCGCCCCGGATAGATGGCGAGTTCAACGGGTTCGAGGTCGACACCATGCTCGGCAGTCCCAGCGCGTTGGTGGCGAACACCGCTAGCCCATCGGCATGACCAGGTGGTCCAATCTGTCGTTGGGTTGAAGGGTGCTTCGCCTTTCCCGACACCGTTCTCTGAGCCGATGACTTTCCAGGTGACGTTCCCTTTCGCGGTGAAGGTGATCGTGGTGGTGACCCCGTTCCCTGAACCGGCGTTCCAGCCGCCGATTGCTTTCCACTGGAGACGTGAAGCGGTGGGTGCAGCGCGAACTCATCCAAACCGCCGGCAATCACCACATCAACCCGCTCGTCGCACTCCAACAACTCTTCACCACCGGACACTGGACCCCACCCCGACCAGCACCCGCATGAACCCCACCGCAGGCAAGGCATGTGAATAGTTACCTTCGCTGCAGCAGGTTAGCGATCTGTTGGCTTTGGCTACCCAGCACCAGATCTGTGATCGGTACAAGAGCCGATCCGGTCCATGCGAGAGGCAACAGCCCGGGAGTTTCCAGCCGGCAAAGCAGCTTTGGAGTCTGCTCGAGGGTGGCGTTACCAAGGCCTTCGCCTGTTCCGAGATCGAAGAATTGCAACTCCGTATCGAAGAGGAGAATCACCGTCTGTTGGGCAACAAGGACCTCGACTGTGGCGGATCCGTGTCGGGGTATCACTTGCACCCATCGTTGCGCGAGTGTTTCGTTGAAGCCGCTCAGCCGGACTGAGCCTTGCGAGCAGTCAGCGACTGTCCCTGGCCATGTCAAAGTCAGCTGTGGTGGCCAGGTGAAAGTCCTCGCGTTGGGGTTTTGAGTATCCCTGTGTTGGCCGCCTCGGGAGGTGATCGTGATCGACGACCAAGTCAGATCCGATCACCCACCCGAGGGGTTAGCCGCAATGTTGACAGCGAGAGAGAACATGGATGTTATTGCTGCGTTTGAAAACGTAGGTACGTATCGGGGAGCCGCCGTGATGTGTGGTTGCGATCCGAAAACAGTGAAACGAAAAGTGGAAGCACACCGCCGGGCCGAGTTGACGGCGGAGCGTAAACCGAGGGTGAAACCTGCACGGAACACCGAGATCGCCCGGGCCGTTGTTGTTGAGAAGATCGCAGAAACGAAAGGCCGAATGACCGCGAAACGGTTGTTGCCTATCGCACGCGCTGCGGGATACGCGGGTTCGGCACGCAACTTTCGGCGGCTTGTTTCCGAGGTCCGCAAAGCATTCAAGATCGAGCAGGGCCGCCATCAGCGCCGGCCAGCTGTTTGGGTTCCAGGCGCAACGCTCGTCATTGATTGGGGCACGATTGTGGGCACTGATCTTCACGTGTTTTGTGCCGTGTTGGCATGGTCGCGTGTCCGGTTCATCAGGTTCGCGCGTGACGAGAAAGCCGTCACAACGTTCGCTTTCCTGGCGGAGTGTTTCGAACAACTTGGCGGTGTCACGGGCAGCGTGCTCGCGGACCGGATGGGTTGTTTGAAAGCGGGTACGGTCGCGAATGTGGTGATCCCCACGCCAGAGTATGTGCGCTTAGCAACCCATTACCGGTTCCGGCCCGATTTCTGTCACGCTGCGGATCCGGAATCGAAAGGCATCGTTGAGAACCTTGTTGGTTACGCGAAGAAGGACTTCATCATCCCCGACGGCGATCTGGCCAAGATCAACG
>JANNBN010000039.1:0-1716 GCA_031385545.1 Acidimicrobiia bacterium | reverse complement strand
CACGATTTCGCGCATCCGTGCCTCGACCCGTTCCAGGTCCGTGTCGGTGAACCGGGCACCATCGGGAAGATCGAAGTCGTAGTAGAAGCCGTTCTCGATCGCTGGGCCGATGGCGTACTGCGCTCCGGGGAAAAGATCACGCACCGCCTGCGCCATGACGTGGGCCGTTGAGTGCCGCAGTACTTCGCGCCCTTCGTCGGTGGATGCCGTGACGATGGCGACGTTTGCACCGTCGGGAAGCGCACGGTTGAGGTCCCACTCGGCACCGTTGACGACGGCGGCGAGTGCGGCCCTGGCTAGGCCAGCACCGATCTGTGATGCGAGATCAGCGGTGGTTGAGCCTGCCTCGAGGGATCGCTGAGAACCATCCGGAAGCATGATGCTGATCGAAGACATGCACCCAAAACTACCCGTGCAGGAACAGCGGCCGGTTCGCAATTCTCCCCTGCACGTCTGAGCCGAAGTTCAGCGTTGAGCAGATCACCCTGCCAAGTCCACTTCGTTTGGCGTATGCGAGCACTGTCCGTTGCCCGATTCTGAAGGTGTGGAAACTGTGGATCAACGGTCCCGACTCAACCGTCTCATCAGCCGAAGGGTGCTCCGGGTGCAGGGACGCGCCCAAGAACGCGGCGCGGCAGCGGTCGAAATGGCGCTCGTCGGAACCCTCCTCCTCACCCTCGCGTTGGGCGGCGGCGAGTACGGCTTGCTGATGTCCTCGAAGCACGATCTCAACGTCGCGACCCGTCTCGCCGGTCGCGTCGGGTCCACTCCCTGCGCCGATACCGGTTCAGGTACCTCCACAAGCGGATGCAACAAGGGCAACACCGACTACGACGACTTCACCATGCTCCGCGCAATCGAATCCGGCCTCGGCGGCAAGATGGGCGACGTCGAGAAGATCGTCATCTACGGCACCCCGGCGCGGGTCGGGACAACCGCATTTGGTCTGAACAGTTGGAAACCGCCGAGCATCTGTCTCGGCGCAGCATCGGGTGTCAACTACACGTGCAACATCTACACGGACGCCACCCTCATCAGCGGTACCTCGCTGAACCTGTTCGACAACCTCGATTATTTCTATCTCGCTGATGGTGGCTTCGATCGCGTCAAGCTGGATGCAACCTTCAACTGCACGGCCGGGTCCTCAAGCCCCACCCGGCCCTACTGCCCTACAGGTTCGGACCCCAACGGAATCCCGTTGCGCCTGCGCAGCCTCAACGGGGCCACGTCGATGGGCATCTACGTGAGGATGCGCCATAACTTCGTGACCGGGTTCATGCGAGACCAACAGAATCTGTCGGATTGGACCATGTTCCGTCTCGAGCCGCATCCATTGGTTAACGAGACGCTTCGCCAGTGTGATCCGACCGTGGACCCGACATGCGTGGCCGCACCCACTTCGGTGCAGCTTTCCATCACTGACGCACTGGTCACGGAAAGCCCGACAGTCGGTAACTGCGCAACGGTCCGCGTCGGCGTGAGTCCCGCGCTCGATACACCTCAGAACGTCGTGCTGACTACCTACGACGACACCGCCACCGTCGGAGACGATTACACCGGCCACTCGCAGACGGTGAACTTTCCTGCGGGAGCGACCAGCGTCGACGTGTGCATCGAGATAACCGACGACGGCTTTTGGGAACCGACGGAGCAGTTCTACGTCCGGCTGTCCAACGGGTCTTCAGGCCTGAAGGACCTCAACGGCAACCTGGCCAC
>JANNBN010000012.1:0-2630 GCA_031385545.1 Acidimicrobiia bacterium | reverse complement strand
AGCCGACATGGATCACGCGGACTGCCCGGGGCCAACCTGGTTCGAGGTGCTGCTGCGCCTGGAGCGCACCCCCGGCCACCGCCTCCCGATGACGCAGATCGCACGTGAGGTGGAGTTGACCAGCGGCGGCTTCACCAAGGTTGCCGACAAACTTGCCGAGGCCGGACTTGCCCGACGTGTGGCTTGCGAGCATGACCGTCGGGTGACGTGGATGGAACTCACCGACGAGGGAGTGAAAACAGCCCGCGAGTCCAAGCGGCACCACGCCGCAGCGCTGCGGCGGCTGGTCGAGGACCACATCGGGCTCGAGGACCTCACGACCCTCGGGACAATCATGCGCAAGCTGCGAGACGGTCTGGACGCCGGCTGAAGAGCAACTGCTTGATGTGCTTGATGTTCTGACCGAACGATCGGTAAGGTCGGCGGGTGGCCAAAGGAGACCAGTCAGCGGTTCGACCGCGTCACGACATTGACTCGCTGGCCGACATCGCACTTGAAGTCTTTCGGTCCCGAGGCTATGACGCAACGTCGATGGAGCATCTCGCTGCGGCGGCCGGTGTTTCCAAAGCCGCGTTTTATCACCACATGACCAGCAAGGAGGATCTGCTTGCGCGTGGGTTCGAACGAGCGCTGGACGCGCTGTTCGCACTGCTTGACGAACCAGCAGCGCGTGAAGGAGCGGCGCTCGACCGATTCCGATATGTCCTTCGGCGCGTGGTCGAACTGCAACACGACCTGTTGGCAGAGGTCACGGTGCTCCTGCGAACGCGCGGCAACTCGCCGACGGAACGCCTCGCGCTCGACCGCAGACGCCAGTTCGACAGGCGCATTGCCGACCTCATCGAGGCTGCGCAGCAGGAAGGATCGCTGCGCGCCGACATCGACCCTCACCTTGCAGCACGCCTCGCAATCGGCACAGCAACGTCGATCATCGAGTGGTACCGCCCCGGCGGCAAACTGCCCGCAGCGCGCCTTGCGGACCAGATCGTTGCGATGACGTGCTCAGGGCTGGCAACACACCCCACCAAATCGTCTGCAGTCACCGGTCAAACCCGCACAGCAGCCCCCAAACGCTGAAAGGTACCCACCACCATGGTCACCCGTAACCCCACCGCGCTGCACCCGATCGAAACCGCCAGCCGAGACGAGATCACCGCCCTGCAGCTGCAACGGCTCCGCTCGACGTTGCGTCGTGTGTACGACACGGTCCCGCACTACCGAGCTTCATTCGACGCAGCTGGCGTCCATCCCGACGACCTGCATGCGCTGAGTGACATCGCGCTGTTCCCGTTCACGACGAAGGCTGATTTGCGCGACAACTACCCGTTCGCCATGTTCGCAGTGCCGCGCAACCAGGTCGCCCGTATCCACGCATCGAGCGGCACGACGGGCAAGCCGACCGTGGTCGGATATACCAAGACCGACATCGACAACTGGGCCGACTTGGTGGCGCGCTCAATCCGCGCCGCTGGTGGCGAACCGGGCGACCTGGTTCACGTGTCGTATGGGTACGGACTGTTTACCGGTGGCCTGGGCGCGCACTACGGCGCCGAGCGGCTCGGCTGCACCGTGGTGCCGATGTCGGGTGGCCAGACCGACAAGCAGGTACAGCTCATCACGGACTTCCGCCCCGACATCATCATGGTGACGCCCTCCTACTCGCTGGCCATCGCCGAAGCCATGCACGCGCAGGGGCTCGACCCTACTGACAGCTCCCTGCAGGTCGGCATCTTCGGCGCAGAACCGTGGACCGAACAGATGCGAGCGAAGATCGAAGCGACACTGGGGCTGGACGCGGTCGACATCTACGGGCTGTCCGAAGTGATGGGCCCAGGAGTGGCCAGCGAGTGCATCGAGAGCAAGGACGGGCCGGTAATCTGGGAGGACCATTTCTACCCGGAGATCATCGACCCGGATACCGGGGCGGTGCTGCCCGACGGCGAGCACGGCGAGCTGGTTTTTACCTCGTTGACGAAGGAAGCATTTCCCGTCGTCCGTTACCGGACCCGCGACCTGACCGCACTGCTGCCTCCGACTGCACGGTCGATGAGGCGTATCGCGCGTATCAGCGCTCGCTCGGACGACATGCTGATCATCCGCGGCGTGAACGTGTTCCCCAGCCAGATCGAAGAACTGCTTCTTGCTCGCTCCCTGCTGAGCGCGCACTACCAGCTGGTTGTCACCAGACCAGACCTGATGGACGAACTTGCGGTGCACGTTGAGACGACCGCAGCAGTATCGGATGAGGTTCAACGTACCGAAGCAGCTGCACTCAGCGAACGGATCAAGGCACTGATCGGGGTCACCGCTACAGTCCGCGTTGGTACACCGGGCACCATCGAGCGATCGCAGGGCAAGGCCAAGCGAGTCGTGGACCAGCGAGCACTTTGACTCCGAGCGGCTTGACCCGATTTTGCCTACCAGCGGGCTGCGGGGTCGAACCCGACGACGGCCAACAGCGACTCGTGCACGTCTGCGAAACCAACCGAACGTCGGGTTCGTGCAACAACATCGAGTCCATCCGGCCACGGTTCGAACGGCGTGCTCAGCGCAGTGCCGGCCAACGCAGCCGCAACCTGACCCGCGAACGCTGTCATCGTCGAAGGCGGCAACCCCTGCAGCATTGCAGC
>JANNBN010000008.1:0-20404 GCA_031385545.1 Acidimicrobiia bacterium | reverse complement strand
CCTTCACTTCGGGGGAGTTGAAGCTCTTCTTGCCGCTGAGAACATCGCGGTGGAACTGCGCCCCATTGAGGCGAAGGTTGAGATAGTCGAACCAGAACGATGCGACCCACGGGGTATCGGACAAGCCCATGCCGATCGGAGTGACGCCTTTGTCCTGCACCGTCTTGCACAGTGTCTTGTATTCCTCAAACGTCTTCGGCGGTTTCACGCCCCACTCGGCGAACTTCGATGGACGGTAGTAGACGCCGCACCAGTAGTAGTAGATCGGAACGAAGATCTGCTTTCCGTTCGAAGCGGTCGACAGACCCCTCAGAGCCGACGAGTAACCCGCCATCTCAGGCGAGGCCCACACATCCGAGATGTCGAGCAGCAGGCCCTGGTCCGCGTAGTTCTGCGCCGCTTTTCCGGCAAGCCAGGTGAGGACTTCGGGCGGCTTGGACGAGGTGAGGTACTGAGTCAGCTGGGTTCGATAGAGCTCGCCGGCAACCGTGTTCAGCTTGACGGTCCCCGCCTTGCGGGCGTTGAACGCAGCGACAACGGCTTCCATACCCTTCTTTGACTTGTCGTCGGCATTGTTGGACTGCAGGGCAATGGTGCCAGAGGTCTTGGCCGAGCTCTTGGTGGTCTTCTTCTTCGCAGCAAGCGCGGCGGGCGAACCCGCCAGCAGACCAACTGCGGCGGCCCCCAGGACGAAGGAACGACGCCCCACAAGGGACGGCGATTCCGGTTTGGGTTCAGGGTTCATGGTCGGTTCGATGTTCATGCAAACTCCCTCGGGTGACGTGTTGGTCTGGATGGTGGTGCGGCCTGTCAGAGTCCGCACAGGACCACGACAGGGGACGAACAGCTGACGAAACGCACTGATGTCCTTGGGAAGGCGTCATAGCGGAGGCACGGTGCAACCCGATGACATTGACGGCGTCGACGAGCCGAGCATACAGATGCGACGGGCGTCACGTCAACGATGACGTAAACATCCGGGAGGTCGCAAGGTGCACCTCCGCTATGCGGACTGGCGGACGATCAATTCCACGTCGACATACACCGGCTGGTGGTGGTCCGGTGCCGACCGCATGCGGTCCAGCAGCGCCACCGCTTCGCGACCGATGGCCGCGCGATCGAGCCGGACCGAAGTCAACGCGGGCACGAGCGCCGAGCACAACGCGATGTCGTTGAAACCCACGAGCGCGATGTCGTGTGGCACCCGGAGGCCGGCGACGGCCAGAGCTTGCAGCGCACCAATAGCCATGGCGTCGTTATAGGCGAAGACGCCATCGACCGGCGTGCCGGCGGCGAGGACGGCCACCATCGCAGCACGGCCACCATCGATGGTGGGATCCATCCGCACGACCCGGTCCTCGCTGAACTGCAGCCCAGCACTTTGCAACGTGTGCCGGAAAGCCGTTTCCCGCCGTGGAAGCAGCAAGGAGTTACGCGCGCCGGTGCGGGACAGCATCACCAACTTGGTTCGGCCGATCCGCACCAGGTGCTCGATGCCGAGCTCGGCCCCTCGGGTGATGTCCCACAGCACGGAACCGAGGTTCGAGCCCGAAATCTCCATCCCTAACGCCACAGTGGGCAGTCCTCGCATGGCGTGTTTGAAGAGCATCGCCCGGTCCCCCCCTGGGGAGTAAACGATGGCGCCGTCCACTGCGAACGACGACAGCGTCTCGATGATGGAGTCGAACTCCGCCAGGTCGTCATCGTGCTTGGCGATGATCGTGGTGCGGCCCGAAGCCTTCGCCGCTGCCTGCACACCATCAACCAATTCGGCGAAAAACGGGTCGACCATCTGGGGCACGACAAGGCCGAGTGTGCCCGTTCGGCGAGTGATGAGCGCCCTGGCCAACATGTTGGGGCGGTATTCCAACTTCTCGATGGCCTCCAAGACGCGCACTCGTGTGGCCTCCCCAAAGCCAGGCTCGTCGTTCACCACGCGCGAAACGGTGCGAGGGGAAACTCCCGCCAGGACCGCGACGTCATAAATGGTCGATCTGCTCGGCATAACACCAGCATGCACGCTCGATGGACCAGGTTCTACCATCCTGACGTCATCGTTGACGTAACCCACCGAGACATGGCAGGATCGATCGGTCGGGTTCGACGTTCAGGAAGGCACACCCATGACTAGTTCCCCGACCGCCACCCACTCGCCCAAGATCGTGTTCGTGGGCGCCGGGAGCACGGTGTTCACAAAGAACCTGTTGGGCGACGTGCTGGGATACCCAGCACTCGCCCAGTCGCGCATCACGCTGTTCGACATCGACGCTGAACGGTTGGCGACTTCGGAACTGGTCGCCCACCGAGTGGCCAGGGCGCTGGGTGCGTCACCCAGCATCGTGGCCACCACGAACCGGGCCAGGGCACTCGATGGTGCCGACTACGTCATCACGATGATCCAAGTAGCCGGTTACCGACCGGGCACGGTTCTCGACTTCGAGGTCCCGGCGAAGTACGGCTTGCGACAGACCATCGCCGACACGCTCGGGATCGGCGGCATCATGCGGGCCGTTCGCACCGTCCCCGTCCTGCTCGACATCGCTGCCGACATGGAGCAGCTCTGCCCCGATGCGTTGCACATCAACTATGCGAATCCCATGGCAATGAACTGCTGGGGTCTGAACCGCGGCTCGAAGATCACGACGGTGGGGCTGTGCCACAGCGTGCCGTTCACAGCCAAGGACCTCTGCAATGACATCGGGGTGCCCTTCGAAGAGATCAACTACACAGTTGCGGGCATCAACCACATGGCGTTCTTCCTCCGCCTCGAGCACCGTGGCGAAGACCTGTATCCCCGGGTGCGAGATTTCCTTGCGTCAGGCAAGCGTCCGGACCGACGTCACGGCGACGGTTCGGTTATGGCCGACAGCGTTCGTTACGAGGTGTTCAAGCGCACCGGGTTCTTCGTGACCGAATCGAGTGAGCACTTCAGTGAATACGTTCCGTGGTTCGTCAAACGCGACCGGCCGGACCTGCTCGAACGCTTCGACATTCCGCTCGACGAATACATCCGTCGATGCGAAAACCAGATCGCCGGCTGGGAAACCCTCCGTGCGTCGCTGGAAGACGATGCGCACGAGCTGACGGTCGAACGCAGCGTGGAGTTCGGCTCGTCCATCATCCACGCTATGGAGACGGGTCAACCGTGCGTCGTCTACGGCAACGTCGCAAACGACGGCATCATCGAAAACCTGCCTTCGGGTTGCACGGTCGAGGTGCCGTGCATGGTCGACCGCAACGGAGTGCAACCCACACGGATCGGCACGCTTCCCCCGCAGTTGGCGGCACTCATACAAACCAACATCAACGTGCAATCACTGGTCGTCGAGGCAATCATCACCGGCAACCGGGAGCACGTCTATCACGCAGCCATGCTCGACCCCCACACTGCAGCGGAGCTGGACCTGGACCAGATCTGGGCGATGGTCGACGAGTTGCTGGCAGCCCACGGCGATTGGATCCCTGAGTCGCTGCGCCAATGATCGTCGAGAACTCGGTCCAGTTTCGCGTCTGCGGTGTGAGTGGCTCCGTCGCCCGCATTTTGAACCTGGGCCGCTCATGCGCGATCGGCGTCAACCACCTTCAGGACATCGAACACCTTCATCGTGCATTCACGGGACCAGCGTCCCATGGACTTTTCGACTGCCTCCAGCTCTTCGGCCGGTATTGCCTGCCACGATGCCTCGTCCTCCCAGCAGATCATGGCGTGAACCTGGCCGTTCGCGCAGTGATCCGACCAGACCTGTTTGCTCACAAATCCGGCTTGTCGTGCCAGGAACTTGCTCCACGTCCGCTCGTCGACTGCAAGCCATTCTTCTCGTTCACCAGCATTGACGCCGAAGGTGAGGAACTCGATGACCATGGGTCGACCGTAGCCGCCGTCCGACGATCGCCACAAGACGATGAGTACGGTGCCGAGAGCACATTTATCGGAAAACACGAATCAACAAGAGGAAGTCGTCGCTAGCGTGATATTCGAACATATCGAGGCAAACCATCGTTTCACCTGCGATGACCGAACCGGCCTGCTGACTTCCGTCTCGTCTCTCGCTCCGGGTTTCGGGCGTACCGTCAATGTCGCGCTTTCCTTTGCAATCGAAACGGGGGGTAAAGAACAGCGAGGCGCAACCGGAGGCTTGGACTATTCGGGCACGAACATCATCGACGAGATCCGGGTTGCGGGCATTCCTCGAAAGAACGAGTCGCGCAATGGGATGGCTTGGTGTCTTCCGATTTCGTTCGGTGGTTACCGCGGTGAGCTTCACTACCAACTGAATCGATTCGGCCCATCGTTCAGTGCGTCTCTTCACGTTGATGGAAATCAGGACGTGGTAGTACGAAACATTCGATTCGCAGCGAACCTGACCATGGAGGACGGGGCCTGGAGTGTTACTGCACCAGGAAACTGCTTGGCTGCGCAAACGCCGCTTCCCTTGATCGTGAAGCCCATTGGTGTGTCGGCAATCGGCGGGCTCCGAGGATCGAGCGGACTGATCCATCTTCAGGACGGCGCAAGCCCCGACGGCAGCGGATCGTTGGCGTTGTGGGTGGACGACGAGACCGAAATTCCCGACATCGAGATCGTCGCGACATCGAACAACTCGCTCAGCCTTCATGTCACCACGAATTTTTCAGCCGACTTGTCCAGCGATCAGAGCAACGACGTGCACTTGTTTTCGCTCGATCACAGCGTGAGCAGCTGGGTGGGCTTTCCAGCCCTCTTCGATGGATGGTTGCGCTCCCGAGCGCTCACCTCGCCCGGGCAACCGCCTACCTGGGTACTCGGCGCGTGCATCTACGAGGCGCAGGTGGGATTCTCCGTGTTCAACGAGGTTCATCACTACAGCCCGTACCCAGAACTTGGCGACCTCATCAACGATCTTGATCGGATCAAATCGCTGGGATTCAGCGTTATCCAGCTGATGCCACGCCAGCCCTATCCAAGTTACAACGTCCATGACTACTGGGACATCGAGACGTCCTACGGTCCGGTAGAACTCGTCAAAGCTCTCGTGCACCAAAGCCATGAACGGGGCATTCGAATCATTCTCGACGTGTTGCTCCATGGCGTACTCGATCAGGAGTCAATCCAGGCTGCGGCCGACGGGGTTCGAAGTGGTCCGTTCGGCAGTCTCGTTGCCACCGAGACGGGCGACAGTTTCGGGACCGACGTGAACGACTGGAACAACTATCTCATCGCGTGGTCGCGTCATATCCTAGACTTCGAACCCTATTGGAAGTCGGGTAGCCCGCCGGTATCCCCATTGATCGAGTCTCATCCAAACTGGTTCTTGACCGACTCTGGCGGCAACGTCGCTGGCGTCTACACCAAGGCATTTGATGCTCGCAATCGGGAATGGCAGGAATACTTCACCAGCGCAATGAGCTTCCTGATGACAGAACTCGATATTGATGGCTTCCGTTTCGACGCGCCGACCTACAACGATTTTCCCAACTGGGCAACGTGGGCGAGAGGGCGCGCCAGCACATCGCAACTTGCATGCCTCGGACTGTTCGAAAGGCTTCGGCCGGTTCTGAAGTCAATCAAGTCCGACGCCCTGATGTACACCGAGCCATCCGGTCATTCGCTTCGCCGATCGATGGATCTCAACTACAACTACGACGAGCAGTGGTTGCTGACGGCACTGGCGTCTGGTGGCGGAGTTCCGACAGGTGTGTCCAGCGGCAAGGGACTTGCGAAGTGGATGCGAGATCGCGACGCGCTCCTGCCGCACGGATCTGTGACGGCGCACCACATTGATTCCCATGACACGTTTTGGTGGCCCACGTGGGGCAAAAAGTGGAGGCGCGAGCAGTTCACCATGGACCAGGTCCGTCTGTTGACGTTCATCTTTGCTGGCTTGCCGGGACCGTTCATGATGTTCTCGGGTGGAGAGGTGGGGATCGAGGACCTGCTTCCAGCGATGTCAGCATTGAAGACCGATGACCTCTGGTGTCACGGCGTCGTGTCGTGGGGGTGCGGCGATGACACTCCAGAATCCGTGTTCTCGATAACACGGTCGAAAGCCACTTCGTCGGTGACGCTGCTGGCAAATGTCGGGACCAACGACGTGTCGTTTGCTCCCAGCGAGCTTTCACCGTTTGCGATCACCCTGCTCGCGGTGGGGCCGCTGACAACCGTGGCGTCGGGTGTGGTGACGCTCGGCGCAAACTCCGGCGTCGTACTCACAGTTGCCTAAGCTGGCAACGCAGCTTTCACAACCTCGATCTGGCTTTCGCGACTTCTCGACCGTTGGCCCGGCTCGGACACCGGTGCGTCCCACGATGCACGCGTCCGCATGTGGGCTACTTCCGAGGGTTGCGGGGCTTGCGAAGTGATCGAGCGACTTGGGGAGCACCGGCAGGAGCCTCGTACCGATACTCCCCCGGCTGGGTCGCCTGCACTCGGTGCCCGACCCACCCCAGCAGGATTTGCTCGCCGGAAACAAGCATCGACTCGTCAAGCACGAAGAACCGATGTGTGCGCTCGTCGACCTGCGCGCTCTCCGTCAGTTCCGCTGCGCCGATGTGCAGAGCGGGCGCAAGAGCACGGATGGGAATCTGCCCGTCGGTCTCGATGATGATTTCGACACCTTCATCGAAATCGACGAGGCGACCAGCAATGGTGTGTTGACGAGCGCGCTCGTGGCGCACGCGCCTGATCGACACCGCGGATATTGCAGGCAGCGTCCAGATGTCACGAAGCTGTTCGTTGGGTAGCTTCGATTCGGAATCACTCGACATGGCTCGTCTCCTCTCGTCAGGCCTTGACAATTTGCAGATCGTCGAAGGCTATTGCCCGTCCGTCTGGCCGATTCAGTCGAAGCAGCACTGCGACGACCCGAGTGGGATCGAATCGTCGCTTGGTCCTCGGCGGTGATTTGAAACAGCGCGACGGAAAGCGAAAGGTGTTCGGCATCGTTTTCACGAGATCGTCACTCCACACCGGTCCATCGAACGCACGCCGATCAAGCGGCCGGGGCAGCCCGCCGACACCTTCGCTGTCAACCCATGCAATCGCGCCGTTTGCGTCCTCAAGGCCGAGGAGAAAGCCGGTTGCAGGCCCGGCAAGATTCGCCGTCTCGTACACCTCTGCGGCACGAACCCAAACTTCGGACTTCGTGATATCCCGAGCCTTCGCGAAGGGCGAGCGGAACGTGCCAGCCTTTCCTTCGGACCGAGCGACCATCCCAACGGTCGCCCCGAAGAACGACGGGTTGAACCTGTCGACTGCGAACTGATCGAAGGTGTGCTCGGCCGCCAGCAGTCCGCCCGATTGCGAGGTCGGCTGCGACAGCGAGTTCTTCGCGATGGTATTGCCATCCTGATGATCATCGATTGTCCATTGCTTGGCCCGCTTGTACGAAAGGTGGACTTCTGTGGTCAGCACTCCGGGCGGACGGAGACGGCCGTCAAGAAACCCAAGCGTGCCGTGGCCCAGCAACACGTTGCGGAAAAACGCGCAGCCGTAAGCAGAGAGGATGCGCTCGTGATCGACCCGGGAGATCAGCGGAAGAAGGCCTTGTGCGTCATCGTTTGACCACTGGCGATTGAAGAAGTTGTGGTTCGCATGGTCGACGTAGAGCTGGCACTTGAACGGTGACGCATCGGCCCCGTCGTAGAACTGTGCACCGTTGTTCGCTCGCACGTCGCCATCCGACGCCGGAAGAATCGTCATGTACGCATAACCTTTCGGCTTCGTACTCCAGGCTCCCGAGTTGACCGGGCCGAGCGAGATCGCACCCAATATCTTCACACCCGGGAGCGTGATGATTTCCGGGACGACACCAACGGCGTCTCCGCCACGCGAGTGCCCCATAAGCGCGACACGTGTGAAATCGACGTGCCCGCCGAAGATCGCTTCACCGCCGCCATCAAGGGTTTGGAGGTGCTTCATCGACGCGATGACGAGGTCGGCACGATCGCGGATGTTGTCGGCCCAACCACCCCAGGCGTCTGATGCGTTGCAATCGACGGACATCGCGATGATGCCCATGCTGGCGAGCTGCTGCTGCAAGTAGTCGTAACCAAGATGGCTCGTGGATCCGCCGTGGCGTCCGTGGACGAGCACAGCGAGCGGTACCCGCCCGAGCGCCGCAAGCCGCTTGTTGAACGGTGCGTTCGTCCCGTCTGCATCAGCGGGGTAGTAGATCGTTCCGGCGATGTGTTGTGAGTGGCCGCTCGTCACCGTAAAGGATCCTGCGTCGTAGCTCATCGACCCGACCGGAAACAGATCCAACCCGGACGGGTCGAACCCGATAGGCGGCGCAACGCAACGAACGGTCAGTTCCTGCACCACATGACCGACACAGGTTCCGACGATCTGCAGCACATGCACAACGTCACCACCCTCAACGGTGACGGCCAGCCCGACGACCGGGCCGCCACTTTCGCCCTGCTTGGTCCCGTTCACGTAGACCTGGATGCGGGCGTCCGGCACGAACGAGTTGAGTCGAACCGAAGTGTCACCAGCCTGGATCGGCTCGACTCCGGGCGCGGGAACCTTGCTGCACGGTTCGACCACGGTGACCCCGGGAGGGCTCTCGGGGTCGCCGGGACACAGGCGCTGGGTCACCGACAGTTGCTCGCCTGCGACGAACGGCGGGTTCAGCCCTACTTGGTGCCGGACGCCCCACGAGGAGAACGAGAACTGCACGACTCCGTTGCGCGACAGTGTCAGCGTCGCGCCGTTCACAACTCCGTCGATCGTCACCTGCGTGCCACCCTCGTACGGGGTTCCCGGAATCGGAGCCGGCAGCGGCGAGAAGGACGGCTGCGAGACCTTCATTGCCGACGGTGGACTCTGGTCGCCACACAGTGATGCGTGCGCAACAACCTTCTGGCCGAGTCCGTACGGCGGAGCCACGTTGACTCCCTGATGATCCTTTGCTCCTTTCGCGATGCCGACCTGGACTGCGTCGGCCTCGATCCACACATCACAACCCACAAGGAGGTTTGCGACTCCGGTGCGAGTCCCGCACTGGAAGACGGGTGACGGATCGATCTGGGGCCGAGGAAGACCGGCGGGGAATTCCGCGAGGTGGTCTTTGACCAACACCTGCGCGGACCAGTCGCTGGCGAGGCCGCCGAACGTCTGGCGGGCACGAATCTTCTGACCTGCGGTCAGCGCGTTGGCCAACGGCACAGGCGCCCCGTTTGGGAGCGGGTATCCGGCAGGAAATCCGGCAACGACAACGGCTCCGTTCAGCTCGATGTCAAGGGTTGCAAATGCGAGGAAGTTCTTCACAAGGACCACCGTTCCGCATTGCCAAGCCGGCGCAACCGATGGCGGAGAGATCAGCTTCGGGTTGTCCTTGAGCTTGAGCCTTTCGCGTTCAACTTCCATCGTGCCTCCCAGGCCGTGACGACTCCTACATCAGTACAGAGTCACCGTGGGACGGAGAAATACACCTTTTGTCGCGCGTCAACGCCCTGATCGGTCGCTGAAGCAGCGCTTCCCATTGCCCTCGCCCCCGAGAGCAACTTACCCTCTATGCGTATTCGAAGTATGCTCCTCGCATGCAGATGAAGGAGCGTGCCACGGTGACCCTCACGGCCGAGACCCTGCGGCTCGCGCGAGAATTGATCCCCAACCTCAACCTGTCAGCGCTTTTCGACGAGGCCCTCGCCCAACGGGTCAGCGAGGCAAGCGACGCAAAGAGTGCTGCCTCATATGCCCAATTCCCCAGCGACTACGACGACGATGTCGACTGGGCCACGTCGTATGGGGTGACACCGGAAGAGCAAGCCCGTGCCATGGCCGCACGGAGGCCATGGAAGAGCGACGGTTGAAACGCGGGGAACTGTGGATCGCGGCGATCGACAAGATGCGACCGGTGCTCATCATGTCGACCTTTACCGGTCTCCACGACGTCCAGATCATTCCGGCTACCACGCGGATTCGCGGGCTCGTCACCGAGGTTGGGCTCGGAAAGACCGACGGTCTCAACTACGACTGCGTTCTCAACGCGCAACAGCTGCAGCTCGTTCCCACGGGCGTACTCAGCGCCCGCATCGGTGAGCTCGGCCCGGACAAGCTCGCCGAGGTTTGCCGGGCAGTCAAGGAAGCGATCGGCTGCTGACCCGAGACCACGAGATATCAGCGGAGAGCGACGTCGATGACGTAGCTGTTGCCGTCGTCGAGCTTGACGCCGATCTTCCAGAAGTACCCGACCTTCACGTTCTTGGTGCCCCAAGTGAAGATGTACTGCTGTGCCGTTGGGTCCCATTTGAAGGCCTGGCCAGACGAGGCCGGATCCGTGTAGGCAACCTCGTCGACTGCGAGCGTGGTTGCGCTGCCCTGCTTCGGCGTGACCCATTCCGGCAGCGTCGGGGACTGGATTGGAGTACCCGATGCGTTGCGGAGTTGGAACTTCAGCGGGACGGTGCTGCCGCCCTTGAAGACGCTTGCCACGCACGGGCTGCCGCAGGTGAGCGACGGACGGCCCGTGTCATTCACAGGCTGCAGGAAGCCACCGAAGCCGTAGACAACTCTGTACGAGCCGGTCACCGCGGCGCTGTTGCCGGCCTTGTCCTTGGCCGTCGCCGTCACGTCGAAGGTACCCACGACGCCGTTGCCTGACGTTGTGACCAGCACCGTGCAGGGGCCGTCGAGCCCGGACAGCGCATCGCTTGCTGCACAGGTGACGACCGTTTGTGGGCCGACAATGAAAGGGCTCCCGAGGAGCCCGATGATCTGCACAGAAGGCTTCACCGCATCAATGTTGATGCCTGACACATTCGCAGAAGCTGTGTTGTCGGCGCTGTCCTTGGCGGTAGCGCTGACGGACTGGTTGGCCGCGTTGGTGGTCAGGAGATCGTCGGCAGGACAGACCGCAACTCCGGAGAGCGTGTCGGCGCAGGTCCAGCGGACCGCTACTGGGCCGTTGTACCAGCCGTTCGCATTTGCCAACGTGGTCGACGCACCGCTGATGGTCGGTGCGGTCTTGTCCAGCTTCACCGTCAGGGAGTCGCTGCCCGTGTTGCCGGCAAAGTCCTCTGCCGACGCGTTCACAGCCGTGCCCGCAGTCTCAGCCGTGAAGGACTTCGAGTAGGTGAGCGGCGTCGGGTCGCTCTCCGTCGTATGTGTACCTACGATCGCGTTATCGACGGTCAGCGTCTCGACACCGCTGCCGAGGTCGTTGGTCACGGCATCGGGAGTGTCGACCGCCGAAACATCAACGCTGAGATCGGTCCGGTTCCACAGCGACGCGTTCGCGCCGGGAGTGCGGGTCATTGTGATCGTCGGCGCAATGGTGTCGTACTTGATGTTCGATGTCTGCAGGGGCTCCTGGTTGCCGGCCTTGTCGACGGCGTAGAACTGAACGACTGCCTTCCCGGCACTGTTCAGTGCGATGTTGAACGTGACCGGGTCTGCTTTCCTGATGAAGTTCCCTGACGTGCCGAAGCGGTAATACACGTCCTTCACACCCGAGAGACCGGCCTGATCCGTGGCGTCGAGCGTGACGGCCGCCGTGTTGCGGCACCAGCCGTTCTTGCCCGTGCAGTCAATGGTCCCGATTGTTGCTGGCGACTGGCTGTCGATGTTGATTCCGTACTTGGTGACCGATGTGGAATTGCCGGCAACGTCGAACGCCGTACCGGACGCCGATTGGCTGGCACCGTCGCTGGACAGCACGTCATCGTCATCGCAGGCCGCAACCCCGGAGAGCGCGTCGCTGCAGCTGTAGTGAACACGAACCGAACTGTTGAACCAGACATCTGCGTTTGCGGTCCACGCAGTGTTGTCGAGACGTTGTGTCGCCGCAGTGATACCCGGCGCCGTGCGGTCGATGCGGATCGAACCAACGAAAGCCGAGTTGGAGACATTGCCTGCCTTGTCGGTCACCGTGGCTGGGCCTGCCATCAGGCTGCCTCCCTCTCCGGTCACGACTGAGTCGGCCGGCACCGTGGCCGGATCGATCCCGCTCAGCGCGTCGAACGGTGTCCACTGGATGGTCACATCGTTACGGAACCACCCTGCGGCATTGGCGGCGGTCGTCGCAGAGCCGATGACCGTGGGCTTCGTGAGGTCAATGCTGATGCCACTGACGGAGCCGGGGGTGGTGTGGCCGACGCTGTCGGTCGCGAGGCCGTTGACCATCTGGTCTGCTCCCTCGTTGGACAGCGTGGTGTCGCCCGTGCACGCAGCGATCCCGGACTCGCCGTCGCCGCAGAGGAACGTGACGTCGACGGATTGGTTGTTCCAGCCGAACCCGTTGGCCGCCGGGTTGCGACTGCCTGTGATGGACGGGGCCGCGGCGTCGACCTTCACCCGCAGCGACTGGTGCGTCTCCTCGTTGCCTGCAGCATCCACGCTCCAGAAGCCAACCGTGTGCGTACCGTTGCCGGTGACCGCCAGCAAACCGCCCACGACTTCGGTAGGCGTGCCGCCGTCAATGGCTGCAAAGGTGTGCGCCACACCGGACAGTGGGTCGGTGGCTGACACGTTCACCGTGACACCGTCTTTGAACCACGGATCCGCATCGAACGGCGGCAGCGATGCGGTGGTGTTCGGTGCGTGTCGGTCGATCTTGAGACCCGTGACGAGGCCGTCGCCCTGGTTACCGGCGAGGTCGTGCACGGAGACACCGGCTGTGATCGCGCCACCTTCACCGGTCAGCACCGTCGGTGCGGGGCAATCGCCGTCAAGGCCCGAGAGGGCATCGCTGCACGACCAGACGATGGTGACATCGCCTGTGTACCAGCCGCTGGGGCTCAGGGGACCCGACACCAAACCGGTGACGATCGGTCGCGTCGTGTCGATGCGGATGGGGCCGACGGATGTTGACGCCGAGTTGCCGGCTGCGTCGGTGACGGAGCCCGGCACGCCGACCGGCACGCCCTCGCCGAGCGTCACCGGCGCGGTGCACGACACCACACCCGACAACCCGGCCTGATCGGTGCAGGTGAAGCTGACAGTGACGGCTGCGTCGTACCACCCGTTACCGTTGGCAGCGCGGTCAGGCGCACCCGTAATGGTCGGCAGCGCCTTGTCGAGGTCGACGTTGGCCGAGTCGTTGGCCGAGTTTCCGGCGTTGTCACGCGCAAGGCCGGGGACTGTCTGGTTCTTGCCGTTGGTGCTCACCGTCTGCGGTGTGGTGCACGACGCAATACCTGACAGGGCGTCCGCACAGTCGAACGTGACAGTGGTGTCGGACTTGTTCCAGCCACCCGAGTTTGGGGCCGGAGAGAGCGAGTGGGTGATTGTGGGGCTGGTCTTGTCGATCTTTACCGTGAGCGTCTTGTGCGCTTCGGTGTTGCCGGCGACGTCGACTGACCAGTACTCCAGGGTGTGGGTGCCCTCGGCGCTGATGGTAAGCGCGCTGCCAGATGTTGGGGCTCCGTTGTCGAGGATGTAGTTGGTCGATGCGACGCCGGAGAGATTGTCCGTGGCGCCGAGGTTGATAGCGACCGAGTTGTTGTTCCAGCCTCCGGGCGCGTTGTGCGTGGTGTTGGGTGCGGTGAGGTCGATCTTGACGTTGCGCGACGTGACAGGGGAACTTTGGTTGCCGGCGAGATCGGTGCAGGTCCCGGCCTGCGTCACGCCCGCAGCAGACGTCTCACCAGTCAGCGTCATGAACGCGGAGCACCCCGCGACTCCGCTGGCGCTGTTGGCGGGGTTGTCACCGTTCGGCGTGAACGAGATGCTGACTGGGCCGCTGTTCCATCCTGCGGCATTCGCCGCCGGGTTGACCGAGACCGTCGGCGCGTTCGGTACGGCCTTGTCGATGCGGATCGGCCCGACCGAGGCCGTCGCGATATTTCCGCCATTGTCCGTTGCCGTACCGGGTACAGAGGCAGTGATGCCGTTCTGATTCAGCGTGTTTCCGCCTACACAGCTCGTGATTCCGGATCCAGCTGTGCCGTTGCTGGAGTTGCTTGGGTCAGAGCAGTTGAAGGACACGGTGACGTTGGAGTTGTTCCAGCCGTTCGTGTTGGCTACCGGGGTCCGCGACCCGGAGATGGTGGGGAGCGTCTTGTCGATCCGCACTGTGTCTGAGCCGGTCCCGACGTTCCCGAGACGGTCGGTGGCGGTCGAACCCAGGATTGTGGCACCTTCGGCCGTGACCGTCGCACCCGCCGGAGTCGGACCAGACGCTACGCCCGATCCGATGCTGCCATCGGATGCGCTCCACGACACAGACACGTTCGTGTTCGCCCACGAGACACTGGGGATCTTGGCCGCTGTTACCGTCGGTCCGGTGTTGTCAACGGTGTACCCAGCTGGCACCGAGCTGGACGAACCGGTGCAATTTCCGCCGCTGTTGAAGCTGTTGGACGCTTTAGCGGTGACCGTCCGAGCCCCGTCCGAACCTGACGCAGCAAAATCGGAGAAGGTCCACGTCGATTTGGTGGCGGTCGAGGTCTGGCGCAGGCTCGTTGCCAGCCCGGTCACCTCAACGCACCTGGTCGCGCTGTCCGGTTTGACGTCGAGCGTCAGAATGCCACCCGACTTCGCGAAAAGGGTGCTCCCCACAACGACCGTTCCAGCACCTCCGTTGAGAATGACGGACGAGATGGTGTTCGCTTGTGCAAACTGTCCGTGCACGGTGATCACCCCCGTCACCAGGGCCGCCGCTGCCAGCATTGCGTCGATGCGTCGCTTCATTGGTCGTCCGTCTTTCTTCCCGCCTCGGAACACAGCCGAAAAGGCGCCGTCAAATTAAGCACAATAATAGTCCCGCTCACTCCTGAACCGCCACTCAAAGTCGCAAACACCACGCCGAATCACCACTCTTCGTGATTTCGAGCACGATTCGTGCTCCCGCGATTGCAACCAGTCAAGTCGGTCACCTCGACGCAAGCCTGTGCCGCCCACCGGCCCTTCCGGTTCCATGGACATGGACTCCGAGACGGGCCCGCAGGCCTGGAAACGACGATCTCCGTGTCCGATGGCCCGAACCCGATGGTCCCGAACCCGATGCCTAGCGTTCGGCCGAGTGGGTCAAACGAGTGTGGCAGCGATCGCTGCGATGTGCTCGTGACTGGTACCGCAACAGCCACCGACGACGCGCAGGTCGGGAACCAGCGACCGCAGCACCTGCAATTCGCCAGCCAGCTCCAAGACATCCCCCCGATCGAGAAATTCAGCAGAGTCGAGCTCCGCATGACTCATCCGTGACGCATTCGCACGAATGCCCTTCAAACGGTCGCGCCACTGCCCGTCGGCGCTGAGCGAGTCCACGAGATGCGAGGGGTGCGCACAATTCACCATGTAATACGCAGGGGCGGCTGAAGTTCCCTCGTCAACGAAATTGATCGCATCCTTGAGTGTCATCCCTGACGGGAGTCGCCCGTCGGTCTCAACCGTGAAGGAGATCACCGATGGCAATCCGCGCCGCATGGCCGCCAACGCCACCCCCACAGCTTCGTTCGCATACGTCAACGTAAGTGCACTGACCAAGTCCGCTCCGGTATCTGCAAACGCCTGAATCTGCGCTCCGTGATAGGACGCAGCAGTTTCGGCAGACATCATCGAACCCACCACGTAGCCGTCGCCCCGCGGTCCAATAGCGCCGCTCACGACGGCCCTGACACCCGGCCATTCATTCGCGAGGTTCCGCACAAAGTCGACGGCACCCCGGTTGACATCATCGAGCCTCGGCTCGTCGTACCCCAGGCGCGCAGCCCAATCCGGGTTCGCCCGCCACGTCGGTGTGTCCAGGATGATTCCCACACCATGTCGCTCGGCCAGTTCGAGGTAGGGCGCGTAGTAATGGCGTAGATGCTCACGACCATCGTCGCTCACCAGAAGCGGGAAGGCCGCGAAGTCTGGGAGATCAATCCCAAAGTCGAAGACAAGGGTCGTCTCCAGTCCACCGTCCGTGACGAACAGCGGTGCATCCAGCTGCGGCAATCGTGAAGTCCTCATAGCCAATACGATCCTCTCCACTTCGCTCCGATGTCAAACAGCGACGCGATCGAAGCGGCTCAGCGCTGCCATCTCGGCGATCGGGGCCGCCCGCCGGTGATGAACAGCCGCTGCAGTAAACCGCCAAAGCGCTGTCCACCGACAACTGCTTGGTCCACCGACAACTGACAGAACTGCGTGGTGCCGACAGAAACACCCAGGTTCGTCATGTGGCGAAAGCTAACCTCATTCATGAGACGTTCGTCACAGGTGTGCTAACTTCCGGTTGCCCCGTCGGTTCTCTGGCGGGTACAAAACGGGCCATCGACTCGTGCCGCTGCTCGCTCCCGACGGGGGTGCGAATGCAACGGTCGGAGCAACAGGTTGGCCGGACTATCGACCAAACCTAACCAAGCACGCTCAAGCCGACACAACTCACCAATCGGAGCCACCAATACCATGCGAAACCCAACCCCAACCAAGAACCGCAAGGTCCCGGCAGCAGCGGTCATCCTCATGACCGCCCTCGCCTCCGGCGTCGCGGTGCAACCGCTCGCCGGCGCAGCATCGACCAAGATCTTCGTCATCGGTACTGACCTGCCATTGCAGGGCGCATCCGCTGATGCATCACGCGACACGAACCGTGCCATCGAGCTGTACGTCGCCAGTCAGAAGGGCAAGGCCGGCAAGTACGGCATCAAAATCAAAGCGTACGACAACTCAACTGCAGCCAAGGGCGGTTGGGACGACGCCACGTGCGCCAAGAACGCCAACGATCACATAGCCAACAAGTCCGAGATCGCCGTGATGGGCACCTACAACTCGGGTTGCGCCAAGATCGAAATTCCGATCCTCAACCAGGCTCCCGGCGGCGGCATGCTCATGGTCAGCCACGCCAACACCAACCCCGGGATCACCAAGTCCTGGGACCCGGGCGAACCGGCCAAGTACTACCCGACCGGAGTACGCAACTACGGGCGCGTCGTCGCAACCGATGACTTCCAAGGTGCCGCAGGTGCCCAGTTCGTCAAGAAGGACCTCGGGATCAAGAAGTGCGTCGTTCTCAACGATGCACAGACCTACGGTGTGGGCGTTGCCAAGGCCTTCGCCGACGAGGCCAAGAAGCAGGGCATCGAAATCGTTGCCGAAAAAGCTTGGGATGCCAAACAGCCGAACTACACGGCGCTCTTCGAGGGCTTCAAGAGCCTCAACCCCGACTGCGTCTACCTGGGCGGCATCAACGACAACAACGGCGAGCAGCTGGTCCGTGACAAGGTTGCCGTTCTCGGGCCGAACACCGGCGCCGTCAAGCTCATCGCTCCTGACGGTTTCACCGGTTACCCGTCGCTGTTGGCTCTGAAGGAGTCCGACGCCATGTACATCACGTTCGCAGGTCTGCCTGCTGGCGAGCTGGTCAAGGCAGGTGGCGCCGGCGCCAAGCTCGTCGCTGACTTCAAGACCAAGTACGGTGCCGACCCAGCATCGGCCTACGCCCTCTACGGAGCAGCCGCAACGCAGTACATCATGAAGACAGTTGCTGCTTCCAACGGAACCCGCAAGGACGTCATCGCCAAGGCTCTGAGTGGCAAGATTGTGGTCTCGGCCAAAGAGTCAATCATCGGCAAGCAATTCAGCCTCGACAAGAACGGCGACGTGACCGTTCGTGACATGAGCATCCAGCTCGTGAAGGGTGGGACAGAGACCTACCTGAAAGCTTGGCCGGTCGGCTGATCCGGTAAGCTCATTGCGTGCGTGTGCAGGGGTGGTCGCTTCGGCGGCCACCCCATTTTTTTGACCGGAGAGAGGACTCATGACAGAAGTAATCGATGCCCCACCGCGGGCGCGCAAACCCATCAAAATCGAAAATATGGTCGGCATCGCGGTGCTCGCTGCGGCCAGCGTCTGGTTGGTTGCCAGCCTGGTGAAAGGCCCCGAGCTCTTTGCCCAGGTGCTCGTGATCGGATTGTCCAACGGTGCGGTGTTCGCGCTCATCGCACTCGGCTACACCATGGTTTACGGCATCATCGAACTCATCAACTTCGCCCACGGTGACCTGTTCATGCTCGGCTCGGTGTTCTCGGCCATCTTCCTGGAAGAGTGGCTCAACCAGACCCGCTCGGGCCCATCGGCTTGGGCACTGCTCGCGCTCACCCTTGTCGTGGTGATGACTGCGTGCGCGCTGCTCAACGTCGTGATCGAGAAGCTGGCCTACCGGCGCCTTCGCAATGCCCCGAAACTCGCCCCGCTCATTACCGCCGTCGGTGTCAGCTTCGTGCTGCAGAACATCGGCATCGTCCTGAACGGCTCAGCTCCACACAGCCGCAACCGAGTGCTGCCCGACTCGGGCTTCTTCATCGGTGCGGTCAAGATCCAGTACAAGTACCTCACCGTTCTTGCCATCACGATCCCGTTGCTGCTTTTCATGACCTGGATCGTGCAGAAGACCAAAGTTGGCAAAGCAATGCGTGCCACTGCGCAAGACCGTGACGCGTCGCTGCTGATGGGCATCGACGTCGACCGGGTGATCTCGTTCACGTTCGCTCTCGGCGGCGCCCTCGCAGGCGCAGCCGGCACGCTCATCGTGCAGATCGACGGCAACACCCGCTACGACGCAGGCTTCCGCCTCGGGCTTATTGCGTTCACCGCAGCTGTGCTGGGCGGCGTCGGCAACCTGCCGGGCGCAGTGCTCGGCGGGTTCCTCATCGGTATCCTGCAAGCAGTCAACGACGGCGCCAAACTGTTTCCTGGCCAGGCGTGGACCCAGACCGTGATGTTCGGCGTGTTGATCACCATGATCATCTTCCGGCCACAGGGCATCTTCGGCACAATGCAGAAAGAGAAGGTGTAGCGCCTTGAACACGTTCCGCGAACGTCTTGCCGGCCTCGGCCGGCGTCGGCTCATTCTTGGCGCAGTTGCCGTGATGGTGGCCCTGCTTCTCCCACACATCCCTAGCTCGGACGCCGGCTTCTTCTCCACCTTCAGCCCTGGCAACAGCAACAGCATCCTGCCCATCTTCACCATCGTGCTGTGTGCCGTATATGCATTGTTCGCCCTTGGCCTCAACGTCGTCGTGGGTTTCGCCGGCCTGCTCGACCTTGGCTACGTGGCGTTCTTCCTGGTTGGCGCATACGTTGCGGCGTGGCTCATGTCGGGCTTCTTCTACAACGTCAAGTTCTCGTTCCTGTCGGGTGCGTTCAAATTCGACGGGCAGGAGCAGCAAGGCATCCACCTCACGTTTTGGCTGGTAGTCATCATCGCTGCGGTGGTCGCAGCGCTCGTCGGTGTCGTGATCGGTGCACCGACGCTGCGCCTGAAGAGCGACTACCTCGCCCTGGTTACCCTGGGGTTCGGTGAAATCCTCCCCGAGGTGTTCCGCAACGCCGAACCACTTACCAACGGAACCAAGGGGATCGGCCCACTTGACCAGATCGGGACCGGTCCCCTTGCAATACTGCCCGGTTTCAACAAGCGCATCGGTCCGTCCGACTACATCGCCAAGTACTACGTCATCCTAATATTTCTCGCCATCTTCGCCTTCATCTCGGTGAGGTTGCGTGACGGCAAACTTGGACGGGCGTGGATGGCAATTCGTGAAGACGAACTGGCCGCCAGCCTGATGGGCGTACCGCTCATGAAGACCAAACTGTGGTCGTACGCGGTCGGTGCCATGGCCGGCGGTGTGGGCGGAGCGTTCTACGCCACCATCGTGGGAACCATCAACGTCGACAGCTTCACGTTCCAGCTCTCCATCATCATCCTGTGTGCCGTCATTCTCGGCGGTATGGGCAATGTGTGGGGCGCAATCCTCGGTGGAACGGCCATCACGTGGGTCAATTACACCGGCCTCATCTGGGTCGGTCGCAGCTTCAACTCGGTGGCCGGAACCAAGGTCGACCTTGTCAAATACCAGTTCGGCTTCTTTGGCCTGGTATTGGTACTCATGATGCTGTTCCGTCCCGAAGGGTTCATTCCCGCAGCCCGCTCCAAAGCGGTCAAGCAGAGTGATGAAGCGGCTCGCGCTGCTGAACTGGCAGGAGGCACGCCATGAGCAGCGACCTGCTGGTCTCCAGAGGCGTCACCGTGCAGTTCGGCGGCTTGACCGCCGTCAACAACGTCGACTTCAGCATCCCCACGGCGTCCATCGTTGCGCTCATCGGACCCAACGGTGCCGGCAAGACGACATTCTTCAACGTGCTCACCGGGCTCTACGAGCCGACGTCAGGAACGGTCGAGTTCAACGGCCAGCAGATTTCGGCAACGGCACCGCATCTCATTGCCCAGCGTGGTGTGGCGCGCACGTTCCAGAACATCCGCCTGTTCGGTGCCATGACCGCTGCCGAAAACGTGATGGTTGCCATGCACGGGCATCTGCGGGCCACCGCTGTCAGCACGGTGCTGCGCACCAGGAAGCAGCGCAAGGAAGAAGCCGAGGCCCGCGCGAAGGCCAAGCAATTGCTTGACTATGTGGGCATCGGAGGTACCGACGACGAGTTCGCGAAGAACCTGCCCTACGGCGACCAGCGTCGCCTCGAGGTGGCCCGCGCACTGGC
>JANNBN010000146.1:0-30406 GCA_031385545.1 Acidimicrobiia bacterium | reverse complement strand
GGGTGTCGTGTCGTTCGTGTCAGCCGGGTCGTGCGTTATCACAGCCAACCAGGCAGGCAACGCGACGTTCAACGCTGCACCCGAAGTGAAAGTCACCACGGTCGTGGTCGCCAAACAGGACCAAACAATCACGTTCACCGGGCCGTCGTCCGGCACGGTGGGCGGCCGGTATACCCCGACCGCGACAGCGTCATCGGGCCTACCCGTCGTGTTCACAATCGACGCATCGAGCACCGGCTGCACACTCACTGGGGTTGTCGTGTCGTTCGTGTCAGCCGGGTCGTGCGTGATCACAGCCAACCAGGCAGGCAACGCGACGTTCAACGCTGCACCCGAAGTACAAGCAACAACGGTCGTCGTCGGGAAGGCCGACCTGGTCGTCACCAAAACGGTGAGCAGCCAAGTTGTTCTCCCGGGCCGGGCCGGCGTGACCTTCACCATCACAGTGAAGAACAACGGTCCCCACACAGCAGACCGGGTGACCGTCACCGACGTCGTTCCGGCAGGTCTCATCGTGACCGGCACGACAGTCACCCGCGGCACCGTTGCACTACCAACATGGGACGTCGGCAACCTCGCCTCGGGTCAGACCGCAACCATGACCCTCACCGTCACCGTTCCCGAACTTCGTATGTACACAGCCGGAAAGGACCAGTTCGGCAACGACCAACCAGCAACCGGAGGAGAAGACCGCGCACCCATCAGCTACCGCAACTGCGCCTCGGCCACCTCAACCGCACAAGACCTCGTGCCGGCGAACAACACCGCATGCGCAACTGTCACCCGATCATGGAACGGGCGGACCCCCGGATACTGGAAGAACAACCCGGCGGCCTGGCCGACGGGAACCTCGAACCAGACGCTCGGTCAAGTCTTCACCTCAACCGCCGGGATCACCGGATGTAGGAACCTCAAACCAACCACAACACTCGCCCAAGCCCTCACACTCAAGGGTGGCAGCGATCTCTGCGGGAAACTCGAGATCCTCATGCGCGCAGCAACCGCCGCCTACCTCAACGAACGGACATTCGCAACCACCTACCCCGCAACCGATGTTGCAGCACTCACGACAGCAGTCAATACGGTGATCACCTCAGCAGTCATACCACCGACTGACCTCGTCAAGATCACCGACCTCGCAACAAAACTCGACACCTGGAACAACGGAATCGAATAGCGAAACACCGATCGCTATCAGCGAGTACCGGCGCAAGCCGGCTAAACCGCACCGTCGGCTGCCAGCAAAGATCGGGCGGCACATTGTCGATGTACACGGGGTCGCCCCCCGCTACGACACCGACCAGGCTCCGTCGGCTGTGGCCGCTGCCAACAGTTCGGCCAGTTGGTCCAGGCGATCGACGCAGTGGACACCCAGCTCAGCGAGCCCTGGCCTCGCATCGACCGGGAGGTCGCCACCCACGTCTTGGTTCAAGATTCCTCCCATGAATACCGCCCCCTCCCATCCGGGACGGCGGACGGCTTCCACAAGGCGAGTGCCCAGCTGCAGAGCGTTGCCGTTGTAAGAGCCGAGAACGATCGCATCGGCGTCCTCGTCGACAGCTGCGCGCACGATCGCCTCGATGGAAGCGCCTGATCCGAGCAGGACGACCTCGGCTCCGGCCTGCGGCAGTGCACGAGCCAACGCGTCGCGCACGAGGTCGTGCACTTCGAGCACCGCCAGCACGATGCGCCGACCCTGCAAAGGCCGTGTGGTGCTCACCCCGGAGCGAAACGACTGCACCATGCGTGCCAGGTTCGATGACTTCCAGGGACGAAGTGCTGCTATCTCATCGGGTACGTCCAGTTCGATCCGGCGCTCCAGGCTGTCCATCGTGTTGAGTCGTAGCGCGAGTAGAACCTGCGCCGCGTCGGTGATGTCAATCCCGTCGGACGCGAATACTTCCAGGGCCGCATCGCGCCACGCAAGCGCGTACGCTGCGGTGGCAGCACCGGTTCGCTCGAGCCGCTCCCAGTCGTAGAGGTCCGGAGCTTTGCGGACCTCGTGCTCGATCTCGCGAGCAAGCAGGTGCACCTCGATGATCTCCGCAGCACTGGGGATGCGCTCGGCTTCGGTGAGCGGCACCGGGTTGACCGCGTGACCGGTGGGGCGGCGCAGCTGTAGTGCGATGTCGCAGGTCAGCTGGGCAGTGGAGGCTGCGATGTTGCGTGCCCAGTTGCCGGCACGGTGATCCACCGTGTTGCCATACACCATGGTGCCGATGGAGTCGCCGCCGCGCAGGTCGTCCAGCGCGAAGTGCACGATCGCCCGGTGCTCGGGGTTCTGGATGGTGTTGCCGAAGCAGTGGGCCAACCGGGCACCGATGAGGTGCTCAACCGCATGGAGCTCGAGGGCCGCCCAACCGACGTAGGCACCGAAGTGCGAAGCCTGTGTTGCGGAACCGTCCTCCAGGTTCGAGTGTGCCAGTCCGCCTTTGTCTTTCAACGCGGCAAGGGCGGCGAGCGCACGCACCGTGGACTCCGTTACCGCAACGGCATCGGACCCGCCGATTGGTTCGTAGGCGGTGTGTTGTCCCACGTTCCCGATGGTGGTGATGCCGGCACGCAGCGCACGAATAGTGTTCTCGAAGCCGGCTGGAAGGCCGATCATGTAGTCGCCGACGTGCGGCTGAATTGCTACCGATTGCGCCAACCGAGACCACTCGTCAGCGTCGATACGGGGCCCGGTCTCTTTGACCGTCAGGTGGCGTTCGGCCTCGGGCACGCCCATGGCCCGGTCGAACGCAAGCCCGTATCGGTCGACGCGATGGCCGTGGGCAAGAAGACCGTCGTGCACCGTCCGCAGCGCATCCTCGGTCGCTTCCCAGGTGGACAGGCCGACATGCATGTGGAACATGACGGTTCCGTTGTCACGGCACCGCTGCTTGTACTGCACCTCCGATGCAGCACCGACGGACCGCAGGAAGGCTGAGACCGGCAACTCGGACGGCGCTGCCGCGTGTCCCTCGGCGATCAAAACCGCAGCTTTGGTGATGGGTCGCAGAGTCACACGCTCAACCTACCGGTCAGCAATCGAAGCTGTCCCTCGCATCACCGACTGCTCAGAGGTCCTTGCACAGGCGAAGCGCGTCATAGACCGCAGCATGCACATTGCGGTTGGCAACGGCGTCGCCGATACGGAAGAGCTGATACTTGCCATCTGGGTTGCGAACCACGGCCTGCCGCGTGCCGTTGCGAAGGGCGGTGTAGTCGACAGCGCCTCCGTTGGCGGAACAGCTCCGCAGCTCGAAGTACAGCTCATCGAGCACCGCTGTCCCGTGGTCCACGACGACATGGTCGACGACCTGCGTTCTGCGGTGTCCGTGATGGTCGCTCCCGATGACGATCTGGCGACGACCGTCGCCAGAGGGCTGGACCGCCAGCACACGCTGGTTGAGCGTGACGACGGTTCCCGTCTCGTTGAACACCGCTGCGTAGGGGACAAAGTTGAGCCCGCCGACCGCGACACCAAGCGTTCGTTCGGGTGTCACGATCTCGAGACTCACAGCCGGATTGCGGGCGAGCAGCTCAGCTGCGCTGAGCGCGCTGTGACTGCCGTTGTCGTCGTAGAGGACTACCGCTCCAGCGAGCGCCACCTCACCGCTGAGCACGTCCCAGCTGGTCACAACCAGCTCGCTTCCGGTCTCCAACGGTGGGAGTTGTGGCTGCCCGCCGGTTGCCACGATCACCACGTCGGGCCTCAGCCCGTTGACGATCGATGTGCCGGCGACAGTGTTGAGCCGCAGCTCCACTCCCAGCCGGGCGAGCTCGGCGACCCGCCATTCCACGATGCCCAGAAGATCACGGCGGCGGGGGTTGCGGGCGGCGAGCACCAGCTGGCCTCCTGGCCTCGGCATCGCTTCCAGCACGACAACCTCGTGGCCTCGTTCACCGCAGACACGTGCCGCTTCCAACCCGGCCGGACCGGCGCCGACGATCACGATGCGCCGGGGCGATTCGGCCCGGGGGATCTGGTGGGGCATGGTGGCTTCGCGGCTGGTGGCAGCGTTGTGGATGCAGAGCGCTTCACCGGCCTCGTAGATCCGATCGAGGCAGTAGGTGGCACCCACACACGGCCGAATCTCGGCTTCTTTGCCAGCGGCGATCTTGCGCACGATGTGTGGGTCGGCGATGTGCGCCCGGGTCATGCCCACCATGTCGAGGTCGCCGGTGGCAATCGCATGTCTCGCCGAGGCAACGTCGTCGATCTTCGCAGCGTGGAACACCGCTATCCCTGGGCCGAGTTCGCGCCGGACGGCACCAGCGAAGGACACGTGAGGTGCGGACGGCATCCCCTGGATCGGAATCACGTCGATCAGCGCAGCGTCGGTCTCGATGTGACCCCGGATGACGTTCACGAAGTCGATCAGACCTTCACTCTTGAGGAGCTGCACGATGCGCATGCCCGACTGGCGATCCAGGCCCGTGGGGATCAGCTCATCGATGGCGATGCGCACACCGATGATGAAGTCGGCTCCCACACGGGCACGCATCGCCCGGAACACGTTCAGCGGAAACCGCACGCGGTTCTCGAACGACCCGCCGTACTCGTCGGTGCGGATGTTGGTGAACGGTGACCAGAACTGGTCGAGCAAATGCCCGTAGGCCTCGATCTCGACCCCGTCCATTCCACCTGCGCGCATACGGTCGGTGGCGTCGGCGTAGTCGGTCACAATTCGGTCGATGTCCCAGTCTTCCGCCGCTTTGGCGATGTTGCGGTGGGCCGGTTCTCGGGTGGCCGAGGACGACAGCACCGGCAGCCACTCATCCTTGCCCCAACCGCCGGCTCGGCGGCCGAGGTGGGTGAGCTGCACCATGGCTGCGCAGCCGTGGGAGTGGATGCCGTCGGTGAGCCGGCGAATCCATGGCACGATCGAATCGTCGAACGCATGCAGGTTGCCGAAGGCCGGCGGGCTGTCGGCAGCGACCACGGCGCTACCGGCGGTCATGGTGAGAGCGAGACCGCCTCGGGCTTTCTCTTCGTGGTAGAGCCGGTACCGATCGGTGGGCATCCCGTTCTCTGCATAGGCCGGTTCGTGCGACGAGGAGAAAATCCGGTTACGAAGCGTGAGGTGCCGAAGCTGAAAAGGCTGCAGTAGCGGGTCGGTTGTCATGACATGTCCTCGGCATCCGATGTGGCAGCACTGGTTCGGCAGACGTCTCGAGGAGTCCGGCGCCCTAGCCGCTCACCGAAGTACCGCGGTTTGCCATCAGTAGTCTGGTCACGCATGCCCGCCGCAGTCCAAACTGCAGCGTTCCACCGTCGCCGAGGAGTCATTGCCGTGCCCCGTACCCAGTTCCCAACCGCCTGGACCGTGCTGAAGCGTCCGTTGAACGATCCACAGCGCAGTGCCGACCCGTCGGTGATGTCGACGGTGTCAGAGATCCTGACCGCTATCGAGCGGGACGGGGAGACCGCCATCCGGAAGTACTCGGCTCAGTTCGACTCGTGGGATCCCCCGTCGTTCGAGATCACCGCTGAGGATGTCCGTCGATCCGAGGCTGCGCTCTCTGTCGGGTTCCGCGAAGCATGGGACCGCAGCGCGTCGACCGTGAGGGCGTTCGCCGAGCATCAACGCTCGCTGCTCGTCGACACGACGTTCGAGCCACGCCCAGGAGTGACAGTCGGCCACCGGCAGGTGCCTATCCAGCGGGTAGGGAGTTACGCGCCAGGCGGCCGCTACCCGCTGGTGTCATCGCCACTCATGAGTGTGATCGTCCCCAAAGCGGCCGGGGTGTCGGAGGTCGTGATGTGCACACCACCGCAACCCGGCGGCGACGGTCCGACACAAGCGATGGTGTGGGTAGGCGCGCGGGCAGGCGCCGATGCGATGTTCTGCATCGGCGGCATCCCTGCGCTCGCCGCGATGACGTTCGGTCTGTGCGGCATCGAGCCGGTGGAATTCCTCTGCGGGGCTGGCAACGCATACGTCGCCGAGGCGAAGCGACAGCTCTTCGGCCGGGTCGGCATCGACCTGCTGGCCGGACCCTCCGAGGTGGCTGTGCTGTGCGACGTCACAGCCAACCCCGTGCTCGTCGCAGCCGATCTCTTGGGACAGGCCGAACACGGTCCCAATTCGCCCGCCTCGCTGATCACCACCGACGCCGCAATGGCCCACGCGGTGATGGCAGAGATCGAACGCCAGCTTCCGCTGTTGTCCACCGGCGAGGTGGCAGGCGCCGCATGGCGAGACTGGGGCATGGTCCTCGTCGCGCGTGATCGCCAAGAGGCCGTGGAAATCTGCGACTGGATTGCATGTGAGCATCTCGAGGTCCAGACCGCAGACGACGACTGGTACGCAGCGCGCTTACGGAACTACGGGTCGTTGTTCCTCGGAGCAGACTCGACGGTCACCTACTCGGACAAAGGCTGCACCGGAACGAACCACACCTTGCCCACCCAGGGCTCGGCCCGCTACACCGGCGGCTTGAGCGTCGCCAAATTCCTGAAGACCCTCACCTGGCAACGGGTTCACGATCCGGTTGCCGCACGTCAGGTTGCCGAAGACGCTGCCCAGTTCGGCGCCGTGGATGGGTTGCACGGTCACGCGTTGACCGCAGAGCTGCGGCTGCAGGCGTTGGACAGGTTGGACCAGGTGGACTGACCTCGTTGCCGGTTACTTCTCGGCGCCGGCCCGATACTCCTTGAAACGGATGAAGACGTCGGCACCGATGAACGAGAACGGATCTGGCGGAATTCGTTTCGGCTTTGGCCTGGGCCAAATATGTGTACACATACGAACTGTTCTGACCCACTGCGTGTTCAGCTGCGAGTTGCGCGTATCATTACGAACACCACGACTGGTCATCGATGCGACAGACCAGATCCGTGGAGTAGTTGCGGTCGATCCGGACGCTGGTCCAGTCGCCGTGCTGTCCGTCGCTGCTCAACACGTACGCGTTGGTGCGGTTGGGATCGCCAGACACGGCAATGAGGAACTTGTCGGGTGAGGTGACGATCGGAACGAGCCGGTTGGGGTCGTCGTTCTCGGCGAACACCGGTGGCAGGAGACCGTCCGCAGCGAGGTCGGTGAGCGAGCGACGGCCGGCGGTGAGGTTCGACCATTCGCCGATGAGCTTCTCGAACCGCACCGCGGGGATTCGCGCGTGCTCGAACAGCGCTTGTTGCACGTCGGATTTGCTCCAGCCGGCACGACCGAACGTCCGAGCGAGGACCGGGGACAACACCAGAAGCGGCCGCTGATGACCTTGCCCGAGGCCGTAGACATGCGTGAGGTCCCATCCCACGACACGGGCCAGGCCGTCGGCGAGGTACGGGATGATCTGGTCGGGCGTGGAGCCGAACACACTCCCCACGATGATTCCCGAGTTCATCCTCGCCACAGTCACCGCGTCGGTTCCGGCCGGGTGGCCGAACGATGCCGCGAACGGGTCCCATCCGATCTCGGCCAGCGCGGCTTCGTCTTCGGCGAGCACCACCCTGCTGGAATTACCGAACGTCGCCTTGTCGTGTTCGTCCGAAGTGTACCCGTGCACGTTACGAAGGAACAGGCGAAGCCATCGGGCAACCACCGTGTTGGCAGCACCGCTCCCGTCTCGCATCGCGCCCGCTCCGTGGTTGAACCCGAGCTCGAAAATGACCGGACCGTTGATGACCACGATTGCGTCGGCCCCGGTGGTGTTGCCTGCGTGTTCGACGCCATACCCAGGGTCGAGCATCGCTTCGGACAGTGCAAGCAGCACCGGTAGTTGCTCAGGAAGGCAGCCGGCCATTACCGCGTTCACCGCTATCGACCACACCGTGATGTCGCGCCCAGACGGTTTCGCGATGCCGAGGCTTCGCCATGGGTCGTGCCCGGTCCAAGCGATGAACGTCTCGACGCGCTCACGCGTGGGCGGGATGATGGCCATCCCATCGGACCACCCGCGTTCGGCGAAGGCACGGTGAACCTCGTCGATCGTCCCGGTGACCGCGACGTCGAGCGAGCGTGGCTCTGACGCAGTCGCACCGTGCCATTCGATCGGGTCGGTCAGCCCGGCAACGATCTGGTCGATGGTGCTGGCCAGGAACGACGCGACCATGTCGTCATAGGTTTGCGCGTCCACGTGACCGCGCAACACTGCGAGCGGGAGACGGTCGAACCCGAGGCCGCGGCCCGTGGCCGCGGCCTGCTTCTCGAACCCTTCGCACACCAGCGACACGGTTGGCACGCCGGCTGCTTCACACGCAACAGATGCCCGCAACACGGCGGGCGTGCAGCTGCCTCAACATCCGTTGCCCGACACGATGGCATCGACTCTGTGACGGGTGAGGCCGCCAGATAGTGCCGCCACCAGCTCCAGCTCGTCGGGTCCGTGCAGATTGCCGAACTCGTCGTAGTTGACGATCTCGACACCCGGATAGCGGCGGCGCAGTTCATCAGCGAGGACTGGGAACAGCTCGTCACCGCGGAACAAGAAGTCCCACGCGAACCCGATTCGTTTGCCAGCCAACGTATCGAGGCGAGGTGCCGGTCTTCGTGACTGCACACCGAGGGCCGACTTCGGCCACACGACCTCGTACGTCGGTTCCGCGATCATTTCCATGTGGATCATTGTCGCATCACGCGTGCGGAACCCGTTTCGCCGCTCCTGACCGGGCACCAGGGGACATAGAGTCGAAGCTGATGACTGATGCACGGGGGGCTGAAGGGGCCGAAACCCGGCCGCACGTTTGGGTGAGATCCGAACAGCGATCACACGAGGAACGGGTCGGCCTCACACCGAGCGGCGCACGGTCGCTGCTCAAGAGCGGGACTCGTGTGACTGTTGAAGCGAGCTCGGTACGCGCGCTGCCGATCAGTGGATATGTCGATGCAGGGTGTGAGATCGCTGAAGAGAACTCGTGGCCCACTGCACCGGCTGATGCGTTCATCTTCGGGTTGAAAGAACTCCCCGACGATGGCACGCCGCTCGTCCATCGGCACATCATGTTCGGTCATGCGTACAAGGGCCAACCTGCCGGGCGACTGCTGCTGGACCGCTTCGCCGCCGGCAACGGACTGTTGCTCGACCTGGAGTATCTCGTCAACGAACAGGGGCGGCGTGTCGCTGCCTTCGGCTACTGGGCCGGGTTCGCTGGAGCCGCACTGGCGTTCCACGCCTGGATCGATCAGACACGCGGGTCGATTGCGTCTCCGGTGCAGCGCTTTGCAGATCGCGCGGCGCTCGTGAACGAGCTGCGTGGTGCATGGACCGGGGAGCCTCCTACTGCGATCGTGATCGGTGCCGGCGGCCGGGTCGGGGCGGGGGCCGGAGACTTCTGCGAGGCCGTCGGGATTCCCGTCACCAGATGGGACATGGCAGAGACGGCGCACGGCGGGCCGTTCCCAGAAGTGCTTGCACATGACCTGCTCCTCAACTGCATCCTTGCCCAGCCGGGTTGTCCGGTGTTCGTCGAAGCCGACACGATCGAGCCCGTATCGGCCGATCGAAATCTGCGGGTCATCGGTGACATCGCGTGTGATCCCAGTAGCGACTTCTCACCCATCAGGGTGTACGACAAGGTGACCAGCTGGGAGCAACCTGCGCGTCGGGTGTGCGACTCACCGCCGCTTGATGTCGTTGCGATCGACAACCTCCCGTCGCTGTTGCCGATCGAGAGCAGCGAAGATTTCGCCGCACAGCTGCTCCCCTACCTGGCCGACCTCGCTGCTGATTCGACCGGCGTATGGGCACGTGCGCAGGCAGTGTTCCACCGCCATGCCGTGCCAAGCTGACCAATCCAATCCGCCCGAGCCGAGGAGCTTTTCAACATGACTATTCACTGGTGCGGCACAGGCCTATCATCAGGGCCGGGTTTACGACGACTGTTCTCCCTCGGGTTGCCCGTCGTGGTGTGGAACCGGACCGTGGCCAACGCGAAGGCGGTTGTCGGCGACCTTACCGACGACATCCGTCCGCTCGATCTGGCTGCCCTGGAAGCCGCGGTGAACCCTGGCGACATCGTGGTGTCGATGTTGCCGGCCGACCAGCATTTGTCGGTCGCACAATGCTGTCTGCGTACCGGCAGCCATTTCGTGTCCTCGTCGTACATCGCGCCAGAGATGCGCGCACTCGATGCCGAGTTTCGAGCCCAAGGCCTTGTGTCCATCAACGAGGTCGGGCTCGATCCGGGGATCGATCACCTCATGGCACACGATCTCGTCCACAGATACCGCGCGTCCGGGCACATGCACCCCGACAACGAAATCAGTTTCACCTCATATTGCGGCGGCGTTCCGAAAATCCCGAACGCGTTCACCTACAAGTTCAGCTGGGCACCGCTAGGAGTCTTGAAGGCGTTGCGCTCGCCATCGCGCAGCCTGGTCAGCTTCTCGGAACGCATTGCGCAACGCCCGTGGCACGCGGTCTCCGCGTATGACGCACCACTTCCGCAGCCCGAGACATTTGAGGTGTACCCAAATCGAGACAGCTACCCGTTCTTGGAGGAATACCGGTTCGACCCCGATTGGAAGGTCCGTGATTTCGTCCGGGGCACCATCCGGCTCAACGGCTGGGCGGCCGCGTGGACGCCTGTGTTCACCGAGATCGAGACGTTGCACGGCCCCGAGGGCGATGCCCGCCTCAGCGAGTTGAGCGCGGAACTACTCGCCAACAATTCCTATGCGCGCGGAGAACCTGACCGTGTGGTGTTGTTCGTCTCGCTGAAGGCGCGTCGCGGACGGGACGCCGGGCGCGGCCGAGCGGTGAACGGAGGGATCGGAGTTGAACCCGAGGTGGAGCAACCCGTTCGGATCGTGCACGACGAAACGTGGGCGATGGACGCGTGGGGCGACGAACGAGGGTCTGCAATGGGTCGCCTCGTGTCGGTTCCCGTCAGTATCGCAATTCAGTCGCTGCTTGACGGGCAGATCGGGCCGGGAGTGCACGCCGCCCCCAACGATCCAGCGCTTGTCTCGTCGTGGCTGGAACAGATCAGTCCGCTCGCCCAGTACATGCAACTGGTCGTCGAGCAGGAATAGGTCCCAAGATGGCTGACCGGCTGCGAAACCTGCTGTATCTCCCACCGTTCGGACCGATTGCTGACCCGCGCCTGGTTGCTGATCTCGCTGCCGAGGCCGAGGCCGCTGGGTGGGACGGCGTCTTCCTGTGGGACCACATCCTCCGCCGACGCGAAGAAGTGATCGCCGTCGCCGACCCCTGGGTCTGTCTCGCCGCGATGGCGATGACCACCAGTCGCATCAGGATCGGGCCGCTGGTGACGCCTATGACGCGCCGTCGGCCGGTGAAGCTGGCGCGCGAGATCGTTGGCATCGACCAGCTCAGCAACGGGCGCCTGACCGTTGGGCTGGGGCTCGGCGTCGATACCGGTGGCGAGCTCTCACGCTTCGGCGAGATCACCGACCCAGTCATCCGGGGGCAGCGCCTCGACGAAGGTCTCACCATCCTGGAGCAATTTCTTGTGCACGGCCACGGTGACTTCCACGGCGAGCACTTCGTTGTCGACGACGTGTTGTTCGAGCCTCGGCCGGTACAACAGCCACGCCCTCCGTTTTGGTTTGCTGTCCGTGGATCTGCCCGCAAGCCTGTTCGGCGGGCCGCTCGTTACGAAGGTCTCGTTCCCATCGAGATGGAACTCGCAGACATCGCGGCAGTGGTGGAACGGGTGGCAGCCGAGCGAGGCTCCCTGGACGGGTTCGACGTGGTGGTCAGCGACACCCCTGGCATTGGTCCGTCGGCCAGCGAGGCAGACATGTTGTCGGTCGGTGCAACGTGGATCACTCGCCGGGTTCCGCCACGCACAACCGGAGCTGAGGTACGCGCACTGATCAACCGCCATCGCACGGTATAACCAGCATGGCAGTCTGACGGCTGCCGAACGGGTTCGTGTTCTGTGTGCCAGGCTTCTGCGATGAACCTCGATCGAATCGACCCAGGCCCGCGGATGAGCAAAGCAGTCGTTCACGGCGACACCGTGTACACGGCGGGCTTCGTCTCGTCAGACACCACGCTCGACGTCGCCGGACAGACGGCCAACGTGCTGGCCCAGATCGACACGGTCCTTGCCGCCGCCGGGTCCGACAGGAGCAGAATGCTGCGGGTCAACATCTGGCTGGACGACATCGCAACCTTCGACCAGATGAACAGCGCGTGGGACACGTGGATCCCGGCGGGTCAGACGCCTGGCCGTGCCACCGTTGAGTCGAAGATGGCCGGGAACAACATCCTCGTCGAGATCATGGTCATCGCCGCCAAGAACTGACGTCGTTCGTCAAACACGCCGCCCCAGCGTGACTGGTGACGCGGTTCACGCGATGATGGCCTCATGAACGCACAGGACACCCAACAGACCGTTTCGTTCACTGCCATGGAGCACGGCACGAAGGACGACTACGAGTTGGTCTTCGCACACGAACAGGAACAGCTCGACACGCAGGCCGATCGTGTCATGGAATGGCTCCGCCAGATGGACGGCCCCTCGCCGTACAAGATCTCGCGCCTAGAGCATGTCCTGCAGTCGGCCACGCGCGCTGAAGCCGATGGAGCAGACACCGAGACCATCGTGTGCGCGCTCCTGCACGACATCGGCGACATCATCGGCACCGCCAACCATTCACAGGTCGCCGCAGCGCTGCTGCGCCCCTACGTGAGCGAGAAGAACTACTGGATTGTCAACCATCACGGGTTGTTCCAGGGGTACTACTACTTTGCCCACTACGAGAAGGATCGCAACTTGCGCGACCGGTACCGGGATCACCCGTATTACGACGAGTGCGTCCGCTTCTGTGCCGAGTGGGATCAGAACTGCTTCGATCCGACGTACACCTACAAGCCCCTGGAGTATTGGGAGCCATTGGTGCAGCAGGTGTTCTCCAGACCACCATCGGACGTCTTCGCCGACAACACCTGACCGGTTCGGGAGCGGAGTGGACTTCAGCCAAACACTCTCGGGGCAGCCGATAGGAAGCGGGGTCCGATGATCGAGTCACCCATGCGACGAAGAGCAGCACGCTAGGAAATCGCTCCGTCGGCGTGCGGATGGTAAATGCCACTAATGAGGTTCGTGGCAAGTAGCTGTCGTGCCCACGGGCCCCGGCGTTTCGCTATCACCGTGAGTTGACGGGCACGTTCATTGGCGATTGTGCGAGTGAGCGCCACGGCAGTTGCCGGATCGATTGCGGTGAAACCGACCGCGTCACCGGCGCGCAGCTGCGTAGCTCGAATCGCGTCGTCGGTGATCACGGTCGCGATCTTCGGATAGCCGCCTGTGGTCTGGTGATCGGCGAACAACAGCGTGGGGACTCCGTCGCCAGCAACTTGCAGCGAGCCGCGAACGATCGGCGACGACGGAATGGCGAGGGCGTCGAACAACTTCAAGGTCGGCCCGTCGAGACGCACGCCCATTCGGTCGTAGTCACTCGTCAATCGGTACGACCCGTCCAAGAAGGTGTCGACCGCCCCCGGGGCGAACCGGTCAAGCTGTGGCCCGAGCACCACCCGGAGCTGGTGTGGCCCGGCAACACCCACGGGAATCTCGATTGGCCCGTCGAGAGCGAAGTCGACCATTGCGTCGTCGAGAACAAGGTCATCGCCGACGTTCACAGCACCTCCACCAAGCCCAGAGCGGACGTGAGTCGACGCACTGCCAAGCCACCGACGGGAGCGAAGGTCGCCGAGCATGGCCAGGTAGCACCAGCTTCCCGACCGTCCTGCGTTGAGGCTCAACTCATCGCCAGGTTCAAGGGAAATGACGGACCACGGTGGGAACTGCTTCCGGTTGTGCTGCACATGGAACTCACCACCACAGACCGCAACGGTGACCCGCCCAGTCGCGCATCGAACAGTCAGCCCACCAAGAGAAACTTCGATCGCCGTGCTTGTCTGCAAGCGCTCGAGTGCGATGTTGGCTGCGGCGTGAGCGAAGGAGTCCATTGGGCCTGAAGCGGGTACGCCGAAGCGCATCAGACCCGGACGTCCGCCGTCTTGAATGGTGACCAGCGGCCCGGCACGAACGACGTCCAGGGTGGCGCTGCTCATCGTGTGTCTGTCGCCCGTTGTGCGAACTGGTCGTCGAGACGAGCGGCGTTGATCCTGCTGAAGGAGACCGTGTCCCCAACGTCGAACCGGAACGGCCGTTCCTCATGACGGAGCAGCATCTCGGCGGAGCTGCGACCGATCGCGAACCAACCGGTCGACATATCGGTTGGAGTAACGATGCACTGCTGTGCTGCGATGATCACGCTGCCCGCCGGGACGGACGGTCCAGGAGTTGGGTTGCGCGGTAGCCCGATGGCGGCAGGGGTGCCGTAGAGGTAGGCGAAGCCGGGAGCGAAGCCGTACATCCCGACGCGGTAGGCGCCCTCAAGGTGTTGCTCGATCACCGCGTCCAAGGGCAATCCAGTCCGTTGGGCGACGACCGCTAGGTCGGGAGCGTGAGGAGCGTCGTAACAGACCTCGATGGTGTGATGACGTCCTGAAACTTCCGTTGGAGGCACGTCGAGAAGTGCCAGAACATCGGCCGTGATAGCAGCGTGGTCGGTTGCGAACGGATCGAAACGCACGAGCAGGTTCACGAGCGCCGGGACCACCTCGGTGAGGCCCTTCGGCGGGTTCATTGCAATCGCCGCGTCGAGCGCATGAATCCGCGAGAGGGCCACCGTGTTGAACTCTTCGGCGAAGACAACCAGCACCGAATGGTCAGCAACCGGCACCACGGTGGGGCGGTTGATCATGTCGGGAGAAATGGGCGGGGAACGAACCCGGCACGGACCAACTCGGCGCGGATGTGCTCGGCCATGCCCACCGCTCCCGGCGTGTCACCGTGGACGCATACGGAGTGTGCCGCGAGCGCAATGGGGTCAGCACCCACAACGGCCATGCGACCGGTGTCGAGGTAGTCGAGCAGTCGATGCGCCGCCGCCTCGGCATCGTGGATCATTGCGCCGGGTTGATTTCGCGGAACCAACAATCCATCGGGCTGATAGGCACGATCGGCGAAGATTTCCGAATAGACGTCGACCCCTGCCACGCGGGCAGCGAGTTCGAGCTGCGTACCGGAAATCGCGAGGATTGCCAGCGACGGGAACGCGACGCGCACTGCATCCACGATTCCCGCTGCGATCGCCTTGTCTGCCGCGGCGAGATTGCCCAGCGCACCGTGAGGTTTCACGTAACGAACCTCGCCACCTGCAAGCCTTGCGATAGCGCACAGCCCACCGACCTGGTCGACCACCATGCGTCCGATCTCGTCGGCACGCATCGGGATGATCCGGCGACCGAACCCTTCGCGGTCCGCGTAGCCGGGGTGTGCGCCGATCACGACGCCTCGCTCGACCGCCGTTCGACAGGTCACATACATCGTCTCGTGGTCACCAGCATGTCCACCACATGCGATGTTGGCGCTACTGACAACTCCCAACATGGCCACATCGTCGCCCATCGTCCACGGTCCGTACCCTTCGCCGATGTCGGAGTTGAGATCGATCGATGCCATGGCGCGATCCTTTCACCGAACCGGTTCTGTCGGGGTCACAGTCCGTGCGTTCGATCGTAGCGATTCGGCGCCGGGCGAGCCCATCCAGCGGGAGGTCGCGCCGGTGCGTAGATCTCTACGAGAAGTGGGTGACATGCGGCGGTGTCCGACGAATGTTCCGCAGAGCAGTCCCCTCCGGGGCATGCAGAGAGACCACCGAGTAGGTCGACCTCGGCGAAAAACTCGAGGTAGTCACCGGGGCGTACCGGGCTTGCCTTCATGAAGTACTGGCCGGTGTCGCGAGTGAAGCCGGTGCACATGAACACGTTCAGCACATCATGCACATCTCGTTCAATCTCCGACGGAGCCAGGCCCGTTGCGGCAGAAAGTGCGCGCGTGAGGTTGGAATGACAGCAGTGGTGGTACTGCCCACCATCGGTGAGCAGATTGTTGGTGTACGGATCACAACGTGTGCCGATCACGTCGTGGACACCCCCTCCGTAGGCATCGAAGCCGTACCAGTCCAATGTGTCGTCGGTGATCGTGGCCAATGGACGCAGTGTCGGAAAGCTGCTCCACATACGGTCGCCGGTTGACAGGTGGGAACCATGCAGTGCGCGGGTCTTGCCTGAATAGAACCGCTCGCTACGATCGTGTGCGTTCCACAGGTTGAGGTCACCAACCTGCGGACCCTCCACCGACATGATGCGAAAGAAGTGACCGGCTTCGACGATGAAAGCTCGGGCATCGCGTGGGGGCACCAGCACTTCATCGGTCTTCGTCCAGCCGTCGCGTACGGCGCGGTATGCGCCGATGTCAGCGGGCGTCAGTCCGTCGACGGGATAACAAACGACGGGAGCCAGTGCCTTCCACTTGTCGGCATCGCCGGGTGCTTCGTGTTCTCGCGACTGCCGCATAAGACCTCCGAGGTGACTGTATCGCTCGTTAGTTCAATTCGGCCATGGAGCGGGCGGCTGGTACGGACCAACAGTTCAGTCTGGTCCAGCCGAAGTCGCACCGTCGATGTACCCAACAACCCTGTTGAAGTGGTCCGGCTCGATCACTCGCACTCACCCGAACATCCAGGTCGAACGGGTCGCCCACCTTCCGCGTAGTCGACTCGAAGATGTCGCCGTTCAGCGCATCGGCCAACAGGAGGGTACCAATGACCTCGGCCGAGTCCGCAACGAAAATCCACCACTTGGTGCGGGTCGGCGAAGAGCGCCAGACCCGGCCGATTTCCGGTGCCTCTAGTGCCGGACGTCGGTGATCAGCACCCGCTTGGGCGTGATCCTGACGATGAAGCGAGCATCGCCCTGTCTGTCGAACGTGCGGAAATCGGCAGCGTACTTCACGGCGATCTGGTCGGCCACGTCGTAGTCGGAGTCTGCGATGAGCTGAGCCGTACCGCGAATTTCTGCAAAGTACGCATCGGTGTCGGGATGGGCGATGAGGAACGAAACGGCAGAGTTACTCTGCACGTTGCGGACCTTCTGCCGGTTGCCATTCACCGAGATCAGAATCTGGTTGTCCTGGACGATGAACCACACGATCGTGAGCTGCGGTACGCCGACGGGACCGAGGGTGGCAAGAACTCCCGTTGCATTGGCAAGGATCGCTGGATCGATCTGGTCAAGGTTTACGTCAGACATGGTGGTCCCTTCATCGCGTCACGAAGCAACGTACTCCTGTTGCTTCGCTCGGACGGCTTTTGCTCGTCTGTCCATCGTTGAATGGATGGCGACGCGGCGACCTGACGAAAGATCCAGATTCCGCAACTTGCTTCGTCGATCGATTCGCAGAACTCCTTAACGGGCGTAGGGTCGCGGCATGCCAAGTGATTTCGCACTCAAGACCATGAACACCATTCATCGGACGCTGCTCAAGGTGACGGGTGGAAAGGTCGGCTGGAACGTCGGCGGGATGCGAGCGCTGGAACTCACCACGACGGGCCGCAAGAGCGGCACGCCGCGCTCCGTCATGCTGACTTCGCCCATACAGGTTGGCGAGTCGCTGGTGATCGTGGCGTCCAAGGGGGGCGACGAGCACGACCCGGCCTGGTTCCTCAACCTTCAGGCCAAGCCCGAAGTGAAAGTGGCCATGAAGGGTGAGGCACCCGTTGCGATGCAGGCCCGAGTTGCAACTGCGGCCGAACGGGCCGACCTGTGGCCCAAGGTGACGACCAAGTACAAGAACTATGCGGGCTACCAGACGAAAACGACACGGGAGATCCCCCTCGTATTCCTCGACCCAATCCACTAACCCAGGAGTGGCCTGGCCGCTAGCTGTTGGCGTCGCACTGACACACCTTGCTGTGCCTGAAGGAGGGATCGCCGAATACGGATCGTCTCGAGCGGTGATCCGTCGCCCGGAACGGGCAGGTCAAGGATCGCCATCGCATGCGACGCCGGGTGACACGGCTCCTTGCCCAACGTGGATGGGAGCTTGCAGGCGGAGACGGCAACCCGCCGGACGTGGTCATCGACGCGTTCGCTCTGGCACTCTCGAGCTACGCAACCCACTCAATGATCCACGACGCTCGACGCTGAGTCGACGCCGTCACCGAATCCACTTCATCGATCCTCGAATCGCTAATCCGGCAGGCACTCGGCTGACCGATTGGCGCTGCTTCGTTCCGAGCGGAGGACTTCGCGCAACTCGCGCTTGACCACTTTGCCGTAGTTGTTGGTCGGTAGCGCCTCGACGAATCGATACTCCTTCGGACGCTTGAACCGAGCGATGTGGGCGAGGCACGTCGTGTCAAGTTCTTCGACCGTGGGAACCGCATCGACGGTCGACACGACGAAGGCCACGACGGTCTCACCCCACTCCGGGTCCGGTCGGCCGACGACGGCGACTGCTCGAACGCCCGGGTGGCGGAGCAGCACCTCTTCGACCTCCCTCGGGTAGATGTTCATACCCCCACTGATGATCAAATCCTTGGAACGATCACGCAGCGTCAGGCAACCGTCGGCATCGAGACTGCCAACGTCGCCCGTGTGCAGCCACCCGTGGCGGAGCACCTCCGCGGTTCCTACCGCCTCGTTCCAATATCCGGCCATCACCACGTCGCCCCGGACGATGACTTCGCCGATCTCGCCGGCCGCCACTTCTTGGTCGTTGTCATCGACGATGCGAACCTCGACGTCGGTTCGGGCGAAGCCAACACTTCCCATCCGAGCGCGCCACCGCGGATGGGAACGCTCCGCATGGTGGGCCTTCGACAGCGCCGTGATTGTCATCGGTGTTTCACCCTGGCCATAGATCTGCGCGAGGCGCGGACCAAAGACGGCCAAGGCGTCTTCGAGATCGGCGAGATACATCGGTGCGCCGCCGTAGATGATGGTCTTGAGGTTGGAGAGATCGGCCGCGACGATCGCCGGGTCTGCGGCCAGGCGCTTCACCATGGTCGGCGCAGCGAAGAAGGACACACCCGACCATCGCGCCAGAAGCGCAGCAATTTCTTCGCCGCCGACGCCGCCCGAAGCTGGAACAACGCTGAGCGCCCCGCGGGCGATGTGTGGAAGCCCATACAGTCCCGAGCCGTGCGAGAGTGGCGCCGCATGCACGATGCAATCTGTCGGTAGCACCGGATCGATGTCGGCGAAATAGCTGAGCGTCATCATCAGGAGGTTCCGATTGGTCAGGGTTGCACCTTTGGGTCGCCCTGTTGTTCCACTCGTGTAGAAGAGCCACGCAGGATCGTCGCCGGTCCGCTCGACGATTGGTATCGACGAGACTGCTGTTTCCGTGGTTAATCGTTCCCACGCAGCGCTGGGCGCAACAACTACCGACTCCAAAGAACCGATCTCCTCGACGAGCGTCCCGACATCATCGACATGGTCGTCGTCCGTCACGAGGAGCGCGGATCCGCTGTGGCCGAGAATGTAGGCAATTTCGTTGCGATGCAGACGAGCGTTCACCGGCACGGCGACGAGCCCGGCGTGCCAGATACCGAAGAGCGCTTCGAGATACTCGGGGCGATTGCGCATCACTATTGCGACCCGAGAACCCGGCGTGAGTGCAAAGTCGTGGCGAAACGCTGTCGCGATCCGTGCTGTTCGCCGGGCAAAGGCTGCCCAGGTTGCGTGCACCCTTTCGCCTTCTGCGACCGCAGGTGCGTCGGGTCGCATTCGACCGTGTCGCTCTACCCAGACAGCGGGGTTCATACAGACCTCCAGGTCGTGATTGGAACGGTACGTCGGTTCGAGAGTCAGCGCGGCCAGCCCTGCGTTAGCGTAACGCCGTGACCTCCGGACGCCCACGATGAAGCTCGATCGTGATGAGGCGCTTGCCCGTCTTGGCAGACATGACCATGGCATCTTGTGCACCGTGCATGCCGAACGAGGCGTCGACGCCGTACCGGTCGCCTTCGTGGTCGACGCAGCCGGCTACGTCGGCATTCCGATCGACCGGGTGAAACCGAAAGCGTCGATGCGCCTGCAACGCCAGCGAAACCTCGAGGCCGACCCGCGGGCGACGCTGTTGGTCGAACAGTGGGACGCCGACGACTGGTCCCGCTTGTGGTGGGTTCGCGCCCAGTTGTACTGGGAAGACTCAGTTGGCGAAATCGGCCGACGAGAAGCATCACTCGCCGGCCAACTCGCCGACCGCTACCCGCAGTACCAACACCAACCGTTCGAGAAAGTATTGGTACTACGGATCATCGATTTGTACGGGTGGGCGGCCAGTTAGATCGCGTTGACTTTCGGCATGATGTCTTCAGTCAGACGCTTCAGATCATCAAGGGTCTTGGACACCGGAACACCGCTGAACGGCGGCCACAGCAGCGGCATGGTCATGCCAGCCTCTTTGTAGCGCTTCAGCTGATCAGTGATCTGCCCGGCAGTGCCGACCAACAGGTTGCTCAACTTCCGGTTCGGCGTCAGGTCGGCGGGCTCGTCGGTGATCGTGAACCAGATCATGCTGCACATATCAAAGCCGTCGTCGAGCGACCGGTCGCTACCCATCTCGACGAGTTCACGCTGGATCTCGGCGCGCCAGCGGGCAATGTCCTCCGGCAAGTCCTGAATGCCGATCCAGCCCGCCAGGTTGTACTTCGCAATACGACTTGCTGATCGTTTGGCGTCCTTGAGTCCGCTGAAGTAGATCGGCGGGTGTGGGCTTTGCAGTGGCTTCGCCCCAAACCCACAGCGGTCGAAATCTGCGAACTCACCGTGATACTCGAACACGTCGTTCATCCAGATCCCCTGCATGATTTCGATCGTTTCGCGCACGTGGGCATGGCGCCTTGGAAAGATATGCGCAGCGCCGGCAGCGGCAAACTCTTCCGGCATCCAACCTGAGCCCACACCAACGTTGATCCGACCGTTCGACAGGTGGTCCACGGTGGCAATCTCGCCGGCCAACACAGCTGGTGCCCGGTACGGAGTGTCGATGATGCTCATGCCGATGCGAACCTTCTTGGTCTTTGCCGCAAGCCAAGGGATCAGCGGCATGCCATGCAACCACTCGCCGCGAGCCGCCACTGGCATCTGCAGGGGGAACTGTTCCATCATCCCGAACGGGAACTGCATTTCGTTTCGATCAGAGGCTTCGGGGACGACCACTCGATCGAGCGTCCACACCGAATCAAAGTCGAGCTGTTCGGCGAGCTCGGTGAGATCTTCGAGTTCGTTGACCGTTACCTGATCACGAAAGTTCGGAAGATATAGCGCAAGTTTCATTCGAAGTTGTCCTTGTCTGATTGTCGTAGCGGAGCCGACGGATTGCTGACGAACCGGGCAGAGGTTCGGCGTCGGCATGAAGGCACCTGGGTGCCTGTTGTCACGTGAGATGGTACGGACAGGTCGGTCGGAACAGGATCAACCCGCCGTCAACTTTCCAACAACGACTACGGTTGCGCCATGGCGTCCGTTCGTCGGGTCTTGGTTGTCGACGACGATGACGGTGTTCGCACAGCGGTCAGTTGGGCGCTCGAGGCAGACGGATTCGAGGTGCTGGGGGTCGGGGACGGTCTCGCTGCCATCGAGGCGATCGAGTCGGTCGAGTTGTCGCTGATGGTGCTCGACCTTTCCCTTCCGGGGCTAGGAGGCCTCGACATCCTCCATCGCCTGCGAACCAAGGAGGCACAACATCAGCGTTGGCATCTCCCGGTCATCGTGCTGTCGGGGCGGGACAGTGAGATGGATCGGATTGTCGGTCTGGACCTCGGGGCCGATGACTACTTGGTCAAGCCGTTCTCGCCAGGAGAGCTTGCTGCCCGGGCCCGCTCCGTGCTTCGCCGCAGTGCTGAGCCAGAGGCAGCCAACAGACTGCCGTTCTCTCCCACTGGTGCCGGGGTCGAGATCGACGAAGAGGCGCGCAATGTGTGGGTCCGAGGCGTCCCAGTCGAACTCGCCGCGAAAGAGTTCGACCTTCTGGCCTTTCTCGTTGAACATCCTCGCCGTGCGTATCGTCGATCGGAGCTGCTCGCAGCGGTCTGGTCAAGTGAGTCCGGCTGGCAGACCGAGGCGACCGTGACCGAGCACGTCTACCGGTTGCGCTCCAAGATCGAGGCCGATCCATCGCACCCCGATTATTTGTGCACCGTTCGAGCAGTCGGCTATCGATGGGAAGGGTGAACGTGCTTTCCGGCGATGAGGTCACGGCGGTACTCGATCATCAGAGCGCAGTCATGGAGGAGATCACGTCGGGTGCGTCGTTGTCGACCGTCCTGGACTCGGTGGTGTGCGCACTTGAAGAGCTCATGGCGTCGAGCCGTTGCTCGATCCTGCTCCTCGACAACGCCGGCATGCTTCGCCACGCGTCAGCCCCGTCGCTTCCCGCGGCGTACTCCGCCGCCATCGACGGTCTCGAACCCGGCCCGCTCGCCGGTTCGTGCGGCACCGCAGTTCATGTGGGCGAACCGGTTATTGCCGTCGACGTGTTGACCGATCATCGTTGGGTGCGGTTCCGTGAGCTCGCAACCAACCATGGACTGCGCGCCTGCTGGTCAAGCCCCATACGGTGCCGGTCAGAAGTTGTCGGCACGTTCGCCGTGTACCACGAGGCTCCGTATACGCCGGGGCAGCGAGACCGAGAACTCGTTCGCCGGTTCACCCATCTTGCGTCGCTCGCCGTCGAACACGGACAGGTATCGGCCGAACGGGAGGCACGACACCAGGCCGAACTCGCGCAACGGACCGCCGAACGGGCGAATCTTGCCAAATCGCAATTCGTTACTGCGCTGAGTCACGAGTTGCGCACCCCCCTACAGGCAATAACGGGGTTCACCGAGAATCTGCAAACGCTGGATTTGTCGGCGGAGCAGCGCGGCGTTGCGCTGCAGCGGATCGGGCTGGCCTCGGCGCACATCCTGGCCATCGTCGATGACGTGCTCGACCTTGCGCGGGTCGAAGCCGGTGCGATGCCGATCGATGTCGGGGAGGTTGACCTGCACGACGTGATTGCGGCTTCGCTCAACCTCATCCAGCCGCTTGCGGAGAGGCGAAGCGTCTCGGTCGACTGTGCTGGTCCGCCGGTCGTCGTCATGGCGGATCGCCGACGCCTGCAGCAAGTGATCCTGAACCTTCTCTCGAATGCCGTGCGGTTCTCCCCGCCGAACAGCTACGTGCACATAGTGATTGAAGCGACCGACGACGGTGCACACATTCACGTGACCGACCACGGTCCCGGAATCCCCCGTGAGCTACTCGCTCGGTTGTTCGTACCATTCGATCGGCTCGGAGCCGATGCGGGACGCGAAGGCGGCGCGGGGCTTGGTCTGGTGCTGGCCAGACGACTCACCGAAGCAATGGGTGGCACGTTCCACCTGTCCAGCACTGTCGGAGTAGGGACGCACATCACGATCACGTTCGGTATCGGGACGGGTCACCTACTTGCTGGTTGACTGCGGGTCAGTACCGACGAAACCGGAGCTGTGTCCGCCCCGCCGCTGCTTCTGTCACCCGAACGTCAGGTCCCCGAGCGAAGTGCCTCCACCGGCTCGAGTCGCGCCGCACGCAGCGCTGGGTAGAGTCCGGCGACCAATCCCACGATGGCCCCGAGCAGCGGGGCAAGAAGTGGGATCTTCGGGTCGATGACGGCGGTCCACCGACGAACGAGCGCAATCCCGACAACGACGAGCAGGCCGAACGAAGCACCAAGAACACCGCCGATCAAACCCAAGACCGTGCTTTCGGCAAGAAACTGCGACGCGATGTGGCGACGACCTGCGCCCAACGCGCGTCGAAGACCAATCTCCCCGGTCCGCTCCAGAACCGATACGAGCGTCACGTTGGCGATGCCGATTGCGCCGACGAGCAAGGACACTGCACCCAACACCAGGAACAAGGAGTTGAGGTCGCTCTGGATCCCGTCTTTGACAAGCTTCGGCTCCGGCGGTGCGGCGACTTTGATCTTCAATGGATCGTTCGGCGAAAGAGCAAGTGGGATCTGCGCAGCGATGAGACCGGTTGCGCCGATTTGCGTTTCGACTTGGACCAACGACGGGCCAGCGAGCCGGAACTCTTTCCGAGCCGTCCCTTCGGGAATGATGACGGAGGACATGAGGTCGGGCTGCCGGGCGACGGAGTCGAGGATTCCAATGACCGTGTACAACTGGTTGCCAATGAAGATCGCCGGAAGCTGATCAACTCTCGCAAGGTTCAGTTTCCGGGCGGCCGATCGTCCGATAACCACCACGCGCTCGGCGCGATCCGAATGGCCCACGTCGAAGAATCGTCCCGACCCGAGTCGTGCACGCGTTGCTCGAAACAGTCCGGGCGATGCAGCTTTGATGGGCATCTGAAATTGGCTTTGTCCGAGTGGATCGTTGACGGGCACGGCGCGGATCAGCGTTCCCTTCACCGTGATATCAGCCAGCGTGCCCGCCGCAACCACGCCGTTCAGACGCTCGAGCTGATCTTGCGCGTTCCACGGGATGGCGTTCACGGTGAGCCGACCAACCGCCCTTGGCGTAGCAACGATCTCGGTTGCGGCCAAAGCGTCGAAGCGACCAACAATTTGATTGCCTGCCGTCTTCGAGATACCAAGCGTTGCGACGAGAGCGCCGATTCCGAGAATCGTCCCGAGAATTGTCAACACGGCGCGACCAGGACGGGACAAGACCCCAGAGCTTGCCTCGACAATCAAATCGACGAATTTCAGCTTCGTCCGCTTGTGCGCGAGTTGAGAATTCCCCTTCCGGCGTTGCCTTCTTGAACGAAACCTCATGTTCCAGCCTCAACAGCCTCAACAGCCTCAACAGCCTCGGAGACGAAGCCGTCAACGATACGAAGACGCCGCTGAGCACGCTTGGAAACCGAACTCTCATGGGTTATGACCAAGACCGTGATGCCTCGGGCCACCAACGCGTCGACCAGATCAAGGACCATCTCGCTGTTCTTCGTATCAAGATTCCCGGTCGGCTCGTCACAGAGGAGCACCCCGGGGTCACCCATGAGTGCCCGTGCGATGGCGACACGCTGCCTTTCCCCGCCTGAGAGACGCGTCGGCAAGAACGATGTCCGATGGTTCATGCCAACCTGGTCGAGGCACTTCAGAGCTTCCTTCTTACGCTCCGACCTGGGATTGGCGAGGTACAACTCACCAAGCATGACGTTCTCGAGAACGGTTCGATGAGCAAGAAGGTGAAAGGCCTGGAACACAAACCCGATGCGGTTACCACGAAGCTCCGCACGCTCAGAATCGTCGAGCTCCGACGTATCTATTCCGTCAAAGAGATACGTGCCGCTGGTGTGGCGATCGAGGCACCCCAAGACGTTCAGCAGTGTTGACTTCCCGGAGCCCGACTGGCCTTCGATAGCGACATACTGACCCGCCAAGATTCGCACGTTCACATCGGACAGGGCGTTCACCGGCGGCGTCGTCGGAAACACTTTGCTGACATCGATGAGCTCAAGAAGTGCGCGCCGCTCCTGGGAGGGTTTGGCGCCGTGGGCGCTCGGCTCTTCAGACCCCTCGGGAGACGTTGCCACGACTAGGGAGTCACAGGCGCGGTCGATGCAGAAGTCTGATCAGCCGACGTCGAGGGCTTGGGCTCGACCGAGTCAACTGTGGAAATGGTCGGCGAGCTCGGGTCCGGAGCAAGGGGGTCACTTGTCGTCGGGCCATCGGAACCGATCACGACCCGATCGCCGACCTTTACCGAGCCGTTGACAGGGACAATCTCCACGAAACCTTGAGCCGATAGCCCGGCGGTCACGATGACGGTTCGGACGTTGCCGGGCGAAACTTCAATCTGCAGCTGCGTGCTTCCTGTCGCTCGAACCGATAACGCGCTCACGGGAACGATCAATGCCTCGCCGTTGGTCGTCCTCGTCGGAATCGTGATCCGGACCGAGGCTCCGATCAACTGCGTCGAGCTGTCTTCGGGGGTTACCTCGATGGCGATGTGCTGTGCGTCGGTACCACGCAAACCTGGCTTGTCAGCAAGAAACGTGATCGTCCCTCTGCTGCTGTAGGCGTACTCCGGTGCTTCGATTGTGGCGAGGGCTCCGACTCGCGTGAGCGTCGCTTCCGTTGTGAGGAGCGCAGCGTCGACAGCGAGTCTGGACCCGCTCACGGTCATGACTTCGGCCGTCGCCGGATCACCACGCTTGATTTTCGTATCGTCGATTCGAAGCGGCAGAGTGGGAAAGAAGACAAGTTCATTCGCCGGTACCTGAATGCCGATCGCGCCCGAGTTTTTCACGAGGTCAGCCTTCAAACGGGCGACCTCGGCAGCAGCGACTCTGACCGCTTCGCTGAGCGTATTGGAACCGACACCGGGGCGACCAAGCGCCACAAGTCGGGCCTTCGCCGAACCGACTCGCAGTTCTGCATCGGAAATCGCCTGTTGATTTGCTGTCGAAGCGAGTGCGTTCAGACGTCGGACCGTGTCGACGTCATTTTGCGCTGCCGCTAGCAACCCGTCTACCGGGGCAAGAGCAGCCTGCGCCTGACGAAGGCCAAGTTCAGCTTGTTTCAGGGCCGCTTGGCTGTTGGCGCGGTCACCTGCAGTCGAGAGTGGCAGACCGGTCACCGGGTCCACCCCCGCTTTCGCGTTCTCGATCCGTTGTTGTGCCTGCGAGACCCGTGATCTCGCCGTGCCAAGAAGCGCCCTCTTGGTGTTTACGTCGGCGGCAGCGACGGCGTTGTCCCGACCCGCGACCGCTTCCGCGAGCACGAGCGCAGCCTGGGCATTCTTGATGGCTGCCTGAATGTTGTTGAGATCTTGCGCTGTGAGGCCATCCAGCGAGTACACCGAAGCGCCTTGGAGCTTGGCGCGTGCTTCCGCGACGGATGCCTCTCCCGCACCGCGTACGCTGCCGGCTACCGCCTCGGAAGCGGTCACGTCAGACTCAGCGGCGCCAACAGCAGCGACGGCCTCGCCGAGGCCTTCTTGTAACAACGCAAGCTGCGCGGGCGTCACGTTGACCCCCGTCGCCACGTTGACGCCCGACGCAACGAGCGCATCACGTCGGCGCGCCTCGTCGAGGAGATTGCTGGCTGCTTCTACCGCCGCCTGCTTTGTGGACAGATCAGCACGCTTATTCACGAGTTCGGCTTCCTTGAGAGCAAGATCGGCCTGGCCCCGGTCTGCGTCTCGCTCTGCTGCGTTTCGTGCAGTAACCGCACTCGCCTTCGCGGTTTCTATAGCCGCCTTCGCGTCAATGACATCGACAGGCTTCCCACCCGAGCGATTGAGGAACTCTGCCTGTTTGGCCAGGAGCAGGCGATCGGTGGCTGCGCTGAGTGCAGACTCGGCCAGACGCAGCATGGCTCGTTGTTGGTCATTCGGTCCGAACGCTTGATAGCCGGCCTTGGTGTACCAGGCCAACACCGCCGCTGCTGTCGCGCCGTCGTAGTGATCGTCAACGGTTCCGGGGTCAAAGCCCGTACGTTGCAGGAAGTCCTCCAACTGCTGCACGTCAGCACCGACCGCGCCGGGACCGAGGTCACGAAATCCAGGCTTTAGCCCTTTCAACGCAAAAACGGGTCTGCCCGACACGACCATTGCAACGTCGCCTTCATTAAGCGTCGCTCCTTTCACCGGGGCCTGACTGACCAGAACTGGCGGCGGACGCAAAGCCGATGGCGCCAGTACGACCGCAATCGGATCGCTATAACGCATCGTCCCTCGAACGATCAAATCTGAGCTGAGGACACGCCTTTCCACCGGGTACGTGATGAGCGAAGCGTCTGGAGGGGCGGCCTCAGCTGCCAACTTGGCCGGCGACTTCACCCGAGACGCAGCGAGCCATCCGGCACCGGTGGAAGCAGTGACAACGAGAGCCATACCACCTGCCACGACCGATCGCTTCACTTACGCTTTTCCAATTCGGCCTGTGCTTTGGACAAGAGCACTGCATTCTCCTGTGCGAACTGCTTGACGTACTCGGCCTTCACCTTGTCTTCCACATCGACAACGTACTTCTCCTCGCAATCAAGGTCGGCCTGTGCCGTTGCGATCTCTTCGGCCTGCAACTGCGCCAGGGCAGCTTTGTCGTATGCAGGAAGAACGCTCGCGCCGAACACCAGCGGACTGAATCGTGCGTCTTCACCCATCGATTTCGCGGCAGCAGGACCGACTATTACGGCGAGCTTTTCGACGATTCCCACGTCGACGGCGTTCGGTTCAGAATACTCGAACCCCTGCTTGCGCATGCAGTTCGACCAATCAGCGCGGGCTTTGATGAGCCGCTCGTCGGCTTCGGCGCGGGAGTCGAGTTCCTCGATCTTCGCCAACGCTGACACCACATTGGCTCCGCCAAAAACGGCAGTTGTCGCTTCTTCGACACAGCCGCCAAGACCGCCGAGGTCGCCGGCCTTCGCAGCTTCCACGGCACCGGAGACCGATACATCCGCCGCTCCGCCAGTCAGAGCAATGTCGAACGCTTGCTGTCCGGCGGGGTCGAGACCACTCCGATACGTCACATTCGGATCCGCCGACTTCGAGGACTGGCTGATCTCGACGATCTTTTCAAAGACAGTACTGATCCCGTAGCCGAACTGTCGACGGAATTCTTCATCTGTCAGACCGCTCGTTCCGGTGATCGCAGCCTTCGTGGCATTCGGATCGACCGGTATGTACTCGAATCCGGCACTCCTCATACACGTCTTGACCAGTTCCTCGACGCGGGTCTGCATGAGCGATGTGGTTGCTTCATCGAGGCCGAGAGGCGAATCCACCGCTGCCGACTCAGTTCCGCTGCTGTCGGACTTGCCGCCACACGCCGCCAGCGACCCGACAACTAGAAGCAGGGTCGACAGCACGAGAGGCACCTTCGCAATTCCGTAACGACTACCGACCTGTTTCATGTTCACGCTCTCTTCTCATCGGAGCCCAATTTACGACTTACGGCAAACCCAGAGGCTAGTCCGTCACGAGTTTTCTTCGCTGCTTGGAGGTTCATTATATTTCTAACCTTTACGATCATGCGCAAGTAACCTGGGGAGGCTTCTTCGTGTTCACGGACTATTTGACTTTATTCTGATGCATCTGTACGCTCGCCGCACATCGCCAAACATTCGTCCATTCGATCCCGACGAGGTCGCCGAGGTCGCTTTGCACGAGTTGGTTTGACGACGCTTGTTCTGAGGTGAGATGTCCGACGAGCGAGAGCGATTGTTTCGAGGTTACAAAACCACTGCTGAATCCTCGCTGAGAGGCCTGCCACTCCGCCGCAAAAAGCCGCACTGTTACCCAGCCTTGGATCGCACCAAGGTGGCGTTGTTTGCGCGCCTTTGAATTCCCACCTTCCGTTGAAGGCATCACTCGCTTACACAGGACAAACCAATCACCCTCAGCTACTAGCTAACGACAGAAAGGAACCTCGGAATGAGACGGATCATTGCTTGGAGTTTAAAGGCCAATCGGGCCGTCATCGCGATCGCGGTCGCTCTTGTCGCATTTGGCGCTGTGCAGATGCAGAACGCCAAGACAGAGACGTTGCCCGAGTTCGATCCACCACGCGTTGTTGTGCAAACGGACGCGTTGGGACTGTCTGCCGAAGAAGTTGAACAGCTTGTTACCGTTCCGATAGAGCAGGATCTCCTCGATGGTCTTCCATGGCTGGACACCATTCGCTCGAGATCCGTGCCAGGCCTCTCCTACATCGAAATGGTTTTCGACCAGGGAACGCCCATGTACCGAGCACGGCAAGTCGTGCAGGAGCGGATCAGTCAGGCGGCCGGTCTGCCGAACGTGTCACGCCCGCCGCAGATGCTTCAGCCTCAGGCCTCGCAGAGTCGTACCGCGATGATTGCTCTCTCGTCGAAGACCCTCACACCGATACAGATAGGTGTCCTCGCGCGGTTCACGATACGGCCCCGTCTCCTGGCGGTGTCCGGCGTTTCGAACGTAGCGATCTGGGGTCAACGCGAACGGCAGTTACAGGTATTGGTAGACCCGGCACGGCTACGGGAGAAGCAAGTCTCGATCGAGCAGGTCGTGAGTTCGACGGGCAATGCCCTTTGGGTGTCGCCTCTCACCTTTCTCGAAGCATCAACCCCTGGAACCGGCGGTTTCATCGACACGGCCAACCAACGCCTCGGTATTCAACACAACTTGCCAGTCATCGAGCCGAAGGATCTGGCGACGATCGCGATCGACGATACCGTCGGTGTTCCATTGACCCTTGGCGACGTTGCGACGGTGGTCGAGGACCATCAGCCGTTGATAGGCGACGCAGTGGTTGGGAACGACGGACAGTTCCTGATCGTCGTCGAAAAACTGCCGAACGCCGACACCGCAACGGTGGCACACGAAATCGAACAAGTGTTGACAACGTTGCGCCCCGGTCTGGTCGGACTCGATTTGGACTCGACCATCTTCCGCCCGACGGACTACTTGAACCGCTCCACTTCTCACCTCCTCAGGTCTCTCGTGGCCGGAACATTGTTGGTGGCAGTCGGCCTCGTCCTGCTGCTGTTGCGATGGAAGAAGGCGTTGGTCGCACTGGCGAGCTTGCTCGTCTCGTTCGCCGCTGCAACGACTGCACTGCACTTGTTGGGGTTCACGTTCAACGTGGTTGTCGTCGCAGGTCT